>JBCNOW010000003.1:0-48585 GCA_039593635.1 Enterobacterales bacterium
GCTGATTGCGTGAAAATGGCGCCTTCTGGGCGCCATTTTTGTTTGTTTCACACGCTGATGAATGATTTGCAGGCGAGCGCTTCTGGCAAAGCGCACCGTGCCTGTTTGAGGGCAGGACGACCGGGCAGAGGAGCAAAGCGTCCCGCGCCATGGATGGCGCGGGCCGAGGCCCAGGGACGGTTTATGCCGTCTTTGCGATCTGTCCGGTCGTCCTGACCGCCTGCGCCTGACGTGATGATTTACGCCTGCTTCCAGCGCGGCAGCCGCAGCGTCACTTCCAGCCCGCCTTCCGGACGGTTCACCGCCTGAACTTCGCCGTGATGGGCCAGAACCACTTTGCGCACAATTGACAGCCCCAGCCCGTAGCCTTTGCCCATCAGCGGCGAATTCACCCGAACGAACGGATCGAAGATACTCGACAGCTTCTCATCATCCACGCCCGGCCCCTGATCGCGCACGCGAATCGCCAGCCACTGATTCTCCGCCTGCAACTGCACGCTGATATGCTGCCCCTGATGCGAGAAACGCAGCGCGTTGCGCAGCACATTCTCCACGCCGCGGCGGATCAGCTCAGCATTACCGCGCACGGTGTAATCCGCGTTCTCATCCACCAGAAAATCTACGTGCACACCGGGGATCTGCGCTTCGTAGCGCACATCGGTTACCACCGCATGCAGCAGGCCTGTCAGGTCAAAGTACTGCTCGCCAGGCATGCTCTCATGTTCAGCGCGCGACAGCGTCAGCAGTTCGCCGATCATCTTATCCAGACGGCGCGCCTCCTCGTCGATGCGATTCAGTGAGGAGGCTACCGACTCCGGCGTCTGACGCGCCAGACCGGTGGCTAACTGCAGGCGCGCCAGCGGGGAGCGCAGCTCGTGGGAGATATCATGCAGCAGCTCTTCACGCGCTTTCACCAGCGTATCCAGCCGCTCCACCATCGCATCAAAATCCTGGGCCACAATCGACAGCTCATCATGGCGGCGGCGCATCACCGGATAGAGCCGCACCGACAAATCACCGCGCGACACGCGGGCAAACCCCTCCCGCAGCTGACGCATTGGTCGCGTCAGGTTCCACGCCAGCAGCAGACTGAACAGCAGCCCCAGCGCGCCGGCAAAGGTAAACATCGGCTCGGGGATATTCAGAATACGACGCGGGCCTCCGCCGCCCATTGAACTGTCTTCGCGCAGCCCTTTTTACGTCATAGCGCAGTTCATACTCTTTACCGTCAGCGCCCTTCACCCAGCGCACAATCACCTGCGGAAACGGCCCGTGAAACGGCTGATTAAAGGTCTCCGGCGGCGCATTTTCCGGCGTAGTGGCCGGTCTCGCGTGCTGAATCACCGAGAAAAACTGACGATCGTTCGGCTCCCAGTCGGCCATCATATCGTCGAGCGAGCTGGGGCCGCCGCGCTCCAGTACCGACACCGCTGAAGCCATTTGCAGATTGACGATACGGCGCACCGCCACAATCTCCGGCGGCTCGTGACGGTTTCCTGACAAGGTAAAGCCCAGCCACAGCAGCTGGCTGATAATCACAAACACAATCCAGAAGCCCAGCAGGATCTTCCAGAACATGCGGCCACGGTAGCTGTGTTTCATCGAATGCGATAACCAATGCTGCGCACGGTTTCAATATTCACGCTGTCTGCGGTCAGCGCAGCCAGCTTCTGGCGGATATTGCTGATGTGCACGTCCACGCTGCGATCGTAAGCTTCACGCGGACGGCCCAGCCCCTTCTCCGACAGCTCATCTTTGGACACTACGCGGTCCGGTGCGCGCAGCAGCAGATCCAGCAGATTGAACTCCGACGCGGTGAGATCAAAAGCTTTGCCCTGCCACTCCGTGATACGCGTGGCCGGGTTCAGGCTGAGATCGCCCCAGCGCAGGACCTCTTTCTTATCCGGCACCGGTGCCTGATCTTCAAAGCGACGCAGCACCGCGCGCAGACGCGCCACCAGCTCGCGCGGATAGCAGGGTTTGGGCACGTAGTCATCCGCGCCCATCTCCAGGCCGATAACGCGATCGATATTGTCGCCCTTCGCCGTCAGCATGATCACCGGCAGGCGGCTGTTCTGCCGCACCTGACGCAGCACATCAATACCGCTCATATCCGGCAGCATGATGTCGAGAATCATCGCGGTGTAGTGTCCGGATAACGCCCCTTCAATCCCGGCGCTGCCGGTCAGCACCAGCTGGGTTTCAAAACCTTCGGCAATCAGGTACTGGCTCAGCATGGTGCCAAGTTCAACATCGTCATCAACAAGCAGGATTTTCATCTTTTTCTCTCGTACCAAATTGCCGCTATTTTGTCCTGAGTGCCGCGGGCGCCGGTTTTCGCGTCCTCGTGCCGCGTCGCTGCTTGGGACTTGACAATGGCCCGTCGCCGCGTCCGGGCGCCGGCCGAAACAGGCGGGGGGAACTAGCGGTGAAAGACGCCGGTAGACAGATAGCGATCGCCGCGATCGCAGATAATCGCGACCACCACTACGGCACCCGGGTTTGCCTGCGCCACCCGCAATCGCGCCCGCTACCGCGCCGCCCGAACTGACGCCGCAGAAGATGCCTTCGCGCACCGCCAGCTCACGCATGGTATTTTCCGCCTCGCGCTGGTGAATATCCAGCACCTGATCCACCAGCTGCGCACGAAAAATGCCGGGCATATACTCCGCAGGCCAGCGGCGAATGCCGGGAATGCTGCTCCCCTCTTCCGGCTGCAGGCCGACGATGGTGACCGCCTTCGCCTGCTCGCGCAGAAAACGCGACACGCCGGTAATGGTGCCGGTGGTGCCCATGCTGGAGACAAAATGGGTGATGCGCCCGTCGGTTTGCTGCCAGATTTCCGGGCCGGTGGTGGTGTAGTGGGCGTAGCGGGTTGTCCGGGTTGTTGAACTGATCGAGCAGCTTACCTTCGCCGCGCTGCGGCCATTTCCAGCGCCAGGTCGCGCGCCCCTTCCATCCCCTGCTCTTTGGTCACCAGAATCAGCTCGGCCCCGTAGGCGCGCATCGCGGCGCGCCGCTCCTGGCTCATGTTGTCCGGCATCAGCAGCTTCATGCGGTAGCCTTTCAGCGCCGCAATCATCGCCAGGGCGATGCCGGTGTTGCCGCTGGTGGCCTCAATCAGCACGTCGCCGGGCTTAATTTCACCGCGCTTTTCGGCCTGGACAATCATCGACAGCGCCGCGCGGTCTTTCACCGACCCCGCCGGGTTATTGCCTTCGAGTTTGACCCAGATTTCGCTGCCGTTGTCCGGCCCCATGCGCTGAAGCTTGACCAGAGGCGTGTTGCCGATGGTGTTTTCGAGTGTATTCACGGTGTCATTCCAGCCGAAAGGAGTACAAATAAATCGTAGGCCCGGGAAGCAGAGGTCCCGCCACCGGGCGAAGGACGTGATCAAAAACCTATCAGGCTGACTCCGCCAGAGCAATATCCTCGCGCGTCTCGATGCGTTCGCTTGCCGTGATAAATACGGGCATGCTGCAGCCCGACAAACAGGCGTTCTCCCCGGTGCGGCGCCGGCTGTTCATCGCCGGCAAACACCACCGTCAGCGGCTCGGTATACCAGCCCAGCGGCTGTACCACCAGTTGGGTGTAGTGCCCTTTAGGGCTAGCTTCCAGCACCTGCACCGGCAGCGGTGAATCCAGGCTGGTTCGGCGGCTGACACGTCCACTTCCCACGGGCGCAGGAACAGATCCACCGGCCCCTGATGCGCGGGGGTGTAGCCCAGCGGCCAGCGGTGCGCGCCGACGTGGAACTGCCCACCGCGAACGGTGCCCTGCAGACGGTTCACCTCGCCCATAAACTCCAGCACGAAGCGGGTCGCCGGTTCGCGCCAGACCTGTTCCGGCTCGTCAACCTGCTCAATGTTGCCCTGGCTCATCACCACCACGCGGTCCGCCACTTCCATCGCCTCTTCCTGGTCGTGGGTCACGAAGACGCTGGTGAATTTCAGCTCTTCATGCAGCTGACGCAGCCAGCGGCGCAGCTCTTTACGCACCTGCGCATCCAGCGCGCCAAAGGGTTCATCCAGCAGCAGAATTTGCGGCTCAACCGCCAGCGCGCGCGCCAGCGCCACGCGCTGTTTCTGCCCGCCGGAAAGCTGTGCCGGGAAGCGGTCGGCCAGATGAGCCAGCTGCACCATCTCCAGCAGTTTGGTCACTTTCGCTCTTAATGGTTGCCGCGTCCGGCCGCTCGCGACGCGGCAGCACCGTCAGGCCAAAGGCGATGTTGTCGAACACCGTCATGTGGCGGAACAGCGCGTAGTGCTGAAACACAAAGCCGACTTTACGATCGCGGGCGTGCAGGCGGCTCACGTCCGTGCCGTGGAAGCGGATATGCCCGCTGGTCTGGTGCTCCAGCCCGGCGATAATGCGCAGCAGCGTGGTTTTGCCGGAGCCGGACGGCCCCAGCAGCGCCACCATTTGTCCGGAAGGGATATCCAGCGAGATATCATTCAGCACCTGGGTGCGACCAAAAGACTTCTTAATATTGGCAATCTCAATGCTCATGATTTCCCTCCTGATGCTGGCGTTTTTCCTGATTTTCTAAACGCCACTGCACCACACTCTTCAAAAACAGGGTCAAAATAGCCATCAGCGTCAGCAACGCTGCGGCGGTAAAGGCGCCGATGGTGTTGTAGTCCTGCTGCAGCAGTTCAATCTGTAGCGGCAGCGACAGGGTTTCACCGCGAATGGAGCCGGAGACCACCGAAACCGCACCGAACTCACCGATCGCGCGCGCGTTGGTCAGCACCACGCCGTAAAGCAGCGCCCAGCGAATGTTCGGCAGCGTGACGCGGCGGAACATCTGCCAGCCAGACGCGCCCAGCAGCACCGCCGCTTCATCTTCGTTGCTGCCCTGGCTTAACATCACCGGCACCAGCTCGCGCACCACAAACGGACAGGTCACGAAGATGGTCACCAGCACCATGCCCGGCCAGGCAAACATGATCTGCAGGTTATGCGCATCCAGCCAGCCGCCCAGCGGGCCGTTGGAACCGTAAAACAGCAGGTACACCAGACCCGCCACCACCGGCGACACGGCAAACGGAATATCCAGCAGCGTCAGCAGCAGCTGACGTCCCGGGAAGTTAAAGCGCGTCACCAGCCAGGCCAGCAGCGTACCGAACACCAGGTTCACCGGCACGGTGATCAGCGCAATCAGCACCGTCAGCCAGATGGCATGCAGCATATCCGGGTCCGCCAGGTTCTCCAGCGCGGGCATCAGGCCCTTGCTGAACGCCTGAACGAAGATATAAACCGTCGGCACGACGAGAATGAGGGCGGACACCAGCACGCCCACGCCAATCAGAAACCATTTTCCCCAGTTGATGCGGGGCGCATCGTATCGCTTCAATTGCGTAACTTCCGCCATCAGTGACCTACCACACGTCGACCAAAGCGACTTTGCAGAGTGTTAATCGAGTACAGCAGCAGCAGCGAGGCCGCGAGGATCACCGAAGCAATCGCGCTCGCCGCCGGGTAATCAAACTCCTGCAAACGGATAAAAATCATCAGCGAGGTCACTTCCGTTTTCCAGGCGATGTTCCCGGCGATAAAAATCACCGCGCCGAACTCGCCGAGGCTGCGGGTAAACGACAGCGCGACCCCCGCCATCAGCGCCGGAGAAAGCTCCGGCAGCACCACTTTACGGAAGCTCTGCCAGCGCGTGGCGCCCAGCGTTTCCGCCGCTTCTTCATATTCCGGGCCCAACTCTTCCAGCACCGGCTGCACGGTACGCACCACAAACGGGATGCTGGTAAAGGCCATCGCCACCGCGATCCCAAGCCAGGTATAGGTCACTTTGATATCAAACTTCGCCAGCCACTCGCCGTACAGCCCGTTCACGGAGAAGAGCGACGCCAGCGTTAAGCCGGCGACCGCCGTCGGCAGCGCAAACGGCAGATCCATCAGTGCATCCAGCAGCGTGCGGCCCGGAAAGCGATAGCGGGTTAAGATCCACGCCATCAGCAGGCCAAACACGCCGTTAAAAATGGAGGCCACAAACGCCGACAGCAGCGTCACTTTATAGGCCGCCACCACCTGCGGGTTGGTGACCACCTCCCAGTACTGCGCCCAGCTCATCTGCGCCAGCTGCATCACCAGCGCGCTGAGCGGCAACAGCAGGATCAGGCAGACGAACAGCAGGCTGGTCCCGAGGCTTAAGGTAAAGCCCGGCAGCACGCGTTTTGTCGAGACTGCAAACATTACTTACGCCCCGCCGCCAGCAATTTGTCTAACTCACCGCCGCTGGCAAAGTGCGTTTTCATCACCTCAGGCCAGGAGCCGAAATGGTCTTCCACGCGGAACAGCGCGGTCTGCGGGAATTTATCTTTCAGTTTGTTCATCACGTCCGGGTTGTTCACGCGGTAGTAGTAATCGGTAATGATGGTCTGCGCCTGCGGGCTGTACAGGTAGTTGAGATAGGCTTTTGCCGCTTTCTCCGTGCCGTTCGCCTGCACGTTTTTATCCACCCACGCCACCGGGAACTCGGCCAGGATGTTGGTTTTCGGGATAACCACCTCAGAAGCCCTGCGCTTCGTACTGTTTGCGGATGTTGTTCACTTCCGATTCAAAGCTGATCAGCACATCACCCAGACCGCGTTCGGCGAAGGTGGTGGTCGCGCCGCGGCCGCCGGTATCGAACACTTCGACGTTTTTCAGGAACTGGGTCATGAACTGCTCGGTTTTGGCTTTATCGTTGCCGTCAGCCTTGTCCGCCGCGCCCCACGCCGCCAAATAGGTGTAACGGGCGTTACCGGAGGTTTTCGGGTTCGGGAAAATCAGCTTCACGTCATCGGAACGCACCAGGTCGCTCCAGTCGTGGATATTCTTTGGATTGCCCTTGCGCACCAGGAAGCCCATGGTGGAGTAGAACGGCGAGCTGTTGTTCGGCAGACGGCTCTGCCAGTCCGCCGGGATCAGCTTGCCTTTGTCGTGCAGGATCTGCACATCAGTCACCTGGTTATAGGTCACGACATCCGCTTTCAGCCCCTGCAGAATCGCCAGCGCCTGTTTGGACGAGCCGGCGTGGGACTGTTTGATGGTCAGCTTATCGCCGTTATTGTCTTTCGCCCACTGCTGTTCAAACGGTGGGTTAAGGGCGGCAAACAGCTCGCGGGAGACGTCATACGAGCTGTTCAGCAGCTCGGTCGCCTGCGCCTGCGCCACCAGCAGTATACCAGCCAGCGCCAGAGTTCCTTTTTTCAGTACAGTAACGGCCATTGCGCACCCTTATAAATGTGATGACTATCTTATAGTCATAATATTTATAACGGGGATGAAAGGAGTAACGGTTTTATATACCGTTTGGTGATTTACAAGCAGAAAAGGGAATAAGCCAGCGGCAGAGTTTATGCGCAGGGCGGGATTAACTGAGCCGCGTCAAGCGGGGATGTGGTGCGCACGGCGGCGCACCGGTAAAACGCGATGGATTAACGTGACAGCGCCAGCAGACGCTCAACGGACGGCGCAAAGTAGTAGCCGCCGGTCACCGGTTTGGTGAAGCGCAGCATGGCGTCGCGCTTGCCGTCGGTATCGCCGAACATGCTCAGCAGCTGCTGCTCAATGTTGTACAGACGCGCACAGTATGCGCAGAAGTAGAGGCCGTGCGTGCCGCTTGCGGTGCCGTACGGCAGGCTCTGGCGAACAATCTTCAGCCCTTTACCGTCCTCTTTGAGGTCTACGCGGCTCAGGTGCGAGGTCACCGGACGCTCATCGCCGTCGATCTCTTCGTTGGCCTCTTTGGTACGGCCAATCATCATCTCCTGGTCGTGCACGCTCATGCGGTTAAGCTGCTTGAGGTTGTGCTCCCAGCGCTGGACGAACACATAGCTGCCGCCCGCGTCCACGCCGTCTTTAATGACCGCCACGTCGCGACGAACCTCTTCGCCCGCCGGGTTTTCGGTGCCGTCAACAAAGCCGCTCAGATCGCGCTCTTCCACCCAGCGGAAGCCGTGCACCTCTTCCTGCACCTCAATGCTGTCGCCAAAGGCCGCCACCGCCGCCTGCGCCACGGAGAAGTTCACGTCGTGACGCAGGGAGAGAATATGGATCAGCACATCGTACTGGGTCGCCGGTGCCAGACCTTTGCCGAGCGGCGTGAAAGCTTTGAGTTCGGGAGCTGAGTCGGTGCCCTGCAGATCGCGCCACAGCGCATCACCAAAGGCGATGACCGCACCGAGACCGGCGTCCGGGAATTGCTGCTGTAGCGCAGCCAGCTGTTGCAGAAAGGCGTGGCAACCCTGACGCAGCGCAGCGAGGTCGCCGGTGGCGCGGGCTTCCAGCCAAATGGCGAAACGGCGGTGCTCCAGCAGGATCCCGCTCTGAAACTGAGACATGACAATGCTCTCCGGCATAAAAGTTAACGGCGTTTTTTCGCCGGTATCATACCGGAAAGCCCTGCGCAGAAGATGCGTTAACGCAATTTTTTCGCCAGTTAACGCTGCCAGACGATCTTACTGATTTTCCAGCTTTTTAACGTATCATCCGACGGCATCAGCCCGGTCGGACCGTGCCACTCGCCGCTGTAGATATAGGCGATATGCTGACTACCCGGCGCGCGGCACTCAACATCGCGCACATCCAGCCCGGCAACCATTTTGCAATTATCAAACGCTTTGCTGAATTTATCGCTGAACGCATCACCGATTTTACTGCCGTCGGCGCTGCGCGCATCGCTATCGAGCACTTCAATGCGCTCGACGTTGCGCTGGCCATTGATCACCAGCTTAACCTTACCGTCATCCAGCGCCTGCCAGAAATCCACCACCTGCCCGTTCTGCGTGCGCATGCCCTGACGCAGCTGATAATCATTGTTCAGCGCGGCGCTAATGGCGGACTCCGACATTGCCGTGTTGCTATTCAGCCCGGCGACGCCCTGCTCGGTGACGGTGAGCGAACTGCCAAACCAGCTCCACGGATTGAGCGCCGACCAGTGATAGCTGAGCGGATTGTACCAGCCGGTCAACGCCAGCGGGAGAGCGATAAAATAAAAAGCGATTTTTTTTAAACTTCTTTTTTTTTTTATTTCTTTTTTGGTGTGGGGGTTTGAAAAAATTGACTTTGCGCTGGTGCTGGCAGGGGAAGAGGAACCGGAACTGGCGCAACCGGCCAGCACCAGGGCGCTGACCAGCAGGGCGGGACGAACAACTTTCATGCAAACTCCTTTCTTTTGTGCCGACTGGCGTGCCTGTTGGAGTCGCAAACCGGCAAAAAGTTTATTCGCGGTGCTGCATGGCGGGCAGAAACCCGGCCGCGCAACGCGTGGAATCAGTATTCGCGGTCTTCAATCAGGCGTTTGCCCAGCAGCAGTGAGTCGACCGGCTCGTAATCCAGCTTCTCGTAGAAAGCCACCACCTGATCGTTATCTTCCCGCACCATCATCTGAATTTTCGGACAGCCGCGGGCGATCAGCTTCTTCTCCAGCCGGTTAAGCAGCGCGTTGGCGATGCCCCGCGCCCGGTATTCCGGGTGCACGCCCAGATAATAGGCCGAGCCGCGATGGCCATCGTAGCCGCCCATCACCGTACCCACGACCTCGCCGTTCACTTCCGCCACCAGAAACAGGCTACCGTCGTGATTCAGCTTACGTTCGATATCCATTTCCGGATCGTTCCACGGACGCAGCAGATCGCAGCGCTCCCAAAGGGTGATCACCTCTTCGAAATCTTCCTGGCGAAAAACGCGTATCTCCATGGTATTGACCGCCTTTTCGGGTTTAAAAACAGTGATTATGGCGAACGGGGCATTCTTTGCCAGGCGCAACCCTCGCAGGGCGCAACGGCTGAAAAATTTGGCATAATGTCACTTTGTCACGTATTGAAATGAAAAGTAAAACAATTCTCAATATGGACTGTCGTAACGCTGAACCGCGATACGATATAACACCAGGACCCCTTTTTTTAGTATTCAGGCCGACATGTTAATGAACAAGATTCAAACCATTAAAGGCGCCTCACCATCGCGTCGTCAGGTGATCTCTCAAGGCCTGGCGCTGGCGGTCCTTAACGTCGCCGCGCGCGGTCCAGGCGCAGGCAAAAAACGCGCGCGGCAGTGCCCGTCAGCGCACGCCATACACCGCCGAAACCGGCCACCAGCGGCAAGCGCATGGTGATGCTCGATCCCGGTCACGGCGGCATTGATACCGGCGCGATTGGTCAAAAACGGCTCGAAAGAGAAACACGTCGTGCTGGCGATTGCCAAAAATGTGCGATCGATTTTACGCAGCAACGGCATTGACGCCCGCCTGACGCGCACGGGCGACACGTTCATTCCGCTGTACGACCGCGTCGAGATTGCCCACCAGCACGGCGCCGATCTGTTTATGTCGATTCACGCCGACGGCTTTACCAACCCGTCCGCCGCCGGTGCGTCGGTGTTTGCCCTCTCCAACCGTGGTGCCAGTAGCGCCATGGCGAAATACCTGTCGGACCGTGAAAACCGCGCGGATGAAGTGGGCGGCGCGGCGGGCACGGAAAAACCCGATAATCCACCTTCAGCAGGTGCTGTTCGATCTGGTGCAAACGGACACCATCAAAAACAGCCTGACGCTCGGCTCGCATATCCTCAAGCAGATTAAGCCGGTGCACCGCCTGCACAGCCAAAACACCGAGCAGGCGGCGTTTGTGGTGCTAAAATCCCCGTCCATCCCGTCCGTGCTGGTGGAAACCTCCTTTATTACCAACCCGGAGGAAGAACAGCTGCTCGGCACCACGGCGTTTCGCCAGAAGATCGCCAGCGCCATCGCCTCCGGCATTATCAGTTACTTTAACTGGTTCGATAATCACCAGGCCAAAAAGCGTTGTGCTAGACTCGCGGGAAACGTTGATGAGTGAGCCATGAGCAATCCCGATATTTCGCGCGTCAAAACCTTCCTGCTGCAGCTGCAGGATGAGATTTGCCAGAAACTGGCCGCCGCAGACGGCGGTGAATTTCAGGAAGATACCTGGCAGCGCGCGGCCGGCGGCGGCGGGCGCAGCCGCGTGCTGCGAAACGGCGGTATTTTTGAACAGGCGGGGGTCAATTTCTCCCACGTTCACGGCGATGCGATGCCCGCCTCCGCCACCGCGCATCGCCCTGAGCTGGCGGGCCGCAGCTTCGAAGCGATGGGCGTTTCGCTGGTGGTGCACCCGCATAACCCGTTTGTGCCGACCAGCCACGCCAACGTGCGTTTTTTCATTGCGGAAAAGCCGGGGGCCGATCCGGTCTGGTGGTTTGGCGGCGGTTTCGACCTCACCCCCTACTACGGTTTCGAAGAGGATGCCGTGCACTGGCACACCACCGCGCGCGATCTTTGCCTGCCGTTTGGCGAAGACGTCTATCCGCGCTACAAAAAGTGGTGCGACGACTACTTTTACCTGAAGCACCGCGACGAGCAGCGCGGCATCGGCGGGCTGTTCTTTGACGATCTGAACACGCCGGATTTTGACACCGCGTTCAGCTTTATGCGCGCGGTGGGCGAAGGCTTTATCCGATGCCTATCTGCCCATCGTCGAACGCCGTAAAAACACCGACTACGGCGTGCGCGAGCGTGAGTTCCAGCTTTACCGCCGCGGGCGCTACGTGGAGTTCAACCTGGTGTGGGATCGCGGAACGCTGTTCGGCCTGCAGACCGGCGGGCGCACCGAGTCGATTCTGATGTCGATGCCGCCGCTGGTGCGCTGGGAGTACTGACTATCAACCCGCCGAAGGCAGCCCGGAAGCGGCCCTCAGCGAGTTTATTCAGGTTCGGGATTGGCTGGGGCTGGAAAAATAAGTCAGGTGCGCATTCATGCTCACCTTACGGAATAACCCGATAAAACGCGCTCCCGTAGGGTCGCCCTTCAGGGCGACCGGGTATCAGGCCAGCTTGCCGCTTACAGCGGCTGCGTCTGCGCCTCCACCACCGCCAGCGCCACCATGTTCACGATGCGGCGCACGGAGGCAATCGGCGTTAACACATGCACCGGTTTCGCCACGCCCATCAGCACCGGCCCTACGGTCACCCCTTCAGAGCTGGAGACGCGCAGCAGGTTGTAGCTGATACGCGCCGCTTCCACGTTCGGCATAATCAGGATATTCGCCGACCCTTTCAGCGGGCTGTCCGGCATCCGTTCGTTACGGATACTCTCCACCAGCGCCGCATCGCCGTGCATCTCCCCGTCAATCATCAGCTCCGGCGCGCGCTCGCGCACCAGCGCCAGCGTCTCGCGCATTTTGCACGCCGCCGCCGATTTGGACGAGCCGAAGTTAGAGTGCGACAGCAGCGCCACCTTCGGTTCGATACCAAAGCGCCGCACGGTTTCCGCCGCCATCACGGTGATCTCCGCCAGCTCGTCCGGGGTGGGATCGTCGTTGACGTAGGTATCGGCAATAAAGGTGTTGCCGCTCGGCAGCAGCAGCGCGTTCATCGCCCCGGCGGTGTGGACGCCGTCGCGATAGCCGAAGATCTCCTGCACCACGCTGTAAGTGCTCGTGGTAGTCGCCGATGGTGCCGCAAATCAGCGCATCCGCCTCGCCGCGATGGACCATGATCGCGCCGATCACCGTGGTGTTGCTGATCACGGCGCGCTGCGCCTGCTCCTGCGTGATCCCCCGACGCTTCATGATCGCGTAGTATTCGCTCCAGTACTCTTTAAAGCGCGGATCGGATTCGTTGTTCACGATCTCAAAATCCGACGCCCGGCTTGATCTGCAGGCCCAGCTTCTGGATACGCATCTCAATCACGCTCGGACGGCCGATCAGGATCGGCTTCGCCAGCCCCAGCGTGATCAGCTCCTGGGTGGCGTGCAGCACGCGCGCCTCTTCGCCTTCCGCCAGCACCACGCGCTTCGGCGCTTTGCGCGGGCCTGGGAGAAGATCGGCTTCATGAACAGGTTGGTTTTGTAGACAAACTCGGTGAGCTTATCGACGTAGGCGTCGAAATCAGCAATCGGTCGCGTCGCCACGCCGGAATCCATCGCCGCTTTGGCGACGGCGGGCGCGATTTTGACAATCAGACGCGGGTCGAACGGTTTTGGAATGAGGTAGTCCGGGCCAAAGCTCAGATCCTGATCGCCGTACGCGGAGGCCACCACTTCGCTCTGCTCGGCGTGGGCCAGCTCGGCGATGGCGTGCACCGCCGCCAGCTTCATCTCTTCGTTGATCGCCGTCGCGCCCACGTCCAGCGCGCCGCGGAAGATGAACGGGAAGCAGAGCACGTTGTTGACCTGGTTCGGGTAGTCCGAGCGGCCGGTACAGATAATGGCATCCGGACGCACCGCTTTCGCCAGCGGCGGCAGGATTTCCGGCTCCGGGTTCGCCAGCGCCAGGATCATTGGCGGCGGCCGCGCCATCTTCTTCACCATCTCCTGGGTCAGCACTTTCGGACCGGAGCAGCCGAGGAAGATATCCGCGCCGTCGATCACCTCCTCAAGCGTGCGCTTGCCGTCGTCTTCCACCGCGTAGGCCGCTTTGGTTTCCGCCATGTTCGGCTCGCGGTCTTTGTAGATCACGCCCTTTTGAGTCGCAGACCACAATGTTGTGTTTCTGCATGCCCAGCGCCACCAGCAGGTTCATACAGGCGATGGCCGCCGCGCCCGCGCCGGAAACCACCATGCGCACGTCGGAGAGGTTTTTCTCGACCACGCGCAGGCCGTTGAGAATGGCGGCGGTGCTGATAATCGCCGTGCCGTGCTGGTCGTCATGGAACACGGGAATGTTCATGCGCTCGCGCAGCTTCTGCTCGATGTAGAAACATTCCGGCGCTTTGATGTCTTCCAGGTTGATCCCGCCGAAGGTCGGCTCCAGCGCGGCTACCACGTCGATGAGTTTATCCGGATCGTGCTCGTCCACTTCGATATCGAACACGTCGATACCGGCGAATTTCTTGAACAGCACGCCCTTGCCTTCCATCACCGGCTTACCGGCCAGCGCGCCGATGTTGCCCAGGCCCAGCACCGCCGTGCCGTTAGAGATCACGGCCACCAGGTTGCCGCGCGCGGTGTATTTGTAGGCCGCCAGCGGATCTTTTTCGATTTCCAGACAGGGTGCCGCCACGCCCGGCGAGTAGGCCAGCGCCAGATCGCGCTGCGTCGCCAGCGGTTTGGTTGGGGAAACCTGAATTTTTCCGGGGACAGGGAACTCGTGAAAATCGAGGGCACTCTGTTTCAACTGCTCGTCCATCTTGTTATTCCTTTTGCACGGCTGTAGCGTTCACGTATAGGATTCGCGCGGCGCAAAAGAGGGTGAAGGCGCTCAAAGAACGCACAGTCGCCAGGGCACGGATTGCCACGGCTTCGCCTGCGGCTTTGGGACAGCCTGCTATGCTTAAGGATGGCAAAACGCTGAGCTGAACCGATCAGGCAGGCCTGACTATCAGAAACGCGCCCCGACGTCACAATCAGAGAAAACGCATTTTCTTCATCCGGCGTCTGCTATGCTTTTTTGTGTAAGTCCTCTTGCATCATGATTTTCCCGATTAAGTGTGCACCTAAGACGATGACTGCCCGGGTGCCTGTTTTGCCCACATTATTGCTTTTCAAGGAGTTATTTTTCTTATGAACCAGCTAGACGGCATCAAACAATTCACCACCGTGGTGGCAGACAGCGGCGATATCGAGTCGATTCGCCACTACCAGCCGGAAGATGCGACCACTAACCCTTCGCTGCTGCTCAAAGCGGCCGGGCTTGCCCACTTTTAGCCATCTGATTGATGACGCGATTGCCTACGGCAAAAACAGCGCGGCAGAAAACGAGAAGCAAAGCAGGTTGCGGAAGCCAGCGACAAGCTGGCGGTTAATTTTGGTGCGGAAATTCTGAAAAGCATTCCGGGGCGCGTTTCGACCGAAGTGGATGCCCGCCTCTCTTTCGATAAAGCAAAAAGCATCAACAAAGCCCGCCGCCTGGTCGAACTGTATGAGGAGCAGGGGATCGACAAATCGCGCATTCTGATCAAGCTGGCCTCCACCTGGGAAGGCATCCGCGCGGCGGAGGTGCTGGAAAAAGAGGGGATCCACTGCAACCTGACGCTGCTGTTCTCCTTTGCCCAGGCGCGCGCCTGTGCCGAAGCGGGCGTGTTCCTGATCTCGCCGTTTGTCGGCCGCATCTACGACTGGTACATCAGGCGAAACAGCCGATGGATCCGTACGTGGTGGAGGAAGACCCGGGCGTGAAATCGGTGCGTAATATTTACGACTACTACAAACAGCACCGCTACGAAACCATCGTCATGGGCGCCAGCTTCCGCCGCACCGAGCAGATCCTGGCGCTGGCAGGCTGCGACCGCCTGACCATCTCCCCTGACCTGCTGAAAAAGCTGCAGGAGAGCGACGAGACGGTGATCCGCAAGCTGGTGCCGACCTCTACCGTACTGCCAAAACCGAAAGCCATGACCGAAGCGGAGTTCCGCTGGGAGCACAATCAGGACCCAATGGCCGTGGAAAAACTGGCCGACGGCATCCGCCAGTTCGCCGTCGACCAGCGCAAACTTGAAGATCTTCTGGCCGCCAAACTTTAACCTTGCCACGGAGTGAACTATGTCCCGTAAAGAGCTCGCCAACGCCATTCGCGCCCTCAGCATGGATGCCGTGCAGAAAGCCAATTCCGGCCACCCTGGCGCGCCGATGGGCATGGCCGATATTGCCGAAGTGCTGTGGAACGACTTTCTGAAGCACAACCCGACCGACCCCACCTGGTACGACCGCGACCGTTTTATTCTCTCCAACGGCCACGCCTCGATGCTGCTCTACAGCCTGCTGCACCTGTCCGGCTACGATCTGCCGCTGGAAGAGCTGAAAAACTTCCGCCAGCTGCACTCAAAAACGCCGGGCCACCCGGAGATTGGCTATACGCCGGGCGTGGAAACCACCACCGGCCCGCTGGGCCAGGGGCTGGCGAACGCCGTCGGGCTGGCGATTGCCGAGCGCACGCTGGCGGCGCAGTTTAACCAGCCGGGCCATGAGATCGTCGATCACTACACCTATGTCTTTATGGGTGACGGCTGCCTGATGGAAGGGATCTCCCACGAGGTCTGTTCGCTGGCGGGCACGCTGGGGCTGGGCAAGCTGATTGGCTTCTACGACCACAACGGCATCTCCATCGACGGGGAAACCGAAGGCTGGTTTACCGACGACACGGCAGAAACGCTTTGAGGCCTATCACTGGCACGTGGTGCACGAGATCGACGGCCACGATCCGGAGGCGGTGAAAAAAGCGATTCAGGAAGCGCAGAGCGTGAAGGACAAACCGTCGCTGATTATCTGCCGCACGGTGATCGGCTTTGGCTCGCCGAACAAAGCGGGCAAAGAGGAGGCGCACGGCGCGGCGCTGGGTGAAGAAGAAGTGGCGCTGACCCGCCAAAAGCTGGGCTGGAAATATCCCGCCGTTCGAAATCCCGAAAGAGATCTACAGAGCCTGGGATGCCCGTGAAGCGGGTGAAAAGCCAGCACGCCTGGAACGAGAAATTTGCCGCCTACAAAAAAGCGCACCCGGAGCTGGCGGCCGAGTTTACCCGCCGCATGAGCGGCGGTCTGCCGGAGGACTGGGACGAGAAAACCCAGGCGCTGATTGAAAATCTGCAGTCCAACCCGGCGAAAATCGCCACCCGTAAGGCGTCGCAAAACACCCTGAATGCGATTGGCCCAATCCTGCCGGAGCTGCTCGGCGGCTCGGCGGATCTGGCGCCCAGCAACCTGACCATCTGGTCCGGCTCGAAATCGCTGAAAGAGGATCTTGCCGGTAACTACATTCACTACGGCGTGCGCGAGTTCGGCATGACCGCCATTGCCAACGGCATCGCCCATCACGGCGGCTTTGTGCCCTACACCGCCACCTTCCTGATGTTCGTCGAATACGCCCGTAACGCGGCGCGCATGGCCGCGCTGATGAAAGCCCGGCAGATTATGGTCTACACCCACGACTCCATCGGTCTGGGGGAAGATGGCCCGACGCACCAGGCGGTTGAACAGCTGGCGAGCCTGCGCTTAACGCCAAACTTCAGCACCTGGCGTCCGTGCGATCAGGTCGAAGCGGCGGTGGGCTGGAAGCTGGCGGTTGAGCGCCATAACGGCCCGACAGCGCTGATTCTGTCGCGCCAGAACCTGGCGCAGATCGAGCGCACGCCCGGAGCAGGTGAAAAACATCGCCCGCGGCGGCTACATCCTGAAAGACAGCGGCGGCAAGCCGGATGTGATCCTGATTGCCACCGGTTCCGAGGTGGAAATCACGGTGAAAGCGGCGGAGAAACTGACCGCCGAAGGCCACGCGGTGCGCGTGGTTTCCCTGCCTTCAACGGATATCTTTGACGCCCAGGATGAGGCGTATCGGGAATCGGTGCTGCCGTCCAACGTCAGCGGCGCGCGTGGCGGTTGAAGCCGGTATTGCCGACTACTGGTACAAATATGTCGGCCTGAAAGGAGCGATTGTCGGCATGACGGGCTACGGTGAATCGGCGCCAGCCGACAAGCTGTTCCCGTACTTTGGCTTTACCGTTGAGAACGTGGTGAGCCACGCCGAATCCCTGCTTAAGCCTGCCTGAGTGTCTGGCCCTTTCCCGCCGCCGGGAGAGGGCCGTTTTATTTCACAGCCTGATACAGAAAAAAATCCGCCCCGCCCCCTTCCCGCTTTGCGCAAACTGATTACTATAGGTTTTCCTCCGATTCCTATAGCGGACGCTTTCCCGTTGAAAAAACGTACTCCTTTTTTACTGGTCTTAATGGTTGCCGTGCTGCCCTTTACCAGCGCGGCGCAGGTATCGCCCGATCCGCTGCTGGCCTCGCAGATTGTCGATCGCTATGCCGAACACATCTTTTATGGCAGCGGTGCGACCGGCATGGCGCTGGTGGCAATTGACGGTAACCAGCGCGTGTTCGCCAGCTTTGGCGAAACCCGTCCCGGCAATAATGTGCGCCCACAGCAGGACTCACTGATCCGTATCGCCTCGCTGAGCAAACTGATGACCAGCGAAGTGATGGTGAAGATGGCCGAGCGCGGCCAGATTCGCCTTGACGATCCGCTGAGCAAATACGCGCCGCCGGGCGCCCGGGTACCGACTTACAACGGCCAGCCGATTCGGCTGATCAATCTCGCTACCCACACCAGCAGCCTGCCGCGCGAGCAGCCGGGCGGCAAACCGCATCGTCCGGTGTTTGTCTGGCCAACCAAAGCGGATCGCTGGCAGTGGCTGCGTGGCGCGCAGCTAAAAGCCGCGCCAGGCACGCAGGCAGCCTATTCCAACCTCGCCTTCGATCTGCTGGGCGACGCGCTGGCCAAAGCCGCCGGTATGCCTTATCCGGCGCTGCTGCAGCAGCTGGTGACGCGTCCGCTCGGCATGAAGGATACCACCTTCACGCCGTCACCGGACCAGTGTCAGCGCCTGATGATTGCCGAAAAAGGGGCCAGCCCGTGCAATAACACGCTGGCAGCCATCGGCAGCGGCGGCGTGTATTCCACGCCGGACGATATGGGACGCTGGATGCAGCAGTTCCTCAACTCGGCGGTGAATCACCGCACGCCGCAGATCGATCGGCTGCAAACGCTGATTTATCGCCGCGACCAGCTGACTAAAGTGGAAGGCATGGACGTGCCAGGACGCGCCGACGCGCTGGGCATGGGCTGGGTTTACATGGCACCGAAAGCGGGCCATCCGGGCATCATTCAGAAAACCGGCGGCGGCGGCGGCTTCATCACCTACATGGCGATGGTGCCACAGCACAACGTCGGCGTATTTGTGGTGGTGACGCGCTCGCCGCTGACCCGTTTCACCCCGATGAGCGATGGCGTCAACAACATGCTGGCTGAGCTGGTGGGCAACCAGACGGGCTCACCGATGATGATCGGCAACATTCGCTAAGTCTTTGGCAAGTAGCTCGCTTGCCTTCCACCACGCGAACCCTCCCCTAAATCATTCGTGCTGCAGGAAGGCGGCAAGGATGGACATCCCCGGGAGCTTACTCAGGTAAGTGACCGGGGTGAACAGCCGCAGCCAACGCCCCTGCAGTGCGAAGGATGACGGGGATTACTGAGTGACCCAGAGGGTGGGCCAGTCATCACTACTATGCCAGGCATCACAGGTCTTCTCCTCCGCATACTCCGCCAGCACGAAGGCATTACCATCAAACTGCCAGCGTGTGGCCACACCGCAGTCGCCCAGACCGCGCCCTTTACTGAAGGTATACAGCTGGCCGTTACTGGCATCGAACTCGGCGTTCACCAGCTCCAGCTGATTATCAGTGCGCGACGGCGGGGTAAACGGCAGGTTGAGCGTGATGCCGCGCGATACATACGGCTGGCTGCGTGTGACTTCAAACGCCAGATCGATCACGTTGTAGGCACCGGTTTCACAGCTTACCAGCAGCAGCGCTTTGCTGTCGGTGAGTGGCGCGACGCTGACTTCCCGCCGCAGCGGATCGAGCGAGCAGTTGTCGGTGTTGATGCGCCAGGTTCCGTAATCGATCAGGCCGGTGGTTTCCTGCTGCGTCAGCGGCGCGGGTGCGGGCATTGGTGCCGGCAGCTGTGGAATTGAGGGCGGCGGTGGCACATCCCACTGCACGCGATCACCGCGCTTTACCCAGGCGCTGGCACCGTTAACCCGCCCCTGTACGTCATCCATCAGCAGCAGCGCCGCTTTCATACCGCGCAGCGGAATACTGGCGCTGGCTTTATAGGTGAGCTGTAAATTGCTGGCATCCAGCGTCTGGGCGAGAAATTCGTCGATGGCGATGGCGTTGCTGGTGGCCAGATGATGCGGCTCCACCGTCCAGTGTTTGAGGTCCGGATTGAGGCGGCGCTGGTCGAGCAGCAGGTTGTCTTTTAGCGCCGCGCCCGGCAATGCACCGCTGTAGGCGCTGCCGTAATCAATGCGCAGCAGCGGCCGATCGTTGACCCCGGCGTGACGCGAAATCGTCATCACCAGGCCATTATCGCCAGGAAAACTGCGTGCCACGCAGAACGCCGCGTTGTTGCAGGTGATCTGCCAGTCAGAAAACGACTTTTGCAGCGGCTCGGCCTGTACGCTGGCAATCAGCAGAAAGGGCAATAAAAGCAGCGACTTCATCCAATACGACATGAAAAAAAACGATCCCCGATTCCTGGAAAGAAAATGATAGCGCAATGCATGCGCGGTCATCAGGCCGAAACTGTGAAGTGGCCTGAAAAGCGAAGTTAACTGCTGAAAAAGCCGTCGCCTTATGGGCGATCTGTGTGGAATAGCGTAACAGCTCCATCATCCGGTGCGGCTGATTTCTGCTCAATCGGATTCGTCGGACAATTTTTACCCCCTTCACAAAACGGTCAAATACACACAAACGGTCATAAGCGGTCATGCTATGGTGCTGGCAGAGCGTCAACGCTGTGCATGGTCTCTCTCATTCCCTCGCGTAATAACGCGCATTTATGTGAATGCGATCACTCAAATTTGAAATAAAGAGATCTCATTTACATAAAAAATCCTATGAAAATCACCTTAATGTCGCCGGGCCAGTTGGTCGCTGCGGACTCGTGCCCAGCCCACATTTTCACATTCCGGCATCCAGTAATTTATAGCCATCGGAGGGAAGTCATGTTGCCGATTGAAAGACAGCAGCGAATTATTGACGAGCTTAATTTAAATGGTCGGGTCATTGTCGCTGAATTAGTCACGCTGTGTCAGGTTTCGCAGGAAACCATTCGCCGTGATTTAACGCAGCTGGAGAAACGTGGCGTATTACAGCGCAGTCACGGTGGTGCAGTACCAGCCAAACGACAGGCCGCCAACATTCAGGGAAATACACGCGGTATTAACGAGTATGAATTATCTTTTCGCCAGCGCATGAATGAAAACGTCGAGGCCAAGATGGCGATAGCCAAACGAGCACTCGATTTTATCAGCCCCGGTGATTGTTTATTACTCGACAGTAGTACCACCTGCTGGTATCTGGCACGACAGCTACCGGATATTGAATTAACGGTGTTAACCAATTCTATCAGAATCGTCCAGACCCTTGCAGCGCGCGGCAGTATCCGCACCATCTGCCTGGGTGGAGAATATTCTGACCGTTATGAAGATTTCCACGGCGTCGTCGCAGAGCAGCCGCTACGGGAATTTCAGATCAATAAGATCTTTTTTTCCTGCAGCAGTTTGGGCAATGACGGTTATTTACGCGAAGGTAACGAAAACAACGCACATTTAAAACAGCAAATGTTGTTAGCGGCAGAAAGAAAACATCTGCTGCTGGACGGCAGTAAATTTCTGCGCCCCTCATTCGCGCGTATTTGTCATTACCGCGATGTGGATTTTCTCATCACTGACCAATTAAAAGACAAAGAGCTGGAACAAGAACTGGCGTGGAACGGCGTCAATATTATTGATTGCTCGCAACGCAGCCATTCGATGCAGCTAATAAAAAATTAATCCGGAGTCTTTATGAAAAAACATCTTATCGCCTGTTCTCTGCTTGCCCTGTTTGCCGCCGCTGGCGCGCAGGCCGCTGACAAAATCCGCATGGGCATCGTGGTAAAAATTGGCGGTATTCCGTGGTTCAACGCCATGGAAGCGGGCATCAAAAGTGAAGCGGCAAAACGCGGCATCGACGCGTGGATGGTGGGGCCAACCGCCGCTGACCCGGCGCTGCAGGTGCGCGCGATTGAAGATTTGATTGCGCAGAAGGTCGATATCATCGGCGTGGTGCCAAACGACCCGAAAGTGCTTGAGCCAGTGCTGAAGCGCGCGCGTGAAGCCGGGATCATGGTGATTACTCACGAATCGCCCGGCCAGAAAGACGCCAACTGGGATTTCGAGCTGGTCGATGCGCCGACCCACGGCATCAACCATATGAAAGCACTGGCAAAATGCATGCATGAAGAAGGCAAATACGCCATGTATGTCGGCAGCCTGACGGTGCCACTGCATCAGGAGTGGACCGACGCCGCGCTCAACTACCAGAAACAGCACTATCCGAAGATGCAGCTGGTGACCGACAAATTCGGCGTCGGCGAATCGCTGGATGACTCCATCCGCACCACCAACGAGCTGATGTCTAAATACCCGGATCTGAAAGGCATTATGGCCTTTGGTTCTCAGGGACCGATTGGCGCCGGCCGCGCGGTCATGAACCGCAACAAGATCGATCAGGTGTGCGTCATCGGTGCCTTCAGCCCGGGCCAGGGCGCGTCACTGGTACAGCGCGGTGCTATCAAGGGCGGTTATATCTGGAATCCGCAGACCGCCGGTGAAGTATTTGTGCGTATCGCCGACATGATGGAGAAGAAAGAGCCAATCACCGACGGCATGACCATTGAAGGGCTGGGCAAAGTGAAGGTGGATGAGGCGACGCACACCATTCTCGGTAACAACACCGAAAGTCTCGATAAAGAGAACCTGCCAAAACTGGTGAAAATGGGGCTGTAACATGCAAGAGGTCACTCCACAGACGCTGATTGCGCTCGACAACCTGTCGAAAACATTTGGTGGCAACCGCGCACTGAGCGATATCTCGCTGACCCTGCTGGCCGGCGAAGTGCACTGTCTCGCTGGCACCAACGGCTGTGGCAAGAGCACCTTAATTAAAGTCATTTCCGGGGTGCACGCCCCGGACAGTGGCAGCCGCATTACCCTCGGCGACGGCCAGAGTTTCCCGCGTCTGACCACCCGTCAGGCGCGCGACTTCGGTATCCAGGTGATTTACCAGGATCTGTCGCTGTTTCCTAATTTGAGCGTGGCGGAGAACATCGCCTTTGAGCATAACCTCAACGGGTTGCTCGGCTGGCACCGTCAGGCCCGGCTGCGCGACACCGCGCGCGGCATTATTGATGAGCTGAAATTCGATCTCGATCTGAATGAGAAAGTCGCCGCGCTGTCGATTGCCCAGCGCCAGCAGGTGGCGATTTGCCGCGCGCTGGTGGCCGATGCACGACTGGTGATCATGGACGAACCCACCGCGTCGCTGACGCGTACCGAGGTCAATCAGCTGCTGCGCACCGTGCGCTATCTGAAAGACAAAAACATCTGCGTGGTGTTTGTCAGTCACCGGCTGGATGAAGTGCTGGAGATTTCGGATCGCGTGACGGTGATCCGCGACGGCCGCAAGATGGGCTGCTGGCCAGCCAGAGAGATGACGCCGCATCACCTGACCGAACTGATGACCGGCCTGAAGCTCGACTACCAGTTAAAAGCGCCAACGCGCAACGCCGATCGGGCGATTCTCGAAGTAGAGAAGCTGACGCGCGCCGGTCAGTATCATGACGTCAATTTCAAACTCTACGCCGGTGAAGTGCTGGGCCTGTGCGGCCTGCTCGGCTCCGGCCGCACCGAACTGGCGCTGTCGCTGTTTGGCATGACCAAACCGGACAGCGGCAAAATCTGGCTCGACAGCAAGCCGGTGCGTTTTCGCGGGCACGAAGACGCCATCAAAGCCGGCATCGGCTACGTTTCGGAAGATCGCCTGACGCTCGGCCTGGTGCAGCAGCAGTCGGTGGCCGACAACATGGTGCTGCCGATCCTCGATAAGCTGCAAAACCGTTTCCACCTGATCGACGAATACCGCAAGAACAAGCTGATCCTGCAGTGGATTCAGCAGCTCGGCGTGCGCGTGGCCGATCCCAACCTGGCGATCTCTACCCTGTCCGGCGGCAACCAGCAAAAAATCGTGCTGGCGAAATGGGTGCTGACCCAGCCGCGCATTCTGATCCTCGACTCGCCGACCGTCGGCGTGGATGTCGGCGCCAAGGCCAGCATCTATCAGCTGATCCACGAGCTGGCGAAAGAGGGACTGTCGATCATCCTGATTTCCGACGAAGTGCCGGAGGTCTGGTACAACTGCGACCGCATCCTGCACTTCCGCGACGGCACCATCCATGCCGAATACCAACCCGATACCGTGGCGCAGGAACAGCTGGCGGAGGTGATTAATGCCTGATTTCTCTCGTTTACGTCCGCACTCCAGCCAGGGCTGGCTCGCCTGGGTGCTGCTGGCTTTCATGGTGTTCTTCTCGCTGGCCAGCGATCAGTTCCTGACGGTGCAGAACCTGCTGGATCTGGCGGAAAGCTATGCCGTTACCGGCATTTTCGCCCTCGGCCTGTTTGTGGTGCTGGTGACTGGCGGTATCGATATCTCCTTCGCCGCCGTGGCGTCGGTGGTGCAATACCTGATCGCCTCGCTGTTTGTGCAGTTCCAGTTTGATAACGCGCTGCTCAGCATTCTGCTGGCTATCGTCTGTGGCACGCTGTTTGGCGTGATCAATGCCCTGCTGATCACCTCGCTGCGTGTGGTGTCGATCATCATCACCATCAGTATGCAGTCGCTGCTGTTTGGTCTGCTGATGTGGGTTACCGGCGGCAAAAGCCTCTACTCGCTGCCGGACTGGTGGATCACCCTGCGCAGCGTGCTGCCGTTTAGCGTACAGGGCAACAGTTTTCAGATTGGCTTACCGCTGGCGATCATGCTGGTGATTGCCGCCCTCACCGCGCTGCTGCTCAACAAAACCAATCTGGGCCGTCAGCTGTATGCGGTGGGTGGCGATGCGGAATCGGCGCGGCGTATTGGCATCCGCGTGGGATTGATTCACGTGTTTGCCTACGGCTGGCTCGGAGCGATGGCGGCGATTGGCGGGCTGGTGCAGGTGTACCGCATGGGTGAAGTGGTGCCGAACGCGCTGGTCGGCGGTGAGCTGGATGTGCTGGCTGCGACGGTGCTGGGCGGTGCCAGCCTGATGGGCGGCAAAGGCACGGTCAGCGGCACGCTGATGGGCGTATTCCTGATCGCCATCCTGAAAAACGGCCTCAATCTGATCGGCGTCTCCAACTACTTCATGAACATTGTGGTCGGCGGCACGATTATGGTGGCGATTGCCGTCACCCACTACAAAAAACGTAAAGAAACCGACGTCAGTTTCGTCTGACGGGAGGAGCCATCACCATGAAATCTCTCTCTGCGCTGCGGCCGGACGGCACCAACATCGGCCTGATGCTGTTAATTGCGCTGGCGCTGGCCACCTTCAGCGTCATGCTGCCAGGCCGCTTTCTCACCGACTCGACCTTTATGAGCATGGCGTTTCAGCTGCCGGAGCTCGGCCTGTTAACGCTGGCTATGTTTATCGCCATCCTCAGCGGCGGCCTGAACCTCGCCATCATCGCCACCGCCAACCTGACGGCGCTGTTCATCGCCTGGACCCTGATGAGCGCCCTGCCCGCTGATGCCGGTACCGGTCAGCAGCTGCTGTGGCTGTTTATCGCTATCGTCGGCGCGATGGTGATTGCCGCCGTGATTGGCGTGATCACCGGCGTGATGGTAACGCGCATCGGCGCGCACCCGATTCTGGTGACGCTGGCCACCATGATGACGCTCAACGGCATCGGCATCTGGCTGACCAAAGGTGCGGCGGTGAGCGGTATGCCGCCGGTGGTGCAGTCGCTCGGCTCAGACACGCTGCTGGGCATGCCGCTGCCGCTGTGGGTATTCCTGGTTGCCGCCGCGCTGCTGGCGCTGTTCCTCGGCAAAACCCGCGCCGGTAAATGCATCTACATGGGCGGCAGCAACATCAACGCCACCTGGTTCAGCGGCATCAATACCCACCGTATGGTGATGCTGGTGTATGTCATCTCAAGCCTGCTGTGCGTGCTGGCCGGTCTGATCATGATGGCGCGCTTTAACTCGGCGCGCATGGGTTACGGCGATGCCTACCTGCTGCTGACCGTACTGGCCATTATTCTCGGCGGCACCGATCCCAACGGCGGTTTTGGCCGCGTGACCGGCGTGGTGCTGGCGCTGATTGCGCTGCAGGTGCTCTCCACCGGCTTCAACCTGATGAACATCAGCCAGCACGTCAGTCTGGCGATGTGGGGTGCCGTGCTGGTGGTGGTGCTGGCCTTCAAACAACTCAAAGCGCGCTTTAACGATCACCGTGCCGTCAGGCTCAGCAAGCTGGCCGCGGCGCTTAATCCTCTGACCGAAAAAAAGGAAGTATGATGCGTATTCAAGTCTCCCCGTCGTTGATGTGTATGAATCTGATGGAGATCAAGCACCAGCTGGCCGTGCTGGACTCCCGCGCTGACTTCCTGCACATCGACATCATGGACGGTCACTACGTTAAAAACATCACCCTGTCGCCATTCTTTATTGAGCAGATCCGCCCGCATACCCAGGTGGCGATCGATGTGCATCTGATGGTGGAAGAGCCGACCGACTTTATTGAAGCGGTGGCCAATGCCGGTGCCGATTACATTTGCCCGCACGCTGAAACCATCAATCGTGATGCGTTTCGCGTGATTAACCTGATTCGCAGCTACGGCAAAAAAGTGGGCGTGGTGCTCAACCCGGCCACGCCGGTCTCCTTTATCCATCATTACATTCATCTGCTGGATAAAATCACCGTGATGACGGTGGACCCGGGCTATGCCGGTCAGCCGTTTATTCCGGAGATGGTGCAGAAGGTGCAGGAGCTGAAGGCGCTGAAACAGGCGCACGGCCACCGCTACCTGATTGAGATTGACGGTTCCTGTAATACGCGCACCTACAACACGCTGGTCGGTGCCGGTGCCGAAGTGCTGATTGTCGGTACTTCCGGCCTGTTTAACATTCACGAAGACCTTGCCACCGCGTGGAACATGATGCGTGAGAGCATTGATGAAGCGCAGGGCCTGGCGCAGGTGTCGGCATGACAACACGCTGGCTCGGTATCGACATTGGCGGCACCGGCACCCGTCTGCAGTTGATGGAGGCAGGCCGCATCTGGAGCAGCTTTCGTAAAGTGCCCACCGCCAGCTGGGCGCAGCAGCCCGATGCGCTGGCCGCACTTGGGCAGCTGATTGCGGAAACGCTGGAGCAGCAGCCGGTCAGCGGTGTGATGCTCGGCCTGCCGGGTATTCTCAGCCGCGATCGCCAGCAGGTGATTTCACTGCCGTTCATTCAGGCGCTCGATCATCAGCCGGTAGCGGCGCTGCTGAGTGAACGACTGGGCGTGCCGGTGGCGATGGATAAAGACGTTAACCATCTGATGCTGTGGGATCTAATGCAGCTGGAGCAGCTGCCGGAAAATGCGGTAGGTTTGTATCCTGGCACCGGCATGGGCAACAGCCTGTGGATCAACGGCCGCTTCTATCATGGTCAGCATGGCGGAGCCGGTGAACTCGGCCACGTGCCGGTGGCCGGTAACGCGCTGCCCTGCCCGTGCGGCAACCACGGCTGCGCGGAAACCGTGACCTCCGGCCACTGGTTAAGCCAATGGGCGCAGGCCAATGCGGCGCAAACGCCGATGTCGGCGCTGTTTACCCATCACGGTTCTGACCCGGCGCTGCAGGCGTTTGTGCAGCGGCTGGCGCAGCTGATCGCCACCGAGATGAACATTCTCGATCCGGAGTACCTGATTCTGGGCGGTGGCGTGCTGGCGATGGCTGATTTCCCGCTGGCGCAGCTGCGCAGTCAGATCCAGCAGCATTTACGGCCGCCGGCCACGCGGGATGGTTTGAAAATCATCTTCAGTCAATCCACCGATCACACCGGCTGTCGCGGCGCCTGCCTCGCCGCAGAACGGCTGTTCAGGAGCGCGCAATGAAAGGAAAAGTGTGTGTGTTTGGCTCGTTCAACCTCGACGTGGTCGCGGTGATGAACCGTTTCCCCCTGCCGGGCGAATCGCTCACGGCGCACAACAGCATGATGGGGCCCGGCGGCAAAGGGGCCAACCAGGCCACCGCCGCGCTGCGCGCCGGGGCGCGCGTGCACTATATCGGTAAGGTGGGTAATGACGATTTTGGCACGTTTGCCCGCCGCCATCTGGAGAAGACCGGTTTCGACGCCATTACGCTGTTCACCTGTAAAGAGAAACCCACCGGCAACGCGCTGATTTACGTGGCAGGCGATGATGCCGAGAACATGATTTCGGTCTATCCCGGCGCAAATACCACCGTGACCGCGGCCGAAGTGGCGCGCTGTCAGCCCACCGTGGCTGCCGCCGATATTCTGCTGGTGCAGCTGGAGAACAACCTCAGCGCCATTCAGCGCATGATCGACAACGCGCGTGCCGGCGGCACGTTTGTGATTCTGAATCCGGCACCGTGGCAGAAAGTCAGCGATGCGCTGCTGGCTAAGGTGGATCTGTTAACGCCCAACAGCACCGAAGCGATGCAGCTGAGCGGGGTAAAAGTGACCGATTTTGCCAGCGCGCAGCGCGCCGCCGAAGTGCTGCACCGCAAGGGGGCGCGTCAGGTAATTATTACGCTTGGCACCGCGGGCGCCCTGCTCTCCAGCGCGGAGCAGCTGCTGCGTATTCCGCTGTTTCCTGCCCAGCCGCTCGACACCACCGGCGCCGGCGATGCCTTCAACGGCGCGCTGGCGGCGCGCCTGGCGTCCGGCGATGCGTTACCGCAGGCGGCGCTGTTTGCGGCGGCGTTTGCCTCGCTGTGCGTAGAGCGTTCCGGCGCGGCCAATTCCATGCCCTCCTACGCCGAAGCGCTGGCGCGCATGCAGGCTCATCCGGAGTGTGAAGTGACGCCGTTAAATGCCCCGGAAATAACGCACATGGCATAGTGGCGCAATGCATTGCGCCCCGGCATCTGCAGAGTCGGCATTCATGCCGGCCCTGCGATTACCGCCGCGGTTATGCCTGCAACCAGCCCATCAGCTGAGCATAGTGCAGTAACATAATGGTTTTGCCGTCGCGAATGCGGCCCTCTTTCACCATCGCCAGCGCCTGGGGAAACGGCAGCTCGAGTACGGTGATCTCTTCATCTTCCACGCCGCCGCCGTCGTTAGCGCGCTGCGCATCGCTGTATTCAGCGGCGAAAAAGTGCAGCAATTCGGTCACGCCGCCCGGCGACATGTAGGCCTCAAACAGCTTTTCGACCTTACCAACCTGATAGCCGGTCTCTTCCACCGCTTCTTTACGGATGCAATCTTCCGGCGTGTCGTTATCCAGCAGTCCGGCGCAGGTTTCAATCAGCTCACCGCTGGTGTTGTCATTAACATAGGTCGCGATGCGGAACTGACGAATCAGTACCACGCTGTTTTTTTCACGGTTGTAGAGCAGGATGGTGGCGCCGTTGCCGCGATCGTAGACTTCACGTTTGTGACGTACCACGTCGCCGTTACTGCGGGTGAGTTCGTAGGTGTAGTTGCGCAGAATGAAATAATTATCAGACAGCAACTTATCTTTGATGATGTTGATCTTTAACGACATAGCCGCTCCACTGCGTAGCTGAGGGAGCCTGAGATAATAGGCCGAAGCCGCAGGGAAAACTATCTGAATTGTGGAGCAGGTTGCCTGCGATGGCGTAAGGCTGTCAGTTGAGCATTACGCCTTTTCAACGTTCATGGCACGAATCGTAGCGGCGCAATTTATTGCGCATCCGGGCAGTTGTGCAGTGATTAACTTAGCGCGATAAATCGCGCCGCTACAACGTACGCAGGATGAGGGTGCAGAAATAAAATGCCGCACGAATCGTAGCGGCGCAATTTATTGCGCATCCGGGCAGCTGTGCAGTGATTAACTTAGCGCGATAAATCGCGCCGCTACAGTGTGCGCAGGATGATGGTGCAGAAATAAAATGCCGCTACGATGTGTGCAGGATGATGGTGAAGAAATAAAATGCCGCACGAATTGTAGCGGCGCAATTTATTGCGCATCCGGGCAGCTGTGTAGTGATTAACTTAGCGCGATAAATCGCGCCGCTACAATGTGTGCAGGATGAGGGTGCAGAAATAAAATGCCGCACGAATCGTAGCGGCGCAATTTATTGCGCATCCGGGCAGCTGTGCAGTGATTAACTTAGCGTGATAAATTGCGCCGCTACGATGTGTGCAGGATGAAGGTGCAGAAATAAAATGCCGCACGAATCGTAGCGGCGCCATTCATTGCGCATCCGGGCAGCTGTGCAGTGATTAACTTAGCGCGATAAATCGCGCCGCTACAATGTTGTGTGGTTTGCGGCTGCCTCAACCGGTCGGCACGAAAACCCTGATACCGCACCGGCAGGTGCGGCCAGGGTCGCGATTAAAAACCGTTTGGCTGGTCTTTCATATCCGGAAGATGGTGGGCAATGCCTTTGTGGCAGTCGATACAGGTCTGTCCGTCCTGCACCGCTTTGCTGTGCATTTTGGCGGCGACCGTTTTCTGCGCGGTGAAGTCCATGTAGTCGAAGTTGTGACAGTTACGACACTCCTGCGAATTGTTGTTCTTCATCCGGCGCCACTCGTTCTGCGCCAGCTCGATACGCGTCTCTTCAAACTTCTGTGGCGTATCAATCAGGCCAAAGATCTTGGCGTACACCTCTTTACTCGCCTGGATCTTACGAATCATCTTCGGCCCCCACTCGTGCGGCACGTGACAATCCGGGCAGGTGGCGCGCACGCCGCTGCGGTTGTTGTAATGCACCGTCTGCATATATTCCTGATAGACGTTGTTGCGCATTTCGTGACAGCCAATACAGAACTGCTCGCGGTTGGTCATCTCCATCGCGGTGTTAAAACCGCCCCAGAAGATGATGCCGCCAGCAAAGCCAAGAATCAGCAGCGTGCCGAGCGCCAGACGGCTGGGGCGTCGCCACCAGCGCCAGATACGTAAAAGTTTCTGTTTCATCGTCACCTCACTGCCCAAAGCCGTCAGCCGGCTTAAAGGTGTTTTCCACCACCGGTTTGGCATCGGTCTGCGGCACGTGACACTGCAGGCAGAAGTAGCGACGCGGCGATACCGTGCTGCTCACCACGCCGTCGCGGTCGGTAAAGTGCGTCGGACTGACGCGCGGCGCGCCGGTGGTCAGATAGCTCTGGGTGCCGTGACACTGCAGGCAGCGGTTCACGTTCTTCGTCACCTGGTAGCCCTCCACGCTGTGCGGGATCACCGGCGGCTGATTAACATAGTTCAGCGGCTTGCGGCTCTGCTCTTTGGGCTGATGAATGGTGCCCTGCTGCGTTGCCGTCACTTCCGGTGACTGATTGAGATCGACGCCGTTATTAGCGTACACCACGCCGCCCAGCATCAGGGCGGCGGCGGTTACAAGAGTGATAAAAGGTTTCATTGCATCCTGCCTCAGATTTTCACCAGCTTAACGGCGCACTTCTTGTAGTCGGTCTGCTTGGAAATCGGGTCGGTGGCGTCCAGCGTGACCTTGTTGATCAGCTTGTTGGCATCGAAGAACGGCACGAACACCAGCCCCTGCGGCGGCTTGTTGCGCCCGCGGGTCTCGACGCGCGCGCGGATCTCGCCGCGCCGGCTGCTACCACGCGCACCTTGCCTCGCTGCCGCGGCGCAGCTTGAGGTGGCGCGCATCCTCCGGGTGCATGTACACCAGCGCGTCGGGCACCGCCTTGTACAGCTCCGGCACCCGCGCGGTCATGGTCCCGGTGTGCCAGTGTTCGAGCACGCGGCCGGTGGAGAGCCAGAACGGGTATTCCTGGTCCGGCGCCTCGGCCGGCGGCTCGTAGGGCAGGGCGAAGGCAATGATCGCCTTCTTGTCCGGGTAGCCGTAGAACTGTACGCCACTGCCCTTGCTCACGTAGGGGTCGTAGCCCTCGCGGTAGCGCCAGCGGGTCTCCTTGCCGTCCACCACCGGCCAGCGCAGGCCGCGCGCCTCGTGGTAGGCGTCGAAGGGGGCGAGGTCGTGACCGTGGCCGCGGCCAAAGCTGGCGTACTCCTCGAACAGACCCTTCTGGATATAGAAGCCGAATGCGTCGACCTCGTCGTTGGCGTAGCCCTTGGCCAGGTCGCTGGCCGGGAAGCGGTCGACCTGGCCGTTGCGGAACAGCACGTCGTAGAGGGTCTTGCCCTTCAGCTCGGGGGCCTTCGCCAGCAGCTCCGCGGGCCAGACCTCGTCGGTGGTGAAGCGCTTGGAGAACTCCACCAGCTGCCAGAGGTCGGACTTCGCCTCGCCCGGTGCCTTCACCAACTGGTGCCAGAACTGCGTGCGGCGCTCGGCATTGCCGTAGGCGCCTTCCTTCTCCACCCACATGGCGCTGGGCAGGATCAGGTCGGCGGCCTGGGCCGAGACGGTGGGGTAGACGTCGGAGACGATCACGAAGTTGTCCGGGTTGCGCCAGCCGGGCAGCACTTCCTGCATCACGTTGGGACCGGCCTGCATGTTGTTGCTGACCTGGGTCCAGTAGACGTTGAGCACGCCGTCCTTGAGCATCCGGCTCTGCTGCACGGCGTGGAAGCCGACCTTCTCCTGGATGGTGCCGGCCGGCACCTTCCAGATCTTCTCCGCGGTTTCCCGGTGCTTCGGGTTGGTCACCACCAGGTCGGCGGGGAGCCGGTGGGAGAAGGTGCCGACCTCGCGCGCGGTGCCGCAGGCCGAGGGCTGGCCGGTGAGCGAGAAGGGGCTGTTGCCCGGTTCGCTGATCTTCCCGGTGAGCAGGTGGATGTTGTAGATCAGGTTGTTCGCCCAGACCCCGCGGGTGTGCTGGTTGAAGCCCATGGTCCAGAACGACACCACCTTGCGCTTGGGGTCGGCGTAGAGTTCGGCGAGGGCCTTCAGCCGCTCGGCCGGCACGCCGCTTTCGCGCGCGGTGCGCTCCAGGGTATAGGGCTTGACGAACTCGGCGAAGGCCTTGAAGTCGATATCGCTCCAGGTGTTGGCCTTGTCGGCGTTCTTCGCCTTCTTCTCCAGCGGGTCGTCCGGGCGCAGGCCGTAGCCGATGTCCTCGGCGCCATGGGCGAAGCGCACGTGGCGCTCGACGAAGTCGCGGTTCACCGCGCCGCTCTCGATGATGTGGTTGGCGATATAGTTGAGGATGATCAGGTCGGTCTGCGGCTTGAACACCATGGGCAAGTCGGCCAGCTCGAAGCTGCGGTGCTCGAAGGTGGACAGCACCGCGACCTTGACCTGCGGCGCGCTGAGCCGGCGGTCGGTGACCCGCGACCAGAGCACCGGGTGCATCTCGGCCATGTTCGAGCCCCAGAGGACGAAGGCTGTCGGTGGCCTCGATGTCGTCGTAGCAGCCCATCGGCTCGTCCATGCCGAAGCTGCGCATGAAGCCCATCACCGCCGAGGCCATGCAGTGGCGGGCGTTGGGGTCGATGTTGTTGCTGCGCAGGCCGGCCTTGAACAGCTTGTTCGCCGCGTAGCCTTCCCAGACCGTCCACTGGCCGGAGCCGAACATGCCGACCGACTCCGGGCCCTTGGCCTTGAGCGCGGCCTTGAACTTCTCGGCCATGATGTCGAAGGCCTGTTCCCAGCTGATCGGCTGGAACTCGCCCTGCTTGTCGAACTTGCCGTCCTTCATGCGCAGCAGCGGCCGGGTCAGGCGGTCGCTGCCGTACATGATCTTCGACAGGAAGTAGCCCTTCACGCAGTTGATCCCGCGGTTGACCTCCGCCTTGATGTCGCCATGGGTGGCCACCACCTGGCCGTCGCGGGTGGCGACCATCACGCTGCAGCCGGTGCCGCAGAAGCGGCAGGGCGCCTTGTTCCCAGCGAATCGGCTCCGCCAGGCTGGTGGCCGCTTTGGTCACGGTCGGAATGGTGAGACCGGCAGCCGTTGCAGCAGCAGCCGCCGCATTGGCCTTCATAAAATCACGACGACTCAGGTTCATGATGCTTCCTTACAGGGTTCTTCAATTTCGTCTTGCTGGTGATAAACCAGCGATACCGCCAGCACATCCGGGATGTTGCGGGTGGCTTCAATGTTGCTCAGCAGCGTGGCGCTGTTGGCCGCGCCCAGCGTTAGCGCCAGCGTGCCGCGTGCGGCATCTTCCGCCGCGATGTCGCTGTCGGCAAAGTTCAGTAGCGCCTGCCGCACCGCCGCGATCGCGGTCGGACGTGCCTGAATCACCAGGCCACATACGTGCCAGCTGTCGTTATTCGTCATGATGCAGTCCTGTGGCTGAGACCGGACACGGCGCGATACAGGCGCCACAGCCGGTGCAGTGTTGCGGAAGGATTTCCGGCTGGCCGATGCCGTTGGGCATCAGGCGAAAACGGATCGCCTGCTGCTCACAACTCTCCTGGCAGCTGCGACAGTTAACGCCAAGAAAAGCGATACAGCGGCTGTCGATGCGGATGCGCCGGCTAAAAGGTTCAGTGTCGCGCGGCTGAAACAGCGGCTGCGGGCAGACGTCGGCACAGGCGGCGCAAAAGGTGCACTCGCCCTGCAGAAAGTCGAGCTGCGGCGCTTCGCCAGCGGCGATGCGGATAATGCCGCTCTCGCAGGCTTGTACGCAGCGGGCGCAGCCGTCACAGCCGCTCTCTCCCCGCCACCACGGCAACGCGATACCGCCGGCAGGCATGACGCGCTGCCCGGTAAAGAGTTCACGTCGCGACAGCGCCATCGGCTCACCTCAATGCGGGGATGTAGAGATGGTGCGTAAAATAACCTGAGGTTATGAAGGGCTATATCACCCGAAAGGTGTAATTCCCGATGCGGGATCAAGAGAAGGAGAATTGAAATAAAAACGGGGGCCGACTGGCCCCCGCAGGTGAGCATCGCTGCGATTAACGCGCGTTGTCTTCCGCCAGTTTAGGTGCCGCATCATCCTGATCGTCATGATGATGCTCGTGCTCTTTCATCGCTTCCGCCTGCACGCGCTTACGCACGCCAAACCAGCCAGCAATCAGCAGCACGGCAAGCAGCGGAATGGTGGCGATGGTGTAGGTGCCGTTCGGGTAGTCGAACGCCATCAGCACCAGCACGCTGAACAGGAACAGCAGGGTGAGCCAGGAGGTGACCGGCGCGCCCGGCAGCTTGAAGCTGACGTCAGCGGCTTTGCCTTCTTTAATGGCTTTGCGCAGACGCATCTGGCAGACCACGATGAAGGCCCAGGAGGCGATAATCCCCAGCGCGGCCACGTTCAGCACGATTTCGAACACCTGAGACGGCACCAGATAGTTCAGGAACACGCCGAAGACGTAGACCACCAGCGTCGCCAGAATGCCGGCGTACGGCACCTGCTGCTTGCTCATCTTCGACATGAACTTCGGCGCGGAACCGCCCATCGACATGGAGCGCAGGATACGTCCGGTGGAGTAGAGGCCGGAGTTCAGGCTGGAGAGCGCCGCCGTCAGCACCACGATGTTCATGATGCTGCCCACGTAAGGCACGCCCAGCTTGGAGAAGAAGGTCACAAACGGGCTCTGACCGGCCTGATAGGCGTTCCACGGCAGCAGCAGAACCAGCAGCACCACGGAGCCGACGTAGAACAGACCGATACGCCAGATCACGCTGTTGATGGCTTTTGGCACCATGGTTTGCGGGTCTTTACATTCACCCGCCGCGGTACCCACCAGCTCGATAGAGGCAAAGGCAAACACCACGCCCTGAACCAGCACCAGCGCAGGCAGCAGACCGTGCGGGAAGAATCCGCCGTTATCGGTTATCAGGTGGAAGCCGGTGGCATTGCCGTCCAGCGGCTTACCGCTGCCGAGGAAGACCGTACCGACCACCAGGAACACCACAATCGCCAGCACTTTGACCAGCGCAAACCAGAACTCCATCTCGGCGAACCACTTCACGCCGATCATGTTCATGGTGCCGACAATCGCCAGCGCGCCCAGCGCAAAGACCCACTGCGGCACATCGCCAAACGCGCCCCAGTAGTGCATGTACAGCGCAACGGCGGTGATATCGACGATACCGGTCATCGCCCAGTTGACGAAGTACATCCAGCCGGCGACGTAGGCCGCTTTTTCGCCGAGGAATTCACGGGCGTAAGAGACAAAGCTGCCGCTGGAAGGGCGATGCAGCACCAGTTCGCCCAGCGCGCGAAGAATGAAGAAGGAGAAGATCCCGCACACCAGATAGACCAGTGCGAGAGCCGGGCCCGCCATCTGCAGACGTGCGCCAGCACCTAAAAACAGACCCGTACCGATAGCGCCGCCGATGGCGATCATTTGAACCTGACGGTTGCCCATCGCTTTGTGGTAGCCCTCTTCGTGGGAGTTCAACCAGCGACGTTTCGCAGCATGATGATCGGCTGCGCTTTTATTGCTTGTTTTCATTGAGTTACCTGTTTGCCTGTCCATCAATCACCGCGTAACCAATCGATTGCGCCGGGCAGTGCGAAATGGGGTAAAACCGGCCCCTGAGCGGCGGAACGATGCCGCGCGGCGAGCCGGGAAATTACGGCGATGAATCCTACCCGTTCTGCATGAACGAAGCAAAATATACTGGCTGACTGCACGGGTTGATTTGTAATAATCCGTCGCGACGCACAAAAAAACCGGCCAGTGGGGTGGCCGGTAATCGGTGGCTACAGGAAAAAACTACCAGAGGGGAATAATGAAGGGCATTAACGGTAAATCTCGGCGCTGCCGCTCCACATGCTGGAATCGCCTGGATTCTGCATGCCAATGACGCGATAGTGGCTGGCGCCCATCTCTTCCGCTTTTTGCGACAGCTGACGGGTGGCGTCATCCAGCGAACCGCGCACGCCGCTCACCGAAACGGTGCCGCTGCTTTGCAGGTCCTGGGTTTGTGCCTCGCTCAACGGCGAGGCGGCAAAGGTAGTAAACGATGCGCTGGCAAGCAGTGCAGCAGTCATTACGGCATAACGTATCTTCATGAGGTGCTCCTGTTGTCGTGCGGGAAAAGGGTTACGCGTCAAAGTATCGGCGAGCCAGTGCAAACCAGGCTGCGCGGGCGGTAAAAGCGTTCAATATTTCGCCAGCCAAACGCCGGTAATCCAGGGAAACGTAAACCGCAGTGAGTTTCTCTGGTAAAAGTAACCAGATGTGTCAATTTCGCGCTCGCACCCGCGCTGCGGCTGACTTATAATCCCCCGCTCTTGTAAGGGTTATTATTGTGATAGTGAAACGTCCCGTTACCCGCACCATTGCCCGCGCGCTCAGCGCGATTGTGCTGCTGTCGCTGTTAACCACCGGCCTGGCGCTGATGACGCTCTCCAGCAGTTTGCGCGATGCCGAAGCGGTGAATGTCGCCGGCTCGCTGCGCATGCAAATCTACCGGCTGGCGTGGGACAGCACGCGCGATCCGCAGCAGCTGGCGCACCATATGCAGCAATATCAGCAGACGCTGGAGTCACCGGCGCTGCAGCATCTGGAGCGTCCGTGGGTGCCGATTGAAGTCAGCAGCCGCTACCGCTATCTGCGCGACAGCTGGCCGGTACTGCAGGAGACGCTGCAGCCGGCGCGGGCGCAGGTGTACCAGCAACGCGTGGCGGGCTACGTCAGTGAGATTGACCGCTTCGTGCTGGCGGTGCAGCACTATGCCGAGCTGAAAATGCATCTGGTGGCCGCCAGCAGCCTGTTCGGCTTTCTGGCGATTGTCGCGCTGGCGCTGTGGAGCATTGGCTTTATTCGCCGCAACGTGGTGCGTCCGCTCGATTCGCTGGTCACCGCCAGTCAATACGTCGAGCAGGCCAACTTCAGTTTTCCGCCGCTTTCCGTGCATCAGCCCAACGAACTGGGCGTGCTGGCGCAGGCGTTTACCACCATGGCGGAGCGACTGCATTCGCACTATCGCCTGCTGGAGTGCGCGGTACGCAATAAAACCGAAGATTTAACCCAGGCCAACCGCACGCTGTCGCTGCTGTATGAAAGCTCGCAGATTCTCACCGGCAGCCCGCTCAATCCCGAGCTGTTCCAGGGCCTGCTGCGGCTGGTGCAGCGGCGGGAAGCGCTGGAGGTGCTGCAAATCGCCAGCGAGGATATCGCCTTCCAGGCCGGCGTGCCCGCCGACGATCTCAGCTGGCAGCGGCTGCCGCTGCAGCAGGAGGAGCAGCGCCTCGGCGAACTGTGCTGGCAAACCCGCCGCGCGCCGCCGGCCGATGAGCTGATGCACAGCCTGGCCAACATGCTGGCGCGTGCACTGTGGATCTGGCAGACGCAGAAGCAGTATCAGCAAATGTTGCTGATTGAAGAGCGCGCCACCATTGCGCGCGAGCTGCACGATTCGCTGGCGCAGTCGCTCTCTTTTCTGCGTATCCAACTGACGCTGCTGCGGCGTAATGTCGATAGCAGCCAGCCGCAGGCACAGGCGATCATCGCCGATTTTGATCGCGCGCTGGCCGAGGCGTATCAGCAGCTGCGCGAGCTGCTCACCACCTTCCGCCTGAGCATTGAACAGGCCGATTTAGTGCAGGCGATGCAGGCGATGATCGCCCCGCTGCAGGAGCAGTCGCAGGCGGCGATTACCTTTGACTATCAGCCTGGCCTGCAAACGCTGGATGCCCAGCAGCAGGTGCACGTGCTGCAGATTGCGCGCGAGGCGCTGCTCAACGCAATTCGTCACGCGCAGGCGCAGCAGATTCAGATTCGCTATCAGCGTGTCGCTGATGATGAGCACCTGCTGACCATCGAAGATGACGGCTGCGGTATCAATAGCGTAGAAGAGCCGCCGGGCCACTACGGGCTGACCATCATGGCCGAGCGCGCGGCGCGTCTCGCCGGCAGCTTACTGATTACCCCGCAGGCGCAGGGCACCTGCGTCACGCTGCGTTTTCCCGCCCGCCCCGCGCACCGGCTGGCTTAACGCATTACACTTAGCAAATGGATTGAAACTCTGGAGAACCTATGGCTCACCCTTCCCTGTCTATTATGATCGTTGACGATCATCCGCTGATGCGTCGCGGTATCCGCCAGTTGCTGGCGCTGGAACCGCGTCTGGAAGTGGTGGCTGAGGCGAATAACGGTACCGAAGCGCTGGCCGAAGCGCGCCGTCTGGCACCGGATGTGATTCTGCTCGATCTGAATATGAAGGGCATGTCCGGGCTGGATACGCTGAAGGCGCTGCGCCACGAGGGCGTCGCGGCACGCATTCTGGTGCTGACAGTGTCCGACGCGCGCAGCGATATTTATGCCATGGTGGATGCTGGTGCCGATGGCTATCTGCTTAAAGACAGCGAACCGGAACTGCTGCTGGCGCAGGTGATGCGCGGCGCACAGGGCGAGAACGTGTTCAGCGAGGTGGTGGCAGAATATCTGGCGACCCGCCAGCCCAGCGCCAATCCGTTCAGACAGCTGACCGAGCGCGAGCTGGATGTGTTGCAGGAAGTGGCGCGCGGCTTATCCAACAAAGAGATTGCCGCCACGCTGCACATTTCCGAAGAAACGGTAAAGGTACACATCCGCAACCTGCTGCGTAAGCTCGACGTTCGTTCCCGCGTTGCGGCAACGGTGCTGTGGCTGGAGAGTCGCAATGTGTGAGTGCGCACATAAAGCTGCTGCGACTTTTACACTTTCTCCATAATTTATCCACGATTCCCTAATTTGCCCCGCGTACAGTAAGCAGCAGCCGGAGTTTTCAGGATCGCCCTTGCACTCCGCCAGCGTGAAGCGCAGCCTGCGGCACGCTTTTACTAATAACAAGTACAAAGTACGCAGCTGAGGAGTGTCGGTTTCATGGCGAATTTTTTTATCGATCGCCCCATTTTTGCCTGGGTGCTTGCCATCCTGTTGTGTCTGTGTGGCACGCTGGCCATTACTTCTCTTCCCGTTGAGCAATATCCCGATCTGGCACCGCCTAACGTGCGCGTCACCGCCAACTACCCCGGCGCTTCCGCGCAAACGCTGGAAAACACCGTCACGCAGGTTATCGAGCAGAACATGACGGGTCTGGATAACCTGATGTACATGTCCTCGCAAAGCAGCGCCACCGGCCAGGCGCACGGTCACCCTGAGCTTTACGGCGGGCACCGACCCGGACGAAGCGCGTGCAGCAGGTGCAAAACCAGCTGCAGTCCGCGCTGCGTAAGCTGCCGCAGGCGGTGCAGAACCAGGGCGTCACCGTGCGTAAAACCGGTGATACCAACATCCTGACTATCGCGTTTGTCTCCACCGACGGCTCGATGGATAAACAGGATATTGCCGACTACGTCGCCAGTAATATTCAGGACCCGCTCAGCCGCATCAACGGCGTCGGCGATATCGACGCCTACGGCTCGCAATACTCCATGCGCATCTGGCTCGATCCCAACAAGCTGAACAGCTACCAGCTGAGCCACCGACGATGTGGTCAGCGCCATCGAATCGCAGAACGCCCAGATTGCCGTCGGGCAGCTCGGCGGGACGCCGTCGGTGGACAAACAGGCGCTGAACGCCACCATCAACGCCCAGTCGCTGCTACAGACGCCCGAGCAGTTTCGCAACATCACGCTGAAAACCAACACCGACGGTTCAGTGGTGACGCCTGGGCGACGTCGCCACGGTGGAAATGGGCGCCGAAAAGTATGATTACCTGAGCCGCTTTAACGGCAAGCCCGGCCTCCGGTCTGGGGATCAAGCTGGCCTCCGGCGCCAACGAAATGGACACCGCCAAGCTGGTGCTCGACCGTCTGGACGAGCTGTCGCAGTATTTCCCGCACGGGCTGGAATACAAAGTCGCCTATGAAACCACCTCGTTCGTTAAAGCCTCCATTGAGGACGTGGTGAAAACCCTGCTGGAAGCGATCCTGCTGGTGTTCCTGGTGATGTACCTGTTCCTGCAAAACTTCCGCGCCACGCTGATCCCGACCATTGCCGTGCCGGTGGTGCTGCTGGGCACCTTCGCGGTGCTGTACGCCTTCGGCTACAGCATCAACACCCTGACCATGTTCGCCATGGTGCTGGCCATCGGCCTGCTGGTGGACGATGCCATCGTGGTGGTGGAAAACGTCGAGCGCATCATGAGCGAGGAGGGCTTGTCGCCGCGGGAGGCCACGCGCAAATCGATGGGGCAGATTCAGGGCGCGCTGGTCGGCATCGCGATGGTGCTGTCGGCGGTGTTCGTGCCGATGGCCTTCTTTGGCGGCTCCACCGTGGGCGCTATCTACCGCCAGTTCTCCATCACCATCGTCTCGGCGATGGTGCTGTCGGTGCTGGTGGCGCTGATCCTCACCCCGGCGCTGTGCGCCACCCTGCTCAAGCCGCTGGCGCAGGGCGAGCACCACGGCCAGCGCGGCTTCTTCGGCTGGTTTAACCGTCACTTCAATGCCAGCGCCGAACGCTACGAGCGCGGCGTAGCGCGCATTCTGCTGAAGCCGCGCGCCGCGCTGGATGATGATTTACGTTGTGCTGCTGGGCGGCATGGTCTGGCTGTTTCTGCACCTGCCCACCTCGTTCCTGCCGCAGGAAGACCGGGGGATGTTCATCACCTCAGGTGCAGCTCCCGAGCGGGCTCAACGCAGCAGCAAACGCTCGAAGGTGGTGGCAAAGGTTGAGGATTATTACCTGACTGCCGAGAAGGACAATGTGCTGTCGGTCTTCTCCACCGTCGGTGCCGGCCCGGGCGGGAACGGGCAGAACGTGGCGCGCCTGTTTGTCCGCCTGAAGGACTGGGACGCAGCGGCCAGGTCGCGATCGCACCTCGTTTGCCATCATCGAACGCGCCACCAAAGCCTTTGCCCGCATCAAAGAGGCGACGCGTCTTTGCCAGCAGTCCGCCGGCGATCAGCGGCACTGGGCAGCTCCGCCGGCTTTGATATGGAGCTGCAGGATCACGGCGGCGCGGGCCACACCGAGCTGATGGCGGCGCGCGACCAGCTGCTGGAGCTGGCCGGGAACGATCCGGCGCTGACCCGCGTGCGCCACAACGGCCTCGACGACAGCCCGCAGCTGCAGGTGGATATCGACCAGCGTAAGGCGCAGGCGCTGGGCGTGTCGATCGATGACATCAACGACACCCTGCAAACCGCCTGGGGTTCCAGCTACGTGAATGACTTTATCGATCGCGGCCGCGTGAAGAAAGTCTACGTCCAGGCGGCACCGGAATTCCGCATGCTGCCGGACGACATCAACCACTGGTATGTGCGCAACAACAGCGGCGGCATGGTGCCGTTCTCCGCCTTCGCCACCTGCCACTGGGAGACCGGTTCGCCGCGCCTGGAGCGCTACAACGGCTATTCGGCGCTGGAGATCGTCGGGGAGGCCGCGCCCGGCGTCAGCACCGGTACGGCCATGGACGCGATGGAGAAGCTGGTGGCACAGCTGCCGCTCGGCGTTGGCTTCCAGTGGACCGGCCTGTCCTACCAGGAGCGCCTCTCCGGCGCGCAGGCGCCGGCGCTGTATGCGCTGTCGCTGCTGGTGGTGTTCCTCTGCCTGGCGGCGCTGTACGAGAGCTGGTCGATTCCGTTCTCGGTGATGCTGGTGGTGCCGCTGGGCGTGATCGGCGCGCTGCTCGCGACCTGGCTGCGCGGCCTGGCCAACGACGTTTACTTCCAGGTGGGCCTGCTGACGGTCATCGGCCTGTCGGCGAAGAACGCCATCCTGATCGTGGAGTTCGCCAAGGAGATGCAACAGCAAAGGGCGTGAGCTGCTGGAGTCGACGCTGGAGGCATCGCGGCAGCGCCTGCGGCCGATCCTGATGACCTCGCTGGCCTTCATCTTCGGCGTGCTGCCGCTGGCGATCAGCACCGGCGCCGGCTCCGGCAGCCAGCATGCGGTCGGTACCGGCGTGATGGGCGGCATGATCTCGGCCACCGTCCTGGCGATCTTCTTCGTGCCGCTGTTCTTTGTGCTGGTGCGTCGCCGCTTCCCGCTGCGGGCAAAGCCGCACGACTGAGGCTAAATCCGGGCAAATAAAAAGCCGCCATGATGAATGGCGGCTTTATTGATGTGTGCGGTAAGAATAACAGCAAGTTGGGAAGTGCCCTGCTTTTAGGCTCTTCACTGAATGTCATTTACGAAGCATGCCTTCGATAAAATCTTTCCAGTTCCCCAGTTCATGTTCAATCATAACAACCTCTCTTATTATTATGCGCATTCTACGAAACCGTTTTTTCTACAGGTGAATACGTTTCCACCTCTCATCACTATCGGCAACTCCCGCAGAAAGCTTGAATTTGCCGAAACTGCGGACTGACGCACATTTCAGCAACCTGTTAATGCGACTCATAAAAGCGCGGACTTAATCCGCCAGGCCCGTTTTTACCGCCTAAGATAATTCTTAGATCGCTAATGATGCCGCAGGCGACAATTTCGCAGGTAAGTGAAAGCGTTTACTGGCCCTGATTAGCGTCGTTTATTGGCGTCGCGGCGAGATGAAAAACAGCGCTGCCACGCGTCTGACCTCACAGCCCACGGCGCGCTATGGTAAACTCGCGCTTTATTTAACACAGGACGGGAATACGCGATGACAGCAAAGGATTCAACATGGTTGTGATGTACGGCATTAAAAATTGCGACACCATCAAAAAAGCGCGCCGCTGGCTGGAGGCACCCGCGTGGACTATCGCTTTCACGATTACCGCGCTGACGGGCTTGATGCAGAATTTCTGCATACCGCCTTTAACGAACTGGGGTGGGAAGCGCTGCTGAACACCCGCGGCACCACCTGGCGTAAGCTGGAGGAAGCGGTGCGCGATGCCATCCGCGATGCCGACAGCGCGGCAAAGCTGATGCTCGAAATGCCAGCAATTATCAAACGCCCATTGCTCTGCGCGCCAGGTAAGCCTATGCTGCTGGGTTTCAGTGAAACCCTTTATTCCGACTTTTTCGTTGAGGTGTAGTGTATGTCATGCCCGGTCATTGAGCTGACTCAGCAGCTTATTCGCCGTCCTTCCCTTAGCCCGGACGACGCAGGTTGTCAGGCATTAATGATGGAGCGCCTGCGTGCCATCGGTTTTACCGTCGAGCCGATGGATTTTGGCGATACCCTGAACTTCTGGGCGTGGCGCGGCCAGGGCGAAACGCTGGCCTTTGCCGGGCACACCGATGTGGTGCCCGCGGGCGATGCCGATCGCTGGATCAACCCGCCGTTTGAACCAACCATTCGCGATGGCATGCTGTTTGGCCGCGGCGCGGCGGACATGAAAGGCTCGCTGGCGGCGATGGTGGTGGCGGCCGAGCGCTTTGTGGCTCAGCATCCGAACCATAAAGGCCGCCTCGCGTTTCTGATCACCTCCGATGAAGAAGCCAGCGCCGACAACGGTACGGTAAAGGTGGTTGAGGCGCTGATGGCGCGCAACGAACGTCTGGATTACTGCCTGGTCGGCGAACCGTCCAGTACCGAAGTGGTGGGCGACGTGGTGAAAAACGGTCGTCGCGGCTCGCTGACCTGTAACCTGACCATTCACGGCGTGCAGGGCCACGTGGCTTATCCGCATCTGGCCGATAACCCGGTACACCGCGCCGCGCCAATGCTCAACGAGCTGGTGGCCATCGAGTGGGATAAAGGCAACGAGTTCTTCCCGCCGACCAGCATGCAGATTGCCAACGTGAAGGCCGGGACCGGCAGCAACAACGTGATTCCGGGCGATTTCTTCGTGCAGTTTAACTTCCGCTTCAGCACCGAACTGACCGACGAGATGATCAAAGCCCGCGTTGTCGCTCTGCTGGAAAAAACATCAGCTGCGCTACACCGTGGACTGGTGGCTTTCCGGCCAGCCGTTCCTGACGCAGCGCGGCAAGCTGGTGGATGCGGTGGTGAACGCCATCGAGCACTATAATGAGATCAAGCCGCAGCTGTTGACCACGGGCGGCACCTCAGACGGGCGCTTTATCGCCCGCATGGGCGCACAGGTTGTCGAACTGGGGCCGGTGAACGCGACCATTCACAAAATCAACGAGTGTGTGAATGCGGCCGATTTACAGCTGCTGGCCCGCATGTATCAACGTATTATGGAGCAACTCGTCGCCTGACGGAACGCTCTGAGAGGAATAGCGAATGGATTGGCTTGCAAAGTACTGGTGGATTCTGGTTCTGGTGTTTCTGGTAGGCGTACTGCTGAACGTGATTAAAGACCTTAAGCGCGTCGATCACAAAAAATTTCTCGCCAACAAACCGGATCTTCCGCCGCATCGTGATTTCAACGACAAGTGGGACGATGATGACGACTGGCCGAAGAGAAGAAGTAGTCGCCGCCGATCGTTTAGCGTACAAGGTCGCCCTGCACGGCGACCTTTGTTTTATGGCGCGCGGTCTCACACCAATTCATCACAATATCGTCATCGTTCGGCTTGCCGCCGCTGAGCGCTTCATCAAAGTAGTGTTTCGGCACGGTATAACGCAGATGATTGAGCGCCAGCTGCATACTGCGATCGTCAATCGCGTGGCCCAGATCGTCAACGATATCCAGCGTCACATCCCCGCCTTCAGCGCAGTTAAGCGCTGCATCGCCGCTTCCGCATGCTGCATCGGCACCTGCTCGTCATAATCGCCGTGAATCAGGTGGATAGTGTTGCGCGTGCTGGCCTGCTCCGGCAGCGTGGCGTAGCGGCCGTTAAAGGCAATCACGCGTGAAGCCAGATCCGGCTGCGCTTTTACGCCTTCCAGCGCCATGATTGCCGCCCTGCGAGAAACCGATCAGCGCCGTCGCGTCAGCGCCGCACGCCGCTCTGCTGCTGCCAGTAACGCACCGACTCGATAAACGGCGGCATCACCGCATCCACGCCCTGCTGCTCCGAGCGGTCGTGTTCCGGTATCTCGGCATACCACTGGCGGCCCTGCGGCGCGCTGGCCGGATAAGGTGCGCCCACCGACACCACCTGCGCCTGCGGAAACGCCTGCGCAAACCAGCTGCCAATCTGCGCCATGGAATCGGGATTATCGCCCACACCATGAAACAGGAGCAGAAACAGCTGCGCGGCGTTATCCGGTTGCTGAACAACAAAATGATCGTGTTTCATGGCGGTCTCCTTAATTGATGAGCGGACTTTACGCCGCTGAGGGCAAAGTGATATTGGGAAAATTTGAATGAGATAATGGATTTATTGCAATGTGCCGAGGCGCTGCTGCCAGTGCTGCGCGGCGGCGGCATCCAGCGTGGTGAGTGCGTCAGCCGCCTCCGCGCGCAACCTGAGCATCAGCGCTTTACGCCCGCTCACGCCGGCCAGCCGTGCCGCTTCACTCAGCGTTTGTTTTTGTTGCAGTATGGCACACAGCAAGGGTGGCGATGCGACACCAGCCAGCCGCTGCAGCACCGGATAGCTGGCTTCAAACGGCCGCTGCGCCCAGGCAAACGCGGCCAGCAGCGGCCAGTCGTCGGCGCTGAGAGATTGATGGTCGGTGGACGACAGGGTCAGCGGCACCGCGATCAGCTTTTGCAGCCACGGCCAGTCGCGCGCCAGACGCTGCGCGGCGCGCTGCTGCAGGGCTTCACCGGCAGGCGTCAGCGCACATATGGCCATCGCCGTATAGCAACCGCTGCTGGCTTCCCGCTGGCTGAACCCATACGCACCAGCACAAAGCCGCAGCGCTGCCAGAAATGCCACAGCGCTGCGGTGTAGCCAAAGCTCACCGACAGATAATCCGCGCCCTGCGCCTGCTGCCGCGCCGTCGCCACCAGCGCACCACCAATACCGCGCTGGCGCTGTGCGGCCTGCACGGCGATGCGGCTGATGCGCAGCGAACGTAACGTCGCCGCTTCAGTAAATCCGCCATGTGCCGCCAGCGACTGCGCCACCAGGTTGCCGCGTGGACGACGAAAGCCGGCCCACACCGCCTGCGGCTCAGCGCAGGCATCCAATCCGCCCTCTTCCACCAGCCAGAGCGCGCCGGTGACCTGCTGCGGCTGCCCGGCCAGCCAGAAATGCATGCCGGGCGCATCCATCATACGTCGCAGATCGAGCGGCGAGGTGCGGTAGTGGGCGCTCGCCAGCAGACGATAGCCGGCCTGTAAGGCGCCGGCGTGCTGCGCGGGCGTAGCGGCAAAAATTGCTGTCTGCGCGGGTGCGTCGCAGGCTTCGGCCTCAGCAAACAGCAGCGCCGCGCTCAGCCACTGCTCCAGCGGATCCTGCGCCGACCAGCGCAGCGGCTCATCCAGCGGGAAGTAGCGCACCTGCGGCAGCGTGGCGCAGAAACGCAGCATGAAACCGCGCCCGGTGCCTTCATAGCCCTGCACCGTGGTGGTCAGCAGAACGCGCGGAAAACGCTGCACCAGCTGCTGTAACAGCGGCGCGGGGATGGCCGCGGCCTCATCCACAATCAGCCATTCCGCCAGCGGCTGAGCCTCCTGCGGCTGAGGCCAGCAGCGCATCCGGGGCCATAAAGTGAAAATGCTCGCCGGCGAACCGCGCCAGCACATCCGTTGCCGCTTTGGCCGGTGCCGTCACCAGCGCGCTTTCCGTGGCTGGCGTCGACCAGCATCCCCGCCAGCGCCGATTTTCCGCGTCCGCGCGGGGCGATGATCACCGCGACACCGGGCGGCATGGCGCACAGCTGGCGGACAATCTGCGCCTGCTGCTCGGGGGCGCGGCAGGTTGCCAGGCGGCGCGGAAGGGCTGCGGCGCCGGCAGGCGCGGCGTCTGGTGCTGACGCAGCAGCATCACCTGCGCATCCAGCAGGATATGCTGTTGCAGATGGTGGATGAAATGCGGCGTGGCGATGGGCTGGTCGACATCGGCCCAGCGCAGGCTGTCGCGGTCGGGCTGCGCCGGCCAGGCGTTCCAGTCAGGCGTCAGTAACAGCAGCCAGCTGCCGGCCCGCAGCGTCCCGGCCAGCGCGGCGAACGCTTCTGCATGAAAGCCGTGGCGCGCATCGAAAATGGCATGCCGGAATTCCCGGCCCAGCAGGGTACGCAGCGCTGCAGGCGCGACGCGCTGCGGGAAGTCATCGCTGTCGCTGACCGTTAACCAGTCACCGGGCAGTGCGGCCTGCCATGTGGCCGCCTCCTGGCGCGCCCAGCCAGCTTCACCGGCAATCACGCACAGACGGCGGATACCGGCTTGCTGCATCGCCGCCGTCAGTTCAGCGTGCAACATCAGTTACTGGCGAAGGTATTGCACTGGGCCGGATCGCCGCTGTCAAAACCGCGTTTGAACCAGCTGTAGCGCTGCTGTGAGGTACCGTGAGTGAAGCTGTCCGGCACGACGCGCCCCTGGCTCTGCTGCTGCAGACGGTCGTCGCCGATCGCCTCAGCGGCGTTTAGCGCCTCCTCTAGATCGCCGGATTCAAGCACGCCCTGCTGCTGCATGCTGTGACCCCAGACGCCCGCAAAGCAGTCCGCCTGCAGCTCCATTTTGACGGAAAGGCGGTTCACCTCCGCCTGCGAGGCGTTCTGCTGCAGCTGGCGCACTTTGGGCTCAATCCCCAGCAGCTTTTGCACGTGATGCCCCACTTCATGCGCGATAACGTAGCCCTGGGCAAAATCACCGTCGGCGCCAAGTTTGCGTTTCATGTCATCATAAAAAGAGAGATCGATATAGACGGTGCTGTCTGCCGGGCAGTAGAACGGCCCCATCACCGACTGCCCGGTACCGCAGCCGGTGCGGGTCGCGCCGCGGTACATCACCAGCTTCGGCTGCTGGTAGGTGCGCCCCATCTTCTCAAACTGCTGGCCCCAGGTGTCTTCAGTGGTGGCGAGAATAACGGAGGTAAATTTGGCCGCTTCATCTTCATTCGGGCTGATGGAGCGCTGAGATTGCTGCTGCTGTTGCGGCAGCGGCTGACCGGTCATCAGCCCGGTGAGATCGACGCCGTAATAGCCCGCGACCAGCACCACAATCAGCAGGATGATACCGCCCTTGCCGCTGGGTAAGCGGAAGCCGGGGCCCGCCATGGAAGGGCCGCCGCCGCCATCACCGCGTCTGTCTTCTACATTGTCACTTTCACGACGCCCTTGCCAGCGCATAACCACCTCGAACTATTCCATTAATAATAGCTATGATCGTAGGCGGTTGGCGGCAGAGGTTAGTACCAGCAATGCGATGCCAGCGGAGCGAGATTGCGCGCAGGGCGCAGCGTGAAGGCCGTAAACAGACAATAAAAAAGGCCGCCAGCCAGGGCGACCTTCATGCGCTGAAAGGTTTGCGTCTGTTATACCGTGACGCACACCGGCAGAAGCTTAGTCGAGTTTAA
>JBCNOW010000004.1:0-172215 GCA_039593635.1 Enterobacterales bacterium
TAATTTGTGTTCAAAATCGGTGTTTCAAAACCGCGGGATTACTGCCGACGCACACGTTTACCTCGCCGGGCGCTATTATGCCAAAACCAAAACAAAAAGGCCGGAGAATCTCCGGCCTTTATCGTATTTATTTGCTGAATGCAGCCTGGAAGACCGCGACCAGCGCATCGTTCTGCGCCTGGGTCAGCGTGTGACCTTTCGGATCGATAAACTGCAGGCTGCTGCGGTTATCGAGATCGCCTACCTGCATCTTGTAGTCACCGGAAGGCAGCTCCGGATCTTTCGCGCCGATCGCGTCCAACGCGCTGCTGGCCGGCGGCTTGTAGGTCGCCGTCATGCTGCCGGTTGAACGGGTGCTGTCGGTCACTTTCATGCCCACTTTTTCCAGCGTCGCCGGCAGACGCTGCCAGGTCTGGTTAAACGGTGCACGCACCACCAGCATTGGCAGGCCGGTATCATCCGCGCCGCTCTGGACATCGAAGCGGGTGTCCGCTGTTACGTCCTGCAGCGGCGTCCTGGCGGCTCGGTAGCGGTCTTATCCAGACCTGCGGAATCACGTTCAGCATTTCAGTGCTGTAGCGCTGCAACGATGGAGGCGGCGTCCGCAACCGGTTTGCCCGCCTGCTCCAGGTTCAACAGCTTAACGGTCACCGCCTGCTGATAGCCCTGTGCGGTTTCACGGAGACCTGATAACGACCACGGTACTGCTGATCTTCATCAGACGGTTCCACTCGATCCAGTCGGTGGTTAACGTCTGGCTGGCGTCATCACGTTTATCAATCGTGTAGTTCTTCGCCTGAATAACGCTGACCACCTGCGGCCAGATTGCTGCCGCGCGCGCTTTCAACCATCAGAGACGCCGGTATCACCGGTAAACTGGGTACGCGCCCCGCTCACCAGCGCCAGAGGCTGTGCTGGCGGACGAATATCAAGCGCTTTACCGACCAGGCCGCTGCCGTTGGTCACGGGGATATTATAATCGCCGTTTTGAATCGGCAGGATCATGCCAGCCGGTGCATGAAGTTCAGCAAGCGGGGTCGCATCCAGATAGGATTCATCACCGCTCACCTGGCGCTTGTAGCGCGAGTCTGAACTACAGGCAGCGAGCAGCATAACAAGCGAAACACTCGCAACCTTCGCCAGGCGCGACTTCTGTACTGAATAAGCCATCAAATCTCCCTAAACTTTACAGCAAACCGGCATGCTTCAGCGCTGCCTGACGATTTCGCGACCGTGGTCGGTAATCGGTGTCATTGGCAAACGCAGCGTATCGGTTGCTACAAGCCCCAACTCCTTTCCCTGCCCATTTCACCGGGATCGGATTGGGTTCGACAAATAATTTATTGTGCAGCGGCATCAGACGCTGATTAATGACACGCGCTTCATCAAAGTGACCGGCTGCGGCCAGTTTGCACATTTCAGCCATATCGCGCGCCGCAACGTTTGCCGTTACGGAGATAACGCCATGGCCACCGAGCTGCATAAAGTCCAGCGCGGTCGCATCATCACCGCTCAACAGGATAAAGTCGTCTGAAACCAGCTCTTTGATCTGATGAACGCGGCTTAAGTTCCCGGTCGCCTCTTTAATACCGATAATATTTTTTATTTCCGCCAGGCGACCAACGGTTTCCGGCAGCATATCGCAGCCGGTACGGGACGGCACATTATACAGAATTTGTGGCAGGTCAGTATGTTCAGCGATGGCTTTGAAGTGCTGGAACAAACCTTCCTGAGTAGGACGGTTGTAGTACGGGGTGACCGTCAGACAGCCGACAATGCCGCTGTCGTTAAAACGTTTGGTCAGGCTGATCGCTTCTGCGGTGGCATTCGCGCCTGTCCCCGCAATGACCGGAATACGTCCGTCAGCCAGTTCCAGGGTCAGCATCACCACATCGCCATGCTCTTCGTGGCTCAGCGTTGCAGATTCACCGGTAGTCCCTACCGAAACGATCGCCGAGGTTCCATTGGCGACATGGTAATCAATCAGCTTCTTCAGGCTTGACCGGCAGACATTACCTTTTTCATCCATCGGTGTAACAAGCGCGACAATACTTCCCGTGAACATGGGCCATCCTCTGTGCGAACAAGAGTCTCAATGGTACGTTTGGAGCTGTAATAAAAGCAAGCGACCTGAGGCCCTCTAGGCGGTTGTATGCATGTTTTTTTTATGCTTTCCTTATGAAGACTTACCGCACGTTTGACAGGAAGCACAGGTTTGACAACCTCATCACAACATTATCTGGTTATCACCGCGCTGGGTGCCGACCGGCCGGGTATCGTGAACACCATCACCCGCCACGTCAGCAGCTGCGGCTGTAATATCGAAGACAGCCGCCTGGCGATGCTGGGCGAAGAGTTCACGTTTATTATGCTGCTGTCCGGGACATGGAATGCCATTACCCTTATTGAATCCACCCTGCCGCTGAAAGGCGCGGAGCTGGATTTGCTGATCGTCATGAAGCGCACCAACGCGCGCGTCCACGTCCGGCCATGCCCGCCACCGTCTGGGTGCAGGTTGAAGTTCCTGATTCACCGCATCTGATTGAGCGCTTTACCGCGCTGTTTGACAGCCATCAGATGAACATTGCCGAGCTGGTTTCCCGCAACGCAGCCGGGCGACGAGCACCGTTCCCACGCTCTTTATTCAAATTACCGCGCACAGCCCGGCATCAGCCAGGAGACGCATCTTTTGAGCAGGCGTTCAAAGTCCGCTGTGCGAAGAACTGCATGCACAAGGTTCAATTCGCCTCTATAGTGTCACCGACGACGCGCCAGCGCGTGATGTCGCGGGCCGGGGGCGGTGGTGTATTATTCGCAGCATGATGAACAGGATGGAGTTGAGTAATGAATCCACTGAAAGCCGGTGACATCGCACCGAAATTTAGCTTGCCCGATCAAGACGGCGAGCAAGTAAATTTGACCGACTTCCAGGGACAGCGTGTTCTGGTCTATTTCTACCCGAAAGCCATGACCCCGGGCTGCACCGTACAGGCCTGCGGCCTGCGCGACAACATGGACGAGTTGAAGAAAGCCGGCGTGGAAGTGCTGGGTATCAGCACCGATAAGCCAGAAAAACTGTCACGATTTGCCGAAAAAGAGCTGCTGAACTTCACGCTGCTTTCCGACGAAGACCATCAGGTATGCGAGCAGTTTGGCGTCTGGGGTGAGAAAACCTTTATGGGGAAAACCTACGACGGCATTCACCGCATCAGCTTCCTGATTGACGCTGACGGCAAAGTGGAACATGTGTTTGACGATTTCAAAACCAGCAACCACCACGACATCGTGCTCGATTACCTGAAATCAGCCTGATTACCCGCGGGTGCCAGCCAGGCACCCGTTTTTTTATCCTGCTGTGACGCTGCGCGATTAATAGCGCGAAACCGTGCTGGCCAGCGCCTCCTGCCCGGCGATCACCACGCAGTTACGTCCGGCGTTTTTCGCCTGATACAGCGCATCATCGGCCTGCTTCAGAATCTGTTCCTGACTGCCGTGCGTCGGCTGCCAGCTGGCGATACCAATCGAAATCGTGATCTGCCCGACCGGATCAATCCAGCCGCCGGCAATGCTGGTGCGCACGCGCTCCGCAATCACCCGCGCTTCATCAGGGGCGGTGGCGGGTAGCAGCATCAGAAACTCCTCGCCGCCGTTCCGGCACACCACGTCGGTCTGACGCGCGCTCTGGCGCAGCGTGCGCGCCACCTGTTTGATCACCTCGTCGCCAACATCATGCCCGAAGTTATCATTCACCCGTTTGAAGTGGTCAATATCCAGCGCCAGCACGGCAAACGGCTGCTGCATGGTATCGAAATAGTCGAGCACCGCGCTCAGGCCACGGCGATTGAGCAGGCTGGTCATGGGATCGCTCTGCACCTCTGACTTGAGCCGGCCGATTTTATCCTGCACCAGACCAATGCCGGTGAGCAGCGCGCGCTTCACCTGCGCCGCTTCAAAGTACCAGGCGCGGATCACGCCAATTTCCCCGGAAACGCCCTGGGTATCCATCTGGCTGGCTTTACGCGCCAGCTGCCACAGCGGCAAGGCGATCAGCCGGGCCAGAATCACCGCCACCAGCAGCGTCAGCAGCGCAAACGGCACCGAATTCTTCAGCACCTGGAGCAGCAGCCCGGAGAGCGGCGCCAGCGTGACGTTTGTCGGTTTGAGCGCCACCACCATCCAGCCGGTGGTGGGCACCACAGCGTAGCCCGCCAGCTTCGCCGTACCCTCTTCCGTCAGCTGAACTTCGCCATTGCTGTGCTCCTGGCGCTGACGATCGCTGACGATGCCCGGCACATTTTTGCCAATCAGCTGATTGTTCTGGTGATACAGCACGCGGTTTTCGCGATCCAGCACATAAACATGGGTGCCGTCACGATAGTACTGCTCGCCGAGCAGCACGTTGAGAATGCTCTTTTTCTTCAGATAAATAGTGCCGCCGACGTAGCCAAGATAGCGCCCATCGGTGCTCCACACCGGCCAGGAAACAAACACCAGCAGGTTATTGGTGGCAGAAATGGTGGGCCGGCTGACCATCGGCTGACGCTGCGCCAGCGCTTCGCGCGAAGACTGGCTGGTGAGCTGCATGCCTTTCAGCATCAGCGATTCCGGCGAAATGGCTTTAATCACGCCGTTGCTGTCGACAATCGCCACCGAGTTAAAACTGCTGGTCTGTTCGCGCAGTCGGTTCACTTCCTGCTGCAGCAGTTCGGGATTGTCGAAATCTTTACCCAGCTGATTGGCGCTGTAGTGCAGCTGCGACTGCGCCAGCTGGAAAAACACTTCGGTGGTGGCCGCCAGTTTGGTGGCGTAAGCGCGATTGGCTTCGAGGGTGCTTTCGATCAGCACCATGCGCTGTACGCGCCAGGTGGCGTACAGCGTATTAGCCAGTGTGATGACGATACTGGTGATCGCCAGCAGCGCAATCAGCGTGCGCAGATCAGTTTTTGGCCGGATGCGCGTTAACATGGCGCAACCGCCCTGGTGAGTAGCTTCATAAGTTAGCGTGCCTGACTATCTTGTTATAATTGGAGGTGTTTACCCTGGTGAGGTAACAGACAATTGTACACCTCTGAGCCAAATTGACTACGACGCAGACCCTCAGGAACGCTTTTTTATTGTGCTATTACTGGTGCTAATCAATTAAACCCTGCGCATCGTAAAACGGCCACGGTCCTGGATAATCGCCGATCGCGCACAGATGCGTAGTCATCCCCTGCTGCGGCTGCCAGCGATGCAGCAGAAAACCGGGCGGTTCCAGCACAAAGTTCGCCGGACCGTGGTCACGCAAATCCAGTGCCACCTGATGCGACACACCAGGCGCCACGCAGGCCAGCGTGCCGGCAAAACGCGCCTGCACCGAGCGGTGCAGGTGACCGCTCAGCACCCGTTCCACCTGAGGATGCTGACCAATAATGGCAGCCAGCGCCGCCGGATTGCGCAGCGGCTGCCGATCCATATGGCCAATGCCGCTCAGGAACGGCGGATGATGCAATAGCACCAGCGTCGGCAAATCCGGTTCACGCGCCAGCTGCTCTGCCAGCCATTGCAGCTGTGCGTCATCGACGTAGCCCCACGGCTGATGCGGTACGCTGGAGTCGAGCGCCAGCAGCTGCAGATGATTCACACGCATCTGCCAGTTGAGCGTTTCGCCGTGCTGCAGGTAATGATGCTCAGGAAACGCGGCGCGCAGCTGCTGGCGATCGTCGTGATTGCCCGGCATCAGCAGGAACGGCAGCTGCAGATGGCGCAGCGCCTCGCGCAGCGTCTGGTACTCTTCCGCAGTGCCAAAATCCACCAGGTCGCCGGTAATCACCACCTTATCCGGTCGCGGCACCAGCTGATTCAGCGTGTCGATCACCCGCAGCAGCGCAGCGTGCGTATCCACTTTTTTATAGGAGAGACGGCCATGGGCCTTGATGTGTAAATCGCTGATTTGCGCAATCAGCGTTATTGCGTCAGTCACAACAGCTCCTTATCAGGCAGAAAAGTGCAGCGCGGCATCCTGCGCCAGCGTCCAGCTTACCGGCTGGCCGGCGTGCCAGGCTTCGCGCGCGTGGCGATCAACCTGGATCGGCGCCGCCAGCCCGATATCAATACTCAGCCGCTGCGCAGCGCCGAGAAAGGTGGTGCCGAGGATAAAACCAGGGCGTGCGTAGCGCTGGTCCGCCGCCAGCAGCACATCCTCCGGGCGGCAGAAATGCTGCGGATTGCCACGCGCATCGACCCCGATACAGTTAATCGCGCCGACAAAATCCGCCACAAACTGTGACGCCGGGCGCTGGTAAATATTTTGCGGCGTATCGATCTGCACCAGACGTCCCTGCTCCATCACCGCAATGCGATCGCCCAGCGCCATCGCTTCCTGCTGATCGTGCGTGACGTACACGGCAGTAATCGCCAGCTGTTTCAGCAGCGCGCCAATCTCCAGCCGCAGGCGGTCGCGCAGGCGCGCATCCAGCGCCGCCAGCGGCTCATCAAACAGCAGCACCTTCGGACGCGCCGCCAGCGCACGCGCCAGCGCTACGCGCTGCTTTTGACCGCCCGACAGCTTGTCGATGCTGCGCTGCGCCAGCGCGCTGAGATCCACCAGGGCCAGCATCTCCTGCACGCGCGCGTCGCGTTCGGCGCGCGCCACGCCCTGCACTTTCAGGCCGTAGGCGACGTTTTGCGCCACGTTGAGATGGGGAAACAGCGCGTAGTTCTGGAACACCATGCCCACGTTGCGTTTCTCGATCGGCAGCGCTGTCACGTTACGATCGTCAAACCACACTTCGCCGCCGTCGTCACAGCGCTCCAGGCCACTGATGATGCGCAGCGTGGTGGTTTTGCCACAGCCGGACGGACCGAGCAGCACCAGGGTTTCGCCAGGCTGCACCGTCAGATCGAGCGGCTGCAGCGCCAGCTGGTGATTAAAGTGCCGCGCACAGTGGCGCAGCGTAACGGTTACGGCCGCAGGGTTCATGCCGCCTCCTTATTAGCACGCGTGAGCGTACGGTTGAGCCAGTGATTGACCGCGTTGAGCATCAGCAGCAGCGGCAGAATCAGCAGAATAAAGATCAGCGTGTAGGCCGATCCCACTTCCAGTCGCATTGAGGCATAGCTGTCTGCCAGCCCCACCGGCAGCGTTTTTGTCAGCGGCGTATGCAGCATCCAGGTGATGTTGAACTCACCCACCGACAGGGTGATCACCATAAACGCTCCGGCGAGAATGCCGTTGCGACAGTTGGGCACCACCACGGTAAAAAAGCGCTGCCACAGGCTGGCACCGAGACTGGCCGCCGCCTCTTCCAGCCGCGGCATCTCCACCGCCTGCATCACCGCCAGCACTGGGCGCAGCATGAACGGCAAGGTAAACAGCACGTGACCGATCAGAATGAACAGCCAGCTATCGCGCAGGCCGGAGAACTGGCCGTACAGCAGAATGATGCCCAGCGCGGTGGCGAGGCCCGGCAGCGCGACCGGCAGCATCAGGCACTCTTCGATGCGCGCCGCCCAGCGCCGCGGCGCTTTTAGCAATCCCCACGCTGCCGGCACGCCGATCAGCAGCGTGATCAGCAGGCAGGCCAGCGCAATCAGCAGTGACAGCCAGAAGGTGTCGGCGTAAAGCTGCCATACCTGGGTCACCCACTTCAGCGTCAGGCCGCTGCGCAGGCCGGTAAAGTAGTTGTTGGTCACGCCGGCCAGCATCGACAGCACCACCGGCACGATCATGAACAGCGCGGTGAGCACGGTGACCAGCAGTTGCAGGCTGAACAGGCCGCGACGTCTCATGTCACCTCCTGGTGAGCCAGTCGGCGCGCCAGCATCAGTGCCAGCCAGGCGACGCCGCCCATCACCACCGACAGCGCGGCGGCGGTGGCGAAATTGGCGTAGTTGGTGAATTCGCCGTAAATGGTCAGCGGCAGCACCGCCAGATCGGTGCCCAGGGTAAACGCAGTACCGAAGGCACCCATGCTGGTGGCAAAACAGAGCGCGCCGGTGGAGAGCAGCGCCGGCTGCAGCCCCGGCACAATCACATCCCAGGTGATGCGCCACTGACTGGCGCCCAGCGAACGCGCCGCCTCTTCGAGAGAACGGTCGAGTTTTTCACTCGCCGCCACCAGCGTGATGATGGCGCGCGGCAGTGAAAAATAGAGATAGCCAATAAACAGGCCGGTAAACGAATAGGCCAGCATCCAGCGCTCGTGAAACAGCGCCAGGCTGATTTGCGCCAGCAGTCCCTGACGGCCCGCCAGCATCACCACCAGAAATCCCACCACCACGCCCGGAAAGGCCAGCGGAAACGTCAGCAGCGCCAGCAGCGTGCTGCGTCCGCTGAAGCGCTGGCGTGCCAGAAAGCAGCCGACTGTCGCGGCGATGGTCAGCGTCACCAGCGTGACGGCGAGCGACAGCAGCACGGTGTTCAGCAGGCTGAGCAGGTAGTGCGGCTGGGTCAGTACCGTCCAGTAGCCGCTGTGCCGGGTGCTGCGGTCGTCCTGCATCGCCATCTGCAGCAGCCGGACAAACGGCAGCAGCCAGAAGGCGCAGAAGAACAGCAGCGCCGGCAGCGTCAGCCATAGCCAGCGGCTGCCGGCCAGGCGCGGTGTCCGGCGGCACGAAGCCGCCAGGGTATCGGTCATCGCCATCAGCGAATCTCACTCAGATAGCGCGCCGAGAAAGCTTTCTGCGCTGCCGCCATCTGCTGATAGTCAACAGTGTGCGCACGCGCATAGTCGCTGTCCGGCAGGAAATATTTCTTCGCTTCTGCGCTCATGGCGCCTGTGCGCACCGGGCGCAGGAACGCGCTGGCCCAGATGGCCTGCCCTTTGTCCGACAGCACATAGTCGATCACTTTTTTGCCGTTCGCCGCGTGCGGTGCATTCTTCACCAGGCTAATGACGTACGGCACCGTTACCGTGCCCTCTTTGGGAATAACAAAGGCGACGTTAGCGTGATCTTTGTAGCGGGCGCGGTAAGCGTTGAAGTCATAATCGAGCAGAATCGGGATCTCGCCGGAAATCAGCCGCGCATACGCGGTCTGCTTAGGCACGATAGGCTGATTCGCCTGCAGCTTTTTGAACCAGTTCAGCGCCGGCGTGAAGTCCTGCATGTTGCCGCCCTTCGCCTGGTTGACTGCCACCGCCGCCACGTAACCGACAAAGGCGCTGGCCGGATCGAGATAACCAATCATGCCTTTGTATTCCGGCTTCAGCAGGTCGTCCCACGATTGCGGCACCGGCGCGCCGCCCAGCGCATCGACGTTGACCATAAAGCCCATGGTGCCCGAGTGCAGCGCCACCCATTTGCCGTTGCTGTCTTTCATGCCGGCAGGAATGTCATCCCAGTGCGCCGGTTTGTAACTGGCGACCACGCCGGCGCTGTCGGCCTGAATGCCGAAGCTGACGCCGTAATAGACCACGTCGGCCACCGGATTGCCCTGCTCAGCCACCAGCTGCGCCAGCGCCTGGCCGGAGTTTTTGTTGTCCTGCGGCACCTGAATGCCGGTGTCTCTGGCAATCGCTTTGAGCTGAGTGCCCCAGTCGGCCCACTCGGGCGGACAGTTGTAACAGATGGCGGTTTCCGCCGCCTGCGTCAGGCTGGTAAACAACGCGCTGGCGCTGAGCGCGATGGCGCCGGCGTAAATTTTTACTTTTTTATGCAGCATCATGAGGTTCCCTGGTGGTGGCAATAAACGCGGGGGCAGCAACACTCTCACCGCTCCGCAACTGATGTGGCAGCACGCGGGTGCCGCGGCTGACGTTATGCAACAACATATCGATGGCGCAGGCGCCGAGCCGTTCGGCGGGCTGCGCTACGCTGGCCAGCGACGGGGCCATTTGTGCCCCCATCGCAATCCCGTCAAAGCCCATCACCGCCAGCTGCTGTGGTACAGGCACGCCCGCGCGCGCCGCCGCGCCAATCAGGCTAATGGCCAGCAGGTCGTTGGTGCAGATCACGGCGCTGAGCGGGGTGGCACCGCTGAGCATCGGGGCCAGCAGCGTAAAGTCGGATTGGGTGTGGCTGGCCATCTCAATCACCGGCAGCGCCGTGAGGCCCGCGTGCTGCATGGCGTCGCAATAGCCCTGATAGCGCAGGCGTGCACGGTCTGACTGCAGCATCGGTCCGGCGACCATGGCAATGCGGCGATGACCAAGCGCCAGCAGTTGTGCGGTGGCTTCGCGCATCGCCTGGCGGTTATCCACGCACACCGCCGGCCAGTGGCTGTGCTGCGGCACGTTATGCGCCAGCACAAACGGCAGGCCAGCCGCCTGCAGCGTGCTGAGCACCGCGCTGTTATCCGCGTCGGCCACCGTCAGGACCAGGCCCGCCACGCGCTGGCGCAGCATATGTTCCACGATGGCGGCTTCGCGCTCGGGCTGGTAATCGCTGGTGGCCACCAGCAGGCCATAGCCGGCGTCGCGCGCCTGGCGTTCCATCGCCTGTAACTGGCAGGAGAAGATCGGGTTAAGCAGCGAGGGCAGCAGCACGCCGAAGGTGGTGGAGTGCTGCGTGCGCAGCTGGCGCGCGATGTGGTTAGGACGAAAGCCGAGCTGCTCCGACGCCGCCAGTACTCTCTCCAGCGTGTCGCGCCGCAGCAGATGGGGATCGGAAAAGGCGCGCGCGGCCGTGGCGCGTGAAACGCCTGCCAGCTTTGCCACCGTGAGTAAGTCGGACATGTTCGCCTCGTTAAGTGCCGATGAGATCGATCTCATTGGCGCCTAAACTAACGGCGAACTGTGACAGTGACATCGCGAAGGGATGACGAAAAGATGACAGCAGCCTGCACTGCTGTCGGCAGGATTACAGCATCAGGAAGGCGTACCCTTCATTTTGCAGCGACGCGACGGTGGTGCCGCTGGAGAGCGTATGGGTGACGCGGGTATCAATCCAGTCGCGCTCCAGCTGATGGAAGGCCACCGACTGGTCGCAAATGGTCACTTTCACCCCGGCTTTCTTCAGCTCATCAATCAGCTTCAGGTTAGGGTTATCGCTGCCGTACGCTTTACGGAACTGATCGTTATTGAGCGCGGCCGGCACCGCATCGCTGTTGATTGACACCACAAAGTTGAGCTGATTCAGCGGTACGCCAGCCGCGTAATAGAGGTTGGTGACGCGTGCCACGCGCTCAAGGCCGAGGTTTGGCTGATGGATATCCCCTTCGCTGCGGTTGATCTGAAACACAATTTTATTGCTCAGCCCGGGCGTGTTGGCCGGGTTGTAATCCGGCGTGTTAACAAAGTGAATTTTACCGTAACCGGCAATCGCCGGCGTGCTCCAGAAATCCGCCGGTTCGGTTTTCTGGTCAGCGAATTTCCCGCTGACTTTATCCACCAGTTCCGGCAGCTGCAGCACATTTCCGCCGACAAAGCCCGCCAGCGCGGCGATAACAATATAGGATGCTGGACGCATGACACTTCTCCTTAACCAAAGACGCGATTACATCTGTAAAAAGGCATAGCCCTGATTTTCCAGCGTCGACACCGTGGTCGGGCTGGATAATGCATGAATCACCGACCGGTCGATCCAGTCGCGCGGATAGTGATGGAACGCCACCGACTGATCGCACACCGAGACTTTGACGCCCAGCTTGTTCAGCGCGCCAATCAGCGCGAGGTTGGGGTTATCGACGCCGTAAAACTGCTTAAAATGCGCGTTATCCAGCGTGGCGGGCGTGGCATCGCCGGTCATCGACACCACAAACTGCAGCTGTTCGGCCGGTACGCCAGCGGCGATGTACAGATTGACCACGCGCGCCACGCGCTCCAGCCCGAGGTTAGGCCGTTTGATATCGCCTTCATTGCGGGTCAGCTGGAACACCACTTTGTTGCTCAGCCCCACCGCCGGTTTAAACGCGGCGTCGGCTTCATAATGAATTTTGCCGTAGCCCGCGACCGCCGGCGTGCTCCAGAACCCGTCCGGATCGGCAGGTTCAGCGGAAAAATGGCCCGCGATACGCTGATACAGGTCATCGCTTTTGATTACGGCGGCACCGACCATCCCACCCACGATGGCAATCAGGGCATAGGAAACAACAGAACGCATAGAAACTCTCCGGCATGCACTGCGCGTTAATTCACAGTCCGTTTGAAAAAGTGCTTTATCTATACCACAGCGCGCGGCGGGCAAAACGCCTGTACTGGCGGGCTGTCCGGCGTTTGGCTGCCAGCAGAAATCATTGCGCCAGCTGATTGAATAAGGCTGTTAATTGAGCTGTGCAGGCGAGTTGAAAAATAGCTGGCCGGAAAAACCAGCAGTCACCAGGCAGAGGGATGCACATCAGATGACAGCGCCTCATCGTGTGGGTTAATGCTGTCATCGCGCGCCGCCAGTTGACCAGTGAGCAAAACCTGACCATTCATTTCTGGGCTGGTGATGCACGGCCAGAGCAGCACGATAAAAATCACTGATGGATAAAGCGGGCCAACCGGGGGATTTCGGGCGTGTTTTTCAGAGTAAACCTGGAAAAAACCATGCCAGCTTCAATTATTTTGAGCAACTTTACGTAACTTTAATTTCATCAGTGCGCTGCGCCTTTTTATGTTGCCTTTTCGCTATTCAATTTTTTGCTACAAATTTCGCGTCAGTCAGCCATTCTTTGCCATCACGTCAATGTGACGGCGGCATTTGCTTGTATCCTCACTGTGGTTAAGATAGAGCCGCGGCAGAAAAGGAAACGCCGCCACAGAACATTGGCATGACTTTCCTGTCCAATGGCAGGAGACTTTTACAGGATCAAGGCATGTTTAACCGGTTGAAAAAATCAGTGCTGGCGGCCCTTATTCCTGCGCTGCTGCTCACGCCTGCGGTCGGTGTCCGCGCCGATCTGAGCGACAATTTGCCGGACATGGGCACCACGGCAGGCTGCACGCTCTCCATTGGTCAGGAGATGCAGATGGGCGACTACTATGTGCGCCAGCTGCGCGGCAGCGCGCCGCTGATTAACGATCCACTGCTGGTGCAGTACATTAATGCACTGGGCATGCGGCTGGTGGCGCACGCCGATTCAGTGCGAACCCCGTTTCACTTTTTCCTCGATTCAATAACGACGAAATCAACGCCTTCGCCTTCTTTGGCGGCAATGTGGTGCTGCACTCGGCGCTGTTCCGTTATACCGACAACGAAAGCCAGCTGGCCTCGGTGATGGCGCACGAAATTTCGCACGTCACGCAGCGCCACCTGGCGCGCGCGATGGAAGATCAAAAACGCAGCGCCCCGCTCACCTGGGTCGGCGCGCTGGGTTCGATTCTGCTGGCGATGGCCAGCCCGCAGGCCGGGATGGCGGCGCTGACCGGTACGCTGGCGGGCACGCACCAGGGCATGATCAGCTTTACCCAGCAGAACGAGCAGGAAGCAGACCGCATCGGCATTCAGGTGCTACAGCGTTCCGGTTTCGACCCGCAGGCGATGCCCACATTCCTCGAAAAACTGCTCGATCAAAGCGCGCTACTCGTCCCGTCCACCGGAAATTCTGCTGACGCACCCGCTGCCGGAAAGCCGCCTGGCCGACGCGCGTAACCGCGCCAACCAGATGCGCCCGGTGGTGGTGCAGTCTTCGCAGGATTTCTACATGGCGAAAGTGAGGGCGCTGGGCATGTACAACTCCGGGCGTAACCAGCTGACCGACGACTTGCTGGATGAGTACCGCCAAAGGCAACGTGCGGGAGCAGCACGCCGCGCAGTATGGCCACGCGCTGCAGGCCCTGCAGGCGAAAGAGTTCCTGCCAAGCGGCGAAAAAGAGCATCGCAGCCGCTGCTGAGCGCCGATCCGAATAACGCCTGGTATCTCGATCTGGCGACCGATATCGATTTGGGGCAGAACAAAAGCGCCGATGCGATTAAGCGCCTGAACGCCGCCAGCGAGCTGAAAACCAACCCGGTGCTGCAGCTTAACCTGGCGAACGCCTACCTCGAAGGCGGCCAGCCGGCGGAAACGCCGCCGCATCCTGAACCGCTACACCTTTACCCACCATGACGATCTCAACGGCTGGGATCTGCTGGCGCAGGCGGAAGCCGCGCTGGGGCTGCGCGATCAGGAGCTGGCGGCACGCGCGGAAAGCCTGGCGCTGGTGGGCCAGCTCGATCAGGCCATCACCCCCCTGAGCAGCGCCAGCTCGCAGGTGAAACTCGGCAGCCTGCAGCAGGCCCGTTACGATGCGCGTATCGATCAGCTCCGCGAGTTGCAGCAGCGCTTCAAGCCGTATGCAAAAGGGTAAATAGCCGGTTACGCGGGTGGATGGCCGGCAGGATTTCGGTGCGCACCAATGGTTATTCGTAGGGTGCATATTGATGCGCACCAGCAGTTATTCGTAGGGTGCGCATTCATGCGCACCTGGCAACAATGGATTACCCAGGATAAAAAACATGGTCCGTATTTACCACAACCCGCGCTGCTCCAAGAGCCGCGAAACCCTCGCGCTACTGCAGCAACAGGGCGTTGAGCCGCAGGTGGTGCTGTATCTCGACACGCCGCCGGATGCATCGATACCCTAAAAACGCTGCTGCAAATGCTGGGCATGTCCAGCGCGCGGGAACTGATGCGCACGCGGCGAGGAAATCTATAAAACGCTGGGGTTGGCCAGTAACGATCTCAGCGAACAACAGCTGTTACAGGCGATGGTGGATAATCCAAAGCTGATTGAGCGCCCGATTGTGGTGGCGAACGGTAAAGCGCGCATTGGCCGTCCGCCGGAAGCAGGTGCTGGACATTATCGGTTAAATTTGATTGCCCGGTGGCGCTACGCTTACCGGGCCTGCAGACCGGGCGGGCCGGGTAGGGGTGGCGCCCCCGGGGCTGTGGGGGGGGGGGGGGGGGTGACCCCCTCCCCCTTTTTTTTTTTTTATTCCGGTCTTTCACAAACGGAATGGTCAGCTTGCGCTGGGCGGTAATGGAGGCGCGATCGAGCTGATCGAGCGTATCAAACAGCGTGCGCATTTCGCGGTCCAGCCGTTTGAGCAGGAAACGCCCCACGTCTTCCGGCAGCTCAAAGCCGCGCAGGCTGGCGCGCAGCTGCAGCGCCTGAAGCTTGTCTTCATCGGACAGCGGCTGCAGCTTGTAGATTTGCCCCCAGTCCAGACGCGACGCCAGATCCGGCAGCCCCAGATTCAGCTGGCGCGGCGGACGATCGCCGGTGATCAGCAGCCGGGTTTTGCCCGATTCCAGAATGCGGTTGTAGAGGTTGAAGATCGCCATTTCCCACGGCTCGTCCCCGGCCACGCATTCGATATTATCGATGCACACCAGCGAGAGATGTTCCATTCCCTCCAGCACTTCAGGCACGAACCAGGTGCGTTTATCCAGCGGCACATAGCCTACCGCATCGCCGCGCGCGGAAAGCTCCGCGCAGGCGGCATGCAGCAAATGGCTGCGCCCGGCGCCTTCGCGTGACCAGAAATAGATGTATCCGCTGTGATCCTGGCGCAGCACGTTTTGCAGTGCCGCCAGTAAAGAGGGGTTATCACCCGGCCAGAAACTCGCGAAGGTTTCGTCGTCGGGGAGATAGAGTGGCAGAGAGAGCTGTGCCGGTGTGTTCAGAAGTACCTCAACCAGAGATCTTACATAAAATCGGGCATGAGTTTAACACGGAACCTCCGCAGAGGATGAACCGGGCGGGTCGTCGCCGGCCCGGTTACAGGATCCTTTAACGCTTTGCGGCGTCGTTTTCTTCCGCGTCCAGCACCACCTCTTCCGGGCGGATCACCGAGATCAGCTTGAAAATCAGGCTCAGGCCCACGCCGACGATGGTCGCCAGCGCCATGCCCTTCAGCTCGGCCGCGCCAATGTGCACCTTCGCGCCGCTCACGCCGATGATCAGGATGACGGAGGTCAGGATCAGGTTCTGCGCTTTGCTGTAATCCACTTTGGATTCAATCAGCACGCGAATACCGGATGCGCCAATCACGCCGTACAGCAGCAGCGACACGCCGCCCATCACCGGAACCGGGATGATCTGGATCGCTGCCGCCAGTTTGCCGACGCAGGAGAGCAGAATGGCGATGATCGCCGCGCCGCCGATAACCCAGGTGCTGTAAACGCGGGTGATCGCCATCACGCCGATGTTCTCACCGTAGGTGGTGTTTGGCGTGGAGCCAAAGAAGCCGGAGATGATCGTCGAGAAACCGTTGGCAAACATCGAGCGGTGCAGGCCCGGATCGCGGATCAGATCGTTCTTGACGATGTTCGCCGTCACCACCAGGTGGCCCACGTGCTCGGCAATCACCACCAGCGCCGCAGGCAGAATGGTGAAAATAGCAAACCATTCAAAGCGCGGCGTGTAGAAGGTTGGCAGCGCAAACCAGGCGCCGCGCGTTTGCAATCGGGGTGGTATCCACCACGCCCATGACGAAGGAGAGCGCATAGCCCGCCAGCACGCCGATCAGGATCGGGATAATCGCCATAAAGCCGCGGAACAGCACGGAGCCAAACACCGTCACGCCCAGCGTCACCAGCGAGATGATGATGGTTTTGACTATCCGCGCTGACTGGGCCGTCAGCAGGCAGCAGACCGGCCATATTCGCCGCCACGCCCGCCAGTTCCAGACCGATGACCGCCACGATAGCGCCCATCGCCGCAGGCGGGAACATCACGTCCAGCCAGCCGGTACCGGCTTTCTTCACGATGAAGGAGACCAGGCAGAACAGCACGCCGCACATGATAAAGCCGCCCAGCGCCACTTCATAACCGAGCGGCAGCAGCAGCAGCACCGGCGAGATAAAGGCAAAGCTCGACCCGAGATACGCCGGGATTTTGCCTTTACAGATAAAGAGGTACAGCAGCGTCCCGATGCCGTTGAACAGCAGCACGGTAGCCGGGTTAATGTGAAACAGGATTGGCACCAGCACGGTTGCGCCAAACATGGCGAACAGGTGCTGCAAACTAAGCGGGATAGTCTGTAAAAGCGGCGGTCTTTCACTCACCCCGATAGCACGGCGCGTCATAATGTTTTCCTCTGAGTGTTGTTGTTTATGCTCGTTCGTCCGCCGCTCCTTAGCGGCGGCGCAGTTCATGCGGCCGCGCGCGCCGCGTGCTCCTGTCGATACGGTGTCTGCTGCGGTGTTTTATTCAAAAAAAAGCCGACTATCAAAGTCGGCTTATTTATCGTTATTCGATTATTTCGTACCAAAGATCTTATCGCCGGCATCGCCGAGGCCCGGGATAATGTACCCGTGCTCGTTCAGGCCCTGGTCGATAGACGCGGTATACAGCTCAACGTCCGGGTGCGCTTTCTCCAGCGCCGCGATCCCTTCCGGCGCGGCAACCAGCACCAGCACTTTAATGCTGTTGCAGCCCGCTTTTTTCAGCAGGTCGATGGTGGCAATCATTGAACCGCCGGTCGCCAGCATCGGGTCAACCACCAGCGCCATACGCTCGTCGATGTTGGACACCAGCTTCTGGAAGTAAGGTACCGGCTCCAGCGTCTCTTCGTTACGGTAGATACCCACCACGCTGATGCGCGCGCTCGGCACGTGCTCCAGCACGCCTTCCATCATGCCGAGACCGGCACGCAGGATCGGCACCACGGTAATTTTTTTACCTTTGATCTGCTCAACCTCCACCGGGCCGTTCCAGCCTTCGATGGTCACTTTTTCGGTTTCGAGATCAGCGGTCGCTTCGTAGGTCAGCAGGCTGCCCACTTCAGAGGCCAGTTCGCGAAAGCGCTTCGTGCTGATGTCATGCTCACGCATCAGGCCCAGCTTGTGTTTGACGAGTGGGTGTTTCACTTCCACGATCTTCATTCTCTTTCTCCTCTGAATGGCAGCCGCAAAAAAATCGCCGGATTATACCGCTTTTTTACCGTTGCGCCACCGGTGATTGGTCAGGTAACGTGCACAAATCGCCTGAGAATAAGGATTAGCGAAAAATCAGCACGCTGCAAAGGTACGCCCGGCAATAATGGGCTCGCAAACGTTTGCCTGGGCTGCTAGAATTGCCGCGCTTAATTTTATTTCCACCGCAAGCAAACGCGTGGGGACTTCAGCAGTGACCGACAAAACCTCTCTCAGCTACAAAGATGCCGGTGTTGATATTGATGCAGGCAATGCTCTGGTTGACCGAATCAAAGGCGTGGTGAAGAAGACCCGCCGCCCGGAAGTGATGGGCGGCCTGGGCGGCTTCGGCGCGCTGTGCGCGCTGCCGCAAAAATACCGCGAGCCGGTGCTGGTCTCCGGCACCGATGGCGTCGGCACCAAGCTGCGCCTGGCGCTGGATCTGAACACGCCACGACACCATCGGCATCGACCTGGTCGCGATGTGCGTCAACGACCTGGTGGTACAGGGCGCCGAGCCGCTGTTCTTCCTCGACTACTACGCCACCGGCAAGCTGGACGTGGATACCGCCGCCGCGGTGATCACCGGCATCGCCGAAGGCTGCCTGCAGTCGGGCTGTGCGCTGGTCGGCGGCGAAACCGCCGAAATGCCGGGCATGTACCAAGGCGAAGATTACGACCTGGCCGGCTTCTGCGTCGGCGTGGTGGAAAAGTCCGAGATCATCGACGGCTCCAAAGTGCAGGACGGCGACGTGCTGATCGCCCTGGCCTCCAGCGGCCCGCACTCCAACGGCTACTCGCTGGTGCGCAAGATCATCGAGGTTTCCGGCGCCGACATCGAGCAGGTCCAACTCGACGGCAAGCCGCTGGCCGACCACCTGCTGGCGCCGACCCGCATCTACGTGAAGCCGCTGTTGCAACTGATCAAGCAGACCGGCGCGGTCAAGGCCATGGCTCACCTGACCGGCGGCGGCCTTCTGGGAAAACATCCCGCGCGTGCTGCCGGACAACACCCAGGCGGTGATCGACGAGGCCAGCTGGCAGTGGCCGGCGGTCTTCAACTGGCTGCAGGAACAGGCCGGTAACGTCAGCCGTCACGAGATGTACCGCACCTTCAACTGCGGCGTCGGCATGGTCATCTGCGCTGGCCCAGGCCGACGCCGACAAAGCGGTACAGCTGATGACCGCGGCTGGTGAAAACGCGTGGAAAATCGGTATTATCAAAGCCTCCGATTCCGAAGAGCGTGTGGTCATTGAATGAAAAACATCGTGGTGCTGATTTCCGGCAACGGAAGCAATTTGCAGGCCATCATCGACGCCTGCAAGCAGAAGAAAATCAACGGCACCATGCGGGCAGTTTTCAGTAACAAGGCCGACGCGTTCGGCCTATGGTCTGACGCGTGCGCAGCAGGCCAGCGTGCCTGCTCACGCGCTGTCCGCGCAGGATTTCGCCGGCCGCGATGCCTTTGACCGCGAGCTGATGCAGGAGATTGACGCCTACGCGCCGGATGTGGTGGTGCTGGCGGGTTATATGCGCATCCTGAGCCCGGCATTTGTTGCGCACTACGCCGGTCGTCTGCTGAATATTCACCCTTCACTGCTGCCGAAATACCCCGGCCTGCACACGCATCGCCAGGTGCTGGAAAACGGCGATGAGGAACACGGCACCTCCGTGCATTTTGTGACGGAAGAGCTGGACGGCGGCCCGGTCATTCTGCAGGCGAAAGTCCCGGTGTTTGACGGCGACACGGAAGAAGAGATCACCGACCGCGTGCAAGCGCAGGAACACGCGATTTATCCGCTGGTGGTCAGCTGGTTTGTTGATGGCCGCCTGCAGATGCGCGCGGGCAAAGCGTGGTTAGATGGCGAACCGTTGCCGCCGGAAGGTTATGCGCACGATTAGTTGACCAGGTGCGCATGAATGCGCACCCTACGGGGCATCTCGTGAGATCGCCATTCACGGCGACCACGTGAACAACGCCCCTCTCTACCCAAACCGGCCGGTAATATAATCCTCGGTGCGCCGCGCCTGCGGTGCGGTGAAAATCCGGTCGGTTTCATCAAACTCCACCAGCTGCCCGTTATGCATAAACGCGGTGTAATCGGATACGCGCGCGGCCTGCTGCATGTTGTGCGTCACCAGCACCAGCGTGAAATGCTGCTTCAGCGTGGTCATCAACTCTTCAATCACCAGCGTCGAGATCGGATCCAGCGCCGAGGTAGGTTCATCCAGCAGCAGCACTTCCGGCTCGATGGCGATGGCGCGCGCAATCACCAGACGCTGCTGCTGACCGCTCGACAGCGTCAGCGCATTCTGCCCCAGCTGATCTTTCACTTCGCCCCACAGCGCCGCCGCCCGCAGCGCGCGCTCGCAGGCCTCATTCAGCACGCGACGATCGCGCACGCCCTGCAAACGCAGACCGTAAACCACATTCTCATAGATCGACTTGGGGAACGGATTGGGACGCTGAAACACCATGCCGATGCGTCGCCGCAGCGCCGGCAGGTCCTGGTTCGCCTGCATCACCGCGTGGCTATCGAGCAGAATCTCGCCTTCGATGCGGCAGCCATCAATGACGTCGTTCATGCGATTGAAGCAGCGCAGCAGCGTCGATTTACCGCAGCCGGAGGGCCCAATCAGCGCCGTGATGCGATGCTTCGGGATCTGCAGATCAATGTTATTCAGCGCCTGGCGTTCGCCGTACCACAGCGACAGCTGGTTAACGGTGAGCGCAATAGCGTAATCGGGCGTCATGTGTAAACCTTATTAGTGCGTCATAAGCCGGTAGCGCTCGCGCAGCCGATGGCGCAGCACCATCGCCAGCAGGTTAAGCGACAGAATGATCGCCACCAGCAGCAGTGCCGTGGCATACACCAGCGGTCGATCGGCGTCGATGTTCGGGCTCTGGAAGGCCAGATCGTAAATCTGAAAACCGAGATGCATAAATTTACGGTCAAGATGCAGGTAAGGAAACACCGCATCGACCGGCAGCTCTGGCACCATTTTGACCACGCCCACCAGCATCAGCGGTGCGGTTTCGCCGGCGGCGCGCGCCACCGCCAGAATCAGGCCGGTGAGCATTGCCGGTACCGCCAGCGGCAGCACCACGCGCCACAGGGTTTCTGCCTGAGTCGCGCCCAGCGCCAGCGAGCCCTGACGCAGATTGTCCGGAATACGCGACAGCCCCTCTTCAGTGGCGACAATCACTACCGGCAGCGTCAGCAGCGCCAGCGTCAGCGCCGCCCACAGCAGGCCGGGCGTGCCGAAGGTAGGATTGGGCAGCGAGCGGGAGAAGAACAGCTGATCGAGGGTACCGCCAATCAGCCAGACAAAAAAGCCGAGGCCAAACACGCCATACACAATCGACGGCACGCCAGCCAGATTCACCACCGCAATGCGCACCAGCCGGGTGAGCGCGTTGCGCCCGGCGTATTCGTGCAGCCAGACGGCGGCCACCACGCCCAGCGGCATGACAATCACCGACATCAGCAGCACCATCAAAACAGTGCCGAAAATCGCCGGCAGCGCGCCATTTTCACTGCCGCCCGAGGTGGGCGAGTCACTGACAAACTGCCAGATCTGACTGAGGAAATGCCCGATTTTCTGCCCGAGGCTCAGGCTGTTTGGATACCAGGCAGCCACCACTTGCGCCAGCGGAATCAGATGATCGTCGCCCTGCACGTCGCGCAGTACCAGCGTATCGCGCTGGCTTTCATGCTGCAGATGCGCCAGCTGCTGCGCCAGCGCGCCGAAGCGTTTATGCAGCGCCGCGCTGTTGGCATCCAGTTCTGACTGATCCTGCAGGCTGAAGTGACCACCGCGCCGCTGCTCGTCGGCCTGCTGTTGCAGACTCTCCAGCTGCGCGTTAAGGCGCGCCATTTCAATACGCCGGATGTTGCTCGCCTGGCGCAGCTGCTCATGCACCTGCTTCAGCCGCTGCTGCAGCAGTGCATCGCGGTCGCGCGCGGTCAGCACCTCGTTGTCTTCACGCAGCTCCACCAGCCAGCCGTAGGCATTGCCGCCACTGCGTCGCTGTAGCACCAGCACTTCTGCCGGGCGTCGGGTTTGCGCTTCGCCCTGACTGACGATGACGCGGAAATCCGGCGCGGCAAAATCGCGGTTACCGGTTTTCACTACGTAGCGCCAGCGATCGCCCTGCTGCTGGCGATCCAGCGTTTCACCCAGCACCATCAGCGGTGCCCCCTGCGGCGGCTGGAACTGATACTGATCGACCGGCTGCGGCCAGAACGCCCTGACGCCCTGCCAGCCCAGCAGGCCGATTAATAAGGTAAATGCCAGCAGGCAGACGGCGACCGCACCGGCAGTCAGCCAGCGCCAGCGATCGTTTTGACGCAGCGCGCTCATGCCTGCCCCTCATGCTGACTGTAGCGCTGGCGCAGCCGCTGACGAATCAGTTCCGCCACGGTGTTGATCGCCAGCGTGAATATCAGCAGCAGCAACGCACTGAGAAACAGGATGCGATAATGGGCGCTGCCCGCCGCGGCTTCCGGCATTTCAATGGCGATATTGGCTGACAGCGCGCGCAGCCCGGCAAACAGTCCGCCTTCGCTCACCGGGGTGTTGCCGGTGGCCATCAGCACAATCATGGTTTCGCCCACCGCACGACCAAAGCCGATCATCAATGCAGCAAAAATACCTGCCGACGCGCCCGGCAGCACCACGCGCGTCAGGGTTTGCCACGGTGTCGCGCCCAGCGCCAGCGAGCCCTGCCCCAGTGCCACCGGCACGCTAAACAGCGCATCTTCCGCCAGGGTAAAGATCAGCGGCACCAGCGCAAAGCCCATCGCCAGCGCCGCCACCAGCAGGTTACGCTGCTCATAGTGCGCCAGCTGTTCGCCCATCTGCGGCCACCACAGTGTCGGCAGCCACAGCGTCAGTAACGTCACCAGTAACAGCAGCGGCATCAGCAGCAGCACTTCAAAACCGGGCCGCCGCCAGCGCGCCGGCAACCGCGGACTGAGCACGCCGCACAGCAGCAGCGTGGCGGCCAGCACCAGCGGCAGCAGCATCACGCCGGGCAGCGCGCGACTGATGTGCGGCGCCAGCCACACGCCAGCGATCAGGCCAATCACCACGCTTGGCAACGCGCCCATCATTTCAATGCCCGGCTTGACCCAGCGGCGCAGGCCCGGCGACATAAACCATGCGGTATACATCGCCGCCGCCAGCGCCAGCGGCGTGGCAAACAGCAGCGCCAGCGACGCCGCTTTCAGCGTGCCGATCACCAGCGGCATCAGGCTGAATTTGGCCTGATAGCTGTCGCCAGCGGCGGTGGACTGCCATACCCAGTCCGGCTGCGGATAGTTTTCATACCAGATTTTCTGCCACAGATTGCGCCAGCTGAAATCGGGCCACGGATTATCCAGCGCGAACTGCTGCCACTGTCCGGCACGTTCGACGATCAGGCTATCGCCGCGCGGAGACAACGCCAGCGCGCTGATGCCCGCGGCCAGCTGGCGCGTGACAATCGGGCCCGCCTGCTTGCTGGCGAACAGGCGCACCACGCCCTGCGCGTCAAAGCTGGCAAAAACGCGCCGCTGCGCCTCAGGCACGATGCCGAGCACACCCGCGCTGTGCGTGAAGGTGTGAATCTGCTCCAGCCGTGGCCCGTGGTCACCAGTGATGGCAAACCATTGCTGAATGCCACGCGCATCCTGAATCAGTAAGCTGCGCCCGCCCGCCAGCAGTTGCAGGCTGCGCGGTTGCTGAGTCAGCGTCTGGGTTTCCCGCAGCTGCGCGCCCTGCGGCGTAATCTGCCACACCCGCAACAGCCGTCCGGCACTGGTGTACAGCAGCGTGCCGTCCGGCGACAACCGCATCAGGTCGGCCTGCTCACCGGGCAATACAATCTGGTCGACGCGTTTCTGGCCGGCAAAGGTCAGCAGGCTGATACCGGCCGGCGTTTGCGCGGCGATGCGCCACTGGTGATCACCCGGCACTGCCAGCGCCATCTGGCTGACCGCGCCCTGCGGCAGATGCAGCGGCCGATCGCCCAGCGGGAAATACCATTCACCGTGCTGGCCGTGGATGAGCGGTTGCATCAGCAACAGATCGCCCTGCATATTGAGCAATACGCTGCTGCCGTCGCTGCTGGTCACTGCCGCCTGCGGCTGGCCTTTCAGCGCCAGCGCGTCGCCCGCTGGCTGGCCGTCGAGCGGAATAAAGCGCGCCTCGTTGCGGCTGATGCGCCAGCCGAGCTGGCCTTCGCTGCCCAGCGCCAGCGCCGGGGCTTTGTCCCACAGCTGCTGACTGAGCGTCGGCTGCATGCCCGGCGCGCTGAACAGCGGCATTACCACCCAGATCAGCCAGAAGAACAGCAGCAGCATCAGCAGTAAAATTCCCACACCGCAGGCCGTGACGATGCGGCGCACGAACTGATCGATGGCGCGTCGACGACGGTCACTAAAGTGGACAGGAATACGATTTATGCTCATGCAGGCCAGAGTTACCCTTGAAGTTATGCCGCTATGTTGCCCGTAGCTGATTGATAAGACAACTGTTGAGGTTGGACAAGGCTGCCATACTCTCGCCATAATGGTGGAGGACACTGAGCGGAACCGCAATTTTGCGTTTATTCCGCCGGACATTCCGTCCAGCAACAGCATCACGGAGTCAGAATGGGTCAGGAAAAGTTATATATCGAGAAAGAGCTAAGCTGGTTAGCATTTAACGAACGCGTACTCCAGGAAGCGGCAGACAAAAGTAACCCGCTGATCGAGCGCATGCGTTTTTTGGGCATTTATTCCAACAACCTGGATGAGTTCTACAAGGTTCGCTTTGCCGAGCTGAAACGGCGGATCATCATCAGCGAAGAACAGGGCTTAAACTCGCACTCGCGCCATCTGCTAGGCAAAATTCAGTCCCGCGTGTCTGAAAGCCGATCAGGAATTTGACGGCCTGTATAACGAACTGCTGCTGGAGATGGCGCGCAATCAAATCTTCCTGATTAACGAACGTCAGCTTTCCGTTAACCAACAAAAGCTGGCTGCGTCACTACTTTAAACAGTACCTGCGCCAGCACATTACCCCGATTCTGATCAACCGCGAAACCGACCTGGTGCAGTTCCTGAAAGATGACTACACCTACCTGGCGGTGGAAATTATTCGCGGTGAATCCATCCGTTACGCCCTGCTGGAGATCCCGTCCGATAAGGTGCCGCGCTTTGTGAACCTGCCGCCGGAAACCCCGCGCAGACGCAAGCCGATGATCCTGCTGGATAACATCCTGCGCTACTGCCTGGACGACATCTTCAAAGGCTTCTTCGATTACGATGCGTTGAACGCCTACTCGATGAAGATGACCCGTGACGCCGAATATGACCTGGTGCACGAGATGGAAGCCAGCCTGATGGAGCTGATGTCCTCCAGCCTGAAACAGCGCCTGACGGCCGAGCCGGTGCGCTTTGTCTATCAGCGCGATATGCCGGACGCCATGGTGGAAATGCTGCGCGAGAAGCTGACCATCTCGCGCTATGACTCCATCGTGCCGGGCGGCCGTTACCACAACTTTAAAGACTTTATTGGCTTCCCGAACGTCGGCAAAGCCAATCTGGTGAACAAACCGCTGCCGCGCCTGCGCCATCTCTGGTTCGATAAATTCCGCAACGGTTTCGACGCCATCCGCGAGCGCGACGTGCTGCTCTACTATCCGTACCACACGTTTGAGCACGTGCTGGAGCTGCTGCGTCAGGCCTCCTTCGACCCGAGCGTGCTGGCGATCAAAATCAACATCTACCGCGTGGCCAAAGATTCCCGCATCATCGACGCGATGATCCACGCCGCGCACAACGGCAAAAAAGTGACCGTGGTGGTTGAGCTGCAGGCGCGCTTCGACGAAGAGGCCAACATTCACTGGGCGCGCCGTCTGACGGAAGCGGGCGTGCACGTGATCTTCTCCGCGCCGGGGCTGAAAATTCACGCCAAGCTGTTCCTGATCTCCCGCAAAGAGGGCGACGACGTGGTGCGTTATGCCCACATCGGCACCGGGAACTTCAACGAAAAAACCGCACGTATTTATACCGACTACTCGCTGCTGACCGCCGATGCCCGCATCACCAACGAGGTGCGCCGGGTCTTTAACTTTATCGAGAACCCGTACCGCCCGGTAAGCTTCGATTATCTGCTGGTGTCGCCGCAGAACTCGCGCCGCCTGCTGTACGATATGATCGATAAAGAGATCGCCAACGCCCAGAAAGGCTTGTCGTCCGGCATCACGCTGAAGCTCAACAACCTGGTCGACAAAGGACTGGTGGACAGGCTGTATGCCGCGTCCAGCTCCGGCGTGCCGGTTAACCTGCTGATCCGCGGCATGTGCTCGCTGATCCCCGAACTGGAAGGCATCAGCGACAATATTCGCGTTATCAGCATTGTTGACCGCTACCTGGAGCACGATCGGGTCTATATTTTCGATAATGCGGGCGATAAACAGGTCTATCTCTCTTCGGCGGACTGGATGACGCGCAATATTGACTATCGAATTGAAGTCGCGGCCCCGCTGCTGGATCCGCGTCTGAAACAGCGGATCCTCGACATTATTGAGATTCTGTTCAGCGATACGGTAAAAGCGCGCTATATCGACAAAGAACTCAGTAACCGCTATGTACCGCGCGGCAATCGCCGCAAAGTGCGGTCACAGCTGGCGATTTACGACTATATCAAATCACTCGAGCAACCCGATTAACCTATGCCGATAAATGATAAGACCCCACGCCCGCAGGAATTCGCCGCGGTCGATCTTGGCTCTAACAGTTTCCACATGGTCATCGCCCGTGAGGTGGATGGCGCGCTGCAGATCATCGGTCGTCTGAAGCAGCGCGTACACCTGGCGGATGGGCTTGATGAACGCAGCATGCTCAGCGAAGAGGCGATGGAGCGCGGCCTGAACTGCCTGTCGCTGTTTGCTGAACGCCTGCAGGGCTTCTCGCCCTCCAGCGTCTGCATCGTGGGCACGCACACGCTGCGCCAGGCGCTGAACGCGCCGGAGTTCCTCAAGCGGGCCGAAAAAGTGATCCCCTACCCGATTGAGATCATCTCCGGTAACGAAGAGGCGCGTCTGATTTTTATGGGCGTTGAGCACACGCAGCCGGAAAAAGGCCGCAAGCTGGTGATTGATATCGGCGGCGGCTCGACGGAGCTGGTGATCGGCGAAGATTTTGAGCCGCGGCTGGTGGAGAGCCGCCGCATGGGCTGCGTCAGCTTCGCGCAGATGTATTTCCCGGGCGGCACCATCACCCGCGAGAACTTCCAGCGGGCGAAAATGGCTGCGATCCAGAAGCTGGAAAACCTGGCCTGGCAGTACCGCATTCAGGGCTGGAACGTGGCGCTGGGCGCGTCGGGCACCATCAAGGCGGCGCATGAAGTGCTGCTGGCGATGGGTGAAAAAGACGGTTTTATCACCCCCGAGCGCCTGACGTTGCTGACTGAAGAGGTGCTGAAACATAAAAGTTTCGACGCGTTAAGCCTGCCGGGTCTTTCCGACGAGCGTAAAGCGGTGTTTGTACCGGGGCTGGCTATCCTGTGCGGTGTATTCGATGCGCTGGCCATTAAGGAGCTGCGTCTCTCTGACGGTGCGCTGCGTGAAGGCGTGCTGTATGAGATGGAAGGCCGCTTCCGCCATCAGGATATTCGCAGCCGCACCGCGCAAAGCCTGGCCAACCAGTACAACATCGACCGCGAGCAGGCGAAGCGCGTGCTGGAAACCACCGTGCAGATGTACGATCAGTGGCAGGAGCAGAATCCGAAGCTCGCCCACCCGCAGCTGGCCGCGCTGCTGAAATGGGCCGCGATGCTGCACGAAGTGGGGCTGAACATCAACCACAGCGGGATGCACCGCCATTCGGCCTATATTCTGCAAAACAGCGATCTGCCGGGCTTCAACCAGGAGCAGCAAACCATGATGGCCACCCTGGTGCGCTATCACCGCAAAGCCATCAAGCTCGACGATCTGCCGCGCTTCACGCTGTTCAAGAAAAAGCAGTTCCTGCCGCTGATCTTCAGCTGCTGCGTCTGGGCGTGCTGCTGAATAATCAGCGTCAGGCGCCACCACACGCCGCCGCACGCTGAAGCTGAAAACCGACGATCATCACTGGACGCTGAGCTTCCCGCACGACTGGTTTAGCCAGAACGCGCTGGTCCTGCTGGATCTGGAAAAAGAGCAGCAGTACTGGGAAGCGGTCACCGGCTGGAAACTGATGCTGGAAGAGGAGTAACGCGGGCTTCAGGCCCGCAATAGCACTATGACAACACGCCCCGATAACTATTTTGCGGAGAAATACGGCCTGACGCCGCCCCACTCCGAAGTGCTGGCAGCGCTGCCAAAACTGGCAGTGGGTAACGCGCTGGACCTCGGCTGCGGCCAGGGCCGCAACAGCCTGCTGCTTAATCAGCACGGTTTTGCGGTGACCGCATGGGATAATAATCCGCAGAGTCTGGAACGGCTTAACAGCATCATCGCGGAAGAGCAGCTGCAGCAGATACATACCGAACAGTGCGACCTGAATCAGGTGCGCTTCAACGGTGATTATCAGTTTGTGTTTTCCACCGTGGTGATGATGTTCCTGCAGCCGGCGACCATCCCGCAGCTGATCGCCGATATGCAGGCCAGCACGCGCAAGTACGGTTACAACCTGATTGTGGCGGCGATGAACACCGACGATTATCCCAACACGCAAAACTTCCCGTTTACCTTTAAATCGGGCGAGCTGAGCCATTATTACCGTAACTGGCACATCGTGAAGTACAACGAAGAGGTCGGTGAACTGCATCGCCGCGATGAACACGGTCAGCGCATTAAGTATCGCTTCGCTACCCTGCTGGCGCAGAAAGCCAGCTACTGATGTCTGGCAACAAGATGGTCCGGTCGCCATCAATGGCGACCCTACAACGGATTAGTGCGGTTGGTGAAAGTATGCGGCTTTCGGTCGTCATCAATGACGCCCCTGCAGAGTCGATGACGCACGCTTCGCCCGGCGGCTGATATCGATCAAGGCAATCTTAACCTTTTCTGCTCATTTTTCACGCAGCGGTTGACCTCCCGGTCGGGTTGTGACTAAATGTTGCCACCGCCCAGCCGGGCTTTGACAGGAACCACCCCGCGTGAATAACGCCATCTCTGCACGAAGACGTCCCAAAACCGGTACCATGACCCGCATCGTTTTGCTGATCAGTTTCTTTATTTTGGTTGGCCGTCTGATTTTCATTATTCCCGGTGCCATCGAGCATCATCAGCAAAAGAAAGCCGCACCTGAACCGGTCACACTGAGCACCAGCGAGACGCGCTAAGGAATTTGCGGGTCATCGTCGCTCTGCCATCACATTGTCCGCCGCGGCAATGCTGCTTGTTACGCCCACTTTACCCGCAACGCGCTACACTTTGACCTGACTTTACAGACACAAAGGACGCGTTATGTCTGCTTCGCACGCACAACAACTATCAGAAACCCGCCAGCGAATTCTGCACCTTCTGCTCAGCGAGCATGATTTAGTCGATGTGCTGCTGGATAAATCCGTCGACCTCAACGCCGCCGAACTGCGCAAAATCACCGGCTGGCGTCAGCAGCTGGAGCATGAACTGCCGCAGCTGCACGCGGCCGACCTGGCGGACATTCTCGAAGCGCTGCCGGAAGAGGAGCGTCTGGCGCTGTGGCGGCTGGTGCCCTACGAGCAACGCGGTCGCGTGCTGGTGGAGGCCTCCGAAACCGTGTGGGCCAGCCTGACGGAAGAGATGACCGACCGCGAAATCCTGCGCGCCATCGAGCCGCTGGATATTGACGATCAGGTCTATCTGGCGCGTTATCTGCCGCGCGATCTCACCGGCCGCCTGCTCACCACGCTCGACCCCAGCCTGCGCGCCCGACTGCTGGATGTGATTGAGCTGGATCGCGATCGCGTCGGCCAGGTGATGGACTTCAATATCCTCACCGTGCGCTCAGACGTGACGCTGGCGACGGTGCAACGCTATCTGCGCAAGCGCAAAAGCATGCCGGACGGCACCGATAAAATCTTCATCACCGACGAACACAACCAGCTACTGGGTGAACTGGCGCTGACCGATATCCTGCTCAACAAACCTAAAACGCTGGTGGCCGAGGTGATGAACGCGCGCCCCACCACTTTCCAGCTGGATGACAAAGCGGAAGAGGCCGCCAGCGCCTTCGAACGCTATAACCTGATCTCTGCTGCGGTGACCGATGCCAAAGGCAAGCTGATTGGCCGTATCACCGTGGAAGATGTTATTGACCTGGTGAACGAAGAGAACGAAAGCAACATCCGTAAGATGGGCGGCATCAGCCAGGGTGAAGACGTGTTTGCACCGGTGCGCAAAGCGGTAAGAAAGCGCTGGACCTGGCTGGCCGTCAACCTGTGTACGGCATTTATCGCCTCGCGCGTCATTGGTCTGTTTGAGGACACCATTTCGCAGCTGGTGGCGCTGGCCACGCTGATGCCGATTGTCGCCGGCATTGGCGGTAACACCGGCAATCAGACCATCACCATGATCGTGCGCGCGCTGGCGCTGCATCAGGTTGAACCCGGCAACTTTTCGTTTCTGATTGCGCGTGAACTCGGCGTGGCGCTGCTTAACGGCCTGTTCTGGGGCGGCATCATGGGCGGCGTGACCTGGCTGATGTACGACAACCTGCAACTGGGCGGCGTGATGATGCTGGCGATGGTGCTGAATCTGCTGCTGGCGGCGCTGATGGGCGTGCTGATTCCGCTGATTATGACCAAACTCAAACGCGACCCGGCGGTCGGCTCCAGCGTGCTGATCACCGCCATCACTGATACCGGCGGCTTCTTTATCTTCCTCGGTCTGGCCACGCTGTTTCTGCTGCACGGCCACTGAAGCGCAGCTACAATCAGCGTTGATTCCTAATCAACTGGAGAGCAGTGATGTTTAACGTGGATGATTTTGTGCAGGCGAAAACCGGTGGTCCCAAAATGCAGGTGCTGCGCGTTGCGGGCGATACGCTGTGGTGCGCCCGCGTTGACGATCCGATCAAAAAAGAGATCGAGGTGAAGGCCGACAGCGTCAATCTCTATCATGAAGACGGGGATTTCGGCGTCTGTTAACGGCTGCGAGCCCGCGCCGCCCGCGAACCGATACTGTCGCGGCGCGGCGCTGTCTCAGGGCTTATCCTTCTGTAAATTATCCTGCCCCACCCCGCCGATAAACGGCAGCCGCAGACGCAGCGGGGTGAAATCCAGCCCCAGATTGAGTCCCAGCAGATTCACCTCCACGCCCTCTTCCGCACCCAGCGTGACGCCCAGCACGCCGAGCAGCGACAGCTGCACGCCGCGCCCGGATGGCGGCAGGCCAAGCGGATGCAGCAGCGAACGGAAATCCTTACCGATGGCATTGGCGGGCAAATCGAGCTTCAGCGCCGGCACTTCACGGCCAATGTGAGCGAGGAAGGTGTTGCTGTTGGGGCCCGGCCACGCATGATAGGTGTTGGGCCACGGATAGGATTGAATCGCCGCTTCAATCTGCGGGATCATCGCCTGCGCAGCCGCACCGCGATGTGACACCAGCAAACGCGGACGCGCACCGTACCAGTAGCCGTCCGGCAGATTGCTGTTGCGCCGCACTTTATCGCCGCTGCCCCAGCTAATCACCTCATAACGGTTATAGCGGGTTTCTCCGGCGCGCTTAAAGATAATCCACGGATGCACGGCCACCGCGCCTTTCCAGCCGTAGGTTGGCGCGGCATACACCTGAACAATCGCCTCACTGGCGAAGCGCTGCGGATCCGGTGCCAGCCCGGCCGAATCACGCCGCGCCGTCGCCCAGCCACCGCGTTCGGTGGTGAACTCACCGCTGCGCGTCGCCTGCGCCAGGCTGGCCGCCAGCGACAGTAACACCACACAGAGAAAAGAGAGTAAAACAGCTTTAACAGGCAACATGCATGGACATCCCGGTGGTGAAAAAACGCTCCCGCCATGATGCGCCGAAACGGCAGCGTCTGTATTCACCAACTATGCGGTGGACAAAATATGCGTTGCGGTGCCCGGTCAGCTGATTTTTCCTTAGTCAGGCAGGGCGATACCGCTGATATCGGCGCATATCGCCAGCAACTGCTGCTGCAGCCGTGGATTGCGCGCCTGCGGATTAGCCGCCAGCGCCTGACGGTGATAAAAGTACTCTCCGCTGACCCGTGCCTCATCAGCGGTGGCTAACCACACCTGGGTACGATGCGCCTGATCAAGATCGTCGGGTGCCCCGGCACCGCCCATTTTGGTCGGCACCCAGCCTGGCTCCAGCGCGTTGCTGTATACCTGCGGCCAGCGCCGGGCGATGGCAAACGCCAGTATGGCATCATGCAGTTTACTCTCAGCATAAGCCTGCGAAGCGTGCCAGCGCCGCCGCTGCCACAAAATATCATCCAGGTTAGCTTCGGCATGATGATGCATGCCGGAGCTGAGGTAAATCAGCCGCTGCGGCCGTTCAATCAGCGCGGTAAGAATATAGGGTGCCAGCGTGTTGATGGCGAACAGATGCGGCAGGCCATCTGCGGTTAACTGATAAGGCTCGCGATAGCCAACCGCCACGTTGTGGATCACCGCATCAAATCTGCCGAGCGCATTAACCTGCTGCGCCACACTGCGGGCGCCGGCGATGGTTATCACGTCGCCGCTGACCACGGCTTCAGCCTGCGGTAGCGCCTCCTGCGCGGCGCGGGCACGCGCGGCGTTGCGTCCGTGCAGCACCACCTGATGGCCCTGCTCAACCAGCAGTTCAGCCGCCATCAGCCCGAGGCCGGTGGATGAACCGGAAATAAAAATACGTGACATGGAAAACTCCTTAAGCGTGAAGTGAAGCGGCGCGCGATGTCAGCGCCAGCAGCGCACCGAGCAGCGCACAGGCCGCACCAAACAGATAGACGGCGGCATAGCTGAAGTGGCTGGCGATGGCACCGGCAATCGGTCCGGAAATACCATAAGCGATGTCGAGAAAAGCAACGAAGGCGCCCATGGCGCTGCCGCGACTGGCCGGCGGCACGCGCTTCAGCGCTTCCACGCCGAGGGCGGGAAAGATCAGCGCACAGCCAAGACCGGTAATCAGCGCGCCGGTGAGCGCCAGGGTTTCGTCAGGCGCAAACCACAGCAGCATCTGCCCCAGCGCCTCCACCAGCAGTGAATAAGCCGCCACGCGGTAGCCACCAATGCGATCCGGCAGATGTCCCAGCACCAGGCGCACGGCGATAAAACCAACGCCAAACGCGGTCATCACCCAGCCGGCCAGCTGCCAGTGACGCGCGGCGAAGTAGAGCGAGGCGAAGGCCGTCAGGCCGGCCAGTCCGACGCCCTGCAGCATCAGGCCACAGCCTTCCCGCCAGATGCGGCCAATCACCCGATAGAACGGCAAACGTGTTCCCCCGACCGCGCGATAACCGCTGGCAGCCGTGGCGATGAGCGCCGCCAGCAGCGGAGCCGCGATGCAGGCCAGCATCGCCGCCGCTAAGCCGACGTGCTGATACAGCATCATGCCGGCAGGGGCACCGAGCGACAGCGCGGCAAACATGGCGATACCGGTCCAGGACATCGACAGACCGGCACGCTGTGGCCCGACCGAGGCGATTGACCAGGCCACGCAGCCGGTGACGAACTGGCTTTCGCCCATACCCGCCGCCAGCCGTCCGGCAATCACCAGCGCCAGACTGACCGCCGGTGAAAAGCCCGGCAGTGCGGCCAGCCAGTACAGCACGCCAGCCAGCGCACACACCGCCGCGCCCTGCAGCGCCGAGCGCTTACCGCCAACGCGATCGGTCAGTTGACCGGCGTAACCGCGCGTCAGCACGGTGGCAACAAACTGTATCCCGATCACCAGCCCGACCCACAGGTTGCTGAAACCGAGATGCTGATGGATAAACAGCGGGATTACCGGCAGCGGCAAGCCGACCGCCAGATAACCGCAAAACAGCGCGGCAATCACGCCGGTCGCTGGTCGCGACAAATGCGCAGCTTCAGCCTGCGCGCTTAATGCAGACATAACAGCCTCCATAAATGAACAGACAGCGCGGCAGGCCGCCGCGCTGCGGAAAATCAGGCAAACAAAGAATGGTGATAGCCGCTGGCATTCAGCAGATAGTCGCGCGAAGCGGTGACTTCCGCGTTCAGCTGTGCCACATCGACGTTGAGCAACTGACCATGACGTTTACGCAGTTCACCCGCCACCATCACGGTATCAACATCGGCGCGTTGCACCGCCTGCACCACCGTTGCCGTCACGCTGGTCAGCGGGAAAACGCCGATACCATCGGTGCGCAGCATAATAACGTCGGCCTGTTTACCTGGCGTCAGCGTGCCCGTTTGCTGCTCCAGCCCGGCCGCACGCGCGCCGTTAATCGTTGCCGACTGCAGTACGGCTTTCACGCTAATCGGTGCCGGTACGTCGCTTTCGCCCCGGAAGCGGCGATAGCGCATCGCTGAGCGCTGCTGGTTAAACAGCGCCTGCATTTCACCGAACAGATCGCTGCCGAAGGCGGTATCGAGATCGATACCGAGCGCCGGCGTCATTCCGCGATCGACCGCCTGCTGCCAGGCAAAGCTGTCGTCGTCGAAACCAAACAGCGCATCCGAACGCGGATTCACGGTAATGTTGACGCCCGCGTCCGCCAGCTGCTGCCAGGTGTGCGCCGGTACGCGCGTGCAGTGGTTGAAAATGTTGTGCGGACCCAGCAAGCCGGCTTCGGCAAACTCCGCCGGCAGTTGCGCCAGGTCACCAATAAACTCGGTGAGAATGCGCATATCCAGCTCGCGCGCTACGCGCCACCACGCCAGGTTGAGCTGACCAAACAGGCCAACCTGCACGCGACTGCCGGCGTGGTTCCAGCGGCTGGCGAGACGGGCCAGATCGCCCGGCAGATGATCGCTGGAAGCCTGCTTATCCATTGCTGCGCCAACCATGTGCAGCGCACGAATCCCGCTCTCCTGCAGCGCGTCGAGCGCCGCATCGGTATGCGCCGGACTGCGTGAACTGTGGCAGGCATCAATCACCGTGGTGATGCCGGCATCCAGGCATGCCAGCGCCGTCAGCCGGGTGCTGAGGTACATATCCAGCGGACGGTAATGCGCGCCGAGCGTTTCTGCCACCACATCGATATAGACAAACAGGTCGTCAACGTTGGGCATCAGGCGGCGCATCGCACCCAGCCACATATGGTGATGCGCATCCACCAGGCCTGGCATCACGATATGGCCGCGGGCATCAATCACCTGCGCATCGTCGGCGGAAAGGTTTTCCCCCACGGCGGCGATACGATCGTCCTCAATCAGCACATCGCCACAGACGAGGTCGGGCACGCTGGCGTCCAGCGTCAGGATAGTGCCGCCTTTAAAAAGGGTGCGCCGTACAGTCATAACATTCTCCTCAAAAGGGATCTGGAATCCGGCGTTCAGTGCCGGTCGCGTTTCGGGGCACACAATAAGTTGCAGCGCATTTTTGATAAAGGTAGGCTCAGGCAAATGATCTTTGCTGAAAATCAAAGATGGAGAACAGGATGAGTTTTGATGGCCGACTATTATCCGGCATGAGCGTGCTGGCAGCCGTGGTTGAAGCCGGCAGCTTCAGCCGCGCCGGCGACGTGCTGGGGTTGTCCGCCTCGGGCGTCAGCCGGGCGATTTCGCGACTGGAACAGCGTCTCGGCGTGCGCCTGCTGGATCGCACCACCCGCACCCTGCATCTCACCAGCGAAGGTGCCAGCCTTTATGAGCGGGCGGCGCCGCATCTGGAAGGCATTGAAGAAGCAGCAAACTACGTCTCCGGCGCCGCCGTGACGGTGCGCGGTACGCTGCGCGTGAGCCTGAATCCGCTGTTTTCCCGCTATGTGCTGGCGGCAAAGCTGCCGCTGCTGCGTGCCCGTTATCCGCATCTGGAACTGACGATTTTGCAGCAGCCCGATGTGGGCGATTTGGTGGCAGAAGGTATTGATGTGGCGGTGCGTTTCGGGCCACAGCCGCCGTCCACCATGACCTCACGCCTGCTGTTACAAACGCGCGTCCTGACGGTGGCCGCTCCGGACTATCTGGCACGCTGTGGCCGCCCGACGCAGCCGCAGCAGCTGACTGAGCACAATTGTCTGCAATACATCGATCCGCGCAGCAATAAGCCCTTTAGCTGGGAGTTTCATCGTGGCACGCAGCGGCTGACGGTCGCCACCCACGGCCATCTGACCACAACCGATCCGGATTTAATGGTACAGGCGTGCGTCGGCGGTGCCGGCGTGGCCCAGGTGCTGGCGCTGAGCGTGCAACATCTGATCGCCAGCGGTGAACTGGTCGAACTTTTCCCCGACTGGCCTGACGAAACCTATCCGCTGTTTATCACCCGGCCTTCGCGCCGTCTGGCCCCGGCGGCGGTGGAGGCATTTCTCGGGTTTTGCCTGGAGATTTGTGCGGAACAGTCCTGACGTGAATTACCGATGACCCTCAGCGCGTGTTTGCCGGTAATAGCCCACCAGCTGAACGATGAAGGTGAGCGTTGCGAGTAAAAACAGTATCCCACCCAGGGGAATGGTGCCGAGCAGGAACCAGCCCATGACGCCTAATTCATACAGCAACTGGCCGCGATCTTCTCCCAGGATGTAACAGGGATGCACGTTGCCTTCGTCCAGCTGGCAGCCCGCCAGACTGGCGACATATCCCGCGCCCATCGCGCAGATCAGCGGCAGAAACGCGAGAAAAGCCGTACCGCACAGCATCACAAGATAGAGAATGATGATGGATGTCAGCGGGCGTTTGCCAGGTGGTGCGCGCTTGCCCGCGGCTCTGAAATTAAACAGCACGTTTCCTCCTGAAGCCTCTGCCGTTAACGCCAGATTATTAACACATCCTTATCCCCTGCGACAAACCGGTAAACAAACGCCTGCGGGGTAGCGGGCGCGTTTTTACTGCGACATGACGCCAGGCGTTAAGGATTGGCGCGGATAATCACTTTGCCGCGCGCATGGCCGGTCGCCACCTTCTCCAGTGCGGAGCGTGCATCATCCAGCGTAAAGATAGCGTCGGTGATGACCTGTAACTGCCCGGCCTGGAACAGGCTGCTCGCCCGGGCAAGATACGGCGTCGCGCTGGCGAAGAAGACAAACTCGCCGTGCTGGCCGCCGACGGGCGTGATGCCAAACTCCACCAGCGTGGCAATGCGCCCGCCGGCGCGCAGCACGGACCAGGAGCGGCTCAGCGTTTCGCCGCCGACGCTATCTATCACCAGGTCGATATCGCGCGTTGCTGCAAAGTCCTGCGTGCGGTAGTCAATCACTTCATCGGCGCCCAGACTGGTCACCAGCGCGTGGTTTTTCGCCGACGCCGTGGCGATGACATAAGCGCCCGCCTGATGCGCCAGCTGGACGGCCATGCTGCCGACGCCACCCGCTGCGGCGTGAATCAGCACGCGCTCGCCGCGCTGCAGCTGGCCCACATCGAACAATGCCTGCTGCGCGGAGCCAAACGCGGTAGGCAGCGCTGCGGCCTGTTCAGCGCTCATCGCTGCCGGGACAAGGCATACGTCATCGGCGGCGATCACCAGGCTTTGTGCAAAAGCCCCGCCTGCGCCCGGTGGCGTGCGTCCGAATACGCGATCGCCCGCGTTTAAATGGCTCACGTGATCGCCAACCGCTGTAATCACGCCGCAGAAATCCATGCCCGGCACGTAAGGCAGGTCCACCGGGAAAACCTGCTGCATGTGCCCTGAGATGATTTTCACATCCAGCGGATTAACGCTCGCCGCTTCAACCTGTACCGTCACCTCATCCGGACTGGCGGCGCGAAGTTGACGTTCGCCAATCGTCAGCACATCGGCGGTGCCAAACGTATCAATCAATGCTGCTTTCATTATCAACTCTCCGGTCTGATTCAGGCTTGTGGCGGAAACTGGCCAAGCTGGAGGAACAGGCCAAACCAATCCTCCATGTGCCAGGTGGTGATCAGACGGCCGTCCTCCAGCGCATGGAACTCATGCAGCCGGAAGCTGACTTTCTTGCCGGTCGGCGCGATACCGAAAATTTCGCCGAGATGGGTGCCGCTGATTTCCGCCCGCGCCGCGATGCGGCCCGGTTCCTGAATCATGTCATGCACCACGATCTTCACGTCCGGAAAGGCCTGCGCCAGCATGCGAATGATCGGCTTGATGCCCTCCGGTCCGGCAACTTGTCCTGGCGCCAGCGGAATGTCTTCCCATGACGGAGCCAGCACGCTATCGACCAGATCGGGGTTATTGTCGCTGAAGGCCTGATAGAGCGTCTCTACCGCCTGTCGTTCAATTTTGAGCCGTTGTACGTATTCTGCTGCTGGATTCATCGTTATTCACTTTCAGGTGGGGGTTGGTTGTGGAATTTTGCGCAGCGCCCTACAATTCGTCCAACAAATATTCAATATGAGTGATTATTTGCCGTATGGATTTTCATGGCATCGATCTCAATCTGTTAGTGGCTTTTGACGCGCTGATGAACGAGCGCAACGTCACGCGGGCGGCAACCCAGGTGGGCGTCAGCCAGCCGGCGATGAGTGCCGCTTTGTCACGGTTACGCACCCTGTTCGGTGACCCGCTGTTCATGCGCAGCGCGGAGGGTTTACTGCCAACAGCGCGTGCGCGCGATCTGTCCGGCCCCATCGCCGGGGCGTTGCGCCAGCTCGAAGCGACGCTGGTGGCAAAGCCCGCATTTGCAGCGGAAAAAGCGCAAATAAACTTCAAACTGGGCGTGTCGGAGTATCCGGCTTTCGTGTTGCTGCCTTCGTTAATGCAGGCGCTACAGGACGTCGCCCCCGGCGTGTCATTGAATGTGCAGGCGTTTACCAACCGCGATCACGCGGTCGATTTGTTAGATGCCGGCGCGATTGATGTCGCCATCGGCGTCATGCCTACCCACAGCGATAGCCGCATCATCTCCCGGCCGGTATTGCGCGACGAATTCGTCACCATCGTCGCCAGCAACCATCCGGCGGCCAGACGCGGCATGAATATGGAGAGCTACCTGGCGCTGCCGCATATTCTGGTCTCGCCGGAAGGTGAACTGTACGGCCTGGTTGATCAGGTGCTGGCGCAGCAGGGTAAAAAGCGCCGGCTGGGGCTGACGGTCCAGCAGATGTTTACGGTGCCGTCTATCGTGGCGCAAACCCACATGACGGCGACCGTGATGAAGCGCGTGGCGCTGCATGCGCAGGCCAGTCGCCAGCTGGTACTGTTCCCTCCCCCGCTGTCGTTGCCCGAAATGGTGTTCAACCTGATCTGGCACCGGCGCAGCGACGCGCATCCCGCCCAGCAGTGGTTCAGAGAATTTATTGAACAACAGGCGGCACGGCTGTAGGCGCTGTATCTGAATTCTGCGCGGATCGGGCGATGCGAAAGATGGCAGGATAAAAAAGCCCGCAGTTACGCGGGCTTTGAGGCTTCAGGTGCTGGCGGTTGCCAGTGCGGGCGTTACTCCCACTCAATCGTCGCAGGCGGTTTACCTGAAATGTCATAAACCACGCGTGAAATGCCGTTCACTTCGTTGATGATGCGGTTGGAGACGCGGCCGAGGAAGTCGTACGGCAGGTGCGCCCAGTGGGCCGTCATGAAGTCGATGGTTTCGACAGCACGCAGGGAAACCACCCAGTCGTATTTACGGCCATCGCCCATCACGCCGACGGAGCGCACCGGCAGGAACACGGTAAAGGCCTGGCTGACTTTGTTGTACAGATCGGCTTTGCGCAGCTCTTCGATAAAGATGGCATCGGCACGGCGCAGCAGGTCGCAGTACTCTTTCTTCACTTCACCCAGTACGCGCACGCCCAGACCCGGGCCCGGGAAGGGATGGCGGTACAGCATGTCGTAAGGCAGGCCGAGTTCCAGACCGATTTTACGCACTTCATCTTTGAACAGCTCTTTCAGCGGCTCAACCAGGCCCATCTTCATCTCTTTCGGCAAACCGCCCACGTTGTGGTGCGATTTGATCACGTGCGCTTTACCGGTAGCCGAAGCCGCCGACTCAATCACATCCGGATAGATGGTGCCCTGCGCCAGCCACTTCACGTCGGTCAGCTTCAGCGCTTCTTCGTCGAACACTTCCACGAACACGCGGCCGATGATCTTACGCTTGGCTTCCGGATCGTTCTCGCCTTTCAGCGCGTCCAGGAAGCGCTGTTCGCCTTCCACGTGAACGATGTTCAGACCGAAGTGGTCACCAAACATGTCCATGACCTGCTGGGCTTCATTCAGACGCAGCAGACCGTTGTCCACGAATACGCAGGTCAGGTTTTTACCGATAGCGCGGTGCAGCAGCATCGCGGTTACGGAGGAGTCCACGCCACCGGACAGGCCGAGGATCACTTTGTCATCGCCAACCTGCTGACGGATACGCTCAACGGCGTCGTCGATGATTTTAGCCGGTGTCCACAGGGCTTCACACTGGCAGATATCGCGCACGAAGCGCTCCAGCATGCGCATCCCCTGACGGGTGTGAGTCACTTCCGGGTGGAACTGCACGCCGTAGAAGCGTTTCTCTTCGTTCGCCATAATCGCGAACGGGCAGCTTTCGGTGCTGGCAACGGTCACGAAGTCGGACGGGATAGCGGTCACTTTATCGCCGTGGCTCATCCACACGTCCAGCAGCGGTTTGCCGTCTGCAGTCAGGGAGTCTTCGATACCGCGCACCAGCGCGCTGTCGTTCACCACTTCGACCTGTGCGTAGCCAAACTCACGCTCGTTAGAGCCTTCAACGTGGCCGCCCAGCTGCATTGCCATGGTCTGCATACCGTAGCAAACGCCGAATACCGGCACGCCAGCTTCGAACACGTACTGCGGCGCGCGCGGGCTGTTCTCTTCGGTGGTGCTTTCCGGGCCGCCGGACAGGATGATGCCGCTTGGATTGAATTCGCGAATCTGTGCTTCCGTGACATCCCACGCCCACAGCTCACAGTAAACGCCCAGTTCACGTACGCGACGCGCCACCAGCTGAGTGTACTGAGAACCGAAGTCCAGGATGAGAATGCGATGTTTATGAATGTTTTCCGTCATTGACGCTAATTCCGAGGCAAGTGAAACAAAAACAGAGCGCCCGGCAGAAGCCGGGCGCGGAAACTTATCAGGAGCCCAGACGGTAGTTCGGGGACTCTTTGGTGATCGTCACGTCGTGAACGTGGCTCTCCTGGATACCCGCACCGCTGATGCGTACGAATTCCGCTTTAGTACGCAGCAGGTCAATGGTACCACAGCCGGTCAGACCCATACAGGAGCGCAGGCCGCCCATCTGCTGGTGAATGATCTCTTTCAGACGGCCTTTATAGGCAACGCGACCTTCGATACCTTCCGGCACCAGTTTGTCGGCGGCGTTATCGGTCTGGAAGTAACGGTCGGAGGAACCTTTGGACATCGCGCCCAGGGAGCCCATGCCGCGGTAGGATTTGTAAGAACGGCCCTGGTAGAGTTCGATTTCACCCGGGGATTCTTCGGTACCGGCCAGCATGGAGCCAACCATCACCGCAGAGGCGCCAGCGGCGATGGCTTTGGCGATGTCGCCAGAGAAGCGGATACCGCCGTCAGCGATAACCGGAATACCGGTGCCTTCCAGCGCTTCAACCGCGTCGGACACCGCGGTGATCTGCGGAACGCCCACGCCGGTCACGATACGGGTGGTACAGATGGAGCCTGGGCCGATACCCACTTTCACCGCGCTGCACGCCAGCGTCAGCCAGCGCGCGAGCGCCTGCGCCAGTGGCCACGTTACCGCCGATGATCTGCAGGTCAGGGTATTTGGCGCGGGTTTCACGAATACGTTGCAGAACGCCTTCGGAGTGGCCGTGAGAGGAGTCAATCAGCAGGACGTCAACGCCCGCAGCAACCAGCGCGTCAACGCGCTCTTCGTTACCGGCACCGGCGCCAACCGCAGCGCCGACGCGCAGACGGCCATGCTCGTCTTTACAGGCGTTCGGTTTACGTTCTGCTTTCTGGAAATCTTTAACGGTGATCATGCCGCGCAGGTGGAAGTTCGCGTCCACCACCAGCGCTTTCTCAACGCGTTTTTCGTGCATTTTTGCCGAGCACCACGTCGCGGGTTTCGCCTTCGCGAACGGTCACCAGACGCTCTTTTGGCGTCATGTACACGCTGACAGGCTGGTTCAGGTCGGTCACGAAACGCACGTCACGACCGGTGATGATACCGACCAGTTCGTTGTCTTCGGTCACCACCGGGTAACCGGCGAAGCCGTTACGTTCGGTCAGGGCTTTCACTTCGTGCAGGGTGGTGGTTGGCAGAACGGTCTGTGGATCGGACACGATGCCGGATTCATGCTTCTTCACGCGGCGAACTTCTTCCGCCTGACGCTCGATAGACATGTTTTTGTGGATAAAGCCAATGCCGCCTTCCTGTGCCAGGGCAATTGCCAGGCGCGCTTCCGTCACGGTGTCCATTGCCGCAGAGAGCATAGGAATGTTCAGGCGAATGGTTTTCGTCAACTGCGTGCTGAGGTCGGCAGTATTCGGCAGAACGGTGGAGTGAGCGGGAACGAGGAGGACGTCGTCAAACGTCAGTGCTTCTTTAGCGATACGTAGCATGGGCAATATCTCTGACCTGGGTGGTTAAATATTGCCGTGGCATTATACAGAGCGTAACCGATTGCATCCACACTTTTTTATGAAAAAGCTTGCGCATTGCCTCTCAGCAGGTTACTATCGACTGAATAACTTGCTGATTTAGAATTTGATCCCGCTCACATGTTATCCTCTCAATCCCCCTCAATTTATACCGTCAGCCGCCTGAATCAGACGGTGCGTTTGCTGCTTGAGCAGGAAATGGGGCAGGTCTGGATCAGCGGTGAAATCTCCAACTTCACGCAGCCCGCCTCCGGCCACTGGTACTTTACGCTAAAAGACGATACCGCCCAGGTGCGCTGCGCGATGTTCCGCAACAGCAACCGCCGCGTCACGTTTCGCCCTCAGCACGGCCAGCAGGTGCTGGTGCGCGCCAATATCACCCTGTATGAGCCGCGCGGTGATTATCAGATTATCGTCGAGAGCATGCAGCCTGCGGGCGAAGGCCTGCTGCAGCAGAAGTATGAACAGCTAAAAGCCAGGCTCTCGGCAGAGGGGTTGTTCGACCAGCAGTTCAAAAAGCCGCTGCCCTCGCCTGCCCACTGCGTGGGGGTGATCACCTCGAAAACCGGTGCGGCACTGCACGATATTTTGCACGTGCTGAAGCGTCGCGATCCTTCCCTGCCCGTCATCATCTACCCCACCGCCGTTCAGGGTGACGATGCGCCAGGCCAGATTGTGCGCGCCATTGAGCTGGCGAACGCCGCGTCAGGAGTGCGACGTCTTAATCGTCGGGCGCGGCGGCGGCTCGCTGGAAGATTTGTGGAGCTTTAACGACGAGCGCGTGGCGCGGGCAATTTTTGCAAGTCGTTACCTCCCGTGGTGAGCGCCGTCGGGCATGAAACGGATGTGACGATTGCCGATTTTGTTGCGGATCTGCGCGCGCCTACGCCGTCCGCGGCGGCGGAAGTGGTGAGCCGCAACCAGCTGGAGCTGCTGCGCCAGTTGCAGAACGGCCAGCAGCGTCTGGAGATGGCGATGGACTACTTCCTTGCCAACCGTACCCGCCGCTTTACCCAGCTTCATCATCGTCTGCAGCAGCAGCACCCGCAGCTGCGTCTGGCGCGTCAGCAGACCGTGCTGGAGCGCCTGCGTCAGCGCATGAACGTTGCGGTGGACGCGCAGCTCAAGCGCGCGGTAGCGCGCCAGCAGCGCGTGACGCAGCGCCTGAACCAGCAGAATCCGCAGCCGAAAATTTATCGCGCGCAAACGCGCATTCAGCAGCTGGAGTATCGTCTGGCGAAACTCTCCGGGCGCGTCTGAGCACCACCCGCGAACGTTTTGGCAACGCGGTGACCCATCTGGAAGCCGTCAGCCCCCTCTCCACGCTGGCGCGCGGCTATAGCGTGACGACAGCAGCGGACGGCAAAGTGCTGAAGCAAGACCAAACAGGTGAATACCGGTGATGTGCTTACCACCCGGCTGTCTGACGGCTGGGTAGAAAGCGAAGTGAAATCAATTAAACCGGTGAAAAAGACGCGTCAGCCGTAAGGCGTGATAATCTTTTCAGCCGCATAAATGGTTGATAAAACCCCGTAAATCGCGCGTACTGCAGGCGCAGCGGCGCGCGATTGATAAGCGGGTCTATACTTTCTGACATATCCATCCGTCAGGGAGTCCGACATGTCCCGCCCTTTACGTAGCGTTATTCCCCCTTATATTCTTCGTCGTATTATCGAAAGCGGTTCCGAGCCGCAGCAGCGCTGTGCCCGCCAGACCTTAACCCACGTCCAGACGCTGATGGCGCATATGCCGGGCAAACCCGCCAGCGCGCCGCACGTGAATAAAGCCGGTCAGCTTGAGCGCGATATCTACGATGCGAAACAGACCCAGGAGCTGCCGGGTACCCAGGTGCGTTACGAAGGCCAGCCGTCGAATGGCGATGTGGCCGTGGACGAAGCGTACGATTATTTGGGTATCACCCATGATTTCTTCTGGAAAGAATATCAGCGTGATTCGCTCGATAATAAGGGGCTTATTTTGACCGGCACCGTTCATTACGGCCGGGAATATCAGAACGCCTTCTGGAACGGTCAGCAGATGGTGTTTGGCGACGGCGACGGGGAAATCTTTAACCGCTTTACCATTGCCATTGACGTGGTGGCGCACGAGCTGAGCCACGGCGTGACCGAGACCGAAGCCGGGCTGATTTATTTTGAGCAATCGGGCGCGCTGAACGAGTCGCTGTCGGACGTGTTTGGCTCGCTGGTGAAGCAGTATCATCTGAAGCAAACCGCCGATAAAGCAGACTGGCTGATTGGTGAAGGGCTGCTGGCGGCGGGCATTAACGGCAAAGGGCTGCGCTCCATGTCTGAACCCGGCACCGCCTATGACGATCCGCTGCTCGGCAAAGACCCGCAGCCTGCGCATATGAAAGATTTTATCAAAACGCGCGAGGATAACGGCGGCGTGCATCTTAACTCCGGCATTCCCAACCGGGCGTTTTATCTGGCCGCGACCGCGATCGGCGGCTATGCCTGGGAAAAAGCCGGTTATGCCTGGTACGACACGGTTTGCGATCGCAATCTGGCGCAGGATGCCGACTTCAGCACCTTTGCGCGCTTTACCGTACAGCATGCCGCAAAACGTTTTGATAATACGGTGGCACAGGCGATCCAGTCCGCGTGGCACGAGGTAGGTGTAAGGTGAATATTCAGCTGACCGATGACGCCATCATTGAGCTGGCGCGTGAAGGCGGCATTGCATTTATCCCCGGCCTGCGCAGCGAGCGGCGATTTGCGCTGGCGCAGCTGCCGGAACCGCAAAAGCAGCGCGTGTGCAACGTGCTGGAGCAGGCGCTGCCGCTCGGCGAGCCGGAGGAACAGGCCGCCAGTATCGGGCGCGGCGACCAGCGCTATTTTCGCATCCAGATAAGCTACGCGACCCACCGCGAAGCCGGAACGATTGTGATTCTGATTCCGGAAAACGTTGCGCCTCCCGAACTGCAGGCGCTGTGGCGCGATGGCGAAGAATAACTTAGACAGTTCCCACAGCATCGCCGTAACTAACTGACTATACTGGATAACGTGGCTAGCTAGTCCACATCAAAGAAAATACCCTTAGATGAGGTCTCTGCTATGACACAAACCAAGCAACGAGGCGGTGCCGGGAACTTTGCAGAGGACCCGGAGCGCGCCAGGGAAGCCGGTAGCGCGGGCGGCAAAGTCAGTGGGGGCAATTTCAGGAACGATCCTGAGAGAGCCAGGGAAGCTGGAAGAAAAGGAGGTCAAAAAAGCCGTCGCCCCTCTAAGCAGAAGTAAGTAAGGATCCTTACAGGAAGGAGTACGCCACGGACGGTTAATAAAAAAGGCCGACATCATGATGTCGGCCTTTCTTTTTACTGCGGCTTACTTGCTGTCGGGCAGCGCGTAAGCAATCACGTAATCACCGCGATCCGGTGACTGACGCGCACCGCCTGCGGAGATCAGGATGTACTGTTTGCCGGTTTTCGGCGAAACATAACTGATCGGTCCGCCCTGGCTGCCCACCGGCAGACGTGCTTTCCACACTTCTTTACCGGTTGAGCTGTCGAAGGCGCGCAGGTAGTAATCCTGGGTGCCGGCAATAAATACCAGACCGCCCTGCGTTGCCAGCGTACCACCCAGCGTCGGCATACCGACCGGCATCTGCGCATGCATTTTGATACCAAACGGACCGGTATCCTGCACCGTACCCACCGGCACCTGCCACACAATCTGACGGGTCTTCATGTCGATGGCCGACAGCGTACCGAACGGCGGTGCCTGACACGGAATGCCCAGCGGCGACATGAAGCGGTTTTTGTTTACTGCGTACGGCGTGCCTTTCAGCGGTACCGCACCCATGCCGGTGTTGATGGCTTCACCGCCGTTGCTGGCAGCCGATTTGGTGGTGTCCTGCGGAATCATCTGCACCCACAGGCCAAGGCGCATATCGTTGACGAACATGTACTGGTTGTTCGGATCGAACGAGATGCTGCCCCAGTTCATGCCACCGAGCGAGCCCGGGAAGCTGAGCGAAACATCGGTGTCCGGCACGGTGAACAGGCCGTCATAACGCATGCCTTTAAAAGCAATACGGCAAGCCAGCTGGTCAAACGGCGTGGCGCCCCACATGTCTGACTCGGTCAGTTTCTGATTGCCAATGTTTGGCATTTCTACCGAGTGCGGCTGAGTTTTGGTGTACTGCTCGTTCGGGATATGGCCCTGCGGCATCGGCAGCTCTTCAACTTTGGTCAAAGGCTTGCCGGTCAGGCGATCCAGCACCCAGATCATGCCGGTTTTCCCGCCGATCACTACCGCAGGTTTGGTGGTGCCGTCCTTCATCGGGAAATCCACCAGGCTCGGCTGCATTGGCAGGTCGAAGTCCCACAGGTCATTGTGGACCGTCTGATACACCCACTTCTCTTTACCGGTGGTGGCATCCAGCGCCAGCACCGACGCGCCATATTTGTGATCCAGCGCGGTACGGTTGGCACCCCACAGGTCCACCGACGAGCTGCCCATCGGCAGGAACACGGTGTTCATCGCCGGATCGTAAGAGATTGGCGCCCATGAGTTTGGCGTGCTGCGGGTGTAATCCTGACCCGGCATCAGCACAGCATTGGGATCTTCATTGCCCGGGTCAAACGCCCAGCGCATCTGGCCGGTGATGACGTCGAAGCCACGCAGAACGCCGCCAGGCATGTCTGTCTGGACGTTATCCGCGACGCGACCGCCCACCACGACCGTGGTGCCCGCTACCTGTGGCGGCGAGGTCAGCTGATACTGCGGGTCCGGCGCGCTGCCAAGACCTTGCTTCAGATCGACCACACCGTGGTTACCGAAGTTTTCACACAACTCGCCGTTATCGGCGTTGATGGCAATCAGACGCGCATCAATGGTGTTCATCAGGATGCGACGCTGGCAGCTATCGCCCGCCGCCAGCGTTACCGCTGGCACCGGCGTGGAGCCCGGCTGCGTTGGCTGCTGTACCGGTTTGGTGGCATCAAAGTACGCCAGACCACGGCAGCGGTTCCACACCTGCGCCTGCGCATTGATTTCGCGCTTCCAGATCTGCTTACCGCTGTCGGCTTCCACCGCAATCACGTTGTTGTGCGGCGTACACAGATACAGGGTGTTACCCACCTGCAGTGGCGTTTCCTGATCTTCTGCACCGTTACCGGTCGGGCTGATCGGCGTGTCGCCGGTATGGAACGTCCAGGCAACCTGCAAGTCTTTCACGTTGTCGCGGGTAATCTGGTCGATAGCGGCAAAACGGTCACCCTGCGGCGTACGGCCGTAGCTGCTCCAGTCCTGCTGCGGTTTGCTTTTATCTACCGGGATCAACGGCAGCTGCTTGCCGGTGAAAGCCACAGTCGGATGCGGCTGGAACATCTGGACAAAGGTGACCACCATACCAACGGCAATCACTGCTGACAGCGCATACGAAAGCTTCGCCAGCGAGGCCTTGCCTTCACGCTTACGCAGCGCCGGCCAGGTAATAAATGCCAGCACCATCAGGCCGGCCGGCACCATCAGGCGCGACACCAGCGGCCAGAACTGCCAGCCAGCATCGTACAGCGCCCAAATCAGCGTACCGGCGAAGACCAGAATGAACAGCGTAACCGCCGAGGATTTACGGCGAAAGAACTGAATCGCCGACAGTAACATGACGATACCGGCAATGAGGAAGTACCAGCTGCCGCCCAGGGCCACCAGTTTACCGCCACCGATCGCGAAGAACAGGCCGATCGCCAGCAGGACCAGCCCGAATAACACGGACCAGAGACTCAACCCTTTACCGGGACGAGCGGAATTTTCTGCCATAACACAAACTCTCCTGAAAAAATAACGCGTGGCGGCCGGAATGCGGGAGCAGCCGGTCAATGTCTTCCTGACTGAGCAGGGACAGGAAGTTATCCGTTACGCTTTATTTTATATCTGTTGGTACGGGAGCTACGCCCGTTATGCAGCGCTTGTGAGCGAGGCCGCAGGATCAACATCCGCTGGCATTCGCGACAAGGCGGGCAGGATTGTACCATCCGGTACAATTAAAAGTGAACATCCATAACGCGGTAGTTACTGGGCAATAGCATTTTTGCTACAAACGCAGCGCGAAGCGAGCAGCCAGCGCCACTTCGCGCTATCGCAAACCCTCATTCGATGACGTCTTCCGGGCGATAATGCACGCGCCTGCTGGAGATCAGGCCGTGACCGTGGGTACAGAAATAATCTATGGCACCGCACGCCTTCAGCACCTGCAGCGGCTGCTGGCAGTCGGGACAGCAGGCCAGCGCGGGGAAATGACGCTGGCAGTGCGGGCAGTCGAAGCGTTGTTCGCTGTAAGTGAGCGGTTGCTGACAGTGAGGGCATGGGGTGAGCATGATGACTCCGGAATCGTGGCTGAGGATCGTGATAAACCGGATGTTACGCCAAAGAAAGAGGGCCCATCCGGGCCCTCATCATGTTTAGCGTTTGCTTTTCTTAATGTGCTTAATCAAACGCTTACGCTTACGCATCTGGTTTGGCGTCAGGGTGTTGCGCTTGTTGGCAAACGGGTTTTCCCCTTCCTTGAACTGGATACGGATAGGCGTGCCCATCACGTCCAGCGATTTACGGAAGTAGTTCATCAGATAGCGCTTGTAGGAATCCGGCAGGTCTTTCACCTGGTTGCCGTGGATCACCACGATTGGCGGGTTATAACCACCGGCGTGGGCATATTTCAGCTTCACGCGACGACCGCGCACCAGCGGCGGCTGATGGTCTTCCGCAGCCATATTCATGATGCGGGTCAGCATGGCGGTGCTCTGACGACGGGTGGAGCTGTCATACGCTTCGCGCACGGATTCGAACAGGTTACCCACACCGCTGCCGTGCAGCGCAGAAATAAAGTGCACGCGGGCAAAGTCGATAAAGCCCAGACGGAAGTCCAGCGTCTCTTTCACCTGCTCTATTAATCTCCTGCTCAGGCCATCCCACTTGTTGACCACGATAACCAGTGAGCGCCCACTATTGAGGATAAAGCCGAGCAGCGACAGATCCTGATCGGAGATACCTTCGCGCGCGTCGATAACCAGCAGCACCACGTTGGCATCTTCAATCGCCTGCAGGGTTTTGATAACGGAGAATTTTTCCACCACATCGGTGATTTTGCCGCGCTTACGTACCCCGGCGGTGTCGATGAGGACATACTCACGTTCATCGCGCTGCATCGGGATGTAGATGCTGTCACGCGTAGTGCCCGGCATGTCGTAAACCACCACGCGCTCTTCACCCAGAATACGGTTAGTAAGTGTAGACTTACCTACGTTTGGACGGCCGACGATAGCCAGCTTGATCGGCAGATCCTGAGGGTTGAAGTCATCCTCAGGCGTTTCTTCTTCGCCTTCTTCACCGTCTTCGAACTGCGCCCAGTATGCGGCGTCTTCATCCACCTCTTCCGGCGGGTTCACTTCGTCCACCCACGGCAGCAGAACGGTTTCCAGCAGGCTGGTCACACCGCGGCCATGCGATGCGGCGATTGGGTAGATGTCACCCAGACCTAAAGACCAGAAATCGGCGATCGCCTGATCGGCATCGATACCGTCAGTTTTATTCGCCACCAGGAAGGTCGGTTTTTCACGCGAACGCAGATGTTTAGCGATGGCGGAATCCGCAGGCATCAGGCCTGCACGGGCATCCACCATGAACAGCACCACGTCTGCCTCTTCGATGGCCAGCAGAGACTGTTCCGCCATGCGGGTTTCAACGCCGTCTTCTGTGCCGTCGATACCGCCGGTATCGATACAGATGAACTCGCGTCCTTCCACCTCTGCACGACCGTACTTACGGTCACGCGTCAGCCCCGGGAAATCCGCAACCAGCGCATCACGGGTGCGTGTTAAACGGTTAAAAAGAGTGGATTTTCCAACGTTAGGGCGCCCGACAAGCGCGACCACAGGTACCATGTTTGAACACTTGCCTCATTTAAAATCCATAAACGTCGCTTTCGAATGGCGTCGCTTATCGCGCGCGTTTGCGCGTCGGTTCGCCGGGGGTTCCCGTAAAAATGTCAAAACGGCTCCTGAGTGAACAGGAGCCGTTTAGTATACTACAACCGCCGGGTAATTAACGCGTGATCGCGTACAGCGTGCCGTCTTTTGCCTGAATCAGCAGTTTGCCGTCAGCCACAACCGGGTCGGTCAGGAAGCCAGAGCTGTCGACTTTCTGCTGCGCCACAAAGCGGCCGTCTCTGGATCGATCCAGTGCATATAGCCTTCGCTATCGCCCACCACCAGGCTACCGTTGTACAGCGCCGGAGCGGTCAGCAGACGGTGCAGCAGATCGCTTTGCGTCCACAGCGTCACGCCGCCTTCGGTGCTCAGCGCCAGCAGGCGGTCGTTCTGGTCAACCATATAGATACGGTTACCGTCAACGATGAAATCATTCACAGAGCCCAGCTCACGTTTCCACATGATCTGGCCGCTGCGCAGATCCAGCGCGGTCAGGTTGCCGTTGTAGGCCAGCGCATAAACCACACCGTTAACGATAACCGGCGTGGTGTCCACGTCGCTCAGACGGTCAATTTCCGTCGAGCCGGTCGCCTGGGAGATACGCTGCTGCCAGATCATCTGGCCCTGCTGCATCAGCACCGCGCTCACGCGACCGTTATCGCCGCCCACAATGGCAGCGCCAAAGGCGGTATGCCGGCGCAGATTCACCGCGCAGGGAGAGCGCTGGCATATCCAGGTTAACGGTCCATTTCACCAGACCGTCCGCTTCGTTCAGCGCCTGCAGCTGGCCGTTGCTGGTGTGAATCAGCACCAGGCCGTCGCTCACCACCGGACGAGACAGAGACTCACCGGCAACGGTCGTTTGCCAGGCAATGGAACCGTCGCTGCTGTTCAGGGCATACACCTGCGCCTTTTCGCTACCCACGTACAGGCGATGGCCACCGGCCGGTCAGACCGCCAGACAGCAGTGCAGGTTTACGGGAGAACCAGCCGTCTTTCTCCGCCAGGTTAACGGACCAGACTTCTTTTCCGTCATCGGCGTTGACCGCTTTCACGGTACCTTTGCGGTCAGCGGCATAGACAACGCTGTCTGCATAGGCCGGATGCAGGTTGGAATAGAAATCACCCCAATGCCATCACCGACGGAGGTGCTCCACGCGGTTGACGGGGTAAACTGGTTTTCAACCGTCGGCAGCGGGGACATTTTCACAACATCTTCTTCGCCACTGAACAGTGAACAACCACTCAATAACGTAACAGAAAGCAGTCCTGGCAGAAGTAATTTACGCAATTGCATCGGGTCCCTCTCAGACGGACAAATTATTTATTTTCATCTGCATCATTTCGCTCAGCGCAGGTGAAGCTTTGCTCTCTACGCCAGCTTGCCACGCTTTACGCGCGCCCGCTTTGTCACCTTTGCTCAGCAGTGCTTCACCGCGCAGATCGGCAACAATGGCAGCAAAACCTTCGCCTTTGATGGTATCGAGCGTTTTCAGCGCGTCATCAGCTTTTTTCTGCTGAACCTGAATACGTGCCAGGCGCAGATTGATCACCGCCTTCAGATTTTCATCGCTGGCGGCAGCAAGGCCCTGAGACAGCTGTGCAGCGGCTTTATCCAGTTCGTTCTTATCAACGTACTGCTGAGCCACTTCCAGCGCAGCCAGCGCACCGTAGGTGTTTTTGTTGTCAGCGGCAAATTTCTCTCTGCCGCTGCCAGCGTTTGCGGCTGATCGGCCCGAATCGCGCTAACGGTATTTTCAGCGTGACTGATAGGCTGCGCCGACGCGGCGGTGTCCGCCCGCCTGATGATTGTTCCAGTAACGCCAGCCAACCAGCGCACCCACACCTAAAATAACCCCAACAACCAGCGCTTTGCCGTTTTCAGCAAAGAAGCGTTTAATCGCGTCGACCTGGTCGTGTTCGTTCTCGTAAATTTCCACGCAGTCCTTCTCCTTAAAATGCCCAATAGAGTGCGCAAGTGCGTCGCAGCGCCGTCCTGCGTTACCGTTGTCTGCTCACCAGAGCGCAGGTCTTTCACCACCACTTCGCCGTTAGCCACTTCGGACTCGCCCAGCACCAGTGCAATACTTGCGCCCCACTTATCGGCACGAGCAAACTGTTTTTTGAAGTTGCCGCCGCCATGGTTGGTCATCAGCTTAACGCCGGGTAGGCATCACGCACGCGTTCGGCAAGCTGCATCGCCGCAGACTGCGTTTCCGCGCCTGAAGCCACCAGGTATATATCGACAACGGAATCTGCTTTAAATTCCGGATTAACTGCCTGAACCAGCAAAACAAGTCGTTCAAGGCCCATCGCGAAGCCAACCGCAGGGGCCGCGCGGCCGCCCAGTTGCTCAACCAGACCGTCATAACGACCGCCGGCGCACACGGTGCCCTGCGAACCGAGGCTGGTGGTCACCCACTCAAACACGGTGCGGTTGTAGTAGTCCAGACCGCGCACCAGACGCTGGTTCACGGTATAGGCAATGCCCGCCGCTTCGAGCAGCTTGCACAGGCCGGTGAAGTGTTCGCGAGACTCGTCGTCCAGGTAGTCACCCAGCGCAGGCGCATCGTTCAGCAGCGCCTGGACATCCGGGTTTTTGGAATCCAGCACGCGCAGCGGGTTGCTGTACATGCGACGTTTGCAGTCTTCGTCCAGCTTCTCTTTATGCTGTTCCAGGAACGCCACCAGCGCATCGCGGTAGTTAGCGCGCGCTTCCAGAGAACCGATAGAGTTCAGCTCCAGGGAAACGTGATCGGCGATACCCAGCGCGCGCCACCAGCGGGCGGTCAGCATAATCAGCTCAGCGTCGATGTCCGGCCCCTGCAGGCCAAACACTTCCACACCCAGCTGGTTGAACTGGCGATAACGCCCTTTCTGCGGACGTTCGTGGCGGAACATCGGGCCGATATACCACAGGCGCTGCTCCTGATTGTACAGAAGACCATGTTCGATGCCGGCGCGTACGCAGCCCGCCGTACCTTCCGGACGCAGCGTCAGGCTGTCGCCGTTGCGGTCCTCAAAGGTATACATCTCTTTTTCAACCACGTCGGTCACTTCACCGATCGCGCGTTTGAATAACGGGGTCTGCTCTACAATCGGCAAACGGATTTCGCTGTAACCGTAGCTGCCGAGCACCTGCTTCAGTGTGCCTTCAATGCGCTGCCAGATGGCGGTTTCGCCAGGCAGATAATCGTTCATGCCGCGGATGGCTTGAATGTTTTTTGCCACGTTTATTCTCTTTCTATATACAAAAAAACCTGTCCGGCATCATACCGATGAGGATGGAGCCGGGCGGGTTCAATCATACCTGGGATGCGCCGGGCGCTCACCATCACGTTATTTTTCAACCTGCTGAACGTTGATGCGGCGGCTCTCATCCATCATCGCGGCTTTGGCGCGGATGCGGGCTTCAAGCTGGTCGATCATGTCGCTATTATCCAGACGATCTTTACGAACGCCATCTTCATAGAGACCACTTTTCTTGTTACCGCCGGTCACGCCCAGCGTTGACACCAGCGCTTCACCCGGACCGTTCACCACGCAGCCGATGATGGAGACGTCCATCGGGGTGATGATGTCTTCCAGACGCTGTTCCAGCGCATTCACCGTGCCGATCACGTCAAACTCCTGGCGCGAACAGGTTGGGCAGGCGATGAAGTTGATCCCACGCGAGCGAATGCGCAGTGATTTCAGGATGTCGAAACCGACCTTGATCTCTTCGACCGGATCGGCCGCCAGCGAAACGCGCAGGGTGTCGCCGATCCCTTCCGAGAGCAGCAGCCCCAGGCCGATCGCCGATTTCACCGCTCCCGCACGCGCAGGCCGCCCGCTTCGGTGATCCCGAGGTGCAAAGGCTGATCGATCTGCTTTTGCCAGCAGGCGATAAGATTCCACCGCCAGGAACACGTCGGAGGCTTTTACGCTGACTTTGAACTGATCGAAGTTAAGACGATCGAGATGATCGACGTGACGCATCGCGGATTCGAGCAGCGCCTGCGGCGTCGGCTCGCCGTATTTTTCCTGCAGATCTTTTTCCAGCGAACCGGCGTTAACGCCGATACGGATAGGAATATTTTTGTCGCGGGCGCAGTCCACGACCATGCGGATACGCTCTTCGTTACCGATGTTGCCCGGGTTAATGCGCAGGCAATCGACGCCGTATTCGGCGACTTTCAGCGCGATGCGGTAGTCGAAGTGGATGTCCGCCACCAGCGGAACGCTGACCTGCTGTTTGATCAGTTTGAACGCCTCAGCGGCATCCATAGTGGGCACGGAGACGCGAACAATGTCCGCGCCTACACGCTCTAATGCTTTGATTTGATTGACCGTCGCTTCCACGTCCGTGGTGCGCGTGTTGGTCATCGACTGGACGGCGATAGGTGCCCCATCGCCGACCGGCACATTCCCAACGTAAATCCGTTTCGATTTTCTACGTTGAATCGGAGCCTGGTTATGCATGAAAAATCTCCCGCGTTGCCCGTCTGTTACTGTGCTGCTGATTGTTCGGCATTAAGGGTAAGACGTGCAACCTGGTTAGTTCTGATAAAGCGGCTCAGATCGACAGGTTTTCCTTGATACTGGATCTGTACCGCTGCCGGAGCGCCAATTTTAAGTTTATACGGAGCCCTGCCGGTCAGGTTGAGTTTAACGTGCCATCTTTACGCTGCAGGCCGCTGAACAGCTTTTTACCTGTCGCGTCGGTCACTTCCAGCCAGCAGTCAGCATTGAAGTTCATCACCAGCGCGTTTGGATCGGCCGCGGGCGTGGCTGACGGCAGCGGTACCGGTTGGCATTGAGCCTGCCGGCACGCTGTTGGCCGGCGCCGGTGAGGTGGCCGCTGGCGGTGCGTTATCAATCGGCGCCTGGCTCGGCGACACCACTGCGTTGTCGCTGCTGGTTGCCGTGTTGCTGCTGGTCGCTGCTGGCGCAGTGTTAGTGCTGCCCGCGTTGTCTGGCGTGCTGACCGCACCGGCACCGGTGTCAATCGGCGTACCGGCCGCGTTAGTGTCGCTGTCGGTAGTGCTGTCCGTGCTGTTATCACCCAGCGGAATCGACTGGCTGTTGTCGCTGCTGCTGCCGTTCGGCGGAGGATTGATCGGCCATGGTGGTGATCTCTTCCTGCTGCGCCTTGTGGTTCTGCCACCACCACGCGCCGGTCAGGCCGACCACCACAAACAGCACCAGCCAGGTAAAGCTCATCAGCCAGCCATCACGTTTTTTACGACGTTTCCCCAGGGAGAAGCTCTGCATCGGCGCAACTTTTGCTGCACGAACCGGTGCCTGCTTCTCCATCATCGGCAGTAATTCGTCTTCGGGGATGTGCACCAGTTTTGCGTAAGAGCGGATATAACCGCGCAGGAACGTTGAAGCCAGATCGGCAGGCGCCTTATCTTCTTCAATATCGCGAACCGTGGAAACCTTCAGGCACAAGCGTTCTGCAACGGCTTGCTGGCTGAGTCCGAGTTGTTCACGGGCGTTGCGCAGACGAACGCCAGTGGAGAGTGCTTCATGTTGGTCGTGAGTGGCTTCAGTATTCATTCGCTACAACTAACGCTGGTACTGTATCGATTGTGGAAAACTTCGCGCCAACCGGTCGCCATAACGTGTAACGTCAGCAGCGTTTCCCTGTTGCGCGGCGAAACGTATCTGTAACCCCAGACTCTCTGCCGTTGCCGGCAAATGCTGATGGTAAACTTCTAAAAGCAGCGGCACTGAAGCCCACTGCTGCTGTTCAAGCCGTCGTTCCACTTCCGTCAGCAGCATACTGCCCTGCTCCGGTGCGGCATCCAGCGCGAGATCGAACTGCTGGCGCGCGGCGCGATCCTCTCCCGGCTGCAGGTAACAATAGCCCGAAAACAGCAGGGCATCCTGAGCGGCGTCGCTGTGCTGCGCTTCAGTTGCCAGCTTAAACTGTTGTTACGTCGTTACATACTGCCCGAAAGTCAGATGAAACGCACCGTAATTATTAGCCACATAACCATTCAGCGGCGCTAACTGCTGCGCGCGCTGGTAGTAATGGCGCGTCCGGGCGTTATTCTGCTGTGCCTGCGCGCGCGCGCCGCCGCGGCCCGGCGCCGGGCGGCCGCGCGGCGCAGCAAATTGCGCTGCGCCGCGGCATAATCCTTCACCGCCAGATAGTGCAATCCCAGCTGCAGCCGGATATCGGCCGCGCCGTGCCGCGCCGGTGCTTCGACACACCCGGTTACAACAAAGCCGGCCAGCAGCGCGGCGGATATTCCTTTATGCATCTCAGTCTCTCCCTGTCAGTTCAGCGCAGAGACTGCCATGCCTGACGCCCGATGCGTAGCAGCGGGCGCGATCTTTCAGAGCGCTTTCACCGCGATCGTTTCGCCCTGCATGCGTTTACGCAGGGTACGTTTGGTACGGTCAATCACATCGCCAGCCAGCTGTCCACATGCGGCATCAATATCATCACCACGCGTTTTACGCACGATGGTGGTGAAACCATACTCCATCAGCACTTTGGAGAAACGGTCGATACGGCTGTTCGAGCTACGGCCATACGGCGCGCCCGGGAACGGGTTCCACGGGATCAGGTTGATTTTGCACGGCGTATCTTTCAGCAGCTCAGCCAGCTGATGCGCGTGTTCGGTACCGTCGTTGACGTGGTCCAGCATCACGTACTCGATGGTCACGCGGCCCTGGTTGGCGTTGGATTTTCCAAGGTAGCGACGCACCGCCGCCAGGAAGGTTTCGATATTGTACTTTTTGTTGATCGGCACAATTTCGTCACGGATTTCATCGTTTGGCGCGTGCAGGGAGATCGCCAGCGCCACGTCAATCATGTCGCCGAGCTTGTCCAGCGCAGGCACCACGCCTGAGGTCGACAGCGTCACGCGACGCTTGGACAGGCCAAAACCGAAGTCATCCAGCATGATCTCCATCGCCGGAACCACGTTGGTCAGGTTCAGCAGCGGTTCACCCATCCCCATCATCACCACGTTGGTGATCGGGCGCGTGCCGGTCACTTTCGCTGCGCCGACGATTTTCGCGGCACGCCAGACCTGACCAATGATTTCAGACACGCGCAGGTTACGGTTAAAACCCTGCTGCGCGGTAGAGCAGAATTTGCACTCCAGCGCACAGCCCACCTGAGAGGAGACGCACAGCGTGGCGCGGTCTTCTTCCGGGATGTAGACGGTTTCAACGCGCTGATCGCCAACCGGCAATCGCCCATTTGATGGTGCCATCCGCTGGAGCGCTGCTCTTCCACCACTTCCGGTGCGCGGATTTCAGCCACTTCTTTGAGCTTGTTGCGCAGCACTTTGTTGATGTCAGTCATCTCATCAAAGTTGTCGCTGCAGTAGTGGTACATCCACTTCATGACCTGATCGGCACGAAACGGCTTCTCACCCATATCTTTAAAGAACTCGCGCATCTGCTGACGGTTCAGGTCCAGCAGGTTAATTTTTCCATTTTTATTGGGAACCGCAGGAATGGCGACTTCGGAGGTATTCACTAATTCAGACATAATATTTACCGGCCTCGTTGTTACACGTTATGGCCCATGGAGGGTTGAATAGAAACGCCCCGGAAAGCGGTCTGCTCGTCCGGGGCGTTGCATTGTACAAAGTCTGGCGCAGGGATGCCACGTTTGCACGTGGCATTTACGAAAATAATGTGTAAACGAAACCGTTAAATTAACGGGTACGTGGACACACTTCGCCTTCAGCGAAGAAGAACGCGATTTCGCGCGCAGCAGATTCAACAGAGTCGGAACCGTGGGTGCCGTTCTCGGTGAAGCTGTCTGCGTAGTCAGCGCGCAGAGTACCGGCCAGCGCGTTGTCCGGGTTGGTTGCACCCAGCAGATCGCGGTGACGCTGTACAGCGTTTTCGCCTTCCAGTACGGATACCACGATCGGACCGGAGGTCATGAACTCAACCAGACCGTCAAAGAATGGGCGACCTTCGTGCTCAGCGTAGAAACCACGCGCCTGCTCAACGGTCAGGTGCAGCATTTTGGTGCCAACGATTTTGAACCCTGCTGATTCAAAGCGAGCGAAGATGCTGCCAATAACGTTTTTTGCCACCGCGTTTGGTTTGATGATGGAAAAAGTACGTTCAATAGCCATGATAACCTCTGTCAATGTTCTGTTGTTTTGCATACCTGGAGTATGGTGTGGCGCGGATTATAATGAGCAATGGCGCCATTGCCTATGGATTCAGGTAAATTTTTTTAAAATAAGACGAGTTTTAGCAACAGCTCACATCTGAGCGCTGTTTTAAGGTCACTGCAGCGTAAAATTCACCGTCGCAACCTGCCCGGTCTCATCCATAACGAGTAACTGATAATCGCCCGGGCTTCTAGCAGCAGCAGCGTATGCGCTGCTTTTTCCCGCCGCCAGTTCAGCGGCTCCCCGTTTAAAAACCACCAGCGCTCGACCGCTGTTGCCGGTCGCCCTGCACCGCCAGCGGCAGCGCAACGCGGGCCTTCCCCGGCAGCGGTTGTCACGCGCTGCCCCTTCGACGCACGCCGGTCAGGATGAGTGGCGCAGGTGTCCCCTGCGTCAGCGGAGGACAGGTTGCATCCACTGGAGGCAGGCCCTGCCGCCCGACGCTCGGTCGCAGGCAGCCACGGCTCCAGCGGCAGCGGCCAGACATCTAGCGAGGACTTTTTCCGTTGCATCCGGGCAATCTGCCGCCACGCGCTTGCCCGTTTGCTATTTACGCCAGAAGCGCGGGAAACGAATGCCGCGGATGCCCTCCTGCTCGGGCAGCAGCAGCGTCGGCGGTTCACTCCCTTCCAGCAGCCAGGTCGACAGGCGCCGCCGACAGTTTTCACTGCCTTCCGGCAACGACTGCCCGCCAGGCCAGCAGATCACGCCCCGCCCGACGCTTTCCGGGCGCGGATCGCGCGGCAGGCGCGCCTCGTCTATCGTTGAGCGCGACTGAAGCAGGTTATTCACCTGGTTTAACAGCGGCACCGCACTGGCAAAACCAAACTGCCCGGCCACGGGCGTGCCGTCCGGCCGTCCGGTCCAGATGCCAATCACGTAACGGGCATTCAGACCAATGGCCCAGGCATCGCGGTAGCCGTAGCTGGTGCCCGTTTTCCACGCCAGCGGCGCGATTTGCGGCAGCGCGCTGTCCGGCAGCGGCTGCGCCTCATTCGCCAGAATACGGCGAATAATCCACGCCGCGCCCGGCGATAACAGCGGGCGTTCAGTCAGCGGGTCGCCTGGCTGTAAGCGCAGCCGTCCCGCCTTACCGTGCCGGGCAAAGGCGCTGTAGGCGGCGGCGATATCCGCCAGCCGCGCGCCTGCGCCGCCCAGGATCAGCGACAGATTCGGCTTCCCCGCCCGCCGGATCAGCGGCAGGCCGGCATTGCTCAGCATCCCGGCAAAGCGTTTTGGCCCGTAGGCTTCCAGCACCTGTACGGCAGGCAGGTTGAGCGAACGCACCAGCGCTTCGCTCATGCTGACCGGTCCGTGAAACCCGCTGTCAAAATTTCCGGGGCGATAATCGCCGGTTTTTCTGGGCACGTCCTGAAGCAGCGAGGCGGGATGGATCAGGCCATCATCCAGCGCCATACCGTAGATAAAGGGTTTTAGTACCGATCCCGGGGAGCGGATCGCTGTCAACCATATCCACATGGCTAAAGCGGGTGTCGTCGTTGATATCCACCGAGCCGACCCAGCCGCGCACCTTCATGGTGGTATGATCGACAACGATCATCGCCAGCGAGCTGCGCGCCGGCAGGCGGGATTTCCAGTTCATCGCCAGCTCTTCCAGCTGCCGTTGCAGTCCGGCATCCAGCGTGGTGACAATCTTTGGTGTCGCGACTTTTGCCACAGCATCATGCGTGCAAAGAGCGGCGCCAGCTGCGGCATCTGCCGGGGAGCCAGCCATACCGGCTCCTGTTTGATTTCGGCGACTGTCCTGCGCTGACCACACCTGACGCCCTGCGTCCATGCGGTCGAGCACTTTGTTGCGCGCCGCTTCGGCGCGCTCCGGCCAGCGGTCCGGGCGCAAACGGCTGGGTGCCTGCGGCAGCACCGCCAGCAGCGCCGCGTCGGAGTAGCTCAGCTGCGACGGCGGTTTGCCCAGATAGGTCCAGCTTGCCGCCCCCACGCCCTGCAGCGTGCCGCCAAACGGGGCGCGGTTGAGATAGAGCGTGAGGATCTCGCGTTTGGAGAGATGCCACTCCAGCTGCATCGCCCGCCAGAGCTGGACGATTTTGCCGCCAAAGGTGCGCGGATGCGGATCCAGCAGGCGCGCCACCTGCATGGTCAGCGTGCTGCCGCCGGAGACCACTCTCGTGCTGGAGGCAGATCCTGCCAGGCGGCGCGCAGGACAGAGAGCGGGTTTACGCCTGGATGATCCCAGAACCAGCGATCTTCGTACTGGATCAGCGCCTCAAGATAAGCGCGGAGAAACCTCTTCAATCGTCACCGGATAGCGCCAGATACCCGTCGCTATCGGCAAAACGCCAGAGCGGCGTGCCCTTCTCGCCACCACCACCCGTGCAGGGTTAACCTCTTTCAGCGGCAACGGCCAGAGGCGGTCGGCGGCGATAATCAGCCCCCATAAAACGAGAAGCGCTCCCGCCAGCCCGCACAGGCGTCGGTGGCGCTGCGTCACGGGCGCTTACCGAACAACAATCAGCGGGCCAGCTGGCCGCACCCGTTGCCCGCCACTGCGGAACATACATAGACTCCACCATCGGCACCGGCACCTGGTAGGTTCCCGGCGTCACGGCGCGCGCCAGATAGACCAGCGTGACCGGCTGAGCCTTCGTTTACCGGCACGGCGGCCACAAAGCGGTCGTCGCGGAACTCCATATGCTGAATATCCGCCTGCTGCATCTGGCTGAGCAGGTTCTGCACTTCGCTACCGCCACTGTCCTGCAGGCTGGCGCTGCTGCTCGCCAGGTTCTGGTTTTCCAGCTCCAGACCTGCCGGGAGGAGATCCACCACCAGCGCATCCGGCACGTTCTGGCTGGCTTTCACCTCCAGCCAGACCAGCACCAGCTCACCGCTCTTCAGGTTATTGAGATCGGCCGGTTTGCCGTGCCAGCGGTTGCAAGTATATCGCGACGTTCAACCTGCAGCACGTTAGCTGACCGGTGACGGCGCAGTGCGCGGATAGCCGACCACATTGAGCGTACCGTACAGCGGCGACGGTGTGTCGCTGGTCACCGTCAGGCCCTGCTGCAACTGCTCGCGCGCTCAGCCCGTTTTGTACTCAGCGCCTTATCGCCGCGCAGCGGCTGGTACCTGACAGGGAGGTTTTCGCCTGCCAGGCACCCTGACATGCTGCTGCAGCGAACGTCCGGCCAGGAACAGCGCATTGCTCTCCTGAGTAGACAACCAGCGCTGGCTGAAAGCCTGTTCAGACAGCGCATTCAGCAGCGTATTTTGCGCATCCGGCAGCAGCTTGTACTCTTCCAGCAGGGAGAGCATCAGCGCGTTATCGCGCAGCTGGCTGCCGTAATCGGCCATCCACATGTCTTGCTGTCGTTGCGCGGCGTTTTAAGTGCCAGATCCAGCGCCTGCTGGCTGCGCGGCGCATCGCCCATCAGTTTGAGCGCCATGCCCAGCTGCATCAGCGGCAGCCCGGAAGCCGCCTGAGCGTGACGCTCCCAGATTTCACGCAGCGCGCCGAGCGGCGCTTTTTGCTGACGCGCCAGCACCAGCGCGGCATAGGCCTGCACGGCAAATTTGCTGGCCTGGGCATCGCTGCTCTAGCGAATGGACATCATGCCCGGATCCTGCAGGTAGCGCAGCAGACGGCTTGTTGGCATTATTCACCGCATCCGCCGGCACGCTGTAGCCCTGCTCGCCGGCGCGCACCAGGAAGTCAGTGACGTAGGCGGTCAGCCAGTACTCTTCACGGCTCTTTTTACTCCACAGGCCAAAGCCGCCGTCATCACGCTGCATCTGCCGGCCAGGCGCGCAATGCCGGTGTCAATTGCCGCGCGGCGCGCCTCATCACTGCTGGTTTTGATGCCAAGCGCGCTAAGCTGGGCGCGATTGGTGTAGAGTGAAGGCCAGAGGCCGCTGGTGGTCTGCTCCAGACAGCCATAGGGATAAGCCTGAAGCTCGCGGATGTAGCGGGCGATATTCAGCGGCGGCTGAGAACTCAGCGACAGCTGGCCGCTCAGCGTGCCAGCCTGCAGGCCGTTGAACGCGCTTGCCATCACCTGCCAGCGCTGCCCGCTGTTCATTACGTTATCGAAACTCAGGGTTTGCGCCGGATAAGCCGGACGCACGCCAATCTTCCAGCGGCGCACGCTCGGTGCCAGCGTCTCGTTCGGCAGACTCAGCCCCGAAACGGTCACCTGCACGTCGCCCTCACCAAAACCGTCCTGCGCTTTAACCGGAATCGCCAGCGTGGTACGCGCCCCTTTCGGCAGCTGCACCCTGGCCGGGATTTGGCCGTTGAGTGCAATCAAGCCGCTGGCGTTGACCGCGACGTTCAACGTTTGAGGTTGTTCGGTAAGGTTGGTCAAATCCAGCGCCAGTGTTGATTGATCGCCGCTGGCAAGAAAGCGCGGCGTCGCCAGTTCGCTTACCAGCGGTGCGGCGACCACCATTTTACGATCCGCTGCTGCCGAAACCGTCTTCCCTCCAGGCCTGCGCCATCAGCCGCAGCTCGCCGTTGAAGGCCCCAATCGGCAGCGTTCCAGCTTGCCCTCGCCGTTGGCATCCAGCGTCACCGGCTGCAGCTGCTGCGCCACAATCTGCGCCTCGGTGACCGGCTTTTTACCGCCGCGCGACAGCGCATCGGCATCATCCCCGTCACCACCAAAACGCAGCGCCGCCAGTTTGCCACCGCCCTCAATCAACTGCCCGAACACGTCATATTGATCGGCGCCGTAGCGCTTCTGGCCAAAGAAAGCCTTCCACGGATCGGGGGTGACGTAATCGGTAATGTTCAGCACGCCGCTGTCCACCGCCGACAACAATACGTTCACCTGCTGCGGCAGCGCACCGCCCTCGCGGCGGGCTTTAACCTTGACTTGCACGGTTTGTTCCGGCCGAATCCTGTCCGGTGCCTCCAGCGCCAGCGTCAGGCGGCGCGCGGCGGTTGCCATCGGCAGATGCAACAAGCCGACCGCGCGTTTTGGCGTGGTGCCGTTCGCTTTGTCGCCGTCGCGCACCACAATCGCGCTGAGATAGAGATCGTGGCGCTTCCACTCCGCACTGACTGGCACATTAATGGTTGCGCCGCCCGCCGGTACATCCAGCGGTTGCCACCACAAGGTGCCGCTGCTCGACTCCACCAGCAGATAGCCTTTGCCGGCCGCCGGGGATTCCACCGTGACACGTCGCGGTGTCGCCGGGTTGATAGGCGGCTTTGTCGATCTTCAGTTTGACCTGATCCGGACGCAGCGCGCCGGTGCCGTTGGTGTTGTCCTGCCACCAGTAACCTGCCTGGAAACGCACGCTGCTGACGATGTTGTCACCGGCATGCACTTCCAGACGATAGGTGCCCCACTCCACCGGGAAGCTGACTTTCTGGCTGCCGCCCGCCGCAATGCTGATGCGCTGCTGCTCTTCCTGCAAATCTTTTTCATCGTAACGTGACTGCCAGCCTTCGCTGTCGGAGAAGCTCCAGAAGTAGTCGCGACGTTCGTGGATCAAACGCACATCAAGATCCTGCGCCGCCAGCTTTTCGCCCTGCGCATTGGCGTATACCACGTCAAATTCGGCGAGGCTGTTTTCCGGTACGGTTGGCTCGTCGTTATAACGATCGGTGCGATAGTCATACACCGATTCGCTGTTAAACAACGGACGTATGCCCGGCAGCGCTGGCGCAGGCCAGATCGCTTGCGTGGCGCGCCGCGTTACCGGACGACCGCCGGTCTCCAGCAGGCTGGCCTGCAAAATCAGGTTGAGCGGAGAGTGGCTCTCCGCCCAGCTGCTTTCGACCTTAAGCTGCAGCCTGCCGCTGTCGTCCAGCTTTTCATCCACATCATCAAGGCTTCGTTTCAGTTCCTCAGTGATGTCGCCAAATTGGTAACCTGGCAACGCAGCGACCGCTTCACGCGCCGGACGCAGGAACAGCTGGCCCTGTAGTTCGTTGCCTGCCGCTGGCGCGCCATACAAATAACGACCTTCGATATCAAAAGTGACGTCGGCATCAGGCGACAGAGGCTGAGTGTTGCTTTTAAGCGACAGCGCCATCCGTTCGGGCAGGAAATCTTCTACGTTAAATGGCCAAATGCGCGGCTGGTTGTCGCCGCTGTTAATACGCAGCGTCCATTTACCGGTCATCGCCGAGGCCGGTAAGGCAAAACGTTGTTGATAAACGCCGTTCTCTGGCTGCCAGACGAAGGTTTGTGCCACTTCACCATTCGGCTGCACCACTTCAGCTTTCACCGGCTGCGGTGGCAGTGGTTTGCCATCGGCATCGCGCAGCAGCGCATTAACGATGACCGTTTCGCCAGGGCGATAGAGATCGCGCGGGCCAAAAATGAAGAACTGTTTGTCGTAGCCTTGCGGACCATCACTCGGGAATTCGGCGAGATCCAGCGCCGGGCGATTAAGATCGATGAGCGAAGTCTGGCCTTTACTGGTCGCCAGCAGCAGCTTGCCTTTGGCGTTAGCCGCTAAACGCAGATGCCCCTCGCTGTCGCTGCTGCCGCTCGCCAGCTGTTGGCCTTTTTCATCCAGTAGCTGAATGGTGACATCTTCTAACGGCGCACCGCTGGCAAGACTTTGGCTAAAGAGTTCGAGCTGGCCCGGGAAGCGATGCAGCGACAATCCAATGTCACTTAACGAGAACAGTGTCGCCGCTTGCGTATAGTTGTAGGTGCCGGCCTGTTTCATCACCGCCAGATAAACACCCGGCTGTTTCAGCGCCGCGACGTCGCCGAGCGGCAGCTGCATTTTTTCCCGCGTATTGCGTGCCGGGTTGAGATCGAAGCGGCCGCTGTAAACCAGATCGGCGTTTTTCAGCAGATCGCGCGATTCCCAGTACGACAAATTGTTGCCGTAATTCCACTGGGCGAGAAAATCCGCGAGCGTGGCATTTTTCACCCGGAAGAAATCAACATCGATCTGGTTAACGTTGAGCGCCAGCACCGGCAGGCCCTGCGCCAGGCGCAGCGGCAGCAGCGAGCCACGACTGGCGAAACCGACCATCGGCTGGATGTCGCGCGTGGTGAGTGTCTGGCTGAATGGGCTGGCTAAGGCACTGCCATCCGCGGCCTTCAGGCCGGCATTGACGGTGACGGTGAGCTTGCGCGCTGGCTGCGGATGGCGGAAGCGCAGCACTTTGCCGTTCTGCGCCAGCTCCCAGCCTCCGTCGACCTTACCGCTGCTGTCGTCGGTGAGGCTGATCCAATGGTTGAAATCCTGCTGACCGTCGAGCGCGCGGTTGAAGGTCAGTACCAGCGCCGCCGCGCCGTCCAGCTGCAGTTCGGAAAGATCGATCACCGCGAGAGCGCGTGTCGCGGCCTGCGGCGCAGGCGTATCAGCCGCCTGCAGCGACGGCTGCACGCCGCCCAGTAATGCGCCGCCGATCAGCACGCTGAACAGCAGTCGTTTTACACATCTTGCCATGGTAATTCCCTCACCAGCCCCAAAAGGTTAAACGTGTTGTGCTGCGCAATTTCACATCAAGCCGCCAACTTTAGCAATGTTACCCTTGAGATAGCCTTCACATTCCCGGACACTGGGCCTTTGCCGCTGATGGAGAAGAGGTTGCTATGACAGCCATGTTTGTGTCCGCTGATTGGTTGAATGAACATTACCACGAAGAGCGTTTGCAGGTGCTGGATGCCCGCATGCTGCCGCCAGGTCAGGAAGCGGTGCGCGATATCACGGCGGAGTATCTGGCCGGGCATCTGCCGGATGCGCCTTTTTTCAACATCGAAGCGCTGTCCGATCACACCAGCCCGTATCCGCATATGATGCCGCGCGCAGAGACCTTTGCCGTGGCGATGCGCGAGCTGGGCATCAGCCAGGATAAACATCTGGTGGTATACGACGAAGGCAATCTGTTTTCCGCGCCGCGCGCCTGGTGGATGCTGCGCGCCTTTGGCTGTGAACAGGTGTCGATTCTGGCGGGCGGCCTGCAGGGCTGGAAAGCCGCTGGCTTCAGCCTGGCTACCGGTCCGGTTGATTTGCCTGAGGGCGAGTTCAACGCACAGTACGACAGCAGCCAGGTAAAGCGCCTGACCGATGTCCTGCTGATCAGCCACGAGGGCGGCGCGCAGATTGTTGATGCGCGCGCGGCCAACCGTTTCAATGCCGAAGTGGATGAGCCGCGTCCCGGCCTGCTGCGCGGCCATATCCCGCACAGCCTGAATATGCCGTGGAACGATCTGGTGGCCAACGGTGAGCTGAAACCGGCCGTCGAGCTGCGCGATCTGTTTGCAAAGGCAGGCATTAAGCTGGATCAGCCGATTGTCGCCAGCTGCGGCTCCGGCGTGACGGCGGTGGTGGTGATTCTGGCGCTGACCGCGCTGGGCGTGCGTGATGTGACGCTGTACGACGGTTCGTGGGGAGAATGGGGCAGCCGCGACGATTTACCGATTGAGAAATAAGTGTATCCGGTCGCCGTAAGGTGCGCGTTGTCGGATGTTGTGCACATTTATCCGGTCGCCGTAAGGTGCGCGTTGTCGGATGTTACACACATTTATCCGGTCGCCGTAAACGGCGACCCTACGTGTAGGGTGCGCATTTATGCGCACCTGGTTGAAATCGGTGCGATTTACCGGCGCACTGATGCGCACCGGCACTAAATAATCCGCTGGCTGCCTTTGAAATCGCGCAGGAAACTGCCCCAGCGGCGCTCATAGAACGGCGTGATGTGCGCGGTGAAGAAATGGCTGACACCCTGCTCGTTGCTGACCACTTCACAGATATCAATTGGCGCGTCATCGGGCAGCGTATCGGTCGCCACGCTGCCGGCCGCCTGAATAATCTCATCGATATCGCTGTCGGCTTCAATCCCAATCAACAGATTCGCCTGTTCATCGGCACGCTCACGAATGCTGGCAACGTAGGCGCGACGCACCTGTTTGTATTTCGCAAACAGCTGGGTCAGCGAATCGATCATCTGCGCTGGCGGCTCGGCCACTTCTGAAAGAAGCAGCGCATGACCGCCCTCCAGCACCGTTTGCTGGCTCAGCGCACTGCCCTCTTCGCCCAGCAGATGCGCGATCTCGCGCGGCGTGAAAACTCTTTGCCGGTCGGCAGTTTTGGGTTGAGGAACAGCGTCTCGCCCAGCGTCATTTCAAACAGCGTGCGCGCCGGCATAACGCAGATACGGCTGCTCACCCTGGATGGCTTCGCTCATTGCTGCTTCTGAGGTAAAGAAAGGGATCACGCTGCCGCCGCCCTCTTTCTCCCAGTGCTGTAATTCTACCGGCGAGGTGGCATCAAACTGCTCCGCGGGACTTTCGCCCGGCACCCAGACAGCGGCCTCCAGCAGCGAGCGGAAAAATGCCGGACGGTGCGCGGGCTCGGTGGCCGCCTGCTCCAGCACCTCTTCAAGACGGTTACTCATAAGGGATAGGCTTCCAAAAAAGACGGCAGGTTGCAGCCTGCCGTTGTCGGGATTATTTCAGCCGTCAACAGATTCGCAATGGTACGCACGCCAAGGCCGGTCGCACCGGCAGACCACTGCTCCACCGCCGCTTTGCGGTAGGTTGCGGAGCAGTCGATGTGCAGCCAGCCCTGCTGATAGTTGCTCAACGAACCGCGAGAGGAAACGCTGCCGCGGTGCTGGCGCCCGCCGCATGTGCCGCGCTGGCGGTGTTGTTCAGCTCGGCAAAGTTGGACGGCAGCTGGTTGCGGTGGAACTCGGCCAGCGGCAGACGCCAGAACGGTTCGTTTTCCGCGGCGGCGCTGGCCAGCAGGCGACGCCGCCAGCTCGTCGTCAAAGCTGAACAGCGCATGGTAATCGTTACCCAGCGCGGTTTTCGCCGCACCGGTCAGGGTTGCCGCATCAATAATCAGCTGCGGATGCTGTTGCGCAGAGCGTCGATCAGGCCATCGGCCAGCACCAGACGCCCTTCGGCGTCGGTGTTCATCACCTCAACGGTTTTGCCGTTGCGATAGCGAATGATGTCGCCCAGCTTGAAGGCGTTGCCGCTCACCATGTTGTCGGCGCAGCACAGGTACAGCTTCACGCGTTTATCCAGGCCGCGGGTGATGGCGAACGCCAGCGCACCGGTGATGGTTGCCGCGCCGCCCATGTCGGATTTCATGGAATCCATGAACGCGCTCTGCTTCAGGCTGTAGCCGCCGGTATCAAAGGTGATGCCTTTGCCCACCAGGCAGGCAAACACCGGCGCTGCTTTGTCGCCGGTTGGGTTGTAGTCCAGCGCCAGCAGCACCGGCGGACGCTCAGAGCCGCGGCCCACGGTGTGAATGCCCATGTAGTTCTGCTCGCGCAGATCTTCACCTTTGGTGATGCGGTAGGACATCTTGTCGCCCGCCACGCCGCACAGCAGGTCGACGGCGCGCTGCGCCAGCTGCTCCGGGCCCAGCTCTTCCGCAGGCAGGTTGATGGTGTCGCGCACCCAGTCAACGATCTTCAGGCGACGATCGAATTCGGCCTGATCGGCCTCACTCAGCGTCGGCCATTCGACCTGACGCTGGCCTTTCGGGCTGCGGAAACCCTGCCAGAACGCCCAGCATTTCTCCAGATCCCAGCCTTCGCCGCTCAGCGCGACGTGGCGGATGCCCTGACCGTCCAGCTTGCGTCCGGCACGTTGAATGCTCATCAGCGCATCGGCACCGGTCAGGTGAACGGTCATGCCACTTTCATTGCTGCTCAGCAAGGCTTTCTCGCCCCAGCGCGCGTCGGCGGCCTGGAAGCTGAGCGTAATCGTCATGGGTTGTGTTGTCATCGCGTGGCTCCGTTTGCGTTTGTTATCCCTGCGCACTGACCGGCGCAGGGCGAAAATTTAGCGGGAAGTGGCCGGCGTCAGCGCCCGTAAGCGCGTTACCGCCTTATGTACCACCCCGATGGTGTAGTCAATCTCTTCCTGGGTGGTAAAACGACCCAAAGAAAAGCGGATAGAGCTGTGTGCCAGCTCGCTGATCCATGCCCAGGGCGCGCAGCACGTAGGATGGTTCCAGGCTTGCAGAAGTACAGGCAGAACCGGAAGAAACCGCCAGATCTTTCAGCGCCATGATCAGCGATTCGCCTTCAACGTAGTTGAAGCTGACGTTGAGGATGTTCGGTGCGCCCTGCTCGAGATCGCCGTTCAGATACACTTCTTCCATATCTTTCACGCCGTCCCACAGACGGTTACGCAGCGTGCGCAGGCGCGCCATCTCGGTTTCCATCTCTTCTTTCGCAATGCGGTACGCTTCGCCCATGCCCACGATCTGGTGAACAGGCAGCGTACCGGAACGCATGCCGCGCTCGTGACCGCCGCCGTGCATCTGCGCTTCGAATGCGGATACGTGGTTTACGACGGACGTACAGCGCGCCGATGCCTTTCGGCCCATAGATTTTGTGGCCGGAGAAGGACATCAGGTCCACTTTCAGCTGGCTCAGGTCGATAGGCAGTTTGCCCACGCTCTGGGTCGCATCCACGTGGTAGATGATGCCGCGCGCGCGGCACATTTCGCCGATGGTCGCGATGTCCTGAACCACGCCGATTTCGTTGTTAACGTGCATGATGGAGACCAGAATGGTGTCATCACGCATGGCCGCTTCGAGCTCTTTCAGGTCGATGATCCCGTTGCTCGTCGGCGCCAGGTAGGTGACTTCAAACCCTTCACGCTCCAGCTGAGCGGCAGGTGTCCAGCACGGCTTTATGTTCGGTTTTGCTGGTGATGATGTGCTTGCCTTTTTTCTGATAAAAGTTGGCTGCACCTTTGATCGCCAGGTTGTCGGATTCGGTCGCACCGGAGGTGAAAACGATCTCGCGCGGGTCGGCACCCACCAGGTCAGCAATCTGATTACGGGCGATATCCACCGCCTCTTCAGCATGCCAGCCAAAACGGTGTGAACGGGAAGCTGGGTTACCAAAGTTTCCGTCCAGGGTCAGACACTGCATCATTTTCTCGGCAACACGCGGGTCCACCGGCGTGGTTGCGGAGTAATCGAGATAAATCGGTAATTTCATTGCTCTTATAAACTCCGTATAAAAAATCAGCTACCGGCTTTATTGCAACGAATCAGCCAACCGCCTGGGTGTACGACCGAGGCACGGAGGCCTGAATCGGTTGTGAAATACTTATCGTTTTATTACGCGCGTAATTTGACGTCGATAGCGTCCTGCGCGCGGGTGCTGCGTTGTGAATCATGGCTGTGCTGACGACCCGACACGTCCAGAACTTCCTGGTTATTCACCAGTTCACCCAGGGTGATGTTGTTCAGGAAGCCGGTCAGACGGTCGCTCAGATCGCGCCACAGCGCGTGGGTCAGGCACTTATCGCCGCCCTGGCAGCCGCCTTTACCCTGGCAACGGGTCGCGTCAACGGATTCGTCAACCGCGCTGATCACTTCACCAACCGCAATACTGCCCGCGTCTTTACCCAGCAGATAACCGCCGCCCGGGCCACGAACGCTGGAAACCAGTCCATTTTTACGCAGTCTGGAGAACAGCTGTTCCAGATAAGAGAGGGAGATCCCCTGTCGTTCAGAAATATCAGCCAACGGAACCGGGCCCGCTTCGGAGTTGAGCGCAACGTCCAGCATCGCGGTCACGGCATAACGCCCTTTAGATGTCAGTCTCATGTCTTACTTAACCTCAAACTCGCCCCTGCCCGGGGTTTTTTATTGTAAAATGGGGTTTTTGATAGCAGGGCCAAGTCTGACATTCCTGACTAAATTGGTCAACTATTTACTTGACTGTTTTAGTCAGGTATTTAACCTTCCGTGGTTTTTTTGGTGCGGCTGTGCCCCCCCGGGGGGGGGGACTCAACTATTACCCTTGTCGTTTTTGGGTTTTGCTCAATCGACGCCAGAATTCCGCGCAGGATGTTCAGTTCCTGGCTTTCCGGGCGCGCACGGGTGAACAGACGGCGCAGCTTGTTCATCACCTGGCCCGGGTGGCCTTCGCGGATAAAGCCGGTAGAGAGCAGCGTCTGCTCCAGGTGACCATAGAAGCGCTCCAGATCGTCCACCAGCGGATAGGGCGTCTCTTCGTTCTGCGACTGCGGACTGGCTTTCTCCTGCGTCGCCAGCCACGCCATACGCACTTCGTAGGCGATAACCTGCACCGCCATCGCCAGGTTCAGCGAGCTGTACTCCGGGTTGGCCGCAATCGCGACGTGATAGTGGCACTTCTGCAGCTCGTCGTTGGTCAGGCCAACGCGCTCGCGGCCAAACACCAGCGCCACCGGCGCCTGTTCTGCTTCTGAGACGCTTTTCAGGCCGCATTCGCGCGGGTCCAGCATCGGCCACGGCAGCGTGCGCGAACGCGCGCTGGTACCGACCACCAGGCTACAGCCGGCCAGCGCTTCGTCCAGGGTATCGACGATCTGCGCGTTGCCGATCACGTCGCTGGCACCGGCCGCCAGTGCGATGGCCTGCGAGTCCGGTTTCACCAGCGGGTTAACCAGCCACAGGTTCGTTAAGCCCATGGTTTTCATAGCGCGGGCAACGGAGCCCATGTTGCCGGTGTGCGATGTTTCGACCAGCACGATTCGAATGTTTTGCAGCATAGATTTTTAGATGTCTGGATTTCAGTGTCTGAAGAATATTCGGGCATATTATCATAAACGGGAGACATATTCCGATCCCGCTGCTATACTCTGCGCCGATTTTCCTGTTCTTTAACATCCAGTGAGAGAGACCGATGCATCCGATGCTGACCATCGCCGTGCGCGCAGCGCGCAAGGCGGGTAATGTAATTGCCAAGCACTACGAAACGCCAGACGCCGTAGAAACCAGCCAGAAAGGCAGCAATGATTTCGTGACCAACGTCGATAAAGCCGCAGAAGCGATTATTATCGAAACGATCCGCAAATCTTACCCGCAGCACACCATCATCACCGAAGAAAGCGGTGAACATGAAGGCACCGATCAGGATGTTCAATGGGTTATCGATCCACTGGATGGCACCACCAACTTCGTCAAACGCCTGCCACACTTCGCTGTGTCTATCGCAGTACGCATTAAAGGCCGTACTGAAGTCGCCGTTGTTTACGATCCAATGCGTAACGAACTGTTCACCGCGACCCGCGGTCAGGGCGCGCAGCTGAACGGCTACCGTCTGCGCTGCAGCAACGCACGCGACCTGGACGGCACCATTCTGGCGACCGGCTTCCCGTTCAAGGCGAAGCAGCACGCAACCACCTATATGAATATCCTCGGCAAACTGTTCACCGAATGCGCGGACTTCCGCCGCACCGGCTCTGCTGCGCTGGATCTGGCCTACGTGGCCACCGGCCGCGTTGACGGTTACTTCGAGATTGGCACTGAAGCCGTGGGACTTCGCTGCGGGCGAGCTGCTCGCGCGTGAAGCGGGCGCTCTGGTGTGCGATTTCACCGGCGGCCACAACTATATGTCTGACCGGCAACATCGTTGCGGGTAACCCGCGTGTTGTTAAAGCCATGCTGGCCAACATGCGTGAAGAACTGAGCGATGCGCTGAAGCGTTAAGCAAAAAAAGGCGGCTAAATCAGCCGCCTTTTTTATTACCGCCTTTTTATTACCGACTTTATTAGCGACGCTCGTGGGTTAACACGGTGCGCGGCTGGGTACGCCGACCGACACCACCGAGGACCGCCGCCAGCGCCGCCTCGATCAGCATCATAAAGAAGGCAAACCAGCTGGCTTTCGCCGTTGCCGCCGCGGCTTTCTCTGCGGCTTCACGCGCTTTCTGCTCCGCTTCCTGCTTCAGCTGCTGATATTTCTGCATCGCCTGTTGATAGCTCTGCTCAGTCTGATCAACGATCTGCTCCGCTTCCTGATCGCTTTTTCCGGTCCGCGCTTTAATAATGTTTTTCAGCGCATCGCGGTCTGCCGCCTGCAGCGTATCGGCATGACGACTCAGTACACCACGGATCCAATTGGCAATATCATTGTCGGCATTCTGTGGATTCTGTGCCGTCTGTTTCGCCTGGTTTTGTGCATTATTCGCTTCGCTATTTACATCCTGCTGTAAATTTTCCGGCTGCAGTTCCGGTTTGCCGGTCTGACGCAGCGTGGTTTGCAATTCATTTTGCAAATCATCCAGGTTAATATTATTTTCCTGCAGCTTCTCTTTCGCCATATTGGTCACCGATGGCGCTACCGCAGAAATACCGTTACCCAGGGCATTAAAACCGGAGCCTAAAATATTAAAGGCGCCGCCGATAATACCGCTGGCAAGTGAAATCGCCAGCCACAGCGTAATCAGGGTACTGACGCCAAACATCAGCAGACCGTGCAGCGCACCTTCGCGCTGAGCCAGCCGTCCGGCAACGTAGCTACCGACCGCCAGCGCAATCAGCATGCTGGCCCCGGTCCAAATCAGCGCCCCGGTCCCCAGATGCTCCAGCGGATTTTGTTCCTGCTGGGGATCGATGGTCGTGGCGCCGATCGCGGTTCCCAGCAGCCCCAGTAAAATATGAATGATTAATGCCGCAATCACCCCTGCAAATACGGCACTCCAGGAAATGCGTTTCAACGGTAAACCGCCGTGCGTTTCCACCACCGTTTCCGTGCTGCCATTATTAGTCCAGGTTTCAGGCATATTTATTTCCTCACAAACATTGACGATAAAGAGTAACGCATATAAGAGCACACCCTGTCCTTTTTGATATTATCTAGCGTAGACAGAGAAAACTCTTTTCACCAGATCGTCGGGCAAGAGAAATTAAAGTCTGCGTCGCGGGCAAAAAAAAAACGCAGCATATTCAGGGAATATGCTGCGCTTATTTTTTAAAGCGTATTAATTAAAAAGGACGCAGACCGCCACCGAAGCCGGGCGTAGCACTGTGCCATAAAATAAAGCCGGCCAGCAGCAACAGCAGGCTGCCAGCCAGCATCACGGCCGGCAACAACCATTGCGCTGCCCCTCTGCTGCTGACCCTGCCGAGACGCACCGCCAGCACGCGCGAGCGCTGCACCAGCAAACCCAGCAGCGACACGGTGAGCGCGGTGCCCAGCGCCATGGTCAGCGCCGAGGCCACGCCCCAGCCATATACGCCAATCACTTTGGCAAACAACAGCATCATGATGGCACCGGAACAGGGCCGCAGCCCCATCGACAGCACCACCAGCGCCTGGGTTCTGCCGCTCACCGCACCGGCCAGCTGTTGCGCGCTCGGCAGGTGGGCATGACCGCAGCCGCAGTCAGCATGATGCTGATGATGTGGCCGTACCGCGCGAATCTGGAGCCCGGTCGCCGGACGGAACGCGCGGCGTAACCCCTGCAGCGCGCGCCAGCCCACCCAGACGCCGAGCGCCATCACCAGCAAATAGCTACCTTTCTCCAGCCAGTAACTGGTGAGATGCAGCTGGCGCGACGAGGTTTGCAGCACCACCAGCATCAGCGTCACCAGAGCAATCGCCACCGCGCCCTGCAACAGCGCCGCCAGCAGCGTCAGCTTCATGCTGGTTTTCAGCTGCGCCGGATGGGTGGCGAGAAAGGTGCTGATCACCACTTTGCCGTGGCCCGGCCCCAGCGCATGCAGCACGCCATAGGCCAGGCTAAACAGCATCAGCGTGACACCGGCCTGCTGCGGCTGCTGCGCCACCTGTTGCAGGAGCTGCGTCATCTCGCGGTGCAGAACCTTCTGCCACAGTACGCTTTGCAGCAGAATCTGCGGCCAGTGCAGCCACAGCATCCCGCCCGCAGAAATCAGCAGCGCAGCCAGCAGCCACAGCGGCCACCAGCGACGGGAAGCGCCAGGCAGTGAAATCAACGACATGTCAGGGTTACCGTCTGGGCAAACTGCTGGCCGAGATCCATATCCTCGGGCGGTGCGTCAGCTTTATCCAGCGACAGCGCGTACTGTTTTAGCGAGTCATCCGGTTTGGGCGTGTGTAAGTCAAACTGGCAATGGGCTTTCACGGTCTCATCCATGGTGATGGCTTGCGGATTGTCATAATACATATCAACAAAGTAACTGGGATCGAAGGTCTGGATGCGGTACTGCCTGGCGCTTAACGACTGCGGTTCGCCGAACGGCACAATGAACTCCAGCACTGCTTTGTTGCCCTTGCGCGACAGCTGATACTCCTGCGGCAGGTTGAGAAATTTCACCCGATTTTTATCCTGCCACACTTCGGTAAAATAGTGCTGGCCCAGCACATTGGCCATTACCTGTGCCGCCAGCTTTTTCCACACCACCTCGCCGGGTTTGGCGTTGCCGGCATCGTACAGCAGATCGGCGGAGGTGATCTCGTCCATGGTCCATACCATCTTCATCGCGCTGAGATGATCGTCCTTACCGAGCAGTTCGGTCTGCATATCAATAAAGCTGTGTGGATGCGCCCACACGGCGCCGCTGAACAACAGCGTAAAGCTAACGAGCGCAATTTTCATATGTTATAAAGTAACAAATTTTAAAGTCAGAAGGATACCGGGCCAGAAAAAACTGTGACCCGCCCTGAAGCTCTGAACAAAAGTCATGACAAAGGCCAGGGTCAGCGCGTGGAGTTGGCTATTCTTAGCTGAAAAATGACCTGCGGATAACACGATTGATGAGTTCAGCGCATTCTACTGCTCCCCTCTTCAGCCGCGCCCAGCGTCGTTGCCATCTGCTGTTGCTGCTGTTTCTGCCTGCTCCCGCGTTAACGCTTGAAAAGCTCTGCCAGTTGAATGGCGTGGACCCTGTTGTCGCCCGACAGGATATCGCGGATGTCGGAGATGAGATACAGCGCTTTCACCAGCTGGAATTACACCAGATGGTGGATGGCAGCTTTCGCATTCATGGCACGGAACTGGACCGGCGCCTGTGCCTGCTGCACTGGCTGCGCCGCGCGCTGCGCCTGTCGCAGGATTTCGTCTGCACCCATTTTGCGCCGGCACTGCGCCAGCGGCTGAAGGTGCTGAAAATTGAGAAAGCGCTGTGGGATGAAACCAATCTGCAGGCGCTGATCCAGCATTGCAGCCTGCGGCTGGCGCGCGATTTCACGCCGCGCGACCGGCTGTTTCTGCAAATTTTCATGAAATATGCGCTGTGTCAGCGTCAGACGGCGCTGTTCAGCGAGCGCCAGCGCGCCTGGCTGGCGGCGAAGATTGAACGTAGCGCAGCGGATGACGTGATCCATCACTGGCAAAAACGTTGCCATCTGGCACCGGACGTCAGCGAAACCGATTTCTGGACGCTGCTGTTCAGCCTGATTCACGCGCCAGACGGCAGCCAGCTGGCGGACAGTCAGGCACACAAGCTGATGGCCGCGGTGGAAGCGCTGATTGCCCGCTTTGAGCAACTGGCGCAGACGCGCATCAAAAATCAGCAGCAGCTGAAGCTGCAGCTCTATACTCACCTGGCGCAGGCGCTGGATCGCAGCCACTTTGCCATCGGCATTGATAACAGCGTGGCGCTGGATGTGGCGCGTCTCTATCCGCGCCTGCTGCGCACCACGGCGCGCGCGCTGCAGCACTTCAGCAGCGATTTCGGCACGCAGTTTAGCGCGGAAGAAGTGAGCCTGGTGGCGGTGCAGTTTGGTGGCTGGCTGATGCAGGAGAGCGCGCTACAGGAGAAACAGGTGCTGTTACTGACCGGCGCTGACGCGGCGCTGGAACAGCTGCTGGAGCAGCAGCTGCGGGAAATGATGCTGCTGCCAATCAATATTACCTATCAGGATATGCTGCACTTTCAGCGTGAAGGCGCACCGCGCGATGTGGCACTGGTGGTAACGCCCTACGCCACCGCCCTGCCGCTCTACTCGCCGCCGCTGATCCACGCTGAGCTGCCGCTGAGCGATCACCAGCAGCAGCGCATTCGTCAGCTGCTGGAGTCTTAAGCCGCGCGTGGCCGCAGGAACAGCGCCGGCAGCGCCACCAGCGCCATTACCCAGAACAGCTGGCCGTGCAGGTGGGTAAACAGCACGCCGCACACCATCGTCATCACCGCGATGCCGCCGCCCATTGCCAGCGCCGAATAGAGCGACTGCAGACGAATCACCTCTGCGCCTTTGCGCGCGGCAATAAAGCGCATCGCCGCCAGATGGCAGACGGTAAAGCTGCCGCAGTGCAGAATCTGCGCCACAATCAACAGCGGTAGCGCTGTGCTGGCACCCAGCAGCGTCCAGCGCACCAGTGCGCACACGCCGGACAGCAGTAGCAGATCGCGCGCGCTCCAGCGGCGAAACAGCCGGTTACTCAGGGCAAAAATCACGATTTCGGCCACCACGCCCAGCGACCACAGGTAGCCCACGACCGACGCGGAGTAGCCCGCTTCCTGCCACCAGATGGCGCTGAAGCTGTAATAAGCAGCGTGCGCGCCCTGCATCAGCGTTACGCACAGCATGAAACGCCAGACACTGTTCTCGCGCAGCAGGTCGCGCCACGCCGCCCAGCCACCGCTCGCGCCCTGGCGTAGCTCACCCTGCGGTCGGGTTTGTGGCGGCAGCAGCATGCCGGACAGCATCGCCAGCACGCCTGCGCTCAGCAGCAGCAGAATCACCTGCGATGACCAGGCGCTGACCAGCATACCGGTAAGCGCCGAGCTGATAACAAACGCCAGCGAGCCCCACAGCCGTACCGGACCATAGGCCAGCCCGATTTGCTGCGTCCAGGTGGCCGCCAGCGCATCACTCAGCGGCACCAGCGGCGAGAAGAACAGGTTAAAACCAATCATCACCAGCAGCAGCCATAGCCACTGACCGCCCAGCCAGAAACCGAGCGCGAACAGACAGGTCACCAGCGCCAGCAGGCGCAGCGCAACAATCAGCTGCGCTGGATTTTTCACCTGCGAAGCAATCAACAGGCTGCCGGCAAAGCGCGCCACCATGCCACAGCCGAGCAGCAGACCAATTTTTTCCGCATCCAGCCCGTTGCCCTTCAGCCACACGCTCCAGAACGGCAGATAGATGCCATAGCAGAAAAAGTAGGTGAAGTAGCTCAGTCCCAGCCACCTGGCCGATCCGATGGTCATGTTTCCTCCTGTTGACGCTCCGCCGTGCACGGAATGGCCGTTACTTTCTCAAAGCCGCCTGCGAAAGGGAATAAAAAAAGGATGGCTTGCGCCATCCTTCTTCACACTGCGGGTTTAGCGCTTATCAGGCATAAACCGGGAGGCGTGCGCAGATATCCAGAACTTTCTCTTTGGCGCGCTCGATAACCGCTTCGTCATTGATGTTGTCCAGAACGTCACACATCCAGCCAGCCAGCTCTTTCACTTCCGCTTCTTTGAAGCCGCGGCGAGTGACTGCCGGAGAACCGATACGGATACCGGAGGTCACGAACGGGCTCTTCGGATCGTTTGGCACGCTGTTTTTGTTCACGGTGATGTTGGCGCGGCCCAGAGCGGCGTCAGCTTCTTTACCGGTCAGGTTTTTATCAACCAGATCCAGCAGGAACAGGTGGTTTTCAGTCCCGCCGGAAACCACTTTGTAACCGCGGCTTCAGGAACACTTCCACCATCGCTTTGGCGTTCTTCGCAACCTGCTGCTGGTAAACCTTGAACTCTGGCTCCATCGCTTCTTTCAGCGCGACCGCTTTTCCGGCGATAACGTGCATCAGCGGGCCGCCCTGGGCGCCTGGGAACACGGCGGAGTTCAGTTTTTTGTACAGCTCTTCGTCACCGCCTTTCGCCAGGATCAGGCCACCGCGCGGACCCGCCAGGGTTTTGTGGGTGGTGGTGGTCACAACGTGCGCGTGCGGAACCGGGTTCGGGTAAACGCCTGCGGCGATCAGGCCGGCAACGTGCGCCATATCAACGAACAGGTAAGCACCGATGCTGTCGGCGATTTCACGCATTTTTGCCCAGTCCACGATACCGGAGTAAGCAGAGAAGCCGCCGATGATCATCTTCGGCTTGTGCTCTTTAGCCTGCTTCGCCATGTCTTCGTAGTCAATTTTGCCGGACTCATCAATACCGTAAGGGATGATGTTGTACAGCTTGCCGGAGAAGTTCACCGGGGAGCCGTGAGTCAGGTGGCCGCCCTGCGCCAGGTTCATACCCAGAACGGTATCGCCCGGCTGCAGCAGCGCGGTGTAAACCGCGAAGTTAGCCTGGGAGCCGGAGTGCGGCTGCACGTTAGCGTAGTCAGCGCCAAACAGTGCTTTGGCACGATCGATAGCCAGCTGCTCAACGATATCCACATACTCGCAACCGCCGTAGTAGCGCTTGCCCGGATAGCCTTCAGCATATTTGTTGGTCAGCTGAGAACCCTGCGCCTGCATCACGCGCGGGCTGGTGTAGTTTTCGGAGGCGATCAGTTCGATGTGCTCTTCCTGACGTACTTTTTCCTGCTCCATAGCCTGCCACAGTTCGGCATCATAATCGGCAATGTTCATTTCACGCTTTAACATCCGCATCTCCTGACTCAGCTAACAAGTAAATTTTGGCCTGAAAAGGCAGTCCTGTTGGACGACGGGCAACAGTATAACTGAATAGTTCTGTGATAACAGGTCTTGACAAACGATTTTACGCAAACGTTTTCCTTTACGCGCAGGCAAGGGATTTGGTTACGCTTTTTAGCCGGGAAAGAAAACCGGATATTTGTTCATCAGCAGCGGGAAAATTTTTCAGCTTTGCGCGCCCGCCAGCAGATTGGCACTCGTCACCCCAGACAAAACGGGGGATTTACAGTGCGCGGCAATTTGTATAAGATGCATTTAAAATACATCTTTAAAGGTTACATCAGAAGGAAGTGCCATGCTCGACGCTCAAACCATCGCTACCGTTAAAGCCACCATTCCCCTGCTGGTGGCGCAACCGGCCCGAAACTCACCGCCCATTTTTACGACCGCATGTTTACGCACATCCCGGAGCTGAAAGAGATTTTCAACATGAGCAACCAGCGCAACGGCGATCAGCGTGAAGCGCTGTTTAACGCCATCGCGGCCTACGCCAGCAATATTGAAAACCTGGCGGCGCTGCTGCCTGCGGTGGAGAAAATCGCGCAGAAACACACCAGCTTCCAGATCCAGCCGGAGCAGTACAACATCGTCGGCGGTCACCTGCTGGCGACGCTGGACGAGATGTTCAGCCCGGGCCAGGAGGTGCTGGACGCGTGGGGTAAAGCCTATGGCGTGCTGGCAAACGTCTTTATCAACCGTGAAGCGCAGATCTACAGCGAAAACGCCAGGAAGAACGGCGGCTGGGAAGGCACGCGCGCCTTCCGCATCGTTGAGAAAACGCCGCGCAGCGCGTTGATCACCAGCTTTGAGTTTGAGCCGGTGGACGGACATCCGGTGGCCGATTACCAGCCGGGCCAGTATCTGGGCCTCTGTCTGCGCCCGGAGGCTACATCAGGAGATCCGCCAGTATTCGCTGACCCGCAAGCCGAATGGCAAAGCCTACCGCATTGCGGTGAAACGCGAGGACGGCGGTCAGGTTTCCAGCTGGCTGCACAACGAAGCCAACGTGGGCGATGTCGTTCATCTGGCCGCGCCGGCCGGGGATTTCTTTATGGCGGCTATTGCGGCGAATACGCCGGTAACGCTGATCTCTGCCGGTGTCGGCCAAACGCCGATGCTGGCAATGCTGGACACCCTGGCGAAAGCAGCAGCATCCGGGCGCAGGGTTAAACTGGTTCCACGCCGCGGAAAACGGCGACGAGCACGCCTTTGCTGATGAAGTCGCGGCGCTGGGCGCGCAACTGCCGCGCTTTAGCCGCCACGTCTGGTATCGCCAGCCGCAAGCTGACGACGCGCCATGTTTCGACAGCGAAGGGTCTGATGGATTTAGCCAGCGTGAAGGGGCGTTTAGCGCGCCGGAGATGCAGTTCTACGTCTGCGGGCCGGTGGCGTTTATGCAGTATGCCGCGAAGCAGCTGGTTGAGCTGGGCGTAAATAAAGACCATATTCATTACGAATGTTTCGGGCCGCACAAGGTGCTGTAATGAAAAAGCCCCTCGCACGCGGCAGGCTTTTTTCGTGTGCTGGTGAGCGAACGAGGCATGGCAAATCTTTTTTAAATCGCCGCGTCGTCTTCTTCGCCGGTACGGATACGGACGACGCGCGCCACGTCAAAGACAAAGATTTTCCCGTCGCCGATTTTGCCGGTCTGCGCCGTGCGGATAATGGTATCCACACAGGTATCGACGATATCGTCGCTCACCACGATTTCAATTTTCACTTTCGGCAGAAAGTCGACCATGTACTCGGCGCCACGATAAAGCTCGGTGTGGCCTTTCTGACGACCAAAACCTTTCACTTCGGTCACCGTCATCCCGGTGATGCCGACTTCCGCCAGCGCTTCACGCACATCATCCAGTTTGAAAGGTTTAATAATCGCATCAATCTTTTTCATGGTGGGTCCTTAAACTTTTACCGGCTCCCTCCAGTCTGATGGATCGTTGGTAAGCTCATGAGTATAAGTGTTCCTGACGCTGCCGCGGCACTACTCTTTAAAATCGTTGGCGTCCAGCTCGTGGCGTGAGAGCAGCTTATAGAACTCGGTGCGGTTGCGTCCGGCCATACGCGCCGCATGTGTCACATTGCCTTTGGTGATCTGCAGCAGCTTGCGCAGATAGTTCAGTTCAAACTGGTTGCGCGCTTCGGCAAAGGTCGGCAGCGCCGTGTTTTCGCCTTCCAGCGCCTGCTCCACCAGCGCGTCGCTGATCACCGGCGAGGAGGTCAGCGCCACGCACTGCTCAATCACGTTCACCAACTGGCGCACGTTACCCGGCCAGCTGGCGGTCATCAGCCGCTTCATCGCATCGGTGGAAAACGCCGCGCACAAACGGTTTATGGCGATCGGCCGCCTGGCGCAGCAGGTGATTCGCCAGCAGCGGAATATCTTCCGCACGCTCGGCCAGCGCCGGGATCTTCAGGTTCACCACGTTCAGACGATAGTAGAGATCTTCGCGGAACTCGTTGCGCGCCATCACTTTCGGCAAATCGCGGTGCGTGGCGGAAATGATGCGCACGTTAATATCGATATCGCGGTTGCTGCCCAGCGGGCGCACTTTGCGCTCCTGCAGCACGCGCAGCAGTTTGACCTGCAGCGGCGCGGGCATGTCGCCAATCTCATCGAGAAACAGCGTGCCGCCTTCCGCCGCCTGGAACAGCCCTTCCCGGCTACTGACCGCGCCGGTAAACGCGCCGCGGGCGTGGCCAAACAGCTCAGACTCCAGCAGCTGCTCCGGCAGCGCGCCGCAGTTAATGGCGATGAAGGCGCTTTTGCTGCGCGGGCTGGCATTGTGGATCGCCTGCGCCAGCATCTCTTTCCCGGTTCCGCTCTGGCCGTTAATCAGCACGCTCACGTCCGATTGCGCCACCATTCGCGCCTGCTCCAGCAGACGCAGCATTAGCGGGCTGCGCGTGACGATCGCTTCGCGCCAGCCGTCGTCGCTGACGGGCGCGCGCTGTTCCAGCGCATCATCGATAGCTTTGTACAGCGCATCTTTATCCACCGGTTTGGTCAGGAAGCTGAATACGCCCTGCTGGGTGGCGGCCACGGCATCCGGGATCGACCCGTGCGCCGTCAGGATAATCACCGGCATTCCGGGCTGCCGCTTCTGGATTTCAGCAAACAGCTGCAGGCCATCCATTTCATCCATCCGCAGATCGCTGATCACCAGATCGACTTTCTCTTTCTGCAGATGACGCAGCCCTTCCTGCCCGCTTTCCGCGGTCACCACGCTGTAGCCTTCACTGCTGAGACGCATCCCCAGCAGCTTTAGCAAGCCGGGATCGTCATCCACCAGCAGTAAGCGTGCGGCCTGTTTCATGGTTACTGCTCCTCGCTTTGGGCATCGCTGGCACCGTGTGTGCTGTCGCCGCTGTCCGGTGCTTTGCGTGATGACAGTTGACGCTCGATGTCAGTCAGTCGCTGCAGTTTACGCTGGGTATCGTCCAGCGTTTGCCGCAGTTGCGTTTGCTGCTGACGCAGGCGATCGAGTTCGGCGTCATTGCTTTGCTGCAGCGCGGCGTAGCGGCCGCGCGCCTCGCTCAGCTCCAGCTGCGCGGCCTGGTTACTGCGCCACAGCTGCAGCAGCGGACGCACCGCCGCCGGATAATCCGCGCTGTAGCTGTCGAGCGTATCAACGTACTGACGGCGCTCCACCGGCGTCACGTTGCCGTTCGCCAGCAGGATGCCCTGCTTAAAGGCGCGCGCCCAGTTCTGTACCGGCCAGCGCCGCGCTTCCGCCCGCGCTTCGGCCGCCGACAGCCGCTCACCGCAGTCGATAGCGCGCTGCCAGTATAGTGGATTGCTCATGGCCGCCGGTGCTTCAATCTGCCAGACATTCTGGCAATCGGTGGCCAGATAATCCGCCAGGCGCACGTCCGGCTCCGGCAGGTTCACCGCACCGCGCGGCGTACTGCTCTGGGGAGGCGCCTGACAGGCGCTCAGGCCGATGGCGATCAGTGCGCCGACGAGAAATCGGCTGGATGTGAGTTTCATTAATCAGGCATTCCCGGCGCTGGTAGTCAAAATGATACGAAAACAGACGTCCGCGTCCGTGCGCGTGACCAACTGCAAATCACCCTGCATCCTGCGCAGGCAATCTTTGGCGATGCTTAATCCCAGCCCGCTGCCTTTTACCGGCCCTTTGCGCTGCTGGCTCCCCTGATAAAAGGGCTCAAAGATCATCGCCTGCTCTTCAGCCGGAATCGGCGTGCCGGTGTTGGCCACCTCAATCCACACCTGGTTGCCCTTCTGCTGGCTCTGCAGCCAGATGTTACCGGATTCGCTACCATAGTTCACGGCGTTGGAGTAAAGATTATCAAGCACCCGCTGCAACAGCATCGGTTCCGCCAGACAATAGCGGGCCTGCAGATCGATATGCGTATGCATCTGGCGCGCGCTGGCGGGCAGTGAGTGCACCCTGACGACGCTATCAATGATAGCGTCGATATCCACCGGTTCCAGTTCGACCGCACCCTCCGCCAGTTTGCGGTTGTAATCGAGCAGCTGTTCAATTAGCTTCTGCAGATTGCGGCTGCTGGCGTCGAGGATCTCGACAACCTCTTTCTGCTCCGCCGTCAGCGGGCCGGCCACCTCGTCGGCCAGCAGTTCCGTCCCTTCGCGCATGCTGGCCAGCGGCGTTTTAAGTTCGTGGGAGAGATGGCGTAAAAACTGATGACGCTGGGCTTCCAGCCAGCCAAGACGTTCGCTGAGCCAGATAATGCGCTGTCCCAGCGAGCGAATTTCGCGTGGCCCGCGAAAACTGACGCTATTGCCCAGCGTTTTGCCCTCCCCCAGCCGGTTGATCATGCGTTCGATACCCTTCACCGGGCCGATGATCATGCGGGTAAACAGCAGCACCAGCCCGAGGCTCACCAGAAACAGCACCAGCGCCTGCCAGCCAAAAAACTGGCCGCGTTCGGCAATCTCCTGCTGCAGTTGCTGGCCGCGTGAAAACACCACTGCGCGGGTGGATTGCACCATGTCGGTGTTGGCGGCGGAGAATGCCTCCAGCGCGCTCGCCGCCGGTGCCAGCAGATTGCCGTTATCACACTGCAGCTTTTCCAGCTGCGGCAGCGCGCTCTGCAATATTTTGAACGTTGGCAAATCGGGCAGGCTGGCGGCATGGCTGCTGAGCATCTGGCCATAGCGACTCCACTGCGTTTGATACAGGCGTGCCAGCGTGGCATCGTCCAGCACGCAATACTGGCGATAGCTACGCTCCATCTCCAGCGCCGTGCGCGTCATCGCTTCGCTGCGACGCGCGTCAATGAAGGTGGTGCGGTTGGTGTCCGCCGCCTGATTACTCAATGCTGAAAGGCTTTGCCACGCCTGCCAGGCCAGCACCAGCAGCGGCAGCAGCATCAGCAGAAAGGCCATCATGACCAGTTGTCGCAGGGAGCGGGGAAACAGACGCCAGCGTTTCACAACCGCGCTTCCTTTGAGGTGAGTTGCAGGCATGCTAGCGAAGTCCGGCAAGGTTAGAAAGGCTGAAAACGAAAACGGCAGGCCTTTTGGCCTGCCGTGAGAGCGACGCCGCAGCATCGCCTGCAAAATAGGCGGTGCCTAACTCGACGTTTCGCCCGGTGCTTGATAACGTTGCAAAGCAAGCGATTATCGGTTGGGTGGACGGCAGGCACCTTTTGGTGCGTCATTCGAAGTTTATGTAGCACGTCCCGAAGGGGCAAACATAAGAAGGTGAATGAGCCACTGGTTAATGAGTATAGCAACTATCGTGCCAGAAAATAAATAGCCTTGTTAATCAGCATACTGCCAGCTCAGAGAGGGAATTAACGACGCTTTCGGACCGGCTGGTCTGGAAAAAGTGTCGCCGATTAGCAACGGCTTTAACGCGCTAACTTCGCGCCCATAAAAAACAACGATTTAAATGTCACCTTTTAGCGACAGTTCAGTTATGGGATTGTCGTCATTTTCCGACATGCCACAGATGTCAGCGAATCACAGCGGATCGAGAGCAGTGCCCACGCGACAAAAAATAAAAAAGGCCGCGTTGAGCGGCCTTTGCACGGTGCCCGTGAATGGGCACCGGTAAGAGACAGGATTCAGGTTTAACCCAGCTGTTTACGCGCGTTGCGGAAGATGCGCATCCACGGGCTGTCCTCGCCCCAGTTTTCCGGATGCCAGGAGTTGCTCACGGTGCGGAACACGCGCTCCGGGTGCGGCATCATGATGGTGACGCGGCCGCTTTCGCTGGTCACCGCCGTAATACCGTTGGGCGAGCCGTTCGGGTTAGCCGGGTAGGTTTCCGTGACCTTGCCGAAGTTATCGACAAAGCGCAGCGCCACCAGCCCTTTGCTCTCCAGCTGAGCCAGATGCGCAGCATCACGCACTTCGACATGGCCTTCACCGTGGGAAACGGCGATCGGCATCTGCGAACCGACCATGCCCTCCAGCAGCAGAGACGGGCTTTGGGTCACTTCCACCAGGCTGAAGCGCGCTTCAAAGCGGTCGGACTGGTTGCGCACAAAGCGCGGCCAGAGCTTCGCTGCCCGGGATCAGCTCGCGCAGGTTGGACATCATCTGGCAGCCGTTGCACACGCCCAGCGCCAGCGTCTGCGGACGATGGAAGAAGGTTTCGAACTCATCGCGCACGCGGCTGTTGAACAGAATCGACTTCGCCCAGCCTTCGCCCGCGCCCAGCACGTCGCCGTAGGAGAAGCCGCCGCAGGCCACCAGCGCCTGGAAATCTTCCAGACCACTACGCCCGGCCAGCAGGTCGCTCATGTGCACGTCGATGGCGTCAAAGCCGGCGCGGTGGAAGGCTGCCGCCATCTCAACGTGGGAGTTAACGCCCTGCTCGCGCAGCACGGCCACTTTCGGACGCGCGCCGGTCGCAATGTACGGCGCGGCGATGTCTTCGTTGATGTCGAAGGAGAGCTTCACGTTCAGGCCTGGATCGTTGTCGTTAGCCTTCGCGTCGTGCTCCTGATCGGCACATTCCGGGTTATCGCGCAGGCGCTGCATCTGCCAGGTGGTTTCCGCCCACCACATACGCAGCGTGGTGCGGCTTTCGCTGAACACCGCGCTGTCGCCGGAGCGGATAACAAAACGGTCACCCGGCAGCGCTTTACCGATGACGTGAACATTGCTGCTCAGACCGTGATCGGCAAACACTTTTTCCACGGCCTCGCGGTCGGCCGCGCGAACCTGAATCACCGCGCCCAGCTCTTCGTTAAACAGCGCCGCCAGACGGTCATCGCTGCCCAGCGCGGCGATGTTCGCTTCAACGCCGCAGTGGCCGGTGAAGGCCATCTCAGCCAGCGTGACCAGCAGGCCGCCGTCGGAACGGTCGTGGTAGGCCAGCAGTTTACGCTGCGCCACCAGCGCCTGAATCGCGTCGTAGAAGCCTTTCAGCTGCGCGACGTCAGCGCACGTCGGCCGGTTTGTCGCCCAGCTGACGGTAAACCTGCGCCAGCGCGGTGGCGCCCAGCGCGTTGTGGCCGTTGCCGAGATCGATCAGCAGCAGGGCGTTGTCTTCCGTTGGCAGCTGCGGCGTCACGGTGTGGCGCACGTCTTCCACGCGGGCAAACGCGGTGATGACCAGCGACAGCGGCGAGGTCATCTCGCGCTGCTCGTTGCCTTCCTGCCAGCGGGTTTTCATCGACATGGAGTCTTTACCCACCGGAATGGTCAGGCCCAGCGCCGGGCACAGCTCCTCACCCACCGCTTTCACGGCGTCATACAGGCCCGCGTCTTCGCCCGGGTGACCGGCAGCGGCCATCCAGTTGGCGGAGAGCTTGATACGTTTGATATGTCGCCAATCTGCGTCGCGGCGATGTTGGTCAGCGCTTCACCCACCGCCAGGCGGGCGGAGGCGGCGAAGTCCAGCAGCGCCACCGGGGTACGTTCGCCCAGCGCCATCGCTTCGCCGTAGTAGCTGTCGAGGCTGGCGGTGGTCACGGCGCAGTTGGCCACCGGGATCTGCCACGGGCCGACCATCTGGTCGCGGGCCACCATGCCGGTCACGGTACGGTCGCCGATGGTGACCAGGAAGGTTTTCTCCGCCACGGCAGGCAGGTGCAGCACGCGGTTGACCGCATCTGCCACGGTGATGCCGTGGCGCACCAGCGCGTCGCCCGTCGCCTGCTGGCTGGCTACGTCGCGGGTCATCTTCGGCGTTTTACCGAGCAGCACGTCCAGCGGCAGGTCGATCGGCTGGTTGTCGAAGTGGCTGTCGGCCAGGGTCAGGTGCTGCTCTTCGGTCGCTTCACCGATCACGGCATACGGCGCGCGCTCGCGCCGGCACAGCTCGTCAAACAGCGCGCAGTTGGTCCGGCGGCAACCGCCAGCACGTAGCGCTCCTGCGATTCGTTACACCAGATTTCCAGCGGGCTCATGCCCGGCTCATCGCTGAGGATGTCGCGCAGGTTGAAGCGGCCGCCGCGGCCGCCATCGCTCACCAGCTCCGGCATGGCGTTGGACAGGCCGCCCGCGCCCACGTCGTGGATAAACAGGATCGGGTTGGCATCGCCCAGCTGCCAGCAGCGGTCGATCACTTCCTGGCAACGACGCTCCATTTCCGGGTTGTCGCGCTGCACGGAAGCAAAGTCGAGATCCGCATCGGACTGACCAGAGGTCATAGAAGAAGCTGCCCCGCCGCCCAGGCCGATGTTCATTGCCGGGCCACCCAGCACGATCAGCTTCGCGCCCACGACGATCTCGCCTTTCTGCACGTGATCGGCGCGAATGTTGCCGATCCCACCCGCCAGCATGATCGGTTTGTGGTAGCCGCGCAGCTCTTCGCCGTTGTGGCTGTCCACTTTCTCTTCATAGGTACGGAAGTAACCGTTCAGCGCCGGACGACCAAATTCGTTGTTAAACGCCGCGCCGCCCAGCGGGCCTTCGGTCATGATATCCAGCGCGGTGACAATGCGCTCTGGCTTGCCGAAATCTTCTTCCCACGGCTGTTCAAAGCCCGGGATACGCAGGTTGGAGACGGAGAATCCGACCAGACCCGCTTTAGGTTTAGCGCCACGACCGGTCGCACCTTCGTCGCGGATTTCGCCGCCGGAACCGGTCGCCGCACCCGGCCACGGAGAGATGGCCGTCGGGTGGTTGTGGGTTTCCACCTTCATCAGGATATGCGCCGGTTCCTGATGGAAGTCGTAGCGCCCTGCTTCGCGATCGGCGAAGAAGCGCCCCACCTCGGAACCTTCCATCACCGCGGCGTTGTCTTTGTAGGCAGACAGCACGTGGTCCGGGTTTTGCTCCAAGGTGTTTTTGATCATTTTGAACAGCGACTTCGGCTGCTGTTCGCCGTCAATAATCCAGTCGGCGTTGAAAATCTTGTGGCGGCAGTGCTCGGAGTTGGCCTGGGCGAACATATAGAGTTCGATGTCGTTCGGGTTGCGGCCCAGCCTGATGAACGCATCCTGCAGGTAGTCGATTTCGTCTTCGGCCAGCGCCAGGCCGAGACGCAGGTTGGCGTCAATCAGCGCCTGACGGCCCTGCCCCAGCAGATCCACGCTCTGTACCGGCGCAGGCTGATGGTGGGAGAACAGCTTCTGCGCGTCATCGAGAGAGGAACACGCTCTCCATCATGCGGTCGTGCAGTTCAGCGGCCACCGCCTGCCACTGCGCGTCGCTCAGGGTAGAGGCTTCAACATAGTACGCCACGCCGCGCTCCAGACGGTTAATCTGGTTCAGGCCGCAGTTGTGGGCGATGTCGGTCGCTTTGGAAGACCAGGGGGAGATGGTGCCCGGACGCGGCGTCGCAAGGATCAGTTTGCCGGTTGGCGTATGGCTGCTCAGGCTTGGACCATACTTGAGCAGGCGTTCCAGCTGTACGCGCTCCTCTGCATTCAGGGGGGCATTCAGGTCAGCAAAATGGACATACTCAGCGTAAATATTGCTTACCGGAAGGTCGGCCGCCTGAAAACGTGCCAGCAGTTTGTTAATACGGAAGGCAGACAGTGCAGGCGAACCACGCAGAATTTCCATCATAAGTCTCTCGTCTTCGAAGCGCCGGGGCGCTTACAGTGTGCGCAAGGGGGGAAAACGGGCGTCATTATAGAGAATCCTGAGCGTCGACGAAACCGTTTGCGTCGAAATAAATTGAGCCACAGAGATTTGCCTGAATAGATTTGCGCCATGATGCTTGCTCTATTAGTTGCCAACTGGCGTTTTTTTACGCAAAATGCCGCTCAATCAATGGGAGCAAACCCTGTTGTTACTTAACGGTATTAATATTGCCTATAGCAGACAGAGGCCCTGCGAGCGCATTACGAGAATTAACTAATTGAAAAAATTAAAGATTAATTATCTGCTCATCGGCATTGTCACGTTGCTGCTGGCAGTGGCCCTCTGGCCTTCCATCCCCTGGTTCGGCAAAGCCGAAAACCGTATCGCCGCCATTCAGGAGCGGGGGGAGCTGCGCGTCAGTACCCTCAACTCTCCGCTGATTTACAGCGACATCAACGGCAACACCATTTCCGGTCTGGATTATGAGCTGGCGCAGCAGTTCGCCGATTATCTCGGCGTGAAGCTTAAAATCACCGTGCGTCAGAACATCAGCCAGCTGTTTGACGACCTCGATAACGACGATGCCGATATCCTTGCCGCCGGGCTGGTCTATAACAGCGAGCGCAGCAAGAATTACCAGCCGGGCCCGACCTACTACTCCGTTTCCCAGCAGCTGGTGTATCGCGTCGACAAGCTCGCGGCCCGCAAACGCTTGCCTCGATCAATGCACAAAGGCCGGCTGATTGTGCAGTCCGGTTCAGCCTATCTGGTGAACGTTGACGAGTCTGCGCGAACAGCAAGCGAAGGAAAGGTACCCCGATCTGAGCTGGGCCATTTCCATCCGAAACTCGGCACGACGGCGCTGCTGGAGCAGGTCAAAGATCAGAAACTGCCCTACACCATTGCCGATTCGGTGGCGATCAGCCTGTTCCAGCGCGTGCATCCAGAAATCGCCGTGGCGCTGGACGTGACGGACGAACAGCCCGTGACCTGGTTTACCCATCTGGATGACGATCAGACCCTCTCTGCGGCCATGCTCGATTTCTATAACACCATCAATGAAGACGGCACGCTGGCGCGCCTGGAGGAGAAGTACCTCGGCCACGGCGGGATGACTTTGATTACGTCGATACCCGCACCTTCCTGCGCGCAGTGGATAGCGTCCTGCCGGACCTTCAGCCGTTATTTGAAAAATACGCCCAGGAGATCGACTGGCGGCTGCTGGCGGCGATTTCTTACCAGGAGTCCCACTGGGATACCCAGGCCACCTCGCCCACCGGCGTGCGCGGCCTGATGATGCTGACCAAAAATACCGCGCTGAGCCTGGGCGTGAACGATCGTACCGATGCGGAACAGAGCATCAGCGGCGGGCGCGCGCTACCTGCAGGATATGATGGCCAAAGTGCCGGAGACGGTGCCGGAAGAGGAGCGGATCTGGTTTGCGCTGGCGGCCTACAACATGGGCTATGCGCATATGCTGGATGCCCGCGGGCTGACGGCGAAAACCAAGGGAGGCAACCCGGACAGCTGGTCCGACGTCAAACAGCGCCTGCCGCTGCTGAGCCAGAAGCCATGGTATAACAAGCTGACCACTTACGGCTACGCGCGCGGGCATGAAGCTTATGCCTACGTGGAAAATATTCGTAAGTATCAGATTAGCCTGGTGGGCTATCTGCTGGAGAAGGAGAAACGGCTGGCGCAGCAGTCGGCGCTGGAAGCGGAACTCGGTGCCGGTTATCCGGCTGTCGAACCGAAGATTGCGATGAACTAATCGGCGCGACAGCTTCAATTCTGCCTTTTGTTGCTTTTTCTGCTGACGGCGCATTCGAAAGAAATCGCTTAATAGCCCCGAACACTCTGGTGCAAGTACCCCACCGATAGTCTGCACCTGGTGGTTCATCCCCGGGTGCCCGAGCACATCCATCAGCGAACCGGCCGCGCCGGTTTTTTCATCCCGCGCGCCAAAGACCAGCGTCCCGATCCGGCTGTGCACCATCGCACCGGAACACATCACGCACGGCTCCAGCGTGACGTACAGGGTGGTATCGAGCAGACGATAGTTTTGCAGCACCAGCCCGCCCTGACGAAGCGCCATGATTTCGGCGTGCGCGGTAGGATCGTGGCGGCCAATCGGACGGTTCCACCCTTCGCCAATCACCTGGTTGTTATGAACCAGCACCGCGCCCACGGGCACTTCGCCCTCGTCCCAGGCACGCTGAGCCAGCGTCAGCGCGTGGCGCATCCAGTATTCATGATGTTTCAGGGTTGGACAACGGTTGATACTCCTGCAGTTTACAAGGCGGGCGGCATTATACACGGCCTATCCAGCTGCGATTACTCCAGTTGTTGCAGTTCACCGCGCGGCGTCACGCGCCAGCGGTGCTGGCAAAAATAGAGCAGCGGGTTGTCCTGCTTGCTGTCGCTGTAGCCGCTGTACAGCCGCAGCGGCGTGCCGATGCGTTTTCCTCCAGCTGGGCCACTTTTTCATGCCCCAGGCAGCGCATGGTTAATACCCAGCCGCCGACGCGGCTTGATTTGCCTGGCGATCAGATTCACGCGCGGCAGCCACGGGGTATCAAAATAGACCTGCTCCACCAGCGTCTGCGGCGAGCCGGTAATCAGCCAGATATCGGCGTCGTTCGCTGCTGAGATAGTTGGTCAGCCGCGGCTGCACCACCGGAAACGCGGTAACGTGGCCGCGAAACCAGCGGGCAAATTCGGCCTCACGCTGGCGCAGCGTGGCCTCACTGTGGCCAAAGGTGCATCCCCACAGCAGCAGGCTCATCGGCCAGCGCGCCGCCCGGCCTTTTACCAGCAGCGCAATGCCAATCACGGGTAAGAGCGGTAAGACGAGCAGCGCATTCAGAGGCTGACGCCGCAGCAGGTAGCGCATAAACGTACCAAACATATCCTGCTGATGCAGCGTTCCATCCAGGTCGAAAAAGACAACGCGGCGCTCAGTGGTAGCCAAATGTTATCCCTCTGCCTGGTTTATCCCTGACCGCCAGCCTCCGGTATGGCGAACCCTTTGTCAAACCCTAACAGAGAACCTCACTTTTTCGGTAAACGCCACAATGGCGATACCTGCTCTACAGTGTAGCCAGCATCGCGCGCCGGGGCGAAAGCTGTCATTTTTAATTCCAGTGGCTACAATGCCATTTGAATAGTTTATTCTCTGCGTCGGCGCGATGTCATCTGACATTCCTGGCCAGACATTTCCTTCCGCGAGCGGCTAAGCTGTGTGCGGGACTATGGATTAAGGATCGGACATGAGTTCATTGCTGCGAATTCGCCAGCTCTACCCACGCCTGGCGCTGAACGAGCGTCGGCTGGCGGATTTTTTGCTGTCGCAGCCTGATCGGGCACGGCATCTGAGTTCACAAAAACTGGCGGAAGAGTCAGGCGTCAGCCAGTCGAGCGTGGTGAAGTTCGCCCAGAAGCTGGGTTACAAAGGCTTTCCGGCGCTGAAGCTGGCGCTGAGTGAGTCGCTGGCCGACCGCGATGCCATCACCGTGCACAACCACATTCTGAGTGACGATCCGCTTAAAGTTGTCGGCGAAAAGCTGCTGACGGAAAAAATTTCGGCGATTCGCGCCACGCTGGATATCAACAGCGAAGAGAAACTCACGGAAACGCTGCAGCTGCTGAAAAACGCCAACCGTATTCTGCTGGTCGGCATTGGCGCATCCGGGCTGGTGGCACGAAAGATTTTTCGGCTGGAAGCTGATGAAGATTGGCATCAACGCCGTCGCCGAGCAGGACATGCACGCGCTGCTGGCCAGCGTTCAGGCGATGGCACCCGGCGATGTGCTGCTGGCAATCTCCTACACCGGCGAACGTCGCGAGATCAACCTCGCGGCGCAGGAAGCGGCGGCGATTGGTGCCGATGTGCTGGCGTTTACCGGCTTTACCCCGAATTCGCTGCAGCAGTGCGCCACGGTCTGCCTGTACACCGTCGCCGAGGAGCAGAGCGACGCGCAGCGCGGCCATCTCCTCCACCAGCGCCCAGCTGGCGCTGACCGATCTGCTGTTTATGGCGCTGGTGCAGAACGATCCGGAACGCGCCTCCAGCCATATTCGCCACAGCGAGGAGCTGGTGAAAAAGCTGGTCTGATTGCCCCATGATCAGGGTATTCCCCACCCTGCCTTAGCCCGAAATGGATCATCGGGCGGGGCAATGCTTTTGTTGCCTCCCGTTATCCTTGTTTCGGCCCGATTAAACGCATTTTCAGCATCGGGCTTGCAGGATAATTTCCGATGTATATGATCAGGGCAAATTTACTCATCTCTCTCGTCATGCTGAAACTTATTTCCCGTTATGCAGGAATTGGCGTTATCAACACCGCGATTCACTGGACGGTGTTTGCGCTTATTCTCAAGCTGTTCGAGTCCGGCCAGGCTATGGCAAACTTTGGTGCATTCTGCGTTGCGGTGACGTTTTCTTTTTTTGCTAATGCCCGCTGGACCTTCTCTTCTGCAGCCACGCCCTTGCGTTACCTGCTTTATGTCAGCTTTATGGGAGGCATGGCGGCGCTGGTTGGCTGGATGGCCGACGCCTGCACGCTTTCCCCGGTGGTTACCCTGATACTCTTTTCCTTTATTAGCCCGGGTTGCGGCTTCATCTACTCTAATTACATCGTTTTCAGGGAAGTAAAATGAAATTGTCTCTCGTCGTGCCCGTCTTCAATGAAGAGGAAACCATTCCGCTCTTTTATCAGGCGGTTCGTCATGAATTAGCCGGCTATCAGGTGGAAATTGTTTTTATCAATGACGGCAGTAGCGATGGCAGCGAAAACATCATCAATGCCCTGGCCATCTCGGATCCGCTGGTCATTGCGCTGTCATTCACCCGCAATTTCGGCAAAGAACCCGCGTTGTTTGCCGGACTGGAGCATGCCACCGGTGACGCGGTTATCCCGATTGATGTTGATCTGCAGGATCCCATCGCCGTTATCCATCAACTGGTTGAACGCTGGCAAGCGGGTGCCGATGTGGTTCTGGCTAAACGGAAAGATCGCAGCGCCGATGGGCATGTCAAACGTAAAACAGCCGAGTGGTTTTATCACTTCCACAACCAAATCAGCTCGCCGAAAATAGAGGAAAACGTTGGCGATTTTCGTCTGCTATCGCGCGAGACGGTAGAACAAATAAAAAGCCTGCCGGAAAGGAATCTGTTCATGAAGGGCATTTTATCCTGGGTTGGCGGTAACACAGCGATTGTGGAATATGATCGGGCTGAACGCGTCACAGGGGTGTCGAAATTTAATGGCTGGAAATTGTGGAATCTGGCATTAGAAGGATTAACCAGTTTTTCCACCTTCCCCTTACGCATCTGGAGTTACATCGGCGGTAGCGTCGCGTTACTCTCCTTTCTTTATGGATTCTGGATGATCATCGATAAACTGCTCTGGGGCAATCCGGTGGCGGGTTACCCTTCGTTGCTGGTTTCCATTCTGTTTTTGGGTGGAGTGCAACTTATCGGCATCGGTGTTCTGGGCGAATATATTGGCCGAATCTACATTGAGTCCAAACAAAGACCACGCTACGTGATTAAGAGCAGGAAATGAAAAAAACAGTTTTTGAGCGTCATCCCTCCGCCATGTATCTGATACTGGCCGTCGCTTTACTCATCGGTTATAGCCCGGTTTATTTATCAACATACGGATTTTCCGACGACTGGTTCTATTTATACGCATCCACTACCGATGCATTCAGTATTTTCAAATGGGATATCTTATCGGGCCGACCTTTTTATGGTGCTATCCGCTACTTCTTCGCTTTCCTGATCGATGACGTGCAGGATTTGACCTGGCTCCGTGCACTCTCATTATTAAGCCTGATTTTACTGGGCGGGTACATTATCCGTTTCCTTGAGCGTCGCAGCATTTTCGCCAGCGCGGTCCAGCGTCTGACGTTTGCCACGTTGATTTGTTTGCTGCCCTCATTTCAGGTTTTTGTCGGCTGGACAGTCTGCTTTCCTTATGTCCTGTCCGTACTGCTGGCGGGCATCAGTTATTCAACGCTGGCGGAAAACAAAGGCCTGGGCCGGGTGCTACTGTCGGCTATTTGCCTGACGCTTTCCTTTGCGATTTACCAACCCGCAGCCATGAGCTTTTTATTCTTTGCCCTGCTCGATCTGGGCATGAGCCGGAATAATTATCAGCGCAGCGCGGTGATCAAGCTGATGTTGATGCTGGGATTTGGCATGGTGATGGCACTGGTACTGGCGAAAGTTCTGCCGCTCGTGCTGTTCAATGAAGTACTGGCCAGAACCAATATCACCTTAGCGCCGCTGAAAAAAATCACCTGGTTTATCGCTGAGCCGCTCAGAAATGCGCTGTGCAACTTTGATACCGGGCGCTCGATTGTCAGTATTATCATCTCCTGCTCACTGATCATCGTGGGCATTGTGAAGGCACCCGATTTCAAACCGCGTAAAGCTTTTCTGTTCCTGTTTTTCCTGCTGGCGGCGGGCATTCCTAATCTTTTGGTGAGTGAGGACTGGGCAGCCTATCGCACGGTTATCGCGCTGTCGTTAATCACTACCTCAGCCTTCATTGCTGGCTTATTCGTGATCTTTAATAAGCTGAAGATAACCACGTCTGCCAGTATCGTTTGCCTCGTTATTGCAGTGCTCTCATGCATGCTGAATATTCAGAAAGGCTTCTCTACGCCTCAGCAGCGCGAGTATCAGTTGTTAAGCAACGCAATCATAGAGAACGTGCCTGCAGAATACTCTGGCCAGCTTTATTATCGTATCGATAGCGACAACTTACCTGCTGTCGCAAAATCCAAAAAATACGATGAGTTCGGTTCGCTTTCGCTGGGTATGCCATGGACCTTTGCCGGTATGGCCGACGCGATTAAAAAAGAGCACGCGATGAAGTTTTCCTTGCCAAAAGCGCCCGTTATCTACGGCAGCGATCAATGTCCAGGTGATTGTCTGACGCTGGATGCCACCCACGTGCTGGCACCGGTAAAATAAAGGCCAGCGCCGCCACTATTTCGCTAACCGCGCAACGGCTCTGCTTACCGTTGCGTGGTTTTCTGGCTATGGCGCGACATCAGATCGGCTTGCGGCTGAATACTACGCTAAGTCATTTTTTGAACGCCACCCGGCGTGATAATATGCGTGCCGCTCAGCGGATCGCCCCACTGGTTTACGCCTGCATCGATTGAAAAATCACACTGCAAAGCGCTATTTCAGCAGGCGTTTTGCGCCGAAGAGCGGAACTAACCATGAAAAATGCAATGAAAACAAGCAACTGATGAGCTTATGCAATGGCACTGATAATTACTGAGCGCTGCATCAATTGCGATATGTGCGAACCCGAATGCCCGAACCAGGCGATTTCGATGGGCGACAGCATTTATGAGATTAACAGCGACCGCTGCACGGAGTGCATCGGCCACTATGAAACGCCGACCTGCCAGAAGGTGTGCCCGATCCCCAACACTATCCTGAAGGATCCCGCACACGTCGAAAGCGAAGAACAGCTGTGGGATAAATTTGTCCTGCTGCATCACGCGGACAAAATTTAATCTTTCGATAATCACCGTCGCGCTGGCATAGTGGCGCTCATCCGCGATCGTCACGTGCATGTGATTCACGCCCAGCTTCTCAGCCAGCTTTTGCGCCTCTCCCCATAAACGCAGGCGCGGTTTGCCCAGCTCATCGTTAAACACTTCGAACTGGTTAAACGCCAGGCCGTTACGAATGCCGGTGCCGAAGGCTTTGGCCGCCGCCTCTTTCACCGCAAAGCGTTTTGCCAGGAAACGCACCGGCTGCTGATGCGCTTCCCAGATGGCCCATTCGTTATCGCTCAGCACGCGTCTTGCGAGGCGATCGCCGCTCCGGGCGATCACCGCTTCAATGCGGGCTATTTCGACGATATCGGTGCCTAAGCCCAGAATGGCCATTACTGACGCGCTTCCAGCATCAGGCGTTTCATCTCGCTGACCGCCTCTTTCAGGCCGCTCATCACCGCACGGCCAATAATGGCGTGGCCGATGTTCAGCTCGTGCATTTCCGGCAGGGCGGCAATGGCCTTCACGTTGTGGTAGGTCAGGCCGTGACCGGCATTGACCTTCAGTCCCAGGCTCGCGGCGTAGGTGGCCGCTTTGGCGATACGCTCCAGCTCTTTGGCCTGCTCGGCATCGTTTTTGGCATCGGCATAGCAGCCGGTGTGGATTTCGATATACGGCGCGCCCACGTCGGCCGCCGCTTTAATCTGGGCTGAAATCGGCGTCGATAAACAGAGAAACCAGGATACCGGCATCCGCCAGGCGTTTGACAGGCATCGCGCATTTTGTCCTGCTGCCCGGCCACGTCCAGCCCGCCTTCGGTGGTCACTTCCTGGCGTTTTTCCGGCACCAGGCAGCAGAAGTGCGGTTTGGTCTCGCAGGCAATCGCCAGCATCTCTTCGGTGACCGCCATCTCCAGATTCATGCGGGTATCCAGGGTCTGGCGCAGAATGCGCACGTCGCGGTCGGTAATGTGGCGGCGATCTTCACGCAGGTGCACGGTAATGCCGTCGGCGCCAGCCTGCTCAGCGATAAACGCCGCCTGAACCGGATCGGGATACGCCGTGCCGCGCGCATTACGCAGCGTGGCGATGTGATCGATGTTGACGCCTAACAGTAATTCAGCCATGACAATCCTTAACTGTGTTCAGTATGTTTGCAGTGTAACGCGCGGAGCCTGTCAGGTGCATCACCCGCGCTCGTCGTTTGCCACGTTCGGTCGTTTTTTCGGCACAAACTGCCTGAATAATTCGCGGCTCTTTAAGGGCTTGCCGCCAAGATACGGCTTGAGGGCAATCCGGGTAAAGCGTTTTGCTGCGCGCAGGGTATCCTGATCGGGAAACTCGCGCTCATACAGCGCCCGCAGCTGGCGCCCGGTGAAAGTGTGCTGATTGTCTATCACGACGCTGGCGATAAAGCCCTTTTCTTCCCGGTAGCGGTAGGTCATGCTCGTCTTCCACCTCCTCGCCGCTGCCCGCGCAGTGCAGAAAATCAACGCCGTAACCCAGATGGCCCAGCAGCGCCAGCTCAAAACGGCGCAGGGCAGGCTCGGGCGTGCCGGTTGCGCCAGCCAGCGCCTGGATACAGTGCAGATAATCAAAGAAAAGTTCAGAGAAGCGAGTCTCATGTTCCAGAACCCGTGAGATGAGTTCGTTGACGTACAGACCGCTGTAGAGCGTGATACCGGAGAGAGGAAGCGCCAGGGAGACGGCTTCGGCGCTGCGCAGGGTTTTGACTTCCCCTCGCCCACCAAAGCGGACCAGCAGCGGCGTGAAGGGCTGTAGAGCACCTTTCAGGTTAGAACGTTTGGAACGTGCGCCTTTGGCAACAAGGCGCACGCGGCCCGGACTCTTCCGTGAAGACGTCCAGCATCAGGCTGGTTTCGCTCCAGGGACGACTATGCAGAACAAAGGCGCGCTGCCAGCCTTCCATTTGGCGTCGTCTTTGTTTACTGGTCTTCGCCGTAACCGAGGCTGCGCAGAGCACGCTCATCATCGGCCCAGCCAGATTTCACTTTCACCCACAGCTCCAGGTGAACCGGCGCTTCGAACATCTCCTGCATGTCTTTACGGGCTTCGATACCGATGGTTTTGATCTTGGCACCTTTGTTGCCAATCACCATCTTCTTCTGCCCTTCACGCTCAACCAGGATCAGGCCGTTGATGTCGTAGCCGCCGCGCTCGTTGGCTCTGGAAACGCTCGATCTCCACCGTCACAGAGTACGGCAGTTCGGCGCCGAGGAAACGCATCAGCTTTTCACGGATGATTTCAGACGCCATAAAGCGCTGAGAGCGATCGGTGATGTAGTCTTCCGGGAAGTGATGAATCGCTTCCGGCAGATGCTTGCGCACGATGCCCGCGATGGTATCCACGTTGAGGCCGGTCTCAGCAGACAGCGGAACGATATCGAGGAAATTCATCTGGCTGCCCAGCCACTGCAGATGCGGCAGCAGATCGGCTTTTTCCTGCACGTTGTCAACTTTGTTGACCGCGAGGATCACCGGCGTTTTACCGTCACGCAGCTTGTTCAGCACCATCTCGTCGTCCGGCGTCCAGCGGGTGCCTTCCACAACGAAAATCACCAGCTCTACGTCGCCGATGGAGCTGCTCGCCGCCTTGTTCATCAGGCGGTTGATGGCGCGCTTCTCTTCCATGTGCAGGCCGGGGGTATCGACGTAGATCGCCTGATACGCGCCTTCAGTATGGATGCCGACGATGCGGTGACGCGTGGTCTGCGCCTTACGCGAGGTGATGGAAATCTTCTGCCCAAGCAGATTATTCAGCAGGGTGGATTTACCCACGTTCGGACGTCCGACGATGGCAATAAATCCGCAATAGGTTTTTTCTTCGCTCATTCCAGCTCCAGCATTTTCAACGCCTGTTCGGCGGCAGCCTGTTCAGCCTTGCGACGGCTTGAACCTGTGCCCACCACCGGTTCACTCAGGCCACTGACCTGGCAATGGATGGTAAATTCCTGATCGTGCGCTTCGCCACGGACCTGCACCACCAGATAGGATGGCAGCGGCAGATGACGACCCTGCAGATATTCCTGCAGGCGCGTTTTCGGATCTTTTTGTTTATCGCCCGGGCTGATTTCGTCCAGACGGGTCTGATACCAGTTCAGGATCAGCTTTTCGACGGTCTGGATATCGCTGTCCAGGAACACGCCACCAATTAATGCTTCGACCGTATCGGCAAGAATAGATTCACGACGGAAGCCGCCGCTTTTCAGTTCACCCGGCCCAAGACGCAGACATTCGCCCAGTTCAAATTCGCGCGCGATTTCCGCAAGGGTATTACCCCGAACCAGCGTGGCACGCATGCGGCTCATATCACCTTCATCCACGCGCGGGAAACGATGATAAAGCGCATTCGCAATCACAAAACTTAAAATAGAGTCGCCCAGAAATTCGAGACGCTCATTATGTTTGCTGCTGGCACTGCGGTGGGTTAATGCCTGTTGCAACAACTCCTGATGATGAAAAGTGTAGCCCAGCTTCCGTTGAAGCCGATTAATTACGATGGGGTTCATGCGATACCAATAAATGAATGCGTCAAAAATGCAGCACACGAAACCGACCTGAGAAAACCAACGCGGTTTCGTGTGCCGTGGCTCCCTGACTTGCAGGAATATTCTATACGCCAACCGGTTCTTTCCGAGTGAGAATTAATGGATTCCGCCAATACGATTCAGGCGTACGCCGGTCGGCCATTCGCCTTCCTGCTTCTCAAAACTCATCCAGATTGCGGTTGCTTTACCCACCAGATTCGCTTCCGGCACAAAGCCCCAGTAACGGCTGTCCGCGGAGTTATCGCGGTTATCACCCATCATGAAGTAGTGTCCCGGCGGTACGATCCAGCTGGCCAGCTGCTGACCCGGCTGTTGGTAATACATCCCCACCTGATCCTGCGCGATTGGCACGGTCAGGATGCGGTGCGTCACGTCACCCAGCGTCTCTTTGCGCTCGACCAGACGGATACCGTTCTCTTTGGTTTCGCCTTTCGGCACCTGGAAGAAACCGTTGGTCGCCTCACCGCCGTTACGACGGGCAAAGGTCTGCACAAAATCACTTGGCTCGACGTTGGAGTAGGTGATTGGCAGCGCGTTTTCACAGCGGTACCGGAGCTGCAGCCCGGCTGAACGGTCACTTCTTTGCTTCGCAACCGGATCGTAGGTCACTTTATCACCCGGCAGACCCACCGCGCGCTTGATGTAGTCCAGGCGCGGATCTTCCGGGTATTTAAACACCACAATGTCGCCACGTTTCGGATGACCGGTTTCGATCAGCGTTTTCTGGTAGATCGGATCTTTAATGCCGTAGGCAAATTTCTCCACCAGAATAAAATCACCAATCAGCAGCGTTGGCATCATCGAACCTGATGGGATCTGGAACGGTTCGTAAATAAACGAACGCACCACCAGCACAATCGCCAGCACCGGGAATACCGACGCGCCCGTTTCCAGCCAGCCCGGTTTCGGGCCAACTTTCTTCAGGGTTTTCGCATCCAGCGCATCACCTGCCTGAGCCTGCGCGGCAGCCTGACGTTCACGGCGTTTTGGGGCGAAGATAAACTTATCCAGACACCACAACAGACCTGTCACCAGCGTAGCGATGACCAGGATCAGGGCAAACATGTTCGCCATGCCAACTCCTTAGGGTTATTTGCCGTCTTTACCAACATGAAGAATGGCAAGGAATGCTTCCTGCGGCAGCTCGACGTTACCGACCTGCTTCATACGCTTCTTACCTTCTTTCTGCTTCTGCAGCAGCTTTTTCTTACGGCTGACGTCACCGCCATAGCACTTCGCCAGAACGTTTTTACGCAGCTGTTTCACGGTTGAGCGGGCGATAATGTGGTTGCCGATGGCCGCCTGAATCGCGATATCGAACTGCTGGCGCGGGATCAGATCTTTCATCTTCTCCACCAGCTCGCGGCCACGGTACGGCGCGTTGTCGTTGTGGGTGATCAGCGCCAGCGCATCCACACGCTCGCCGTTGATCAGCACGTCCACACGCACCATGTTTGAGGCCTGGAAACGTTTGAAGTTGTAGTCCAGCGACGCATAGCCGCGGGAGGTGGACTTCAGACGGTCGAAGAAGTCGAGCACCACTTCCGCCATCGGGATTTCATAGGTCAGCGCCACCTGGTTACCGTGGTAAACCATGTTGGTCTGCACGCCGCGCTTCTCGATGCACAGCGTGATGACGTTGCCCAGGTACTCCTGCGGCAGCAGCATGTGACACTCTGCGATCGGCTCGCGCAGCTCGTCAATATTGTTCAGCGGCGGCAGCTTGGACGGGCTGTCGACGTAGATCACTTCTTTCGTCAGGTGGTTTCCACTTCGTAGACTACGGTCGGCGCGGTGGTGATCAGATCCAGATCGTATTCACGCTCCAGACGTTCCTGAATGATCTCCATGTGCAGCAGGCCGAGGAAGCCGCAGCGGAAGCCGAAGCCCAGCGCCGTGGAGCTTTCTGGCTCGTAGAACAGCGAGGCATCGTTCAGGCTCAGCTTGCCGAAGCGCATCGCGGAAGTTTTCGTAGTCGTCGGAGCTGACCGGGAACAGGCCCGCGTAAACCTGCGGTTTCACCTTTTTGAAGCCCGGCAGCGCTTTGTCTGCCGGGTTACGTGGCAGCGGTCAGGGTATCGCCCACCGGCGCGCCGAGGATGTCTTTGATGGCGCAGACCAGCCAGCCTACCTCGCCGCATTTCAGCTCGGTACGGTCAACCTGTTTTGGCGTGAAGATACCGAGGCGGTCTGCGTTGTAGACCTGCCCGGTACTCATCACCTTGATTTTGTCGCCTTTGCGCATGGTGCCGTTTTTAATACGCACCAGCGAGACCACGCCGAGGTAGTTATCGAACCAGGAGTCGATGATCAGCGCCTGCAGCGGGCCATCCGGATCACCTTCCGGCGGCGGAATATCACGTACCAGGCGTTCCAGCACGTCCGGTCACGCCCACGCCGGTTTTGGCCGAGCAGCGCACGGCATCGGTCGCGTCAATGCCGACGATGTCTTCAATCTCTTCCGCCACGCGCTCAGGATCGGCGGCCGGCAGGTCGATCTTGTTCAGAACCGGCACCACTTCGAGATCCATCTCCATGGCGGTGTAGCAGTTCGCCAGGGTCTGCGCTTCCACGCCCTGCCCGGCATCCACCACCAGCAGCGCGCCTTCACAGGCCGCCAGCGAGCGGGAAACTTCATAGGAGAAGTCAACGTGGCCTGGGGTGTCGATAAAGTTCAGCTGGTAGGTTTCACCATCAGCCGCTTTGTAATCCAGCGTCACGCTCTGCGCTTTGATGGTGATGCCGCGCTCGCGCTCCAGGTCCATGGAGTCCAGAACCTGGGCTTCCATTTCACGATCGGACAGGCCACCGCAAATCTGGATAATACGGTCAGACAGCGTCGACTTACCGTGGTCAATGTGAGCAATGATCGAAAAGTTACGTATGTTCTTCATATAGTTAAAGTGAATATGCCTTCACGTAGAATTCAGTTGAGGACGCTGTTCTTAGCCTGACGTTTTTCAGTGCGAAGTGCACGCTTTAGGCCGGAACCCTGTCAGCCTCATTAATGACGACGCATATTACACTGTTAACGCCGCGCGTTAAAGAATGGAACTGCGGGGAATCGCGGAACAGAGGGGATTCAGCGTATTAAGACGTAAAATAATGATAAAGCCCGATGGATCACCGGGCCTCAGAACGGGGATCAGCTGTGGTTCTCAACACGAAGCTGGTCTGGCGCCAGCCCAACGCTGAGAATGACAGGCTGCCACTCTTCGCGCGCGGCGAGCTTCGGCGAGAGACCTTTGGCAAGCCAAAATCCTCCCACGCCCCCCAGCGCGGCACCGCACATGGCGGCCAAGTCGGTACCAAACAGCATCTGAAAAAGGCCGCCCATGACAAACAGCCCCACCAGCGGAGAGAGATAGACCAGCATCGCGGAACTGAGCAGGCTGCCTTCCGCAATGCCCAGTTCCACCTTCTGACCCGCCACCAGCGGCTGTCCGGACTCGGCGACGGTCATCACATGGGGCGTTTTTGCGGCCCCAGCTTATTCAGCACACGACTGCCGCAACCTGCACGGGATGCGCAGCTATTGCATGAGGCTTTCACATCACAGCTGACCAGCGCAATACCCTTTTGCCACGAGACGACGGTCGCCCACTCTTTAATCATTGTGCGGCCCTGAATTTAATGCTGTCTGAAATACGTTTCGCCGTTTGCGGCGGCAATTCCCCCACAATGGTGATTTCCTGCGTTATCGCGTACCGTGGTGCTGACCGTACGACGCCCGGTACGCAGATGACTGTGGCGAGCTGCTTTTGCCGTTGCGCGATTGATGTTCACCGAGAAGCTGAACAACCCATCGGAGTAGAGGCGTGATTCAACCGGTGTTTCAATGGTGGGCAGTTGACGGCGGCTGCTTGACACTTCAGCTAAAGCCTTGCGGGATCCAGGAAGGAACCCAGTTGAAATTCACGGAGTCCCCTGCCGGAACGGAAAGCAGCGGCGGCAGGCTGGCTTTCGCCAGATTCTGCATGCTGTTGCCTACCTGCCTGTTCATTGACGCTGAAGGAGATGACGCGGAACTGTTCCAGCGTCTCACCGTCGCGGTCGAGCAGATCCACGCGCATCGGCAGCTTGGTTTCCGCATCCATCCAGACGATATAGCTGTAGCGCGTGCCATCGCGGGCGCCACAACGCGGATCACTTCACACAGTCTGTCGGCAATGCGCGTACGCCCTACCGAAATAAAATCGTAGTAAGGGGCAAGCCGTTTGAAGTCGGTGTAGATCAGCGACGGCAGAGAATCAACAATATAGTCGCCATTCAGCGTGAAAGGCTCCAGACCGGGTTCGAAATAGCTGATTTCGTTGCCACGCTGGACCACTTCCCGACGCGGACCATCCATCTGTAAAAGCTGGGCGAGCGGCTGGTTATCAAGACGGGCATGGCGATAGCGTAACGACTCGACGCCCTGCTTGTATTGATGCTGATAAATGCCAACTCGTAGTTGAGTGACTGGCTGGCCAGATTCATTTGCTGCAACAACGCCCCGGATGAAACATCAGCCGAGGCGTTAGCAGAGAAGAACAGGCTACCCGCCATCAGAGACATGGCGAACCAAAGTTGCTTCATTACTGCGATTGCGTTCCTAAAGTTTGGTTTCCGGGCACCTGCACAGCAGCTTGCTGTGTCTGCGCCTGTTCAAACTGAAGCTGTTCAGAGTGCAGACGACGCTGCAACTCGTAATCCTGCAACATCGCATTAATGCGACGGCGCTGCTCCTGCACCTGCTGTTGCTGACCGCCGCTGGCGGAGGCATCAGCCGGTACGCCCAGACTTACCGGGCTGGCTTTGCCCATCATCGGCAGTGTGTTGAACACTGGCGCTTCTGGCTGCTGATTAGTTTCAGACTGAGTATTATAGTGCTGGACGCCAACGATAACTGCAAGCGATACGCATGCGGCCACACCCATTTGGGTAAGTTGACTGGCCCACGGGCGCACCTTCTGCCAGAACGGCATTTTCTGCCACTGGTGAGGCGCGGGTTGAGCTTCAGGAATCAGCGGAGTGGTCTGATGAACAGGCTCATTCTCAATCGCCGCCATGACGCGGGCTGAGATATCGAAATGGAGAACCTCGCCGGTGTCACCGCGAAGGGTGTCACGGATGAGATGGTAGCTCTCCCAGGTCTCTTGCATTTCGGGAGAATGAGACAGCTCGTTGAGCAGCTCACTATCCAGCGTCTCACCATCCATTAAAGCGGAAAGTTTTTCTTTCTGCATGCCTAATACCTTTTCCAGTATCCCGCTATCGTCAACGCCTGATAAGCGGTTGAACTTTATTATCAATAGCTTCTCGCGCACGGAAAATTCGTGAACGCACCGTGCCGACCGGGCAATCCATGATAGCGGCTATCTCTTCATAGCTCAGACCATCCAGCTCCCGCAACGTAATTGCCATGCGTAAATCTTCCGGGAGCGACTCGATCGTGCGAAAAACAATTTGTCTCAGTTCTTCTGACAACATTAAGTTCTCAGGGTTCGAAATTTCTTTCAGCGCACCGCCACTTTCGAAGTTTTCGGCGTCGATAGCGTCCACATCACTGGACGGCGGACGACGGCCCTGAGCGACCAGATAATTCTTTGCCGTATTGACCGCAATACGGTACAGCCAGGTATAAAAAGCACTATCTCCCCGGAACGAATCCAGCGCGCGATAGGCCTTAATAAAAGACTCTTGTACCACATCAGGCACATCGCCTGACGGTACATAGCGGGAAACCAGACTCGCCACCTTATGCTGGTAGCGCACCACCAGTAAGTTAAAGGCTTTCTGATCTCCCTTCTGGACCCGTTCAACCAGGACCTGATCCGTTAACTGCTCGCTCATCCGAGGTAATGTCTCCCCAAACCTAAATTCCACGCGTTATCGAAACGCCACTGCTACATACCTGCCACTTATTTGAGCAAGCATGCGCTTAGAGTCCCGTTCTGTCCTTATAAGTTCCGTAACGCCTTTGTTTTTGTTCATCGGTGCCGCAGACGATCATTTTTGTCTTATAGGTCTTTCAGTGTCAGGCCGACTTACCGCACTGGTGGTGTCGTTGGCGGCACCGATAATCGCTGGCAGAGTACCCTATGACGCCGCATTTTTCACCTTTATTCCCTGAATTTTCAGCGTGTTTGGTATAAAAAACACTAATCGCTTATTTTCACGACATAATCTTACGCTGAACGATCTGCTTTGCAAAGTTTCTGTTTATTGCGTTCTAATTACAACCCGCGTTTACCTCTTGTAAAAAATAGGCGTTCGACATCCAGCAGCGTCCGGGCTTATGCTCAGGGAACCTTTTGTTTAGTAAATTAAACAAACAAATCATGAATACAACACCTGAACTTCATTGTGATGTACTGATCATCGGCAGCGGCGCTGCCGGTCTCTCTCTGGCGCTGCGTCTGGCACCGCACCATCAGAACGTTATTGTCCTGAGTAAAGGGCCGATAAGTGAAGGCTCCACATTTTATGCCCAGGGCGGGATTGCCGCCGTGTTTGATGAGAACCGACAGCATTGCGTCGCATGTGGAAGATACGCTGATTGCCGGGGCCGGGATCGTGGATGCGCACGCCGCAGAGTTTGTCGCCAGCAATGCCCGCCATTGCGTTCAGTGGCTCATCGATCAGGGCGTATTATTTGATACCCAGGTTCAGCCTAACGGTGAAGAGAGCTACCACCTGACGCGCGAAGGCGGCCACAGCCATCGCCGCATCCTGCACGCTGCGGATGCCACCGGGAAAGCGGTGGAAACCACGCTGGTCAGCAAGGCGCTCAACCATCCTAATATTCGGGTGCTTGAGCGCTGGCAACGCCGTTGACCTGATCATTTCCGACAAGATTGGCCTGCCCGGCACGCGTCGCGTGGTGGGCGCGTGGGTCTGGAACCGTAATAAAGAGAAGGTGGAAACCTGCCAGGCGAAGGCAGCGTGGTGCTGGCCACGGGCGGTGCCTCCAAGGTGTATCAGTACACCACCAACCCGGATATCGCCTCCGGTGACGGTATCGCCATGGCCTGGCGCGCCGGCTGCCGGGTGGCCAACCTGGAGTTCAATCAGTTTCACCCCACCGCCCTGTTCCATCCGCAGGCGCGCAACTTCCTGCTGACCGAAGCCCTGCGCGGCGAAGGCGCCTATCTGAAACGCCCGGACGGCTCCCGCTTTATGCCGGACTTCGACCCGCGGGGCGAACTGGCCCCGCGCGATATCGTCGCCCGCGCCATCGACCATGAAATGAAGCGCCTTGGCGTGGACTGCATGTATCTCGATATCAGCCATAAGCCAGCCGAGTTTATTCGCCAGCATTTCCCGATGATTTATGAAAAGCTGCTGAGCCTGGGGATCGATTTGACGCAGCGAGCCGGTGCCGATTGTGCCTGCCGCGCACTATACCTGCGGTGGCGTCATGGTTGACGATCATGGACGCACCGATGTCGACGGTCTGTATGCCATTGGTGAGGTCAGCTATACCGGCCTGCACGGCGCGAACCGCATGGCATCAAACTCGCTGCTGGAATGTCTGGTGTACGGCTGGTCGGCGGCGGAAGACATTGCCCGCCGCATGCCGCATATGCCCGCGCGTCAGAGCACCTGCCGGCCTGGGATGAAAGCCGCGTGGACAACCCCGATGAGCGGGTCGTGATCCAGCATAACTGGCACGAGCTGCGGCTGTTTATGTGGGACTACGTGGGCATTGTGCGCACCACGAAACGTCTGGAGCGCGCGCTGCGCCGCATTACGATGCTGCAGCAGGAAATTGATGAGTATTATGCCCATTTCCGCGTCTCCAACAATCTGCTGGAGCTGCGCAATCTGGTGCAGGTTGCCGAGCTGATTGTTCGCTGCGCGATGATGCGTAAAGAGAGCCGCGGGCTGCACTACACCCTCGACTATCCGGATCAGCTGCCGGAATCGGCCGGCCCGACGGTACTCGCCCCGCCGGTTTAGCATAGCGGAACAGATAGAAATCGGTTCCTGGGTCAGGCGCAGTGTAGCCGTCGGAGTAGCGCTGATCTGCCCCACGGATCGCCAGACGCTCCTGCAACGTTAAAGCTTCGCCTTCGCTCTGGCGAAAAGCGCCAGCAGCACCCGGTGCGGCAATCGCCCTTCGCGTATCGAGGTGCTGACATCATAGCGGTAACGCAGCATGCCAGCCTATCCCTGCTGCGCGATACCAGTGCAATCAGGTTTTCGCCGACATCCGCGGGCAGCACCACGCAGAAAAAGCCCCTCTTCTTCGATCAGCTCTGCCGCACTGGTCAGCAGGGCTTGATGATCAAGCGTTGCCGTGCTGCGCGCGGTATCGCGTTCGACGCTGGCTGCACGCACCATTCACGCCGGGCTCGTAGTAGGGAGGATTGCTGACAATCAGATCGTAACGCGCGGTTTGTTCTGCCTGCCCACGCCAGCTGACGATATCCTGCGCATGCACCGCGATGCGATGCGCCCACGGCGACGCGGCCACATTTTCACTCGCCTGCTCTGCGGCCTGCGCATCCAGTTCGACGGCATCGATAGTGACGTCTTCCGGCGTGCGCTGCGCCAGCATCAGCGCCACCAGCCCGCTGCCGGTACCGATATCCAGAATACGCTTTACGCCTGCGACAGGTGCCCATGCTCCCAGTAAAATACCGTCTGTACCGACTTTCATGGCACAGCGATCGTGAGCGACAAAAAATTGTTTAAACGTAAAACCATCGCGGCGCACCGCAGCTGGCGGTTGGGGTTGAGACATGCTTAGGACAACCATTGAATTTGGGTAGCCTGCCGGAAGCGTAACGTGGTCGCAAAAGTGAATTCACCGGCAGCGCTGATGCAATACAAACAGATGAAGATTACAGCCGTAACGTCTATAATCAGCGCCCCACACAGAGGTAGAACATGACTGTAACGACTTTTTCCGAACTTGAACTCGATGAAAGCCTGCTCAATGCACTTGAGAGCAAAGGCTTTACACGCCCGACCGCCATTCAGGCAGCGGCCATTCCGCCTGCGCTTGAGGGCCGCGATGTGCTCGGTTCTGCGCCAACCGGCACGGGGAAGACAGCAGCCTATTTGCTGCCTGTGTTGCAGCACCTGCTCGATTTTCCACGTAAAAAATCTGGCCCGCCGCGTATTTTGATCCTGACGCCTACGCGCGAACTGGCAATGCAGGTTGCCGATCACGCGCGTGAACTGGCGGCGAATACCCATCTGGATATCGCCACCATCACCGGCGGCGTTGCGTATATGAACCACGCTGAAGTGTTCAGCGAAAACCAGGACATCGTCGTCGCGACGACGGGCCGCCTGCTGCAGTACATTAAAGAAGAGAACTTTGACTGCCGCGCGGTAGAAACGCTGATCCTCGACGAAGCCGACCGCATGCTGGACATGGGCTTTGCGCAGGATATCGAGCACATTGCCGGTGAAACGCGCTGGCGCAACCAGACGATGCTGTTCTCTGCCACCCTTGAAGGGGATGCGATCAAAGACTTCGCAGAGCGTCTGCTGGAAGATCCGGTGGAAGTCGATGCGACGCCATCCACCCGAGAGCGTAAGAAGATCCACCAGTGGTATTACCGCGCCGACAACCTTGAGCACAAGGTTGAACTGCTGATACACCTGCTTAAGCAGCCGGAAGCCACCCGCACCATCGTGTTTGTGCGTAAGCGTGAGCGCGTGCATGAGCTGGCTGAACTGCTGCGCGAAGCCGGGATCAACAACTGCTATCTCGAAGGCGAGATGGCGCAGGTGAAGCGTACCGAAGGGATCAAACGTCTGACCGATGGTCGCGTTAACGTGCTGGTCGCCACCGACGTTGCCGCGCGCGGGATCGACATTCCGGACGTCAGCCACGTCATTAACTTCGATATGCCGCGCAGCGGCGATACCTATCTGCACCGCATTGGCCGTACCGGCCGCGCCGGCCGCAAAGGTATTGCGATCTCACTGGTTGAAGCGCATGACCACCTGTTGCTGCAGAAAATTGGCCGCTATGTTGACGAGCCGCTGAAAGCGCGCGTCATTGATGAACTGCGCCCGACCACGCGTGCACCGAGTGAAAAAATGACGGGTAAACCGTCCAAGAAAGCGCTGGCGAAACGTGCTGAGAGAAAAGAGAAAGAAAAAGAGAAGCCGCGCGTGAAGCAACGCCACCGCGATACCAAAAACATTGGTAAGCGCCGCAAGCCAAGCGGCAGCAGCACACCGGAGAGCAGTGCGGAATAAAACAGCATCGCGGCAATTAAATCGCCTCCCTGGGGCGATTTTTTGCTTTCTGGCCTGCTGAAATCGCGTCGCGGCTCTCAACCGCCCCTCCTCTCAGGAATAAAAAAGCCGCGCCAGTAAGCACCGGCGCGGCCTGTATTGCTGTGTGTGTTTTCGTCAGCCTGATCAATTACAGGCTTTCAGTAAAGGTACGGGCGATAACGTCGCGCTGCTGTTCTGGGGTCAGCGAGTTAAAGCGCACCGCATAGCCGGACACGCGAATGGTCAGCTGCGGGTATTTTTCCGGATGCTCAACCGCATCTTCCAGCGTTTCACGACGCAGCACGTTTACGTTCAGGTGCTGACCGCCTTCCACGCGCACTTCCGGTTTCTGCTCCATTGGAATTTCACGGTATTCGATTTCGCCCAGTTTGTTGACCGCAACAACTTCATCTTCCGCGAAACCACCTTTTGCGCACAGGCAGCGTGCTTCGTTTTTCTCGCTGTCCAGCAGCCAGAAAGAGTTCAGCAGATCGTGATTTTGAGCTTTAGTAATCTGGATACCGGTAATCATAGAGGCCTCCAGGGCTTAGCGCTGCGGCAGGAGCACAGCGCGGTTCTTCGGGTTATGTGATGCTCTGGTATATCACCGCGCTGACCGGCTCGTTTTGACCTGTATCAATTTCGTCCGGCCAGAATTTTTACCCCCACTCTAATAAATTGATTTATAATAATTTTTATCATTAACTTTTTCTGCAATTGTTCAACTTATTTTTACCCTTCTGCTGCCCCGCCGGACACGCTAAGCTAAAGGCATCAATTTGCAGGGAGTCAATGATGGCTGAGAAGCTGACCTGGCACGATGTGCTGGCTGAAGAGAAAGAAAAACCTTACTTCGTGGAAACGCTAAAAGCGGTAGCCGAAGAGCGTGCGGCGGGCGTGACGGTCTATCCGCCGCAAAAGGACGTCTTCAACGCGTTCCGTCTCACCGAACTGGGCGATATTAAAGTGGTGATCCTCGGCCAGGATCCGTACCACGGCCCGAATCAGGCACACGGCCTGGCGTTCTCGGTCCTGCCGGGCGTGGCCATTCCGCCGTCGCTGCTGAATATGTACAAAGAGCTGGAACAGGACATTCCTGGCTTTCAGCGCCCGCAGCACGGCTTTCTTGAAAGCTGGGCGAAACAGGGTGTGCTGCTGCTGAATACGGTGTTAACCGTGGAAGCCGGCAAAGCGCATTCGCACGCGCGTTTCGGCTGGGAAACCTTTACCGATAACGTGATCAGCGCCATCAACTCCCATCGCGAAGGGGTGATTTTCCTGCTGTGGGGATCGCACGCGCAGAAGAAAGGCAGCATCATTGATGCGCAGCGTCATCACGTATTGAAAGCACCGCATCCTTCGCCGCTTTCGGCCCATCGCGGCTTTTTTGGCTGTCAGCATTTTTCCAAAGCTAATGCGCTGCTGAGCCAGGCCGGCCAGACGCCCATTGACTGGACGCCGGTGCTGCCCTGAAAACACAAACGGCCGCATCAGCGGCCGTTGTTGCACGGGAGCGGCTTAGCCTTTGGCTTTCGATACCGCAACCATCGCCGGACGCAGCAGGCGACCGTTGAGGGTGTAACCGCGCTGCATCACCATCAGCACGTGGTTTGGCGCCACTTCTTCAGACTCCATCATCGACATCGCCTGATGCACATCCGGGTTGAACGGCACATTAGTTTCGCCCACCACTTCCACGCCGAACTTACGCACCACATCCAGCATGGATTTCAGCGTCAGTTCGATACCTTCGATCATCGGCGCCAGCTCGGGTGTTCGCTTTATCCGCCACTTCCAGCGCGCGATCCAGGCTATCGATCACCGGCAGCAGTTCGTTGACGAATTTTTCCAGCGCAAACTTATGCGCTTTTTCAACGTCCTGTTCGGTACGGCGACGCAGGTTTTCCATTTCCGCCTTCATGCGCAGCTGGGCGTCGCGCTCGCGATTCTGCGCCTGCGCTAATTGCGCTTCCAGATTCGCAATTTTTTCATCGCGCGGATCCACCTGCTCAGCAGATGCGTCTGGCTCTACAGCCTCAACGTCATCGTGCTGTTCCGTGATAATTTCTTCAGGGGCTTGCCCCTCAGGCGTTTTCTGTTCTTTACTACTCATGAATTTCTCCGCGTTTTTCTGCATTCATCTCGCTAACTTGGCTTATTATGGGGATCAGTTTCCTGGATTCAAGGGAACAAGACAGATTGTCATCATTCATCAGGCACAAGGACCTCCAGAAAATGAATAATCATTTCAGGTGTATTGGGATCGTCGGGCATCCGCGTCACCCTACCGCGTTGACCACACATGAAATGCTCTATCGCTGGCTGTGTGGCAAAGGCTATGAAGTGATGGTCGAGCAGCAGATTGCCCGCGAGCAGGAGCTGCAGCTGAAGTGCGTCAAAACCGGCACGCTGGCGGACATTGGCCAGCAGGCCGATCTCGCCGTGGTGGTCGGCGGCGACGGCAACATGCTGGGCGCGGCGCGCACGCTGGCGCGTTATGACATCAAGGTCATCGGCATCAACCGCGGCAATCTCGGCTTTCTAACCGACCTCGACCCGGACAACGCGCAGCAGCAGCTGGCCGACGTGCTGGAAGGCCACTATATCAGTCGAAAAACGCTTTTTACTGGAAGCGCAGGTGTGCCAGCAGGACTGTTCGCCGCGCATCAGCACCGCCATCAACGAGGTGGTGCTGCACCCGGGCAAAGTGGCGCACATGATTGAGTTCGAAGTCTATATCGATGAAATCTTCGCCTTCTCCCAGCGTTCTGACGGGCTGATTATCTCCACGCCAACCGGCTCAACCGCCTATTCGCTTTCGGCGGGCGGGCCGATCCTGACGCCCTCTCTGGATGCCATTACGCTGGTGCCGATGTTCCCGCACACGCTCTCGGCCCGCCCGCTGGTGATTAACGGCAGCAGCACCATTCGCCTGCGCTTTTCCTCGCACCGCCGTAGCGACCTGGAGATCAGCTGCGACAGCCAGATCGCGCTGCCGATCCAGGAAGGTGAAGATGTGCTGATTCGCCGCAGCGACTACCACCTGAATTTGATTCACCCGAAAGATTACAGCTATTTCAATACATTAAGCTCAAAGCTTGGCTGGTCAAAAAAATTGTTCTGATTTTGCCTCCAGCACTTTACTGTATAAAAAACCAGTTTATACTGTATGAAAACACAGTTATGGTTTTTCATACAGGAAAAGAATTATGCTGGCACAACTGACCATCAGCAACTTTGCCATCGTTCGTGAGCTTGAGATCGATTTTCACAGCGGCATGACGGCGATCACCGGCGAAACCGGTGCGGGTAAATCCATTGCCATTGATGCCCTCGGCTTGTGCCTTGGCGGCCGTGCTGAGGGCGACATGGTGCGCATGGGCGCCAACCGTGCCGACCTCTGCGCGCGCTTCTCCCTGAAAGACACCCCTGCAGCCCAGCGCTGGCTGGAAGAGAACCAGCTCGAAGATGGACGTGAGTGTTTACTTCGCCGCGTGATCAGCAGCGACGGGCGCTCACGTGGCTTTATCAACGGCACGGCGGTCCCGCTCTCCCAGCTCCGCGAACTCGGCCAGTTGCTTATTCAGATCCACGGTCAGCATGCGCATCAGCAGCTGCTTAAAACCGAACAGCAGAAAGCCCTGCTGGATGGCTATGCGGCGCGCACGACGATCGGCTGGCGGAGATGCGTCAGCACTATCAGCGCTGGCACCAGAGCTGCCGCGAGCTGGCTCAGCATCAGCAGCAAAGCCAGGAGCGCGCCGCCCGCCGCGAACTGCTGCAGTACCAGCTGAAAGAACTGAACGAATTTCACCCGCAGGCGGGTGAGTTTGAGCAGATCGACGAAGAGTACAAGCGCCTCGCCAACAGCGGCCAGCTGCTCTCCACCAGCCAGCATGCGCTGCAATATGCTGGCAGATGGCGAAGACGTGAACCTGCAAAGCCAGCTGTATAACGTGCGTCAGCTGCTTACCGAACTGGTCTCGCATGGACGATAAACGCTTCAGCGGCGTGCTGGATATGCTGGAAGAAGCCGCGATTCAAATCTGTGAAGCCAGTGATGAACTGCGCCACTACTGTGAACGGCTGGACCTCGATCCCAACCGTCTGTTTGAGCTGGAGCAGCGCCTTTCCCGTCAGATCTCGCTGGCGCGCAAGCACCATGTCTCGCCGGAAGAGCTGCCGGTGCTACTATCAGCCTCTGCTGGATGAAGCGGAACAGCTTGTCGCATCAGGCAGATGCGATCAGGAAACCCTCTCGCTGGCGACGTTAACGTGGCGGTCATCATCAGGCCGCGCTGGCCTGCGCCGAAGCCCTGCATCAGCAACGCGTCACCATTATGCTCAGGAGCTCAGCCAGCACATCACCGACAGCATGCACACGCTGGCGATGCCGCACGGTGTGTTCACCATTGATGATGTCCGTTTTGAAGACGATCACCTGACGGCGGAAGGTGCCAGTCGCATCGAGTTCCGCGTCACCACCAACCCGGGCCAGCCGCTGCAGCCGCTCGCTAAAGTGGCCTCCGGCGGTGAACTGTCGCGTATTGCGCTGGCGATTCAGGTGATCACCGCGCGGAAAATGGAAACCCCGGCGCTGATTTTCGATGAAGTGGATGTCGGCATCAGCGGCCCGACGGCGGCGGTGGTGGGCAAACTGCTGCGCCAGCTGGGCGAATCGACGCAGGTAATGTGCGTCACCCACCTGCCGCAGGTTGCGGGCTGTGGTCATCATCACTTCATCGTCAGCAAAGAAACCGACGGTGAAATGACCGAAACGCACATGAAGCCGCTGGATAAACGTGCGCGTCTGCAGGAGCTGGCGCGCCTGCTCGGCGGCAGCGAAGTCACGCGCAATACGCTCGCGAACGCGAAAGAACTGCTGGCGGCATAAACTTTTTCGGGATCTCAGGGTCATACAGAACAACAAAAACGCCGCCAGACCGGTTTCAAAGTGGGGCAAGGTCTATTATCATCGGCAGTCATATCGCCATAATAAAGCCTGCCGTATGCAGAGTTCAGAATTTGATGGCCAACTGCCTGTGGGCGTTCGGCCCCAGAAAAGGAATCAAATCACTATGCGCTGTAAAATGCTGACCGCTGCCGCAGCGGTTCTTCTGATGTTGACCGCAGGCTGTTCCACTCTGGAGAAAGTGGTTTACCGTCCTGACATCAATCAGGGGAACTACCTGACCCCTAACGATGTTTCCAAAATCCGCGTGGGGATGACACAACAGCAGGTCGCTTATGCACTGGGAACCCCGATGATGACCGACCCGTTTGGCACCAACACCTGGTTCTATGTATTCCGTCAGCAGCCGGGCCATGAAGACGTGACCCAGCAGACCCTGACGCTGACCTTCAGCAGCGCCGGTGTGTTGACCAACATCGACAACAAGCCTGCCCTGACCAAATAATCAGAAGCCAGAAATGCAAAAAGGTGCTCATTGAGCACCTTTTTTAATGCCTGTAAACTTACTTTTTCGTTGCCGCGCGCTCTGCCCGCTGGCGACGCAGCTCTTTCGGGTCGGCAATCAGCGGACGATAAATCTCCACCCGGTCGCCCTCTTTCAGCACATCGCCCAGCTTCACCGGACGGCTGTAAATGCCGACCTTATTCTTCGCCAGATCGATATCGCTGCGCAGCTTCAGCAGGCCGGATGCCCGGATCGCCTGCTCAACGGTCGCGCCCTCTTCCAGCGTCACGCGCTGCAGATACTGCTTCTCCGGCAGCGCGTACACCACTTCAACAGCGATCTTATGCGACACTGTAAACCTCTTTGGCGCGGGTGGTGAACGCCTGAACCATATTGGACGCCAGCTCTTTAAAGATGCGGCCAAACGCCAGCTCAATCAGCTTATTGGTGAACTCAAAGTCCAGATGGAACTCAATGCGGCAGGCATCGGCGCTCAGCGGCGTAAACTTCCAGCCGCCCATCAGGGCTTCTTAAACGGACCATCCACCAGATGCATCAAAATACTCTGATTATCGGTCAGCGTATTGCGGGTGGTGAACGTCTTGCTGATCCCCGCTTTGGAGACATCCACCGCCGCCGTCATCTGCGTCGGGCCTGACTCCAGAACGCGGCTCCCGGTGCATCCCGGAATAAATTCTGGATAAGACTGAACATCGTTCACTAACTGATACATTTGTTCCGCGCTGTAAGGCACAAGCGCAGTACGGCTAATCTGAGGCATAGCATTTCCCATGGTCACACAACGGACAAATAATAACATTTATCACCTGTTAAAAAAAAACGCTAAGCCTCATCTCGTGCTAAGATAGCGCGTTAGACCTCACAGGACGCAATGAGGTGACTTTTTGAAATCAGATTACCGACGGCTTTACGACACTTATGACGAAGAAAAAAGCACATAAACCAGGCTCGGCGACCATTGCGCTCAACAAGCGTGCTCGCCATGAGTATTTCATTGAAGAAGAATTCGAAGCTGGCCTTGCGTTGCAGGGCTGGGAAGTAAAATCGCTGCGCGCCGGGAAAGCCAACATCGGCGACAGCTACGTGATCCTGAAAGATGGCGAAGCCTTCCTGTTCGGCGCGAACTTTACGCCGCTGACCGTCGCCTCTTCACACTACGTGTGTGACCCAACGCGCACCCGCAAGCTGCTGCTGAACAAGCGTGAACTGGAATCCCTCTACGGACGCATCAACCGTGAAGGTTTCACCGTGGTCGCCCTGTCGCTGTACTGGAAAAACGCCTGGTGCAAAGTGAAAGTTGGCGTCGCGAAGGTAAAAAACAGCACGACAAACGTACTGACCTGAAAGAGCGCGAGTGGCAGTTGGACAAAGCGCGCATTATGAAAAACGCAGGACGTTGATTCTGCACACTTATTGTACTATTCAATAAGTTAGCGTTCCGGGCTGGTATCCAGGAAGTGAAATCTGGTATACTGAGTTCAACACTATTGGGGCTGATTCTGGATTCGACGGGATTTGCGAAACCCAAGGTGCATGCCGAGGGGCGGTTTGCCTCGTTAAAAGCCGCAAAAAAATAGTCGCAAACGACGAAAACTACGCTTTAGCAGCTTAATAACCTGCTCTGAGCCCTCTCTCCCTAGCCTCCGCTCTTAAGACGGGGATCAAAGAGAGGTCAAACCCAAAAGAGATCGCGTGGAAGCCCTGCCTGGGGTTGAAGCGTTAAAACTAATCAGGCTAGTTCGTTAGTGGCGTGTCTGTCCGCAGCTGGCGTGCGAATGTAAAGACCAAACTAAGCATGTAGTACCGAGGATGTAGAAATTTCGGACGCGGGTTCAACTCCCGCCAGCTCCACCAAAATTCTCCACCGGTGATTACCAGAGTCATCCGATGAAGTCCTAAGAGCCCGCACGGCGCAAGCCCTGCGGGCTTTTTTGTGTCTGTAACCTTCCGAGACGATCCGCCTGAATCCAGTGATAATTGGTATACGTATTGGTATACGGTAAGATGTATCCTAAAAACGTATACCAATTTTTGCAGGAAGGCCCCGCATGGCAAGGACAACGCGCCCTTTAACCAACACTGAAGTGCTTCGCTCAAAAGCCACTGACAAAGATATAACCCTACATGATGGCGACGGGCTTTTTATGGTTGTAAAAACCACCGGCAAGAAACTCTGGCGTTTCCGTTATCAAAGACCAGCGACTAAGCAGCGCACCATGATGGGCCTTGGTTCCTTCCCTGCTCTGTCGCTAGCAGATGCCAGGCGCTTGCGCGCTGATTACCTCTCCTTACTTGCTAATGGCATTGACCCACAGACACAAGCTGAACAGGTCATAGAACAGCAGCAAATTGCATTAGACAGTGTTTTCTCAACTGTGGCTGCTAATTGGTTTGCCTTGAAGCAAGCCAGCGTTACCGATGATTACGCGAAGGATATCTGGCGCTCTCTTGAGAAAGATATTTTCCCTGCCATTGGCGGTATTCCCGTGCAGCAAATCAAAGCTCGCAAGCTTGTAGAGGCACTCGAACCAATTAAGGCCCGAGGTGCTCTGGAAACTGTTCGTCGTCTGGTGCAGCGTATCAACGAGATCATGATTTATGCAGTTAATATCGGGCTGATTGATGCTAATCCTGCTTCAGGAATCGGTATGGCCTTTGAGAAGCCTAAGAAGCAAAATATGCCGACTCTACGGCCAGAAGAGTTACCGAAATTGATGAAGGCTCTGGTGATGTCTAACCTTTCCGTTCCAACTCGCTGCTTGATTGAATGGCAGCTATTAACCCTTGTCAGACCATCCGAAGCATCTGGCGCTCGATGGGGAGAGATTGATCTTGACCTTAAGCTCTGGACAATCCCAGCTGAACGAATGAAAGCAAAGCGTGAACACATTGTTCCTTTATCATCTCAAGCTTTAGACATTTTGGAGGTAATGAAACCTATTAGTTCACATCGCGAGTATATTTTTCCTAGTCGAAATAACCCGAAAATGCCAATGAACAGCCAGACAGCTAATGCCGCTATAAAGCGCATTGGTTTTGGGGGGCAACTGGTAGCACATGGTTTACGCTCAATAGCAAGCACAGCTATGAATGAGTATGCCTTTAACTCTGATGTGATTGAGGCTGCATTGGCTCATTGCGAGAAAAACGAAGTAAGGAGAGCTTACAATAGGTCCACCTACCTTACACAGAGGGTAGCGCTTATGGAATGGTGGGGCAATTTCGTAAAAAATTGATAAGCACTCCTTGCCAAATTTTATAAATTGTTTTAGCTTAATTATATCTTTACGCGTGGGTTTAAAGAATTAAACCTGGTCGGGCGATTAGCCAGACATCTAGTATTGAGGACACTTAGGGTTGCGCAAAAGCACTTCTCTAACGATCCTTGGCAGGAGCGTCAGAGAAGTCTTTTGCGCATCCTTTAGGTAAAGATCAAAACAAAGCGGCTTCCGCTTTGTTTTTTTATGGAGAAAATAGTTTGGGAAAGGCCATTAATGAAAGTTATGAAGAAGTTCTCTGCAATGAGTTCGAATCGCTTTCATTTAAAAACTTTTCTCTTTCTCTATCACCTCATAAAATATTCATTTGTGGTGGAAAAGTTAATACAGGAGAGTTATATCCTCAAAGCTTAAGAGATAGAATAATAGCTTTTTTTGAAATTAACGATGCTGATGGTTTATCTGAATCTTTCATAATGGCAGAAACATTCAAGGATTACTTTAGAGAAAACACTTATTCTGATTTGTTCACCTTTGAAGATGACATAGCCAAACTATCGACTTTAGTGATTATCTGTTTAGAAAGCCCTGGCTCACTTGTAGAGCTTGGTATGTTCGCAAATGTAAGCGACACTAAAAAACTATTAATATTTGCTCCAGATGAACATGTTGAGGCTGAGGATTCTTTTATATTTCTTGGGCCGTTATCATTTTTAAAAAGAAAAGATATTGAATCAGTTCATACTTTCCCTTGGCCTAAAACAGATAGTGAAGATTATGCGGACTTGCCATTAGTAATTGAGTGTATAAAAAACAGATTAAAAACAGCAAACAAAAAGGCACTCTTCTCACAATCTAATCCTGCGCATATTGCACTTTTAATATTCGACATAATTTTCATTTTTTATCCAATAAAAGATTATGAGATTGAATTAGCCCTTATCGCATTGAACATTGAAAGCTCAAATGAGAATTATATTAAAAGGATTCTTTATTTACTGCAAGCAATGGGAATGGTGGGAAAGAAAAAATACAGCAATATTACGTTTTATTATCCACTTGAAAATAATAAGAGGGTATATCTAGGCAAGGATAATCAAGGCCGAATTAAGGAATATAAATCCATGAGAGTTAGGGCGGTGACATCATTTGTGCTATCCGAGGACGAATCTTCTCGAAAAAGAAAGCTGGCACTAGCTGCTATTACTCGAATTCTTGAGGAGAAAAAAGCAAAATGAGTTTACTTGAACAGTTTTCTTCCGCTCTTTTCATGGATAGAGCATCTTTAAAAAGTTTTATCTATACTGCTCCACGCCGCTACAAAAGATATGCCATCCCGAAGAAAAATGGGAACGGGTTCCGCACAATAGCACAACCCTCCAAACAGATAAAATCATTGCAAAGATTTGGAATTTCACTTTTAGCTATTTTTCTTAAAACGCATTACTCTGCCCATGCGTATGTCGAAGGAAAAGGAATCAAAACCAATGCTGCTGCTCATCAAGGTAGCAACCATTTACTCAAAATGGATTTTAAAGATTTTTTTCATTCAATCACCCCTGATATTTTAATGAATACATTAGATAAAAATGGCGGAAAAGAAATTTTAGATGAGGAGGATAGACATATAATCTCTCACCTATTCTTTTGGAAGTTACGAGGCAATAGCCCGTTAAGACTAAGCATCGGGGCCCCTACCTCACCAATAATTTCCAATGCAATTATGTATGACTTCGATGAAGAAATAGCTGATTACTGTGCAGAGTTAAATGTCAAATATACACGCTATGCAGATGATTTGACGTTCTCATCTAAAGATAGAGAAAGCCTCACGACCATACCTAACGAAGTAAATATCGTACTAAGAAAAAACTTTGGATCTAAAATAAGAATTAATAAAGAAAAAACCCTGCACTGCAATAAATCAATGAACAGGAGTGTGACAGGAATTGTTTTGAATAATACAAATGACAGCTTATCTTTAGGTAGGAAAAAGAAAAGAATGATCAGCTCTTTTGTTCATAAATTCTCATTCAGCCTTTTGGATCAAAATGAAATCAACTACCTTAACGGTATTTTAGGACATGCTGCTCATATTGAACCTCAATTTATTGAAAGATTGAAGGAAAAGTATGGACAAGATGTAATTGCAAAGATCAAAGCCTCCATTGAATATTTATAATTCACTCCTGCTATCTTTACTTCATGACTAATGAACTAAGTGTCGTTGCGCGCGCTCGTAGCCCCGCCACGCCTGCGCACTTGATGTAGCGGTTTTCATGCACCTGCATGAGTGGCTTCGCGCCGCGCCGCTGCTGGCCTTTGCTGCCGTGTCCGGGTGCCTGAGACTCATGCGTTTTCATGCAGCATAGACATGCACTCACGCAGCAGGCGTAAAAAAGCCCGGCAGGTGCCGGGCTGAAGGGTGTTATTTCTGGCCGGGGAACCGTTTACGCTTGCGCCGGTCAGTTCCGGCACCCTTAAAGGGGTAGGGACCGGCAAGGCTGATAACATCATCACGGAACATCAGCGGCAGCTTTGTATTTGTCCAGCTCAGCATCAGATTCATAATATATCCACGGTACAGCGTGTCTGCATCGTTTGCCCCTTCAAGCACACCCGGCGCATGGGGTGAGCCATCCCGTTCAAACTGGCTGTACTTCATTCTCAGCAGGCTGGTCAGCTCAATGGCGTGGAAGATAAAAAATTCATCAATGAGCGCATCGATGCGCTCGTCCATGATGCGCTCATGGCAGGTGATGTAAGCGTGAGCCTTTTGCCTGGTCACGTCGGCCAGCCCCGGCAGCTGCTTTTCCCTCTGGGTAATCAGCCCGGCCAGCTCGGTCGCCGTTTCCTGCTGCTCCAGGTACTCCGCACGCAGCGCCTTCATCTCCGGCGTGACGGTGCCGCCGTTCTGCTCCAGCAGCTCACGAAAGCGCGCCCGGTTGTCCTGGCCTGCCTGCTCCGTCTGTGCCTGGCTCTGGCGCAGCGCCTCAACGCTCTCCCTGGCGGCGGCTTCGGCCTTTTTGGCCTCCAGCCATTCCATCATTTTTTTCTGGAGTTCCTGAATGCGGGGCAGCCAGCCAGCCGGAAGGCTTTTCGCCAGCGCGGCGCTCTGTTCTGCTAACTCATCCTCGGGAAGCTTCATGAGCCAGCCCGCATCTTTAAGCGGCTTCTGACTCCGTGCCACAAGCTGGCCCACGTACTGGCCGGTTGCCTTAATCTCTTCGTCGGTCATCTGCTTCTGTGTCATGTCTTTTCCTCTCTGTCAGGGCTGTGCGTGGCGGTCTTTACGGGTGCAGGCGGAGCCGTAGCGGCCCAGCGTCTGCGGCTGGCGCACCGGCGCATCATTTTCCGGCTCCGGCTCTGCCGCCACGGGCCTGTTGGGCTTCATGATGATTTTCTCGACGCTCTCCAGCGCGGTGAACGTGCAGGAGCAGTCGAGGTTCTGGCACTGATACCAGGTGCGCTTGACGGACGGGGCCTCGTAGGCGCTGGTGCGGGTGTGTGCCACCTGACCGCATTCGGGACATTTCAGGGCCATCAGCGGCTTTCCTTCTGTTTTGACTCCAGGCGGATTCTGGCCTTGTGACGGGCGGCCGGTGACAGGGTGCGGCCCGCGTCAGCCCTGGCGGTGGCGTCGGGTGTCACGCCGCACAGGCGGAACACCGGGTCGCTGTCGGGCATGGCCTCACCGGAAACGGCCGGTTCAGTGATGTGGCGCTTGATGAAGTTCTTCAGCACGCTGTCGGGGTCGTTCACGGAGTCCACCACGCCGGTGACCAGAGCGGCCTGACGGCCCAGCGTGATGTGCAGGAGGCTCAGCGTCTGAATCAGCGGCTGGCCGTGGTCACGCATGAAGTCCTGCCAGAGCTGCATGGCGCGCAGCTCAACCAGGCTGTTGTGGGCGCTGATGTACTCCTGCGCCCGGTCGGCTGTATCGAAAGGCAGGCGGGCCGTTTCTCCGGCGTGAGAGGCCAGCAGCGCGTCGAACTCCTCCAGCGTCTCGCGGTTCAGCGCGATTTCGGTGCGCAGCGCGCGCATTTCCGGCGTCATGGCTCCGCTGCTGTCGCGGAACAGGGCGCGCCACTCGTCGTTCTGCGCGTTCGCGGTGGCTTCGGTTTCCGCACGACGCTGGCGGATGGTTTCGGCATTTTCAGCGGCGGCGGCCTGCAGGCGGCGGGCCTCAAGCCATGCCGCCTTTGCGGTGCTGACCTTATCAAGCGCGGCCTGCGTGGCGGCGGGAAGGGATAAAGCGGTGTCGGTCATGTCGGCTTCCTGTGTGGTCGTTTTCAGTAAGTCAATTGTGCCGGGGCTGGCACAGACGGTGCCACCGGATGACATTGTGTGGCGACTCAGACAAAAAGCCCTTCTTCTGGCCAGCCAGGGAAAGGTCTCACGAACCCCACTGCTCAGCTTTTAGTTTTATATAAATCCTTCACTATTCTTCACCAGATAGAAAAAGATAAGTAATACAGTAAATTAGAGGGTGAACAGTTTAAAAATAATCCTTCACCCACTGTTCACCATCCTTCACCCACGGTGACGGTTAAAACCCTGCACCACTTATAATAAATATCCATATAAATCCCCTTAGATATTTCTTTTCATTACTGGAAAAAAGCTTATTAGTACTCATTGGCAATCATTGGCAGTATTTGGCAAACAGTGGCAAACCGCACAAAAGTTGCGCCCGGTGTATGAGCCGCCAGACAAATTTCACTTGTTGATTCCGTAAGAAATTTACTCAGAATAAAGAGCTGCCCGATGCCGGATGTATCCGCCCGGCTCTGTATGGAATCAATGAGAGGTAGCCCATGCACACTGCTTTAACCGCACCACCTTCCGCCCCTGCGGCCCCGTCAGCCGCTTACGCGCCGCCGTTTCAGGAGCGCTTCATGCGCCTGCCGGAGGTCATTCACGTCTGCGGCCTGTCCCGCTCGACCATTTACGACCTCATCAGCCGCGACGCCTTTCCCGCGCAGATTTCGCTCGGCGGCAAGAACGTCGCGTGGGCGGCCAGCGAGGTGAACGCCTGGATGAACGAACGCATCGCCGCCCGGAGTCAGGGGCGTGCGGCATGACTTTCACCCACCGCTGAGACTGTCCGTCATGCTGCATTTCTTTGCTTTCCCCGGCTTGCGCGCCGGGGGCCTTCCCTGGTACAGTGTTTCTGCTGTCGCAAAATCGGCAGCCGGGCGTAGGAACCCGAGCGAAACAAAGGCGACACCAGACGCGCCATGCGTCTTTTTTTGTGTCTGTGCCCATGTGCACCCATTTTTCGGGCGGCGGTTTTGTTTCCGCTGCGCCGTCTGCGTAATGGTGGCCCGGGCGGGGCAGCCTTCGGGCTGGCCGGTTTCCTTTGTTGCCGGTATTCCTACCCCCGTCCGGGCTACCACCCCTGAGCGTAGGAACTCTGGTGGTAGCTGTAAAAAGCTAACAAAGGAGTTTGCCTCTATGGCTGCTATCCCGACTTCCCCGCATTCAGAATTTGTCTTTGTGTTTGCCGCCGTGCGCCGCTGTGAGCGTCACGCCCGCGTGCAGATGCTGCGCGCCACCGCCGCCACCGAACGCGCCGCCCGCCAGCTGCTGGCCCGCGACTACGTACTGTCCTTTGCTGCCCGCTTGCCGGTCACGGAGGTGCGCGCATGAATCACGCCACCATTACCCTTGACGACCTTGCCCGCCTGGAGCACCTGCGCAATGCCGGACGTCTGGCCTGTGACGCGGCGGCCCTGCGCGACTGCTGCACCCCGCCGGAGCCTGCCGACAGCGAACAGCTGGCCTCGCTGCTGTTTCTCATCACCGGCCAGCTGGACGACGTGGTGACACGCTGTCGCGACGGCTGGATGAACGGGGAGGTGAGCGCATGAACGCACGCACCCTGTCCCCTGAGCTGCGCGCCGCGCTGTCCCGCCGCGCCGTGGCCTGCGCCTGGCTCACCCTGTGCCGTGAGCAGCAGCGACATTCCGGCCTGACGCTGGCCCGCCTGGAGCGCGCCATTGAGACCGAGCTGGAGGGCTTCTACCTGCACCAGCACGGCCGGGCGCGCGGGCTGGAGATTGCCTGCGCGCTGCTCGACGACCTGCTGACCGCCGGGCCGCTGAAGGCCGCCCCGTGCCTGAGCTTTTTAGGCCAGGTGGTGATGGACGAACTCTGCGGGCGCATTCACGACGCGCCGCCGCTGCACTGAGGGAAAACACAATGAAAATGACCGTATCCGACGCGGCCAGCGCCGCGCGGGGCCAGTGGCCCCGCATCCTGCCCGCGCTGGGCGTAAAGGTGGTGAAGAACCGGCACACGGCGTGCCCGGTGTGCGGCGGCAAAGACCGCTTCCGCTTTGACGATAAAGAGGGGCGCGGGACGTGGTTCTGCAACCAGTGCGGGGCCGGTGACGGCATGGACCTGGTACAGAAGGCGCTGGGCGTCAGCCTGACCGGGGCCGCCGCGCGCGTGAACGACCTGACCGGCAACCTGCCGCCCGTGACTGAGGCCGCACCGGCGGAGCCGGACGACGAGGCCGCCCGCACGGCCGCCGCCGCGCTGGCGCAGCAGCTGGTCAGCAGCGCAAAAGCGGTCACGGGCAACGCCTACCTGTCCCGCAAGGGGCTGCCGGAGTATTCCTGCCTGACGCTCACCAGGGCGCATAAGGTGGCGCTGACCGCCTACCGCCCCGGCGACCTGGTGGTGCCGCTGCACGACGCGGACGGCGCGCTGGTTAACGTCCAGCTGATTAACGCCGCCGGTGACAAGCGCACGCTTAAAGGCGGCCAGGTGAAAGGCGCCTGCCACGTCCTGAGCGGTAAGGGCACGCCGAAACGCATCTGGCTCACCGAGGGCTACGCCACCGGGCTGACCGTGCACGCGCTGACGGGTGACGCGGTGTGGGTTGCCCTGTCGTCCGTAAACCTCCTTTCCCTGGCCGGCCTCGTCCGTGAAAAACACCCGTCACTGCCGCTGGTGATTGCCGCCGACCGCGACCTGAACGGCGACGGCCAGCTTAAGGCGAAGCACGCCGCCGCAGCCTGCAACGCAACGGTGGCCCTGCCGCCGGTGTTCGGCGACTGGAACGACGCCTTTACCGCGCACGGTGAGGACGCCACCCGGCAGGCGCTGCGCGAGGCTTCAGCCCCGCCCGCCGCCAGCCCGTTCGACACCATGAGCGAGGCCGAGTTTACGGCCATGAGCGCCAGTGAGAAGGCGGAGCGCGTTGCGGAGCACTACGGGCGCAATCTGGCCGTGGACGCCAGCGGCGAAATCCTCTGCCGCTATGAGGCCGGGGCGTGGAAGGTGATTTCCGGTAACCAGTTCGGGCGCGACGTGGCGAAGCTGTTCCAGCGCCTGCGCGCACCGTTCTCGGCGGGCAAGGTGGCGGGCGTGGTGGACACGCTCAAGCTGATGCTGCCCCAGCAGGCCGCGCCGCAGCGCCAGCTCATCGGATTCCGCAACGGCGTGCTCGACACCCGCAGCGGCACCTTCAGCCCGCACCGGCGTGAGAACTGGCTGCGCACCGTGAGCGACGTGGACTATACCCGTCCCGTTCCCGGCGAAACGCTGGAGCGCCACGCGCCGCACTTCTGGCAGTGGCTCGACCGCGCCGCCGGGCGCAGCGCAGACAAGCGGGACGTGATTCTGGCGGCGCTGTTCATGGTGCTGGCGAACCGCTACGACTGGCAGCTGTTTCTGGAAGTCACCGGCCCCGGCGGCAGCGGCAAAAGCATCATGGCGGAAATCGCCACCATGCTGGCCGGAACGGACAACGCCGTGTCGGCCACCATCGAGACGCTGGAATCCTCGCGCGAGCGCGCCTCGGTCATCGGCTATTCGCTCATCCGCCTGCCCGACCAGGAGAAGTGGAGCGGCGACGGCGCGGGCATCAAGGCGATTACCGGCGGCGATGCGGTGTCCGTTGACCCCAAGTACCGCGACGCCTACTCAACCCACATCCCGGCGGTAATTCTGGCCGTGAACAACAACCCGATGCGCTTCACCGACCGCAGCGGGGGCGTGTCGCGCCGCCGGGTTATCCTGCACTTCGCGGAAATCATCCCGGCAAACGAGCGCGACCCGCAGCTGAAGGAGAAGATACAGGCGGAGCTGGCCGTTATCGTGCGCCAGCTGATGCAGCGCTTCAGCAGCCCGCAGGACGCCCGCGCGCTGCTTCAGCAGCAGCAGAACTCCGGCGAGGCCATGCGCATCAAGCGCGACGCCGACCCGATGGTGGACTTCTGCGGCTACCTGTTTGCCACCGCCGAGCCGAACGGCCTGCACATGGGGAACGCCAGCATCCGGCCCTTACAGCCGAAGCGCTACCTCTACCACGCCTATCTGGCGTACATGGAGGCCAACGGCTACCGCAACCCGCTCAGCATGAAGACCTTCAGCCAGGCGCTGGAGAGCATCCTGCGCGAGTACGGGAAAAGCTACCTGAAGCGGCGCACGAAGCTCGGGATGCAGACCAACCTCGGGCTGACGGACGAAAGCAGCGCCGACTGGCTGCCGAAGTGCGACGATCCGAACGCAGCATGACAACCTGAACCGGCGAAAGCCGGTTTTTTTATGCCCATCGTTCACCCGTGGTGAAGGATATGCGTCACCCTTCACCCATTCATCACCCGTTAACTGCATGATATAAATAGACAAAATAAAAAGGTGAACAGTGTGAAGGATTATTCATAAAATCTTTTTTTGTAGGTTCTCGCTTTCTGGCCGCGCAACTGTTTTGATAAAGTTTGAATGCCTAAAAAAGGAGCAACAAATGGATACCTCTTTTTTGAATACACTGGACACTAAAAATCGTGAACAGTTTGACGCAGCGATTAATGCTTTGCAGGGGGATGTTGCTGCTGCTGCCGCTCGACTATCCATAGATCCCCGCTTGCGCCTTGAGTATTCGAGGCGTATCAAAGAGATGGCTGACGATTTACGATCCCGAGTTAATGCTGGATTGCTGACATGGGAACAGGCTGCGAAAGAAGCTCAGGAAACGCGAAATCTCATCATGGAAATGATCAGGACTCGCAGTACGCCACTTGGGCGTGCAATGGCGGAAAGAATGAAGTCATCGGGTAAGACGCTTAATGAGTTAGTCGCAAAGAAAGCGACCTCACTTTTTGGGCCTAAAACAAACTTTGCCAGCCTTTCTGAAGTGCAAAAAAATCAGGTGTATGCCAGCATTGTGGAATCTGCGGGTAAATCTAATCCCAGCGTTAACCTGAAGATGTTGCAGCTCTCACGTGCAGGAAAAGGGCTTATCGTCCTCTCTTTAGCTATCTCTGTATATGAAATTTATACCGCTGAAAACAAAGTTGCTGAAACCGGTAAACAAATAGCGATTAACGGTGCAGGCATAGCAGGGGGTGCAGCGGGAGGTGCTTTAGCAGGTTTGGTATGCGGCCCCGGCGCACCCGTTTGTGTTTTGATTGGTGGATTTGTTGGTGGTGCACTTGCCGCTTTTGAAATGGGACGTTTTTGGGGGTAGTCATGGAACAAACTCTCTCGGTAAAGCTTGTTGAGAAAAGTAAAGCGACTGATTTTCAGCAGGCCGTTTCTGAAGTAGTGATCGATAACGAACCGACGGGTATCACTATAAAAGGGCAGGTACTCGAAGCCTCAGTTAAAGTCGACAATGACAGGTATATTCTTTTCACAACGGATGATGTGATCTTTGAGGAGTTTCTTACTGTTACTCTCATCAGCCTGAGCCAGGGGATTGTTGAAAGTTTGCAGGTTGGCAATGTGTATTCGTCAGGCTCTTTCGAAGCGCTGTCTGTCAATCACAACACCATTGAGTTCAATTTCATTGGTGGGTCTGTATGGACAATTAAAGTGAACGACTCTCCAAAGCTACGTGTTCCCTTCTTTTCCGATCCGCGTGGTGTAAAACGCTCTTCAGGTCTGAAAGCGTATCTGACGATAGATGCAAAGCCATCGCCCTCCACAACATGAAAAACCATTTAACAAAAGCAATTGGTATACGCTTAGGTATACCGATTTTTTTTACATTAAATATTTATATTAAATTTCATATATATAGGTGATTCATTCAGATTCCGCCAGCAAATATGAGAGACGGGATTCAGATCAACCCGCTGTCAGAGGTGGCGACCAAAGATGAGTTTCTGAACATCGATAACGTCAGCCGCGACGACATGATGGCCGCGCACCGTGTACCACCGGCAGATGCTGGGGATTATCCCGAATAACACCGGCGGATTCGGTGACGTTGAAAAGATCAGCCACGTGTTTGTGCGCAACGAACTGATGCCGCCGCAAAGACGCGTTGAGGGGTTAAACGACTGGCTTGGTGATGAGGTTGTAAGGTTTGCGCCTTACAACCTCAATCTGAAAGATGGCAGCTAATTCACAGCGGCAGGATTGAGTGCCTACGGATACCTTTTATTTATCAGTCCAGTGACCGGCGCGCGCAGAATCAATTAGCAGCTGAATGGTGAGCGGTTTTTCCGCCTTACCATTATCTGCCGGAAAATAACGCCCGAAATTTATTTCTTTCGGGTTGAGAGAAAATCGCTCCGCGAATGTTTCCAGCAGCTCAGCGGCGTCTTCCGGCGCCATCCTGAAATCTTTGTTCAAATCCGTTGTATGTGTCAGTGGAAAACGCTTACGCAGCCAGAAACAGTAACCGTTATATTCTTCAACCAGTGCGAATATCGCCTTTTCAGTATCATCCATCACCAGATTTTATCCTCCGCCTGGACTATCGTGTTGTAACGGTTCATCGACTCCCAGCCTATAACCCCTACGTCTGACGCCATTACAGCCCAGCCAATAACTGGCACGGTCCTGCCAATAAAGATGCCTGTCTCATGAGTCATTATAATTTTCATGTTAAACGGATTTCCAACTATAGTTGGCAGCGGGGGAGGCAGTCTGTATTTTTGCAGCAGCCTATCCCTTCTCCAGCCCGCTGCAATCCCATAGGGTGCTCGAAAATTTAGCGTGGAGTTCAGACAACACTCACTATAACCTTCATGTCATTCCCTGAGGTTTCCCGGCCCCCCCTATCAAAAACATTTCCTTCAAATCGCCGGAGCATTGTCATCGCTGGCGCGAAGCGCTGCGAGATCGGCCTGCTGACCGAATATCCCCCAGTTTGCTTCTTCGACTTCATGAATCACCACATAGACAGGCGCGACAGAGGTGCCTGACGGACGACGATCCAGAATCGCGGTTGCTCCCTCGATCAGCTTCTTCTTTGCATCCTCATCCAGGCCACCTTTGATGACATATATCTGAAGGGACACAACCGGCAACCATGCGGGTTTATCTCCCATAAAGACGGCATCAGAAGAGTATTCAGCAAAGTAGGTCCAGACCGTACTACGAACCAGCGGGGAGTCTGGCAGCGCCTCGCAATCAAGTCCTAACTGCGTCAGAGCTCTGGCAACCCGTTGACGCTCAGCCGCATCGAAAGTGCCTGCTGGCGCATAAATGATCATTTTAGGCATCAAATACCTCTTATTGCATCAGGGGAACAGGATGGATTCCGCACCGGGCGGAATCCATCATCGGGCAACTAAATGGACTGCCCGCCGGAGACTTCAATGCGCTGACCGGTGACCCAGCGGTTGTCCGGTCCCAGCAGGCTGGCAATCATCGGACCGATGTCATCAGGCAGGCCCACGCGACCCAGTGCGGTCATGCCGGCAAATGCCTGGTTGTAATCAGGGATGTCACGCACCGCGCCACCCAGGAAGTCGGTCTCAATCGCTCCCGGGGCCACGGTATTCACGGTGATGCCGCGGCTGCCCAGTTCTTTCGCCATATACACGGAGAGAATTTCAACGGCGCCCTTGGCAGCCGAATAGGCTGAGAAGCCCGGGAACGACACGCGGGTCAGCCCCGAAGAGAAGTTGACGATGCGTCCGCCATCGACCAGCAGCGGCAGCAGCGACTGCGTCAGAAAAAACACTCCTTTGACGTGTACGTTAAATAACGCGTCGAACTGCTCTTCCGTGGTTGCGCTAAAGTCGGCCATTTCCCCATGCCCGGCGTTGTTGATCAGATGGTCGAACGTTTCGCGTCCCCAGTCACCTTTCAGGATATTGCCCACGGCGGCGACGAAACCCGGGAAGGACGATACGTTACTGGTGTCCAGTTGCAGCGCAACTGCCTTACGGCCAAGCGCCTGAATTTCATTCACCACGGCATCCGCCGCTTCTTTACCAGTACGATAAGTCACGATGACATCACCACCATGACGGGCAATGCTCAGTGCGGTATTACGGCCAAGACCCCGGCTGGCGCCAGTTACAAGAGAAAGGGTTGTCATGAAATATCTCCTCAATAGTGGGGGAGTGATTCTAACAATCGACAAACCTCCAGGGTTGCCCAATAATTTTTAATTATTGCCTGATTTTTTTTATATTTTTATTTTATGCCGTATTTACTAGAATAACTGCACCATAAATTTTTATTTTATTGCCTGATAATATGAAAAAGCGTGATCACTCGTATGAGGAACGCACTGCACGGGATGATGAATTCAACTCTGCCGGGAGGATGGCGGCTTTGCTGCAGGCGGCACGACATTACGCTGATGAACACCACAACGGAGCGGGGGTTGCCGCAACGCCAGTTGATGGGGTGTTCATTCTGCGCGAGACCGCGCCTACCGCGTTGCAATTCGCTATCACCAAACCGCTAATCGCAATGGTGCTGCAAGGCAGTAAACGCGTGACCATGGGCACTGATCGTTTTGATTTTGGCGCGGGGGAATCCTTGCTGATCACCATGGACGTGCCAACCGTGAGTCAGGTTATCAGCGCCAGTGCCGACACCCCTTATTATTCTCTGGTCGTGGAACTGGATGCGGCGGTGATTAGTGAACTGATGGCAAATATGGTCGGGCTGGAGGCGGCAACGGATTTGCCCGTAAGCATTGATCAGATCGAAGAAGATGTGGCAGAAGCCGCTTTGCGCCTGCTGAACATGCTCAGCAGACCGCGCGCGCTCGCCGTGCTGGGCAGCCAGTTGGTGCGGGAGTTACATTACTGGCTATTGTCAGGACGACACGGCAGCGCGCTGCGCGCCCTCGGCAGCACTGACAGCCATGCCCGGCGGATTGCACGGGCAGTCGCAATCATTCGGGCCAATTATGCGCAACCGCTGCGCATGAAAACCCTCGCTGACGCCGCCGGTATGAGCCTCTCGGTATTTCATACGCATTTCCGCCATGTCACCACGCTCACCCCGCTGCAATTCCAGAAACAGCTGCGCCTGCTTGAAGCGCGGAGACTAATGCTGACGGAAGGGACGGCCATCGGTATTGCTGCTAATGCGGTGGGATATGAGAGCGTGACGCAGTTTACCCGTGAATATTCACGGCTGTTTGGTTCACCGCCAGCGCGAAATATTCGGGAAACCCGCGCACTTGAGCGTTCAGTCCTGTCGGGTGAGCCGATAAGGCAATAAATTATTCGAGTCTGTCGCTGCCGGGACATACATCCTGGCGGGTGACATCTGATCACCCGAACGACGCTGACTGCTTTACCCTCAGTCAGCCGTAACGAACAAAAGCTTGCGAAAGCGTCCTCCCTGCTGCGCACTTATGCCAGAAACGCCCACAGAAACGGTACGATTCACTTACAGTTTATTCCTAATGCCCTGCGTTGCGCTCTGTGCCACTCTTAACTACGCTCATAACACTTATGATGCTTAATGAGGGAATATATTATGAAAAAAACGATTATTGCGTTATCCGCCATTCTTCTGACTTCTACGGCGTTTGCCGCCACACACGCAACCGATGAAACCGTCGCTGACGCCAAAGCGGGCGCCAATACGGCGAAAGAGAAACTGCATCAGGCGCAGCATCAGGGTGAAGAGCAGCAGCTCAAAGCCAAACATGCTGCCGAAGGCAAAAGCGATAGCCTGACCAGCAAAGCGAGCGAAAACTCACAGAAAGCCTGGAACAGCACCAAAGAAGGTACTGAAAAAGGTTGGGACGCCACTAAAGAAGGCGCGCAGAAAGGCTGGAACAAAACCAAAGAAGGTGCCAGCGATCTGAAGAAGAAAGTCTCTGAGTAATTTCTTCTGATGTAGACAGCGATTGCTCTGCATTCATTTGAGTCGAAAACGCCTGGTGCACTGCATCAGGCGTTTTTACATCATAAGCATATTAATCCGCAGCGAACTTAGTTAAATTTCATTCGCAGGAGCTGCTCTCGCGGCATGGCAAATGGGATGGATTTGGCGCTGATGCAAATAGTTAATGATGTATCTTTGGTTGAAGTGCAACACGCAACGGACCGCGAACAGGCGAAATCAGAGGTATTACTCAGCGGTAGTTCTACCGGCATAATCATTCCCGGAAAAATCCTTGAGGCAGCAGTCAAAGTTACTGATAACCGCTATATCCTGTTTGTCACGGATGACGTGCTCTACGAGGAATCACTAACGATTGTGCTGATTGATTCCTCTCAGGGCATTCAGGAAATTGTCACTATTGGCAATGAGTATAACTCCGGCACATTTGAGCAATTGCATATCAGTGACCATTCACTTCAGTTTCGTTTTATCGGTGATTATATCTGGGGCCTGACACTGGAAGATTCACCGAAATTTCAGCTGCCATTTTTCAGCGATCCGAAAGGTGTCTCCCGCAGTAAAGCATTTACCCGATTAATGAACATCACGGCTTTACCCGTTTGATAAACACGAACTCATTACCCCATAAGGCCGCGATGCGGCCTTTTTTGTGCCTGCCAGCAACCGGATTGATACAAAACGCTGCGATCCCGCTCCTGGATTCGGGCAAATTCCTAATCAGTGATTGATTAATAAGTAGACTGCGCGAATAGTAAGCGAACCGGCCATCGGGTGCCGGCACAAGGAGAAAGCACATGGGATATTACGTACTGAGAAAAAGTGATACAGCATTGTCGCAGAAATACTGGTTTGTGCTTAAAGCCAGCAACGGCGAAACCATCGCCACCAGCGAGATGTACAGCTCTAAACAGGCGGCGGAAAACGGCATCCATTCGGTGCAGCAGAACGGTGCGTCGACCACCATTCACGACGAGACCTGACCTCGCGCAGCCTGCGCAGTGATGCGCGAAGGTGGGTCATTGACCCTGCAAGCGGCGCAATGTATTACGCGATCAATCGCGCCGCTACTCATCCCTGGCGAGCGGCGGCCATACTGCACCACGGCCCCCTCCCTGCAACGCCACCGACGCTTTGCATCGGCCGGCCTTTGCCCCTACACTTGCCGCATCGCCCTTAACCATTAATTAACTTTATGTCCGATACATTTCAACGCCAGCCGCTGCCCTTGCCGAATGGCCACAATAAAGTGCTGCTGCACTCCTGCTGCGCTCCCTGCTCGGGAGAAGTGATGGAAGCGATGCTGGCATCCGGCATCGATTACACCATCTTCTTCTACAACCCGAACATCCATCCGCTGAAAGAGTACGAGCTGCGCAAAGAGGAGAACATCCGCTTTGCCGAGCAGTTTGGCGTGCCTTTTGTTGATGCCGATTACGACAAAGACAACTGGTTTGAGCGCGCGCGTGGCATGGAGTGGGAGCCGGAGCGCGGCGTGCGCTGCACCATGTGTTTCGACATGCGCTTCGAACGCACCGCGCTGTACGCGCATGAACACGGTTTCCCGGTGATCACCAGTTCACTCGGCATTTCGCGCTGGAAGAATATGCAGCAAATCAACGACTGCGGCGTACGCGCGGCGGCGCGCTATCCGGATATGCTGTACTGGGAGTTTAACTGGCGTAAAGGTGGCGGTTCGTCGCGCATGATTGAGATCAGCAAGCGCGAGCGCTTCTATCAGCAGGAGTATTGCGGCTGCATCTATTCGCTGCGCGATACCAACCGTCACCGCGTAGCAAGCGGTCGCGAACGCATTGAAATCGGCGTGCAGTACTATTCGCCGGATGAGTAAGAAAAAAAACCTGCTGGCGCTAACCAGCAGGTTAATCATTACCAGTTCAGCAGCTGGCCGCGGTAATCCACGTAATGATGGCCGCCACGCCCGCTAAACTGCTGCAGCTGCGTGACCATGCCCTGCGCACTCTCGGTAACGCTGATATCCGCGCCCTCTCCGCCCATGTCCGTTTTTACCCAGCCCGGATGCAGTGACAGCAAGGTGCTGCCCTGCTGGTGCATCTGCGTCGCCAGCGCACGGCTCAGCATATTCAGCGCCGCTTTGCTGGCTGCGTAGAACGGCATCGCCGCGTCACGGTTCTCGTTGAGGCTGGCGAGACGCGACGTGGTCAGGCCCAGTACGCTCTGTTTATCGCGCAGCAGCGGCAGCAGGTTCTCCGCCAGACGCACCGGCGCCACCGCATTGGTAAAGAACAGCTCGCTAAGCTGCGCATCGTCCACGTCGCGCAGCTGCGATGCGTGCGGACCGAGAATCCCGGCGTTAATCAGGATGCAATCAAAGGGTGCGTCGCCGAGCTGCCGGACCAGCGCGTCACGCTGCGCGCCATCGGTGATATCCAGCGCCAGCCACTGCAATTGCGGATGCTGAAACGAAACCGCCGTGGAACGGTAGGTGGCGGTCACCTGCCAGCCCGCCTGCAGTAGTTGCTGCACCACGGCCAGGCCAATGCCTTTTGACGCCCCAATAATCAATGCTCGCTGTTGTTGGCTCATCTGTCTCTCGCTGGTTGGTGTGCCACGAAAAAGGGCAGGATACCCTGCCCTGTTGTCCTTACCGGAACACTAACGTTAGCACGACGATGACCACCATAATTATCAGCAGGTGGCACACCGTTTTATCCAGGTTGCGTTGCTTCATCGCGCCTCCTGCACTCAGAACCACTGGCCGAAGCGGCGGATGTAGAGGGTCTTCATGGTCTGCGCGGTGACGCAGTAGCAGAGCAGCGTGCCCACCAGCCAGGGGAAGTACTCCCACGGCAGCGGCTGCAGGCCGACCATCGCCCCCAGCGGCGAGAACGGCACGTAGATGCCCAGCGCCATCACCAGCCCGGTCATCAGCATCACCGGCAGCGCCGCGGTGCTCTGGATGAAGGGAATCTTCTGGGTACGCAGCATGTGCACCACCAGGGTCTGCGAGAGCAGGCCCTCGATGAACCAGCCGGACTGGAACAGCGACTGCATTTCCGGGCTGTTGGCGGCGAACACGAACCACATCAGCGCGTAGGTGGTGATGTCGAAGATCGACGAGGTCGGGCCGATCCAGACCATGAAGCGGCCGATGTTCTTCGAGTCCCACTTGCGCGGCTTGGCGAGGAACTCCTTGTCCATCTTGTCCCACGGCAGCGACAGCTGGGAGATGTCGTACATCAGGTTCTGCAGCAGCAGGTGGATCGCCAGCATCGGCAGGAAGGGGATGAAGGCGCTGGCCACCAGTACCGAGAACACGTTGCCGAAGTTGGAGCTGGCAGTCATGTTCAGGTACTTCATGATGTTGCCGAAGGTCTCGCGGCCCTTGATAACGCCCTCCTCCAGGACCATCAGGCTTTTTTCCAGGAGGATGATGTCGGCCGATTCCTTGGCGATGTCGGTGCCGCTGTCCACCGAGATGCCGACATCGGCATCTCGCAGCGCGGGGGCGTCGTTGATGCCGTCGCCGAGGAAGCCAACGGTGTGTCCGTTGCCCTGCAGGGCCTTGAGCACCCGCGACTTCTGCAGCGGCGTCAGCTTGGCGAACACCGTGCGCTCCTCGGCCAGGCGTTGCAGGGTGGCATCGTCCATCAGGTCGATGTCGCGACCGAGCAGCGGCTCGCCGACGTCCAGGCCGACCTCGCGGCAGATCTTCGCGCTGACCACCGGGTTGTCGCCGGTGAGCACCTTCACCGCCACGCCGTTCTCGCGCAACGCGGCGATGGCCGGGCCGGCGGTTTCCTTCGGTGGATCGAGGAAGGTCAGCAGGCCGGCGATCACCAGGTCGCGCTCGTCGCTGGCGCCGTACTGGGCCTGGGACTCCGTGCGCGAGAGGCTGCGGGTGCCGAGCAGGAGCACGCGGAAGCCGTCGCGGTTGTATTGCTCGGCCAGCGCCAGCAGGGCCCGGCGGCGTTCCTCGTCGAGCGGCAGGTCGACACCGTCCTGGTGCACGCGGGTGGCGATCTCGAGCATTTCCTCGACCGCGCCCTTGCACACCAGCAGGTGTTCGCCGTCCTTGCCCTCGAGGATCACCGAGAGACGCCGACGGACGAAATCGAAGGGCAGTTCGTCGACCTTGCGCCAGGCATCCGACGGCGTGATGCGCGGGTTCTGTTCGACGAAGGCGACCACCGCGCGGTCCATCAGGTTCTTCATCCCGGACTGGTGGAAGCTGTTCAGCCAGGCCATTTGCAGGACCCGGTCGCAGCGCCGGCCGGCAACGTCGACGTGATGCTCGAGGATGATCCGGTCCTGGGTCAGGGTACCGGTCTTGTCAGTGCAGAGCACGTCCATGGCGCCGAAGTTCTGGATCGCGTTGAGGCGCTTGACCACCACCTTGCGCCGCGACATCGCCACCGCGCCCTTGGCCAGGTTGGCGCTGACGATCATCGGCAGCATTTCCGGGGTCAGGCCGACCGCCACGGCGAGAGCGAACATGAACGCCTCGGTCCAGTCGCCCTTGGTGAAACCGTTGATCAGCAGCACGATCGGCACCATCACCAGCATGAAGCGGATCAGCAGCCAACTGACGCTGTTCACCCCACGGTCGAAGGCGGTCTGCGCCCGCGAACCGACGATGGAACGGGCCAGCGAACCGAAATAGGTGCGCGCACCGGTGGCAACCACCACCGCGGTGGCCGTGCCGCTGACCACGTTGGTGCCCATGAAGCAGATGTTCGGCAGTTCGAGCAGGTCCTGCTGGTCGGCGGCGATCCGCTTGGCGGACTTCTCGCGGACCGCGCCGAGGGTGTCGTATTTCTCCACCGGCAGCGCCTCGCCGGTGAGTACGGCCTGGCTGATGAACAGGTCGCGCGATTCGATCAGGCGGATGTCGGCGGGGATCATGTCGCCGGCGGACAGGCGCACGATGTCGCCGACCACCAGTTCGCCCATGGGGATTTCCCGCAGCTCGCCGCGCATCCCGCGCTCGTCGCGGCGCAGCACGGTGGCGGTGTTCCGCACCATGGCCTTGAGCGCCTCGGCGGCCTTGCCCGAACGGTATTCCTGCCAGAAGCGCATCAGGCCGCTGACCAGGACCATGCAGAGGACGATGATGACGCCGGTGAGATCGGTTTCCTCACCGTCCTGCAGGGGCAGCCAGAAGTCGGTGAAGAAGCTGATCGCAGAGAGCGTCATCAGCACGTAGATGAAGGGGTTGTTGAACGCCTGCAGCAGTTGCACCAGGACGTGTGGCGCTTTATCATGCTCTACCTGATTACGACCATAAATCTGCAGCCGCGCTTCCGCTTCGCGTTCGACCAGCCCCAGCGCATCGCTGCGCAGGCGCAGCAGCGTTTCGTCGGCGGTAAAAGCGGCTTCGTCTTCAATCAGATAGCGTGCGGTTTTCTGACGTGCCGGACGCACGGTGTTCCAGGCTTTTTTTTCCTGGTTGAGTTTCATGTCAGTCATGATGACACTCCTCGTTTATTTTTTTACGGCAATAACGATCCCTGCGCGCCAGGCGCACAAGTCGAAAACATTAATTGTCACGGCGTGACCGGATTAAATTAAAAATAACCTGTCGGGAATTTCCATATTACCTCCCGGAAATAATGGGCGAAGAAAGTCGCTCGCTGAATAACGAGTGAAATAACATAATCCTGGATAACGCTGCGCGCAGCAGCAGCCTGAAGCGGCTTAACGCGCAGGGAAGCTCAGCACGCTGAAGATCAGCGCGCGCATCGAGGCGGAGGAAAAAGTGCGTTTAAAATCATGTGCATGATGCTATTCCCACGGGCATCAGCCCGCTATGGTGTCATTATCAGGGAACAATCATCAGAAACAGGTGAGGATTGCTGCCCGCCATGTTGGCAAGCAGCGACAAAAGAATTCGCGCGTCAGCTTGCCTTGTATTGCCATCGATAAGGGTGACTGTCCAACTGAATTCTCCTGTGTGAAGTTGCGGCTATTATAGGAGGGCGAAAAGCGAAGTAAAGTTAATTATTCCGGGGTTCAGGTTGATTTAATTTTCGTTGCGATTTGGTTGATAAAGCGTGCGGATATAAGGTGCGACAGATTAATCCGATCGCATTGCGCCCTCTTGCTTATAACTGAAGCGCACCGCTTAGAACCTTACGGCATATGCATAGCCATAAATTGACTATTCTTCACTGTAGCGCTCTCGTAAACTCGCGTTACTTTTTTAAGGCAAGGAAACAACATGAAAAAAATTATTCCCTCACTGCTGGCGCTGTCGCTGGTAGCCGCCTTCTCCGCGCAGGCCGCCACGCCGAAAGATACGCTGGTGATTGCGCAGTCTACGGATGATGCGGACAGCTTTGATCCGGCCCAGGGCTTTGAACTGACCACGGTGCAAGCGTTCACTAACATTTATCAGCGCCTGGTGCAGTCCGATCCGGCCAATCCAACCGATCTTAAGCCAACGCTGGCCACGTCGTGGCAACCGGGCAGCGATAACCGCAGCCTGACGTTTGCGCTGCGCAAAGACGCGAAGTTTGCCAGCGGTAATCCGCTGCGCCCGGAAGATGTCATCTTCTCGCTGGGGCGCGTGGTGAAACTCAACCTCGATCCGTCCTTTATTCTGACCCAGCTCGGCTGGAACAAAGACAACGTCGACAGCTTCCTGAAAAAGGTCGATGAAGACCACGTGCAGATTAGCTGGAGCGCCAACGTCAGCCCGGCCTATGTGCTGAGCCTGCTGTCCGCGCCGGTCTCCTCGATCGTTGATGAAAAAACCGCGCAGGCCAACGCCAAAAACGGTGATTTCGGCCACGCGTGGCTCGGCACCCACTCGGCCGGCAGCGGCCCGTTCCAGATTCGCAAAGTGGTGCTGCATGAAGCGATACTGCTCAGCGCCAACCCGACCTCACCGGCCGGTGCACCGAAGCTGAAAAACATTCTGATCAAAAACGTGCCGGAGCCGGCAGCGCGCCGTCTGCTGCTGGAACAGGGCGATGTCGATATCGCGCGTAACCTCGGTGCTGATCAGATCGCTGCGCTGAAGGGCAAAGCCGGCGTGAAGACCGAAGCGATTCCGATGGCGTCGCTCTACTACATTCAGTTCAACGTCGGTGCCAATCCGGTACTGAAGAACCCGGCGCTGTGGGAAGCGGCACGTTACCTGTTCGACTATAAAGGTATCGCCAATGACCTGCTGAAAGGCCAGTTTGAAGTGCACCAGACCTTCCTGCCGAAGGGTTTCCTCGGTGCGCTGAACGACACGCCTTACAGCTACGATCCAGAGAAAGCCAAAGCGATTCTGCAGAAGGCCGGTCTGACCAACGTCAGCTTTAAGCTCTCTACCAGCAATCAGCCTCCCTACCTTGATATCGCGCAGGCACTGCAGGGCAGCTTCGCCAAAGGCGGCGTGAAGGTGGAAGTGCAGCCGGGCTTAAGCTCTGAAGTGTCTACCCGCGTGAAGGCGCATCAGTATGAAGCCACGCTCAACGCCTGGGGCGCGGATTATTTCGACCCGAACACCAACGCCGCCTCCTTCGCATACAACCCGGAAGATGGCAGCAAAACCATTGCTTACCGTTCAGACTGGCACATCCCGGAGCTGAGCAAACAGACGCTGGCGGCGACGGCCGAAGCCGACAGCAATAAGCGCGTTGCGCTTTATCAGGCGATGCAGCGCGAAGTGCTGAAGAACTCGCCGTACGTGATTGGCCTGCAGGCGCGTAACCTGATTGCGCTGCGCGACAATCTGCAGGGCTATGTGCAGGGGATCAACCCGGACATGGTGTATTACGCGCAGGTTTCGAAGTAATGGCAGCGTCAGCGTCATCGGCCGGGTTCGCCCGGCCACTCTGGCAGCGCTTCAGCCGCCTCGTCACCAGCCTGCTGTCGCTGCTGGTGACGCTGGTGGGTTTGTTAGCGTTTACTTTCATGCTGTCGCACCTGTCGCCAGTCGACCCGGTGCAGCAAATCGCCGGCGATCACGCCAGCGAAGCCACCTATGCTCAGGTGCGTCACGACCTGGGGCTGGATCAGCCGGTGCTGGTGCAGTTCTGGCGCTATATCAGCCATCTGGCGCAGGGCAATCTCGGCCTGTCGCACCTGACCAATCAGCCGGTCAGCGCCGACCTGATGCGCACCTTCCCCGCCACGCTTGAGCTGGCGACCTGTTCGATGATTTTCGCTGCGGTGTTCGGCGTGACGCTCGCGCTGCTGGCGGCGTGGAAACCGGGCAGCGTCATTGATAACGTGGCGCGCTTTATCTCGCTGCTGGGCTACTCGGTGCCGGTGTTCTGGCTCGGCCTGCTGGGCCTGCTGCTGTTCTACGCCGTGCTGCACTGGTCCGCCGGTCCGGGCCAGCTGGATGATATCTGGATTTATACCCTTGAACCGAAGACCGGCTTTGTACTGATTGATAGCTGGCTCTCCGGCGATGCGGAAATGTTCCGCAACGCAATTGCCCATCTGTGGCTGCCGGTGGTGATTCTCGGCCTGCTGGCGATGGCAGGCATTACGCGCCTGCTGCGCGCGGCGCTGCTGGAAGAGAGCAGCAAAGAGTATGTGGTGCTGGCGCGCGCGAAAGGCGCTGGCCGGGCGCGCATTCTGCTGCGTCATATTTTCCCCAACGTGCTGGGCACGCTGATCACCGTTATCGCCCTCTCCTACGCCACGCTGCTGGAAGGGTCCGTGCTGACGGAAACCGTATTCGCCTGGCCGGGCGTCGGTCGCTACATGACCAACGCGCTGTTTTCTGCGGATGTTCCGGCGATTCTCGGCGCTACGTTGCTGATTGGCAGCTGCTTTATCCTGCTCAATGCCGTGGCCGACGCCCTCACCTGGTTAACCGATCCGAGAACCCGATGACTCAACAACTTCATGAACTGGAAACCGTGCGCCCGCGCCGGCGCCGGGCGCGTATCACTTCGCTGACCATTGGCCTGACGCTGGTGATCGTGCTGGTGGCCATGGCGCTGCTGGCGCCGCTGCTGGCGCCGTTTGATCCTAACGCGCAGGTGATTGAACAGCGTCTGCTGGCACCGTCGGCGCTGCACTGGTTCGGCACCGACGGCTTCGGCCGCGATTTATTGTCGCGCGTGATTTACGGCGCACGTCCGACGCTGCTGCTGGTGTCGCTGATTCTGGTGCTGACTATCCCGGTTGGCCTGTTAGTCGGCATCACCGCCGGCTACGTCGGCGGCTGGACCGAACGCGTGCTGATGCGCATCACCGATATTTTCCTGTCGCTGCCCAACCTGGTGATTGCGCTGGCGCTGGTGGCAATGCTGGGTCCGGGCCTGATGAACGGCGCGCTGGCGCTGGCACTCACCAGCTGGCCGCCGTTTGCCCGGCAGGCACGCGCGGAAACCCTGGCATTGCGCCGCAGCGATTACCTCGCCGCCGCGCGCATGCAGGGTATTACCGGCCTGCGCCTGATGTTTGGCCACATTCTGCCGCTCTGCCTGCCCACCGCCGTGGTGCGTGCCGCGCTGAGCCTCGGCGGGATTATTCTTTCTGCCGCCGGGCTGGGCTTCCTCGGTATGGGCGTACAGCCGCCAACCGCCGAATGGGGCTCGATGGTAGCAGAAGGCAGTAAAGTGATTTTCGACCAATGGTGGGTGGCGGCAGCGCCCGGCGCAGCCATTCTGTTCGCCAGCCTGGCGTTTAACCTGACAGGCGACGGCCTGCGTGACCGACTGGATACCCGCCATGCCAAATGATCTGTTAATTGATGCGCAGGGGCTGACGATTCGCAGCCACGACGCGCTGCTGGTGGATAACATCAGCTTTACCCTTGGCCGCGAACGCGTGGCGCTGGTCGGCGAATCCGGCTCGGGCAAATCCCTGACCGCGCGTGCGCTGATGGGCCTGCTGTCGCCCGCGCTGCAGCTGCAGGCTGACCAGCTGCAGGTGGCGGGCGCAGACGCCCTGCACCTGCGCGAGCGCGACTGGATTGGCCTGCGCGGCGGCAAAGTGGCGATGGTCATGCAGGATCCGAAATACGCGCTCAACCCGACGCGCACCATTGGCTGGCAGGTTGAAGAGCCGCTGGTGCTGCACCGCAAGCTGAGCCGCGCCGAGCGCAAAGAGAAAGTGTGCGAGATGCTGGACGCGGTGGGCCTGCCCGAGCCGCGCCAGCTGATGAAGCGCTATCCGCATCAGCTCTCCGGCGGCATGGGCCAGCGCGTGATGCTGGCGATCGCGCTGATTACCGATCCCGATCTGCTGATTGCCGATGAGCCGACCTCGGCGCTCGATCACGGCATGCGCGATCAGGTGCTGGCGTTGATTCGTCGCCTGGTGGAGCAGCGCAATATGGGCCTGCTGCTGATCAGTCACGATCTGCAACAGGTCTCCGAGCACTGTCAGCGGGTGATGGTGATGTACAAAGGCCGCCTGCTGGACACCCTGCCGGCGGCGCAGCTGTCGGACGCCAGCCATCCTTATACCCGCACGCTGTGGGCCTGCCGTCCGGGGAAAGCCACGCACGGCGAACGCCTGCCGGTGCTGGATCGCGCGGCGCTGGAGAAGATGCATGATTGAATTAGCCAACCTGAGCGTCTCGCACAAACAGGGTTATGAACTGCGCACCGTGGTGCACGATGTGAACCTGCAGGTGGCGGCCGGCGAGTGTTTCGGCCTGGTGGGGCCTTCCGGCTGCGGTAAATCGTCGCTGCTGTGGGTAATGGCCGGACTGAATCCGCACTGGCGCGGCCAGATGACGCTGGCGAATACCGCCGTGCAGCCGGGCAAACCCTTTACCGGCCAGCTGCGGCGCGATGTGCAGATGGTGTTTCAGGATCCCTACGCATCGCTGCATCCGCGCCACCAGCTGCGCCGCACGCTGGCGGAACCGCTTAAGCTGCTGCGACGCGATAACATCGACGATCGCATCAACGCGGGCTTCCGCCATGTCGGGCTGGATCCGGCGCTGGCGGATCGCTATCCGCATCAGCTGTCCGGCGGACAGCGTCAGCGTGTCGCCATCGTGCGCGCCCTGCTGCTGGAGCCTAAGATCCTGCTGCTGGATGAGCCGACGTCGGCGCTGGATATGTCTGTGCAGGCCGAGATCCTGAATCTGCTTAACGATCTGAAACAGAATGATGGCCTGACGATGGTGCTGGTCAGCCACGATCCTGACGTGATCGATCATATGTGCGATCGCGCCGCGCGCATGGCGCAGGGCCGGATTGTTGGTTAGCATGGCATGAGCGCAACGCGGCGCGGTTTATCCCGAAGGCAGATTGCGCCGCTGCCCAACAGCCATTCAGTCATCTAAAGGAACACCGTATGACGGTAAAATTACGTCCGCTGGAGCGGGAAGATCTGCACTTTGTCCATCAGCTGGATAACAATGCCAGCGTGATGCGCTACTGGTTTGAAGAGCCGTACGAAGCGTTTGTGGAGCTTTCTGACCTGTATGACAAGCACATCCACGATCAGACCGAGCGGCGCTTTGTGGTGGAACACGACGGGCAAAAAGCCGGGCTGGTCGAGCTGGTCGAGATCAACCACGTGCATCGCCGGGCGGAGTTTCAGATCATCATCGACCCGGCGCATCAGGGCAAGGGCTTAGCCAGCAGGGCGGCAAAGCTGGCGATGGATTACGGCTTTTCGGTGCTCAATCTCTACAAGCTGTATCTGATTGTCGATCAGGAGAACGAGAAGGCGATTCATATCTACACCAAGCTCGGTTTCGAGGTGGAAGGCGTGCTGAAGCACGAGTTTTTCATCAACGGCGAGTACCGCAACACTATCCGCATGTGCATTTTCCAGCAGCAGTACCTGGCGCAGCATAAATCCGGTAATGCGATGGTGAAACCTACCGCGCAATAGGTTTAATATAAGTCGCAGGCTAAGATTTGAACCTGCCGATAATTTTGAAAATGTATTCAGATTATTTATGGAATAAACACATGGAAATACTCAAGGAGTTATGCCAGGCTTTTAACTACACAGTCAATGACTTATCAAGAATGATTGGTGTTGATGAAAAAGAAGTAAACGCTTGGATAAATAATAAATCCGAACCCGAGCTTAAATATTATCGGGATATGGCCTTGATTTTTGGAACAAGTGTATTTCATCTAAAAAACAATACAGGAAGGATAGTTACTACATCTGCTCATTATTGGATAACACAAGGCGTAATGGATGGTTTCTGGGGACATGCAGGAATAATATTAAACCAATCAAACTACACAAAGTGTGTATCCTATCTCAGCTTACGAAAAAGTAAAGATTGAAGATGCCCTCGTCAGTGATTCACTATCGTTATCTTTAGAGACGTTAAATAATCGGCTACTATTAATCCGCAAAAAATCGATAAAACTACTACGTACATTGGACGATGCTTCTGATGGTACTGACGATTGGGAAATAGACTGGGATGATTATCAGGGTCTTGGTTGCGGTGAAATATATAACTTACTACATGAACATTTTGATCTAAACGATTATGATCCAGATTCGTTTTTGGACAATACTTCTGAAAAAGCTCGAGAAGTCATTTCGGCAATAATAAATGAATATAACCTTAATAGCGATAATTACAAAGAGTTAATATATGAAAGCATAATTCATCACACTGATGGCAAGAAAACCAAGATTATAATAAATGAAAACTGCATTCTTGACTTGGTTGAACAATTTGAAGATGAACAGACGTTCATAAGAATCGAGAATTATTTGGGTGATAAACTCTACTTTAATTTTGAGAAACTAGAAATGATTGAGATCCCCTTATTTTTGTATCATAACAATCAACTAAATGATCAGGAAAAATAATAAAATGAAAAATAAAGAGATAACTACACTGCGTGGTTTTATAGGAATAATACTGGATAACGAAAATGACGAACAATACGATTATTTTTTCAGAGGTCACGCTAACAAGCATTACAAACTTGAGCCCTCGGTCTTTAGAAAAAATGAAAATGGTCAATATAAATGGGAAACCACAGAAGATATATTATTTAGAGAAATGATAATTTCCCACCCTGAAGAATTTGCATCTTCTAAACATACGATTGAAAAGCTTATTAAGATGCAACATTTTTCACTTCCAACAAGATTACTTGATATCACATCAAATCCTCTCATCGCCCTTTACTTTTCATGTAAAAACACAAATCAAACTGAGCTAGATAATAACGGAGAAGTTATAATCTTTAAAGTTAAAAAAGAAATAATAAAATATTATGACTCCGATTCTGCTAGTTGTTTATCAAATCTTGCAAAACTGTCAATCAGAGACAAAAGAAGTATAAGCTTTAATAAAAACACTGAAAACTTCAATGATCAGTTAGTTATCAAAAAGTTAGTTGGATTAGTGAGAGAAGAAAAAGCTCACTTTGAAAATAGGATCTCTCCCAGTACAATTAATGGGATTGTTTGCATAAAAGGAATAAAAAACAATACAAGAATAACATCCCAATCTGGTGCATTTTTCCTTTTTGGCCACCAAGTATCTTTTGATGAAGAGGGAATTAATGAAATTCACATTCAGAGGATCACTATTAAAAACAAACACTCAATATTAAAAGAACTAGACCTTCTTAACATTAACGAAAGCACTGTCTTCCCTCAAACTGATAGCTCAGCTAAATATATAGCTCAAAAATTCACCAGTGAGTTCAAGAAGCATAATTAATATATCAATTAAGAAATTGGCTCAGTATGAAAGTTATTCGGGTGTTAAAAGTCAGTTTATAGTTGGCTTTGAATTTTTATATTATTCAGCAGTACCTGGCGCAGCATAAATCCGGTAATTCGATGGTGAAACCTACCGCGCAATAAGTCAGTGCCCGTCATGAAACGGTGCGCCTGAAGGCGCACCCTACGAAAACGGTGAAACGCACCACGTGAGTGTGGTTCAGGTCTGTAGGGTCGCCATTCATGGCGACCTGGCGTTGTCTCGGCAATATGAATGCGAAGGCCCATCTGCCTGTAGGGTCGCCATTCATGGCGACCAGGTATCATGACAGCGCGTTATCCGCCGCGTGCGCCGACCACGTTGAGATGCGGCTGCGGGTGCGCTGGCTTCAGGTCATACATGCCGCCATAAAACGGATCGACCACCAGCCAGCCGGGGAAACCGAGCAGCGGAATATTGCCCAGCACGTACCACAGGTTGGCGCTGGCTTCGATGGGCAGCGTCAGCGGCACGTAGCCCGGACTCTCCAGCATCACCTGATAATGTTTCTTACCGAAATAGGTGCCATTGGATTTCGCCAGATCCACCGTCTGCGGCGTATAGCCCTGCGCCACCGCGCGGCCGGTTTCATCCTGCACGGTGAAACGCGCGCCCTGCGGCACAGAGTCAATTTTTACCGGTTGCGTTTCGGTGCCGACAATGGTGGCACAGCCGCTCAGCAGCAGCGCACAGGCGGGAAGAAGATGTCGCAGGTTCATAGCAGGTCCGCTTCAGAATCAGAAAGGACAGTCTAAACTGCCCTCTCTGCCTTTTCACCCGCCTCAATCGCGCTATCAGTGGCGCTTTTCTGCGCTTTATTACGGTTGACAACAGGCGGCAATCGCCGCGATATCCTGTGGCGTGGTGCGACAGCAGCCGCCAATCAGCCGTGCGCCCGCCTGTTGCCACTCAGGGAACTTATCGTGCAGCGTGCAGCCAGACGGCGCTGAGTGCCAGCTTTTGCTGACAGCATCATACTGCTCGCCGGAGTTAGGATAGACCAGCAGCGGCTTGTCCGTCAGCGCCTGTAGCGTTTGCAGCGCCGGCGTCACGCTCTCCAGCGCCACGCAGTTGAGGCCGACAGCGACCACCTGTGGCGCGGCATTGATGACTTCCGCCACCTTGCTCAGCGGCGTGCCGTCACTCAGGTGTTGCGCATCGCGCAGCGTGAAGGAGAACCACGCGCTGCTGTGCGGGAACTCCGCCAGCAGGCTAATCAGCGCCTGAATTTCACCAAACGACGGCAGCGTTTCGCACGCCAGCAAATCCGCGCCCGCCTCCAGCAGCGCCTCCACGCGCGGACGGTGGAAATCCTTCATTTCAGCAGCCGGTAAGCGCGTAGTCGCCGCGATACTCCGCGCCATCGGCCAGATAAGCGCCATAAGGACCGACGGATCCCGCCACCAGCAGCGGTGCCTCGCATGCGGATTTTCAGCAACACGGTACTCGTCGCGCGCCTTGCGCTGGGCCAGCGTCACGCTCTGGCCAATCAGCGCGCGGGACTGCGCCGCATCCAGTCCGCGGGCGGCAAAGCCCGCAGGCGTGGCCTGATAGCTGGCGGTGATCGCCACGTTAGCGCCGGCGGCGAAGTAGTCATAGTGCACCTGATAAATCAGCTTGGGATTTTCCATCAGCACTTTGGCAGACCAGAGCGTATCGGCCAGGTTACAGCCGCGCGCTTCCAGCTCTGTCGCCATCGCGCCATCCAGCACCAATAAGGGTATCAGTGTGGGTCAGGGCCGCAGCGATGGGATTATGCGACATGTTCGGGCTCCTTAGCGTTGAAAGCGTGTTGGCGTTTTTGGGTCAGATAGTAGGCACCATAGCACAGGGCGACAAACGGAAGGCCGCACCATAGCGCAATGCGCTGGCTGACGGGTCAAACGCCAGGCCGATGCAGGCCACCAGACAGAGGATAAAACCGAGCACCGGCACCAGCGGATACCACGGCGCGCGGTACGCCAGCTGCAGCGGCGCATTGCCCGACTGCAGATGGCGACGACGGAACACGAAGTGCGACGCGCAGATGCTGATCCACACCGCCACCACCGCAAAGCCGGAAATCGCCGACAGTGCCACAAACACCGTGTCCGGCGCCACCACGCTGGAGAACAGCGCCAGCAGGCCGCCGAGCATAGAAACGGAGAGCGCCGTCAGCGGCACGCCGTTTTTGTTGACGCGGGCAAAGCAGCGCGGCAGCGTTTTCTCATTCGACAGCGACCACAGCATGCGCCCAGAGGCGTACAGCCCGGAGTTCGCCGCCGAGAGGATCGCGGTCAGGATCACGAAGTTAAAGATATCCGCCGCATACGGGATGCCGACCTTCTCAAACACCAGCACGAACGGGCTTTTTTCCACGCCCGCCTGCTGCATCGGGATCAGCGCCGCCAGCACAAACACGGTGCCGATAAAGAAGATGATCAGCCGCGCGATGGTGGTGCGAATCGCAACCGGAATGACCTTGTGCGGATTTTCCGTTTCACCCGCCGCGATGCCGATAAGCTCGGTCCCGGAGAAGGCAAAGTTCACCGCCACCATGGTCATCAGGATCGGCAGGCCGCCGTGCGGGAACCAGCCCTCGGCGGTGATGTTGCTTAAGCCCGGCGCGGGTGAACCGTCCTGCATCGGGATAAAGCCAAAGACCGCCGCGCCGCCAAGAATAATGAAGGCGATGATGGTGATGACTTTCACCAGGGAGAACCAGAATTCGCCTTCCGCAAAGAAGCGCGTTGAGATGACGTTCAGGCCAAAAATCACCGCGCAGAAGACCACGCACCACGCCCAGACGGGCACCTGCGGGAACCAGTACTGCATGCAGAACCCGGCGGCGGTAAAGCTCGACCCGAGCGCCACCGTCCAGGTGAGCCAGTAGAGCCACGCCACGGTGTAGCCCGTCGCCGGGCCGAGGTAGCGGGCGGCGTAGACGTGAAACGCGCCGGTTTCCGGCATCGCCACCGACAGTTCGCCCAGACACTGCATCACCAGCCAGACCACCAGCGCGCCAATCAGATAGGCCAGCAGCGTGCCCGCTGCGCCGGTGGTGGAGATGATGTAGCCGGTATTGAAAAACAACCCTGTGCCAATCACGCCGCCCAGCGAGAGCATCACCAGATGGCGCGTTTTCATGGTGCGCTTGAAGTTTGCCTGCGAAGGCGTCGGTTCAGTTTGCATTGTTTATATCCATATGGACGTCTAAACTTCTATATGGACACAGAGTTATACGCATCCGCGCGGCAATTTGCAACGTGGGAAAGGGTAAGGATTGGGAAAGCGTGTGCGGCCCCGCCGCGACGGGGCACACCAGTCAGGCGCCGAAGACGCCCTGCAGATAACGCTCCAGCGCCATGCGCGAGCTAAAACCGTGGGGAATACCGTAGTGCTCCTGCGAATCCCCCATCAGGTAGAGAGGGAACTGCGTGTAGTGGTCGCAGGTTTTCATCTCTGATGCGGGTTCAGCGAAGTGCTGACTTTTTTCTTTCAGGGTGGGATGAATGATCAACGCTGTGCGCCCCATGCGGGCTTCGCGATTCACATAGACATAGTTTTCGCCACGGCGATAACCATAAGTTTTGGGTGTCAGGACGTCCATTTCGAATCCTGCTTTTTCCAGTACGCGCGCTACCTCATCCGGACGTAAATACATGCTTGCTCCTCTCTTCTCACAGCCCCGCAACCTTACATCAGCACGACAGCACAGGACATTCGGAATTTCCCTAAAGCCTGGCACACGGCTGCGTTTAGTCACGTTTCGTCTACACTTAGTATTACGTTTTAAGTCAAAGGGAGCGAAAAATGTTTAATCGAACCAGCAAAAACGATGACATTGATATCAATCAGGATGTAAACGAACTGGCCGATTCGCTGGAAGCCTTACTGAAATCTTATGGCAGCGAAGCCAAAGATGAAGTGGATAGCGCACGCAGCCAGGCGCAGGCCCTGCTGAAACAGACGCGCGCTAAACTGAACGGCAGTGGCAACCGCGTGACTCAGGCCGCGCGCGATGCGGGTTATCAGGTGGATGCTTACGTGCATGACAAACCGTGGTACGGCGTGGGTGTCGGTGCCGCCGTCGGTCTGGTGCTGGGCGCGCTGCTGATGTCACGCCGCTAAATCGCTAAAAAATTATCAGGAGCCTCGCGTATGCGGGGCTTTTTTTTGCGCGTCCCTCCGCATTAGCGCGCCGATCCGGCTGCTGTCAGGCTGGTTAAAATTGCCGCAAAACCCTTTACAAAAATTTTTTCCCTGCGCCAGGGCGCATCATCGCTGGCATTCGCCCTAATCTGACTGCTTAAATCACAAAACCCTATATCTGGTGGGCTTGACCACCAATACCACTACATCTAGTATTCAACACATCAACTCGCTACCAGATATCAGCAGGGACGACGTTCGCAGCAAAAAGGTTTTTGCTTCGTATCTCGCAACCTGACCACAACCAGAGGGAAATACGAATCATGCGCATTATTATTTACACTAAGAGCCAGTGTGTCCAGTGTGACGCCACCAAAAATGCCATGGATCGCAGTGGCATCGACTACCAGCTGATTAACCTTGATAGCCAACCGGAAGCTATCGATCAGCTCAAATCGCTTGGCTATCGCCAGGTGCCCGTGGTGATGACGCACAACGACCACTGGAGCGGCTTCCGTCCCGACAAAATCGCCGGCCTGCGCCAGCTCGCTGCCGTCGGGGGATAAAGCGATGTTTCCACTGGTCTACTTTTCCAGCAGCTCGGAAAACACGCTCCGCTTTATCAGCGCGTCTCGGGCTGCCTGCGGTGCGTATTCCGCTCAACGAGCGGGAGCGTATTCAGGTAGACGAACCTTACATTCTGGTGGTGCCCAGCTATGGCGGCGGCGGTACGGCGAGGCGCAGTGCCGCGTCAGGTGATCCGCTTTCTCAACGATCCCCACAACCGGGCGCGCTTATCCGCGGCGTGATTGCGGCGGGCAATCGCAATTTCGGCGACGCCTTCTGGCCGCGCCGGGGATGTCATCTCTCAAAAATGCGGCGTGCCGTATCTCTATCGCTTTGAACTGATGGGGACACAGCAGGACGTAGAGAACGTGCGTAAAGGAGTGAACGAATTTTGGCAACGACAACCGCAGAACGCGTAATGCAGGCGACGCCGGATTACCACGCATTAAACGCGATGCTTAACCTCTATGATCGCGAGGGGCGCATCCAGTTTGGCAAAGATCATGAGGCGCCGTGGACGCCTTTTTTTGCCGCCCACGTCCGTCCCAACAGCATGACGTTCGCCAGCCAGAACGTCTCGACTATCTGGTCAACGAAGGTTATTACGAGAGCGCGTGCTGGCCCGTTACGACCGCGCCTTCGTGGTGCAGCTGTTTGAGCGCGCCCACGCCAGCGGTTTTCGTTTCCAGACCTTCCTCGGCGCGTGGAAGTTTTACACCAGCTACACCCTGAAAACCTTCGACGGCAAACGCTATCTGGAAAGCTTTGAAGATCGCGCCGTGCATGGTGGCGCTGACGCTGGCGCAGGGCGACGAAGCGCTGGCGCGGGAACTGCTGGAGGAGATCCTCTCCGGCCGCTTCCAGCCCGCCACGCCGACCTTCCTCAACTGCGGTAAACCCCAGCGCGGCGAGCTGGTCTCCTGCTTCCTGCTGCGCATTGAAGACAATATGGAGTCGATTGGCCGCGCGGTGAACTCGGCGCTGCAGCTTTCCAAACGCGGCGGCGGCGTGGCGTTTCTGCTCTCCAACCTGCGTGAAGCGGGCGCGCCGATCAAGCGCATCGAAAACCAGTCCTCCGGCGTGATCCCGGTGATGAAGATGCTGGAAGATGCCTTCTCCTATGCCAACCAGCTTGGCGCGCGTCAGGGCGCGGGGGCGGTTTACCTGCATGCGCACCACCCGGACATTCTGCGTTTTCTCGATACCAAACGCGAAAACGCCGACGAAAAAATCCGCATCAAAACCCTGTCGCTCGGCGTGGTGATCCCGGATATCACCTTCAAACTGGCCAAAGAGAATGCCGAGATGGCGCTCTTCTCGCCCTATGACGTTGAGCGTATTTACGGCAAAGCGTTTGGCGACGTGGCCATCAGCGAGCTGTACGACGAGCTGGTGGCCGACGATCGCATTCGCAAAAAATACATCAACGCCCGCGATTTCTTCCAGACGCTGGCCGAAATTCAGTTTGAGTCCGGCTATCCGTACATCATGTTCGAGGACACGGTGAACCGCGCGAACCCGATCGCCGGGCGCATCAATATGAGCAACCTGTGCTCGGAGATTTTGCAGGTCAACAGCGCCTCCGCCTATGACGAGAACCTGGACTACGCCGAGATCGGCAAAGATATCTCCTGCAACCTCGGGTCGCTGAATATCGCCCACACCATGGATTCGCCGGATTTTGGCCGCACGGTGGAAACCGCCATTCGCGGGCTGACGGCGGTGTCCGACATGAGCCACATCCGCAGCGTGCCGTCCATTGAGGCGGGCAACGCCGCATCGCACGCCATCGGCCTGGGGCAGATGAACCTGCACGGTTATCTGGCGCGGGAAGGTATCGCCTACGGCAGCCCGGAAGGGCTGGATTTCACCAACCTCTATTTCTACACCGTCACCTGGCACGCGCTGCACACCTCGATGATGCTGGCGCGCGAGCGCGACCAGCGGTTCGCGGGCTTTGAGCAGTCGCGCTACGCCAGCGGGGAATATTTCAGCCAGTATCTGGAAGGCGACTGGCAGCCGAAAACCGAACAAGTGCGCAGAACTGTTTGCCCGTGCGGGGATTACCCTGCCGACGCGAGGATGTGGCAGCAGCTGCGTGACGACGTGATGCGCTACGGCATCTACAACCAGAACCTGCAGGCGGTGCCGCCAACCGGTTCGATCTCCTACATCAACCACGCCACGTCGAGCATTCACCCGATCGTGTCGAAAATTGAGATCCGCAAGGAAGGCAAAACCGGGCGCGTTTACTACCCTGCCCCGTTTATGACCAACGAGAACCTGGCGCTGTACCAGGATGCGTATGAGATCGGCCCGGAAAAAATCATCGATACCTACGCCGAGGCGACCCGGCACGTGGATCAGGGGCTGTCGCTGACGCTCTTCTTCCCGGATACCGCCACCACGCGGGATATCAACAAAGCGCAGATCTACGCCTGGAAGAAAGGCATCAAAACGCTCTACTACATTCGCCTGCGCCAGCTTGCGCTGGAAGGCACCGAAATCGAAGGCTGCGTGTCCTGCGCGCTGTAGGAGAAAGGATGAAACTGTCACGCGTGAGTGCCGTTAACTGGAATAAAATCCAGGATGATAAAGACCTGGAGGTGTGGAACCGCCTGACCAGCAACTTCTGGCTGCCGGAAAAGGTGCCGCTCTCAAACGATATTCCGGCCTGGCAGACGCTGAGCCACGCCGAGCAGCAGCTGACGATCCGCGTCTTTACCGGCCTGACGCTGCTGGACACCATTCAGAATACCGTCGGTGCCCCCGCGCTGATGGCCGATGCGCTGACGCCGCATGAAGAGGCGGTGATGTCGAACATCAGCTTTATGGAAGCGGTGCACGCCCGCTCCTACAGTTCGATCTTCTCGACGCTGTGCCAGACCAAAGATGTGGATGCGGCCTACAGCTGGAGTGAAGAGAGCGAGTCATTGCAGCGTAAAGCCAACCTGGTGCTGGATTATTATCAGGCCGATGAGCCGCTGAAGAAGAAAATCGCCAGCGTGTTCCTGGAATCTTTCCTCTTCTACTCCGGCTTCTGGCTGCCGATGTACTGGTCGAGCCGCGGCAAACTCACCAACACCGCCGATCTCATTCGTCTCATCATCCGCGATGAAGCGGTGCACGGGTATTACATCGGCTATAAGTACCAGAAAGGGCTGGAGAAAGTCCGTTGACGACGCGCGCCGCGAGGAGCTGCAGGAGGTTTGCGCTCGATTTGCTGATGGATCTGTACGACAACGAGCTGAGCTATACCGAAGAGCTGTACGCCGGAACGGGCTGGGCCGAAGAGGTGAAAGCCTTCCTCTGCTACAACGCCAACAAAGCGCTGATGAACCTCGGTTACGAGGCGCTGTTCCCGCCGGAGATGGCGGAGGTGAACCCGGCGATTCTGGCGGCGCTGTCGCCCAACGCCGACGAAAACCACGACTTCTTCTCCGGGTCCGGTTCGTCGTACGTGATGGGCAAAGCGGTGGAAACCGAAGATGAAGACTGGGATTTTTAGTCGCGTGCGATGAACGCTAAGGCGTTGCGCGGGGCGGCCCCGGGGGGGGGGGGGCCCGCGGTTGCTCCCTCGGCCTTTGCCGACCAGGTTAATTTCATGCTGATCCCACCACGTTCTGCTCATTCATATTTACAAAACAAACTCTACACTGTCATTCCCGCCGTCCCCCGAAATAAGGTTAATTCCGCGCGTGATTATTTTATCTATTTAGCGCCATTCATCGCCGGAATATTTCGCCTGACTAAGCGTGATTTATCCGCCTTCCGGCAATAATTCTGGCCGAAACCGGTTTAATTTCACAAAAAATTCAGAAAAAATTTAACTCCCGCCTCAGCCCTTTACTCATGGGAAATTCAGCCACTGTCGCTTCCGCCATACGTTGAAAATTCACGCCATAAGCAAATTTCCGTCAAGGGTTGTCTCAGATTCTGAGTATGTTAGGGTTATGCCCGTTAACAATTTACCATGGTAATCATATCGACATAAACAAATAACAGGACACTCTCTATTGCATGGCAATTAAATTAGAAGTGAAGAATCTTTATAAAGTATTTGGCGAGCATCCCGCAGCGCGCATTCAAATATATTGAGAAAGGCCTTTCGAAAGAGCAAATTCTGGAAAAAACCGGGCTATCGCTTGGCGTTAAAGACGCCAGTCTGGCCATTGAAGAAGGCGAGATTTTTGTCATCATGGGGTTATCCGGTTCGGGTAAATCCACTATGGTTCGCCTTCTCAATCGCCTGATTGAACCCACCCGCGGGCAGGTGCTGATTGACGGCGTGGATATCGCCAGAATATCAGACGCCGAGCTTCGCGAGGTGCGCAGAAAGAAGATTGCGATGGTCTTCCAGTCATTCGCGCTGATGCCGCACATGACGGTGCTGGATAATACCGCCTTTGGCATGGAATTAGCGGGCGCGCCCGCTGCAGGAACGTCAGGAAAAAGCCCTTGATGCCCTGCGTCAGGTCGGGCTGGAAAATTATGCTCACGCGTATCCGGATGAACTTTCCGGCGGTATGCGTCAGCGTGTGGGATTAGCCCGCGCATTGGCCATTAATCCGGACATTTTATTAATGGATGAAGCCTTCTCGGCCCTCGATCCGTTAATTCGCACCGAGATGCAGGATGAGCTGGTAAAATTACAGGCCAAACATCAGCGCACCATTGTCTTTATTTCCCACGATCTGGATGAAGCCATGCGTATTGGCGACCGCATTGCCATTATGCAAAACGGCGAAGTGGTGCAGGTCGGCACGCCGGATGAAATTCTGAATAATCCGGCGAATGATTATGTGCGCACCTTCTTCCGCGGCGTGGATATTAGCCAGGTGTTTAGCGCCAAAGATATTGCCCGCCGAACGCCGAACGGCATTATCCGTAAAACGCCAGGCTTCGGCCCGCGCTCGGCGCTTAAGCTGCTGCAGGACGAAGACCGTGAATACGGTTATCTGGTTGAACGCGGCAATAAATTTGTCGGCATTGTCTCCATCGACTCTCTGAAAACCGCGCTCAGCGAAAATCAGGGGATCGATGCGGCGTTAATTGACGCTCCGCTTGCCGTGGACGCCGAAACGCCGCTCAGCGAGTTGCTCTCTCACGTGGGCCAGGCGCCGTGCGCCGTGCCGGTCGTGGGTGAGGAACAACAGTACGTCGGCATCATCTCCAAACGGATGCTGCTGCAGGCTTTAGATCGCGAGGGGGCAAACAATGACCGATCAAACTAACCCGTGGGGCACCACAGAGGCAGCGGACAGCGCTGCGCAATCCGCCGACGCATGGGGCTCCACGCCTGCACCTGCCGACGGTGGCGGCGCGGCGGACTGGCTGAACAGCGCGCCCGCGCCTGCGCCAGAACACTTCAACATCATGGATCCGTTCCATAAAACCCTGATCCCGCTGGACAGCTGGGTTACGGAGGGGATCGACTGGGTGGTCACGCACTTCCGTCCGGTGTTCCAGGGGATCCGCGTCCCGGTGGACTACATCCTGAACGGCTTCCAGCAGCTGATGCTGGGCATGCCTGCGCCGGTGGCGATTATCCTGTTCTCGCTGATTGCCTGGCAGTTTGGCAGCGCCGGCGATGGGCATCGCCACGCTGATTTCGCTGATTGCCATTGGCGCGATTGGCGCCTGGTCGCAGGCGATGATCACGCTGGCGCTGGTGCTGACCGCCCTGCTCTTCTGCATCGTCATCGGTCTGCCGATGGGGATCTGGCTGGCGCGCAGCCCGCGGGCGGCGAAGATCATTCGTCCGCTGCTGGATGCGATGCAGACCACGCCGGCGTTCGTCTATCTGGTGCCCATCGTGATGCTGTTCGGTATCGGCAACGTGCCGGGCGTGGTGGTGACCATTATCTTCGCCCTGCCGCCGATTATTCGTCTGACCATCCTCGGGATTAACCAGGTACCTGCGGATCTGATTGAGGCCTCGTGCTCGTTCGGTGCCAGCCCGCGCCAGATGCTGTTTAAGGTTCAGCTCCCGCTGGCGATGCCGACCATCATGGCGGGCGTTAACCAGACGCTGATGCTGGCCCTGTCGATGGTGGTGATCGCCTCGATGATCGCCGTTGGCGGGCTGGGCCAGATGGTGCTGCGCGGCATTGGCCGTCTCGATATGGGGCTGGCCACCGTCGGCGGCGTCGGGATTGTGATCCTCGCCATTATTCTCGACCGCCTGACGCAGGCCGTCGGTCGTGATTCACGCAGTCGCGGCAACCGTCGCTGGTATACCACCGGCCCTGCTGGGTTTGTTGCTGCGTCCATTCAGTAAAAAAGCCTGATTTCTTTGGGCGGCCCGCTGCGGTCGCCCGTCTCCGACGTCACACGTAAAATAAGGAACAACGATGCGACAGAGAGGTACTTTTTGCCACAGCGTTTGCCACCCTTGTCTCCACCAGCAGCGCGTTCGCGGCTGACCTGCCGGGCAAAGGCATTACCGTGCAGCCGGTGCAGAGCACCATTTCGGAAGAGACCTTCCAGACCCTGATCGTCAGCCGCGCGCTGGAGAAGCTGGGCTATACGGTCAACACGCCGAGCGAAGTGGATTACAACGTGGGTTACACCTCGATTGCCTCCGGTGACGCCACCTTTACCGCCGTCAACTGGCAGCCGCTGCACGACGACATGTACGCTGCCGCCGGCGGTGACAAGAAATTCTACCGCGAAGGCACCTTCGTCACCGGTGCGGCGCAGGGTTATCTGATCGACAAGAAAACCGCCGATCAGTACCACATCACCAATATTGAACAGCTGAAAGATCCGAAGATCGCCAAACTGTTCGACACCAACGGTGACGGCAAGGCCGACATGATGGGCTGCTCGCCGGGCTGGGGCTGTGAAGCGGTGATTAACCACCAGAACAAAGCGTTCGATCTGGCGAAAACCGTCGACGTGAGCCACGGCAACTATTCAGCGATGATGGCCGACACCATTGCCCGCTTTAAAGAGGGGAAACCGGTGATCTACTACACCTGGACACCGTACTGGGTGAGCGACGTGCTGAAGCCGGGTAAAGACGTGGTGTGGCTGCAGGTGCCGTTCTCCTCCCTGCCGGGCGAGCAGAAAGATATCGACACCAAACTGCCGAACGGCATGAACTACGGCTTCCCGGTGAACACCATGCATATCGTGGCTAATAAAGCCTGGGCGGAGAAAAACCCGGCGGCGGCGAAGCTGTTCTCGGTGATGAAGCTGCCGCTGGCGGACATCAACGCCCAGAATGCGATGATGCACGCCGGCAAAGCCTCTGAGGCGGATGTGAAAGGCCACGTTGACGGCTGGATCAAAGCTCACCAGCAGCAGTTTGACGGCTGGGTAAAAGAGGCGCATGGCGGCGGCGAAATAAGCCCACGCGGCACCTCGTCTCAGCCACGTGGTGCCGCCATTTTCCGCCCTCCCGCCCTGTCAGTAAGCGAAGCGTGCGCTATAGCGCACTGGTACGTCCTGTTAATTAACACAACATTGAAATAATTTTTTGGGTTACTATTACCCACATATGATTATTTACCCGCTTTTCCCACCAGCTATGTCTCCTTTCCACCGCCCGCATCGGGTCGGCCGCGCCAGGATGAGTCTGCGTTATCGCTGGCATTCACCCTGCCACGTGCCGGTTATACCGCAGACGACGAACGGAATTCATCACGCCGCTGATGCTGGCGCGTTACCCGGACTAACCGGTGCCTTGTCGATTAACCCCTTGATTTACTCCGGCAAAGCCAGCCGGGAAAAGTGTTTAGAAAACGTAAAGATCAATGCAAAGTGGTGAGCGATACTGTTCATTAATGATTGGCTTTGTTATGGTTAGCCACACAGTTATTCACCTAAGTTATTTTTACTCGCGAAATTATTCAATCCACTGAAGGTTTCGCTTAGCGAATTGATGACGATGGCGGCTTTGTCTGCAAAGCGGCTGGTCAGGGCGCAGAGCCCAGGGTTATGGACCGACCTGGAACGCCAGGTGCTGACAGTGTGACGGTGCAAACAATCACAGGCGGAAAATATGACTACGCTTAATTTGTCACCATCGTTACTATATCGGCTGTAATTAATGAGGTTATGCCCAAAATGGATAGTTCGTTTACGCCCATTGAACAAATGCTTAAATTCCGCGCCAGTCGTCATGAGGACTTCCCGTTTCAGGAGATCCTGCTGACCCGCCTGTGCATGCACATGCAGGGTAAGCTGCTGGAAAATCGTAATAAAATGCTGAAAGCTCAGGGGATTAACGAGACGTTGTTTATGGCGTTGATTACGCTGGAGTCTCAGGAAAACCACAGCATTCAGCCTTCTGAGCTGAGCTGCGCGCTGGGATCGTCCCGTACCAATGCGACCCGTATTGCTGATGAACTGGAAAAGCGCGGCTGGATTGAGCGCCGTGAAAGCGATAACGATCGCCGCTGCCTGCATCTGCAATTGACCGATAAAGGTCACCAGTTCCTGCGTGAGGTGCTGCCACCTCAGCACAATTGCCTGCACAAACTCTGGTCTGCCCTCAGCACCGCCGAGCGCGACCAGCTTGAGCACATCACTCGCAAGCTGCTCACCCGTCTGGATCAGATGGATGAAGACGGCGCTATCCTTGAGGCGCTGCGCTAACGCGACGACACGCTCGAATATCCAGATTTAAAAAAGAAAACTGACAGGCCAGCACGTGACACTGCTGGCCTTTCTGACAACAGGTCGGCGTAGCCGATGTGAAAATAAGAAGATCGTGGAGAATAACAATGAGCGCAAATGCGGAGAACACAACCCCGCAGCAACCGGCCAACAAGAAAGGCAAACGTAAGGGCGCCCTTCTTCTGTTGACCTTGCTCTTTATCATTATTGCCGTGGCATATGGGATCTATTGGTTTTTAGTATTGCGTCATGCAGAAGAGACTGACGACGCATACGTGGCAGGGAACCAGGTACAGATTATGGCGCAGGTGTCGGGCAGCGTGACGAAAGTCTGGGCTGACAATACCGACTTTGTGCAAAAAGGCGATGTGTTGGTGACTCTCGATCCAACCGACGCCCAGCAGGCGTTTGAAAAAGCACAGACCGCGCTGGCCTCCAGCGTCCGTCAGACCCGCCAGCTGATGATCAACAGTAAGCAGCTGCAGGCCAACATCGACGTGCAGAAAACCGCGCTGGCGCAGGCGCAGAGCGACCTGAACCGCCGCGTTCCGCTCGGCACCGCCAACCTGATTGGCCGTGAAGAGCTGCAGCACGCGCGCGACGCGGTTGCCAGCGCTCAGGCACAGCTTGACGTGGCCATTCAGCAGTACAACGCCAACCAGGCGATGGTGCTCGGCACCAGCCTGGAAAACCAGCCCGCCGTGCAGCAGGCAGCGACCGAAGTGCGCAACGCGTGGCTTGCCCTGCAGCGTACTAAAATCGTCAGCCCGATGACCGGTTACGTCTCCCGCCGTTCCGTTCAGCCAGGAGCGCAGATTAGCCCAACCACGCCGCTGATGGCGGTCGTGCCGGCAGACAACCTGTGGGTAGACGCTAACTTTAAAGAGACGCAGCTTGCCCATATGCGTATCGGCCAGACCGCGACGGTCGTCAGCGACATCTACGGCGATGACGTGAAGTACACCGGGAAAGTGGTGGGTCTGGATATGGGGACCGGCAGCGCCTTCTCCCTGCTGCCTGCGCAGAACGCCACCGGTAACTGGATCAAAGTGGTTCAGCGTCTGCCCGTGCGTATCGAACTGGATGCCAAACAGCTGGCGGATCACCCGCTGCGTATCGGCCTCTCAACGCTTGTGACGGTCGATACCGCCAACCGCGACGGTCAAATCCTCGCAAGCCAGGTGCGAAGCACGCCGGCTTATGAAAGTAACGCCCGTGAAATTAGCCTCGATCCGGTCAACAAGCTGATCGATGACATCGTGAAGGCAAACGCCGGTTAATCCGAAGGTGAGCGTTATGCAACAGCAAAAGCCGCAAAAACCGCTGGAAGGCGCGCAGCTGGTCATTATGACCATCGCGCTGTCGCTGGCGACATTCATGCAGGTGCTGGACTCCACCATCGCAAACGTGGCGATCCCAACCATCGCCGGTAACCTTGGCTCGTCGCTGAGCCAGGGGACCTGGGTCATTACCTCGTTTGGGGTGGCAAACGCCATCTCCATTCCGATCACCGGCTGGCTGGCGAAGCGCGTCGGTGAGGTGAAGCTGTTCCTCTGGTCGACAATCCTGTTCGTGCTGGCCTCCTGGGCGTGCGGCATGTCCAGCAGCCTGACGATGCTGATCTTCTTCCGCGTCATTCAGGGGATTGTCGCCGGGCCGCTGATCCCGCTGTCCCAGAGTTTGCTGCTGAACAACTACCCGCCCGCCAAACGCTCCGTCGCGCTGGCGCTGTGGTCGATGACCGTGATCGTCGCGCCGATTTGCGGGCCGATCCTCGGCGGCTATATCAGCGATAACTACCACTGGGGCTGGATCTTCTTCATCAACGTGCCGATCGGCGCGCTGGTGGTGCTGATGACGCTGCAATCCCTGCGCGGTCGCGAAACGCGGACCGAACAGCGGCGCGATTGACGGCATCGGGCTGGCGCTGCTGGTTGTCGGCATCGGTAGTCTGCAGATCATGCTCGACCGCGGTAAAGAGCTGGACTGGTTTGCCTCTACGGAAATCATCGTGCTGACGGTGGTCGCCGTGGTGTCGCCATTAGCTTCCTGATTGTCTGGGAGCTGACGGACGATAACCCGATAGTCGATCTCTCGCTCTTTAAGTCGCGAAACTTCACCATCGGCTGTCTGTGTATCAGCCTCGCCTATATGCTCTACTTCGGCGCGATTGTTCTGCTGCCGCAGCTGCTGCAGGAGGTGTACGGCTATACCGCGACCTGGGCGGGGCTGGCGTCTGCGCCTGTCGGGTTGATTCCGGTGCTGCTGTCGCCGATTATTGGCCGCTTCGCCCATAAGCTCGATATGCGCCGGCTGGTGACCTTCAGCTTCATTATGTACGCGGTGTGCTTCTACTGGCGTGCGTATACGTTTGAACCGGGAATGGACTTTGGCGCCTCCGCGTGGCCGCAGTTCATTCAGGGCTTCGCCGTGGCGTGCTTCTTTATGCCGCTGACCACCATTACGCTCTCCGGCTTGCCGCCCGAGCGTATGGCGGCGGCATCGAGCCTGTCGAACTTCACCCGTACGCTGGCGGGCTCCATCGGGACGTCGATCACCACCACCCTGTGGACCAACCGTGAATCGATGCACCAGCAGCCAGCTGACCGAAGCGGTGAACCCGTTCAACCCGAATGCGCAGCAGATGTATAGCCAGCTGCAGGGGATGGGGATGACGGAGCAGCAGGCGTCCGGCTGGATTGCCCAGCAGATCACTAACCAGGGGCTGATTATCTCGGCCAACGAGATTTTCTGGATATCGGCGGGGATCTTCATCGTCCTGCTGGGGCTGGTGTGGTTTGCCAGACCGCCGTTTGGCGCCGGTGGTGGCGGCGGTGGCGCGCACTGAGTGACAGAAACAAAAACGGGCCACAGCGGCCCGTTTTTTTATTTATGCGTTCTGACGCCACCACTCGGCCAGCAGCACGCCGGTCGCGACGGATACGTTCAGACTTTCCACATTGCCTGTCCCGTCAATAGAGACGCTCAGATCCGCGCTGGAGAGCGCCGCGTCAGACAGACCATCGCGTTCCTGACCCAGCACCAGCACCATTTTACGCGGCAGCGTCGCTTTAAACAGCGGCGTACCGGCATGGCTGGAAGTGGTCACGATGGAATAACCCGCTTTACGGAACTGCTTCAAGGGCATCCAGCAACGCTGTCGCCGGTGATCGGCTGAACGTGCTCGGCACCGCCTTCCGCAGTACGGATCGCGGCGCCGGATTCCAGCAGCGCGGCATCCTGCAGCAGCACGCCTTTCACGCCAAAGTGCGCGCAGCTGCGCATCATTGCGCCCAGGTTATGCGGGTTGCCCACATCTTCCAGCGCCAGCACGCAGTCTTCGCTCTCCGCCTGGCTGACCCACTGCTGCACGGTCGTGCCGTTACGTTTTTTGATCAGGAAGCAGACGCCGCCGTGGTGTTCAGTCCCGGACGCTTTCGTCAGCTCGGCATCATCCACCACGTGGTAGGCTTTGCGGTTTGCCGCCATCCAGCGCAGGGCTTCTTTAAAGCGCGGGGTCACGCTCTGGATAAACCAGGCGCGGACGATACATTCAGGACGGCTCTGGAACAGCGCCTGGCAGGCGTTTTCGCCATACACGCGCGTCTCTTCCGCACGCTGACGGCGCAGCACTTCCGGGTCGATAAAGCTTTTACCGCTGATACCGCCGTGATCCGGTTTTTCCGGCGTCGCGTCGCCAGGGGCGCGGGAAACGGTGCGCCACGGTGAGGCGTTATCACGCTGAAGCCGCGATCGTCCCGATCGCTGCGACGACCGCGCGCGCTATCGTCACGCGGACCGCGCGAACGGCCAGCATCATCACGTGGACCACGCGAACGCCCGGCATCATCGCCACGGGCGGTGCGCGGACGACCGCTCTCTTCATTATTACGGGTGCTGCGAGGACCAGAGCGACGATTCTCTTCCTGGCGCGCAGCCGGACGCCCGCCACCTTTTCCGGTACGCGGATTTTGGGTGCGTTTATCAGAGTCATCATCACTGCGGACATACATCACTTTGACCTTGCCGCTTTTGTTTTTTCATTTCGTCGTTCATGCTTTTCTCCACCAGCGCTGCGCGAAGCGCGCAGATTACCCGATGTGCCAGCGCATAGCCATAATTTCGTACAAAAGCCTGTGACTATTGTTCTCATTGAATAAAACGCATTGTTGTTTCAAACAGGCTCATTGATAATATGTAACATATTAGAAATATTATCGGCGTTCCGCCGCTGTCCCACGGCTCTATCAGAGGTTAGTTATGAATACCGTATGTGCCAACTGTCAGGCTCTTAACCGCATTCCGGACGATCGGATGGAAGATGGTGCGAAATGCGGACGTTGTGGCCATGAGTTGTTTGATGGCGATGTGATTAACGCGACGGGTGCTACGCTGGACAAACTCCTCAAGGACGATCTCCCGGTGGTGGTCGATTTCTGGGCGCCATGGTGCGGCCCGTGCCGTCAGCTTTGCGCCGATCTTCGAAGATGTGGCCGAAGAGCGCAGCGGGAAAATGCGTTTCGTGAAGGTGAATACCGAAGCCGAACGTGAACTGAGCGCACGTTTTCGCATTCGCAGCATCCCGACCATCATGATTTTCAAAAATGGTGAAGTGGTCGACATGCTCAACGGTGCGGTGCCAAAAGCGCCGTTCGACAGCTGGTTAAACGAATCGCTGTAACATTCCCGGGGCACAGCCACGTGTTGTGCCCCGTTTTCTGCCCTTCTGCGAAAATGGGGTTTTTCCCTGTCCGCGATCGCCATGACTGATAACGCTGTTCTTCAATTACGCGCCGAGCGCCTTGCGCGCGCGACGCGCCCGTTTCTCGCCCGTGGCAACCGTATCCGCCGCTGTCAGCGCTGCCTGCTGCCGCTTAAAGTTTGTCTGTGCGAGACCCTGGAGCCGCAAGCGGCGCAGAGCCGTTTTTGCCTGGTCATGTTTGATACCGAACCGATGAAACCCAGCAATACCGGGCGTCTGATCGCCGATATTCTGCCGGATACCGCCGCGTTTCAGTGGTCCCGCACTGAGCACCGCCTCAGGCTCTGCTCGACTTGGTGGCAAGCCCGGACTATCAGCCGATGGTGGTTTTCCCGGCGTCTTATGCGGGTGCCGAGCGCCAGGTGCTTACCGCGCCGCCATCCGGCAAACCGCCGCTGTTTATTATGCTGGACGGCACCTGGACCGAAGCGCGGAAAATGTTTCGCAAAAGCCCCTATCTGGATCGCGCTGCCGGTGATTTCTGTCGATCTTTCCCGCGTCTCGGCCTACCGCCTGCGCGAAGCCCATGCTGACGGCCAATACTGCACCGCCGAAGTGGCCATTGCGCTGCTGGATCTGGCGGGTGACGTCCCGGCGGCGCAGGCGTTGCAGCAGCATTTTTCCCGTTTTCGGGAGCGCTATCTGGCGGGAAAACCCCACCATCCGATACACGCGCAAGCGTTCGGCGGCCGCAGCCTGACATCGACACGGCAACCGGGACAGAAAAGCGTTTAAAATCATCAGGTCGCTTGCATTTACAGGAGGCCTGCATGAGCCAGCGAGGGTTAGAAGCGCTACTACGTCCTAAATCCATTGCCGTCATCGGCGCATCAATGAAACCGGATCGCGCTGGCTATCTGATGATGCGCAACCTGCTGGCCGGGGGATTTAACGGTCCCGTTATGCCCGTCACGCCGGCTTATAAGGCCGTTCAGGGCGTGCTTGCGTGGCCGGATGTGGAGAGCCTGCCTTTCGTACCCGATCTGGCCGTTCTGTGTACGAACGCCAAACGCAACCCGGAACTGCTGGAGTCAGCTCGGCAAAAAAGGCTGTAAAACCTGCATTATTCTCTCCGCGCCGGCCAGCCAGCTGGAGGCTGCTGGCCTGCGCCAGCCGTTATCAGATGCGCATTCTGGGGCCGAACAGCCTGGGGCTGCTCGCGCCCTGGCAGGGGCTGAACGCCAGCTTCTCCCCGGTGCCGATTCGCGAAAGGCAAGCTCGCCTTTATCTCGCAGTCGGCTGCGGTATCGAACACCATCCTCGACTGGGCGCAGCAGCGTGAGATGGGATTTTCCTACTTCATCGCCCTGGGCGACAGCCTGGATATCGACGTTGACGAGCTGCTGGATTTTCTGGCGCGCGACAGCAAAACCAGCGCAATCCTGCTCTACCTGGAACATCTGAGCGACGCCCGTCGTTTTGTATCGGCCTCGCGAAGCGCATCGCGCAATAAACCGATCCTGGTTATCAAAAGCGGTCGCAGCCCTCAGGCACAGCGTCTGCTGCAGTCGCCATTCCGGCATGGATCCCGCCTGGGATGCCGCCATTCAGCGCGCGGGTTTGCTGCGGGTGCAGGATACGCATGAGCTGTTTTCCGCCGTTGAGACGCTCAGCCATATGCGTCCGCTGCGCGGTGAGAGGTTGATGATTGTCAGTAATGGCGCCGCCCCTGCCGCGCTGGCGCTGGATGAACTTTGGCTGCGTAACGGCAAGCTGGCCACGCTGGGTGAAGCGACGCTGCAGCGCCTCAGAGAGGCGCTTGCCGGAAGCGTGACGCCCGGCAATCCGCTTGATTTGCGCGATGATGCCAGCAGCGATCGCTATATCAGGGCAATTTCCATTTTGCTGGACAGCCAGGATTTCGATGCGCTGATGATTATCCACTCCCCCAGCGCGGTCGCGCCGGGCAGTGAAAGCGCGCGCGCGATCATTGAGGCGGTGCGAAACCATCCGCGCGGCAAATACGTCACCCTGCTGACCAACTGGTGCGGTGAGTTTTCTTCGCAGGAGGCGCGACGCCTGTTCAGCGAAGCCGGACTGCCAACCTACCGCACGCCGGAAGGCACCATTACGGCATTTATGCATATGGTGGAGTATCGACGCAACCAGAAACAGCTGCGCGAAACGCCGGCGTTGCCGCCGGTAATCTGACGGCGAACACCGTCGACGTTCACCGGCTGTTGCAGCAGGCTATCGAAGAAGGCGCGACCTCGCTGGATACGCATGAAGTGCAGCCCATACTGGGCAGCTACGGGATGCAAACTCTGCCAACCTGGATCGCCAGCGACAGCGCTGAGGCCGGACATATTGCCGAACAGATTGGCTACCCGGTCGCCCTCAAGCTGCGTTCCCCGGATATTCCGCATAAGTCGGACGTTCAGGGGGTGATGCTCTACCTGCGTACCGCGGCAACGAAGTTCAGCAGGCAGCAGATGCCATTTTCGATCGCGTCAAAATGGCCTGGCCGCAGGCGCGGATCCACGGGCTGCTGGTGCAAAGCATGGCTAACCGCGCGGGCGCTCAGGAACTGCGGGTGGTGGTTGAACACGATCCCGGTCTTTGGCCCGCTCATCATGCTGGGCGAAGGCGGCGTTGAGTGGCGGCCGGAAGAGCAGGCCGCGGTGGCGTTACCGCCGCTGAACATGAATCTGGCGCGCTATCTGATCATTCAGGCGATTAAAAGCAAAAAGATCCGTGGCCGCAGTGCCCTGCGTCCGCTCGATATTGCCGGGTTGAGTCAGTTCCTGGTGCAGGTCTCTAACCTGATTGTAGATTGTGCGGAGATCCAGCGGCTGGATATTCATCCGCTGCTCGCCTCCGGCAATGAGTTTACGGCGCTGGACGTGACGCTGGATATCGCGCCATTCGAAGGGGACAGAGAGAGCCGTCTGGCGATCCGTCCGTATCCTCTGCAGCTGGAAGAGTGGGTGGAGATGAAAAATGGGGAGCGCTGCCTTGTTCCGCCCGATTCTGCCGGAAGATGAACCTCAGCTGCGGGCCTTTATCTCTCAGGTCACGAAAGAGGATCTTTACTACCGCTACTTTAGCGAAATCAACGAATTTACCCATGATGATTTAGCCAATATGACCCAGATCGACTACGATCGAGAAATGGCATTTGTCGCTGTTCGTCGTTCCGATAACGGTTGGGCGATGAGATCCTGGGCGTGACGCGTGCGATTTCCGACCCGGATAACGTCGACGCGGAATTTGCCGTGCTGGTGCGCTCCGATCTTAAAGGCCTGGGCCTGGGCAGACGGCTGCTGGAAAAACTCATCAGTTATACGCGAGATCACGGATTGTTACGCCTGAATGGCATTACTATGCCGAACAATCGCGGTATGGTGACCCTGGCGCGAAAACTCGGATTTGACGTTGATATTCAGCTGGACGAAGGTATTGTCAGTCTGAATTTCCCTCTGGCTGACACCAGCAGACCTGGCTGTATCGAGAAAGGTACTGGAAAATGTTGCCTCCTTAACTGGACGGGACTGGTGGTATCATTGTCCGCTTATGTTGTTTGCATGGTACAGACAACCCTTCAATGAACAGAGAAGAAACGCACTGTGATGTTGTCAAAATTTAAGCGTAATAAACATCAACAACACCTTGCTCAACTACCGAAGATTTCTCAGTCAGTTGATGATGTAGAGTTCTTTTACGCTCCCGCTCATTTTCGGGAGACGCTTCTGGAAAAGATTGCCAGTGCCACGCGACGCATTTGCATTGTGGCCCTGTATCTTGAACAAGATGAAGGCGGGCGCGCGATCCTGAACGCGCTCTATGAAGCCAAGCGTCAGCGTCCGGAACTGGATGTTCGCGTGCTGGTTGACTGGCATCGCGCCCAGCGTGGCCGTATTGGTGCCGCGCGCGGCCTCAAATACCAACGCAGACTGGTATTGCCGCACGGCGCAGGAAAATCCTGGCGTCGATGTGCCGGTTTATGGCGTACCGGTGAATACCCGTGAAGCGCTCGGCGTTCTGCATTTCAAAGGGTTTATCATTGATGACAGCGTCCTTTACAGCGGCGCAAGTCTGAATGATGTTTACCTTCATCAGCTCGATAAATATCGCTACGACCGTTACCATCTGATCCGTAATCCGCAGATGGCCGATATTATGTTTAACTGGGTTGATAAAAATCTGGTACACTGGCCGTGGCGTTAATCGCCTTGACGATCCCGAGCGCCCTAAAAGCCCGGAAATCAAAAATGATGTTCGCGCCTTCCGCCAGGAGCTGCGCGATGCGGTCTACCATTTTTCCAGGGCGATGCGAATAACGAAGAGTTGTCCGTTACGCCGCTGGTGGGGCTCGGCAAATCAAGCCTGCTGAACAAAACGATCTTCCATCTGATGCCGTGCGCGGAGCAGAAACTCACCATCTGCACGCCGTACTTTAACCTTCCCGCCGTGCTGGTGCGTAACATTATTCAGCTGCTGCGCGATGGTAAAAAAGTGGAAATTATCGTCGGGGATAAAACGGCAAACGACTTCTTCATTCCGGAAGATCAGCCGTTCAAAATCATCGGCGCGCTGCCTTATCTTTATGAGATTAACCTGCGTCGTTTCCTGAGCCGTTTACAGTATTACGTTAACACCGACCAGCTGGTTGTGCGTCTCTGGAAAGATGAAGACAACAGCTACCATCTGAAAGGCATGTGGGTCGATGATGAGTGGATGCTGCTGACCGGTAACAACCTGAACCCGCGCGCCTGGCGGCTGGATCTGGAAAACGCGATCCTGATCCACGATCCGCTCAGCATGAGCTGGCCGCGCAGCGTGAGCGTGAGCTGGAGCTGATTCGCACGCATACCACGGTGGTGAATCATTACCGCGAGCTGCAGAGCATTGCCGATTATCCGGTGAAGGTCCGCAAGCTGATTCGCCGTTTGCGTCGTATCCGTATCGACCGACTTATCAGCCGTATTTCTGTAATATTAAGGTGATGAGGGTAATTGCCGTTATGCGTGCGCATCATCCTGCTGTTGCGTCGTATTACCTCTGTAAGCGGCTGTAGCCATATGGCCAACGATAGCTGGTCCGGTCAGGATAAAGCACAGCATTTCTCCTCTGCCGCTATGCTTTCCGCAGCGGGTAATGAGTACGCGCAGCATCAGGGATATCAGGGGCCGCGGGCGTAATCGTAGCGCATTCGATGGGCTGATGTTCTCAGTGAGCCTTGGGGCATCAAAAGAACTGTGGGATAGCCGCCCCGCAGGGAGCGGCTGGAGCTGGAAAGATTTCGCCTGGGATGTCGCCGGTGCAACGACCGGCTATGCCGTGTGGCAGATGGCGCATTATTAAAGACGAATACCTTTCCCTTTGCGATGCAGCATCAGGGAGACAACAAAGGCCAGCGCCCCCATTACCGTCACGTACCAGAAGAATGTCGTTTCGCTTCCCCATGATTTAAGCGACAGCGCAACGTACTCCGCCGAACCACCAAACAACGCGTTGGCTACCGCATAAGAAAGCCCTACCCCCAGCGCACGCACCTGTGCCGGGAACATCTCGGCTTTCAGTATCCCGCTGATAGAGGTATAGAAACTGACAATCACCATCGCCAGCATCACCAGCGCAAATGCGGCATATGGCGATGATACATGCTGGAGCGCAGACAGAACAGGCACGGTACACAACGCCGACAGCCCGCCAAAGATCAGCATCGATGTGCGTCGACCAATCTTATCGGAAAGCGCTCCGATAATCGGTTGGATCAGCATAAAGACAAACAGCGCCACGGTCATAATAACGCTGGCGACGTTCGCATGCATCCCCGTGGTGTTCACCAGGTATTTCTGCATATAGGTGGTGAAGGTGTAAAAGCTGAGGGAGCCGCCCGCAGTAAAGCCCAGCACCATCAGGAAAGCCTTGCGGTTACGCCATAACCCTTTAAAGGTTCCCGCCTCCTTCAGCGTTCTGACCTCTTTCTGCGAGGTTTCATCCAGCTGACGACGTAGCCAAAGTGCAACAACTGCCAGCACGGCCCCCATCGCAAAAGGAATTCGCCATCCCCAGGCGTGGAGTTGTTCATCTGTCAGGATCTGCTGCAGGATCACCACCACGAGAATGGCCAGCAGTTGACCACCAATCAGCGTGACGTACTGGAATGAGGCGTAAAAGCCTTTACGGCCTTCCAGCGCAATTTCACTCATGTAGGTTGCACTGGTACCGTATTCACCGCCCACCGATAAGCCCCTGGAACAAGCGGGCCAGCAACAAAGTAGCGCCGGAGCCCAGGTGCCGATTGCGTCATATCCCGGTAAACAGGCGATGACCAGCGAACCAAAGCACATCATGCACACCGAGATCAGCATGGAGGTTTTACGCCCGCGGCGATCCGCGATGCGGCCAAACAGCCAGCCACCGATGGGGCGCATTAAGAATCCTGCGGCAAATACTCCTGCCGTTTGTAGCAGCTGCGTCGTGGTGTTGCCGGAGGGGAAGAAAATATGTGCGAAGTAGAGTGAACAGAATGAGTAGACGTAAAAGTCGAACCATTCAACCAGGTTCCCGGATGAGGCACTGACGATTGCCCATATGCCTTGTTCGGGTACTGACGGCTATCGCCGTTATCCAGCTGTGCCGTTTTTGTTGTAAGTCGGTCATCTTTTACCTCATTTCCTTGCGAAGGACATCGCTAAAGCAATGAGTAAAGCATCTGAGGACGGCGCGGGGGGATTCGTGCCCGTTCAGGATGACAAAATGTGACAGAGCTGGAGTTTTAGGGAGAGATTTTGCAAGGGGTGAAGTGGATTTGGCGATCGCCAGACGTA
>JBCNOW010000005.1:0-10569 GCA_039593635.1 Enterobacterales bacterium
CGCATCCCAGATCTCAATTTTCGCCTGGTTTTTAAACAAAAACGAGCCGCAAGCGGCTCGTTTTTGCGTTTTGTGACTTACTGCACTGCCACAATGCGATCGTCGTTGGCTTCCAGACGGATAACTTTGCCCGGAATCAGCTCTCCAGACAGGATCTGCTGCGCCAGCGGGTTTTCGATCTGCTGCTGGATAGCACGTTTCAATGGACGCGCACCGTACACCGGATCGTAACCATTCTCGCTCAGCAGCTTCAGCGCATCGTCGGAGATGTGAATTTCATATCCACGCTCTTCCAGACGTTTGTACAGACGCTGCAGCTGGATCTGCGCAATCGACGCAATATGTTTCTCACCCAGAGGATGGAATACCACCACTTCATCAATACGGTTGATGAACTCCGGACGGAAGTTATGGCTCACCACCGCAGCACCAGATCCTTCATATGGCTGTAATCCAGCTCACCGAAACGTTCCTGAATCAGATCGGAACCCAGGTTCGAGGTCATGATCACGACCGTATTACGGAAATCCACCGTTCTCCCCTGCCCGTCGGTCAGACGACCATCGTCCAGCACCTGCAGCAGGATGTTGAACACATCCGGATGCGCTTTTTCCACCTCATCCAGCAGGATGACGGAATAAGGGCGACGACGCACCGCTTCGGTCAGGTAACCACCCTCTTCATAACCGACATATCCCGGAGGCGCACCGACCAGACGCGAGACGGAGTGTTTCTCCATAAACTCGGACATGTCGATACGCACCATCGCATCGTCGCTGTCGAACATAAAGTTAGCCAGCGCTTTACACAGCTCGGTTTTACCGACCCCGGTTGGCCCCAGGAACAGGAACGAACCGATCGGGCGATTCGGATCGGACAACCCGGCACGGCTACGGCGAATGGCGTTGGATACCGCTTCAACCGCTTCGTCCTGGCCAATCACGCGCTGATGCAGATCCTGCTCCATGCGCAGCAGTTTATCGCGTTCGCCTTCCATCATGCGCGCCACCGGAATACCGGTCCAGCGCGCCAGCACTTCGGCGATTTCCGCATCCGTCACTTTGTTACGCAACAGACGCATCGTTTTGCCTTCAGACTGCGTGGCGATTTCCAGCTGTTTTTCCAGCTCAGGGATTTTGCCGTACTGCAGCTCCGACATCCGCGCCAGGTCGCCCACGCGTCGCGCCTGCTCAATGGCAATTTTTGCCTGTTCGAGTTCTGCTTTAATGGTCTGCGTGCCAGACAGGGAGGCTTTCTCTGCCTTCCACTCTTCTTCCAGCTCAGAATACTGGCGCTCTTTATCGTCCAGTTCCTCATTGAGCATATCGAGGCGTTTTTTACTGGCTTCATCAGACTCTTTCTTCAGCGCCTGCTGTTCCAGCTTGAGCTGGATGATGCGTCGGTCGAGTCGGTCCAGCTCTTCCGGCTTCGAGTCAATCTGCATACGAATGCTCGAAGCCGCTTCATCAATCAGGTCGATGGCCTTATCCGGCAACTGACGGTCGGCAATATAGCGATGCGACAGCGTCGCCGCCGCGACGATGGCCGGGTCGGTAATCTGCACATGGTGGTGCAGCTCATAGCGCTCTTTCAGACCACGCAGGATCGCGATGGTATCTTCCACGCTCGGCTCGGCGACAAACACTTTCTGGAAACGACGTTCCAGCGCAGCATCTTTCTCAATGTACTGGCGGTACTCATCCAGCGTGGTGGCACCGACGCAGTGCAGTTCACCGCGCGCCAGCGCCGGTTTCAGCATGTTCCCGGCATCCATCGCGCCGTCGGCTTTACCGGCGCCGACCATGGTGTGCAGTTCGTCGATAAACAGGATGACGTTGCCTTCCTGTTTCGCCAGGTCGTTCAGCACGCCTTTCAGGCGCTCTTCGAACTCGCCGCGGTATTTCGCCCCGGCCACCAGCGCGCCCATATCCAGCGCCAGTACGCGCCGGCCTTTCAGCCCTTCCGGCACTTCGCCGTTCACGATGCGCTGCGCCAGCCCTTCAACGATGGCGGTTTTACCGACGCCCGGTTCACCAATCAGCACCGGGTTGTTTTTGGTACGGCGCTGCAGTACCTGAATGGTACGGCGGATCTCTTCGTCACGGCCGATCACCGGGTCAAGTTTGCCCTGCTCAGCGCGCTCGGTCAGATCGACCGTGAATTTCTTCAAAGCCTGACGTTGGTCTTCGGCTCCCTGATCGTTCACGCTTTCACCTCCGCGCATTTTCTCAATCGCCTGAGTCACATTGGCCGTGGTTGCACCGGCAGATTTCAGCAGGTCGGTCAAGGTACCGCGTGATTCAAGCGCCGCCAGAACAAACAGCTCCGACGAAATAAAGTTGTCCCCACGTTTTTGCGCCAGCTTGTCGCAAAGGTTCAGCACACGCACCAGATCCTGGGACGGCTGAACGTCACCGCCGGTACCTTCTACCTGCGGTAAACGGCTCAGCGCCTGATCGATGGCGGTGCGTAACTGGCCAGCATTAATGCCAGCAGACGTTAATAATGGACGTACCGATCCCCCTTCCTGATTCAGCAAGGCGCTCATTAAATGAAGAGGTTCGATGAATTGGTTGTCGTGCCCCAGTGCAAGGGACTGGGCATCGGCGAGAGCAAGCTGGAATTTATTAGTAAGACGATCCAGACGCATAACTCCTCCCATAACAGGTCAAATTTGCTACTGGAGATTAAATGAGGTCATCCCTCAATTATTCAAGGTTAATGACCTGAATTATGTGAAAAGAAAACGGCACGTGCCGGATCGTCTTGATTCTTTAGGTTATATCAGCCAAATAAAACTTGCCATACGCCCGTGTCGTCTTGTCGCGGCGATAGGAGAAAAAATCACCCCTTTTTCGGTGAACGTACAGCGATCGCCGCCGAAGATCTGCGTTACGCCAACATTATTCAGGCGCTGGCGGGCAAGCTGATAAATATCGGCCAGATATTTTTCCCCGGCAGGCAGGAAGGCCTCAATGGCTTGCGGATCTTTATCCATAAAGGCTTCGCGAACCTCTGGCCCCACTTCAAAAGCACGAGGCCCAATCGCCGGACCAAGCCACGCCATGATATTGGCGGGATCATCATTAAAACAGGCGACCGTCTCTTCCAGCACGCCCTCACACAGGCCACGCCAGCCCGCATGAGCAGCAGCCACTTCGGTGCCAGCACGGTTGCAAAACAGCACCGGCAGGCAATCGGCGGTCATCACGGCACAAACCGCACCGGGGCGTTTCCCGCGGTATCGCGGGCATCGGCACGGTTTCGTTTGCAGCGGCCGCATGGGGCCCCCGTCAGCTTCAGTACCGCTTTACCGTGAACCTGCTCCAGCCAGACCGGTTTTGACGGCAGATTCGCCAGCTGCCCGGCGACACACGCGCTGACGGTTCTCTTCAACGTGTTCCAGGCTGTCGCCGCAGTGCGCGCCGAGGTTTAAAGACTCCCACGCGCCCTGGCTCACGCCGCCAATACGGGTCGAACTACAGGCGGCCACGCCTGCAGGCAGCGGCCACTCCGGGACAATCAGTTTGGTCATAACCAGTCCACTTGATCCTTATGTTCTTCGAAATCGGCACGCATGGCGTCAATAAGGTCCACCATATCCTGCGGGATAGGCGCATGCCACTCCATCTGAATGCCGGTGATAGGATGGTAAAGACGCAGCATGGTCGCGTGCAGCGCCTGACGGTCGAATTTACGCAATACGCTGATGAACTCATCCGATGCGCCTTTAGGCGGACGAGGACGACCACCGTAGACCTGATCCCCCACCAGCGGATGGGTAATGTGGGCCATATGCACGCGGATCTGGTGAGTACGTCCGGTCTCCAGACGCAGACGCAGACGCGTATGGATACGGAAATGCTCCATAATGCGATAGTGCGTCACCGCCGGTTTACCCATCGGATGCACCGACATATGAGTACGTTTGGTCGGGTGACGGCTGATCGGCTCTTCTACCGTACCGCCAGCGGTCATGTGCCCAATGGCTACCGCTTCATATTCGCGGGTGATTTCACGCAGCTGCAGCGACTCCACCAGACGAGTTTGAGCGGGAACGGTCTTCGCCACCACCATCAGACCGGTGGTGTCTTTATCCAGACGGTGCACGATGCCGGCGCGCGGAACATCCGCGATCGGCGGATAATAATGGAGAAGTGCATTAAGCACCGTACCGTCAGGATTCCCCGCCCCCGGATGAACAACCAGGTCGCGCGGTTTGTTGATCACCAGAATGTCATCATCTTCATAGACGATGTCCAGCGGGATATCCTGTGGTTCGAAGCGGATTTCCTCTTCGATTTCAGCATTGATGGCAACAGCTTCCCCACCAAACACTTTCTCTTTTGGTTTGTCCCAGATCTTGCCGTTTACCAGCACGCGCTGGTCAAGGATCCATTCTTTTATGCGTGAACGCGAATAATCAGGGAACAATTCGGCCAAAGCCTGATCTAAGCGTTGACCGAGCTGATTTTCGGAGACTGTTGCGGTGAGTTCTACTCGTTGTGCCATAAACTGCTTCTTCGTTTAACGTTGGGTTTTACGGCTTTGCCGTTTAATATAGTGTGCTATTGTAGCTGGTCTTAATCGGGAGCAGGAACAGAGTTTCTCCCGGACAAACATTTGAGGAAAGTCAAAACGTCATGACGCGCATGAAATATCTGGTGGCAGCGGCCACGTTGAGCCTGGCTTTGGTGGGCTGCTCCGGTTCGAATGAACAGGTCCCTGACAATCCGCCGAATGAAATCTATGCGACTGCACAACAAAAGTTGCAGGACGGTAACTGGAAACAGGCGATAACGCAACTGGAAGCGTTGGATAATCGCTATCCGTTTGGTCCGTATTCGCAGCAGGTACAGTTAGATCTCATCTACGCCTACTACAAAAATGCCGATCTGCCGCTGGCTCAGGCAACCATCGATCGTTTCATGCGTCTGAACCCGACTCATCCTAACATCGATTACGTGATGTATATGCGCGGCCTGACCAACATGGCGCTGGATGACAGTGCGCTGCAGGGCTTCTTCGGCGTGGATCGTTCCGACCGTGACCCGCAGCATGCGCGCGATGCCTTCAATGACTTCTCCAAGCTGGTGCGCGGCTATCCGAACAGTCAGTACGTCGACCGACGCGCAACCAAACGTCTGGTGTTCCTGAAAGATCGTCTGGCGAAGTATGAATACTCCGTGGCGGAATACTATACCCGCCGTGGCGCATGGGTTGCCGTGGTTAACCGCGTAGAAGGTATGCTGCGTGATTATCCGGATACGCAGGCAACGCGTGACGGCCTGAAGCTGATGGAAAATGCTTACCGTCAGATGCAGATGACCGCGCAGGCTGAAAAAGTGGCGAAAATCATCGCCGCGAACAGCAGCAACACCTGATTTTGCCTCAATGCAAAACGGCAGCCAGGGCTGCGGCTGCCGTTTTTTTCATTTCAGACAACCGCTGAAGCGCGTTTTTGCCGCTACGGTCAACTCATCCAATCTATGACCCCTATCCCCGCAATTTTTGCCTTCGACAAGGTAAATCTCGCCTCTTCCTGCCCTGCCTCACAAAAAAGATTCCCTGACAAAAACCGACAAAATAACGTGATCTAAATCACACATTTTGACATTAGGCCCGGTATGCTGGAATCACCAAGACGGAAAGACAAGAGGTAAAATTTATGACAATGAACATTACCAGTAAACAAATGGAAATTACTCCGGCAATTCGCCAGCACGTCGCAGACCGTCTCGCCAAACTGGATAAATGGCAAACACATTTGATTAATCCACATATCATCCTGTCCAAGGAGCCGCAGGGTTTCATCGCTGACGCAACTATCAATACTCCAAACGGCCATCTGGTCGCCAGCGCAAAACACGAGGATATGTACACCGCTATTAACGATTTGATCAACAAGCTGGAACGGCAGCTCAATAAAGTGCAACACAAAGGTGAAGCCCGTCGCGCCGCAACATCGGTGAAAGACGCCAGCTTCGCGGAAGAAGTTGAAGAAGAGTAATCCTTTAAATTGAGTGTACCGCCAACGCGCCTTCGGGCGCGTTTTTTATTGACAGGGTGAAAACAGTACGGGTACTTTAACGGTATCAATCCACAGGATGACTTTATGAAACTTACGCCGTTCTTCTTCGCATTCTTTTTTACCTTCCCCTGAACGGGAGGCGTTTCGTCGTGTGATAAAGAATGCGAAGACGAACAACAAGGCCTCCCACACCGGGGGGCTTTTTTATTGATAACGATAAAATGAGACAGGCAACACTATGACACCGGAAAACCCGTTACTGGATCTGCGCGTAAAAATCAGCGCGCTGGATGAAAAACTGCTGGCGCTGCTGGCCGAACGCCGCGCGCTCGCCGTTGAAGTGGGCAAAGCCAAACTGGACTCCCATCGCCCGGTGCGTGATATCGACCGCGAGCGCGACCTGCTGGAGCGTCTGATCCAGCTGGGCAAAGCGCATCACCTCGATGCCCATTACATCACCCGGTTGTTCCAGCTCATCATCGAAGATTCCGTTCTGACCCAGCAAGCGCTACTCCAGCAGCATCTGAACAAAACCAACCCGCACTCTGCGCGCATCGCCTTCCTCGGGCCTAAAGGCTCCTATTCTCACCTGGCCGCACGTCAATATGCCGCGCGCCATTTCGAAGAATTTATTGAGAGCGGCTGTGCGAAGTTTCCCGACATTTTTAACCAGGTCGAAACCGGCCAGGCGGATTACGCCGTCGTGCCGATTGAAAACACCAGCTCCGGTGCCATCAACGACGTCTACGATTTACTGCAGCACACCAGCCTGTCGCTGGTCGGCGAGCTGACGATCCCTATCGATCACTGCGTGCTGGTCTCCGGCTCAACCGACCTGAGCACGATCGAAACCGTGTACAGCCATCCGCAGCCGTTCCAGCAGTGCAGCCAGTTCCTGAACCGCTACCCGAACTGGAAAATTGAGTACACCGAAAGCACCTCGGCGGCGATGGAAAAAGTGGCGCAGGCCAACTCCCCGCACGTTGCGGCGCTGGGCAGCGAAGCGGGCGGCGCGCTGTATGGTCTGCAGGTGCTGGAACGCAACCTGGCAAACCAGACGCAAAACATCACCCGCTTCATGGTGCTGGCGCGCAAAGCCATCAATGTCTCAGACCAGGTGCCGGCGAAAACCACGCTGCTGATGGCAACCGGCCAGCAGGCCGGCGCGCTGGTTGAAGCCCTGCTGGTGCTGCGCAACCACAACCTGATCATGACCAAACTGGAATCGCGCCCAATCCACGGTAACCCGTGGGAAGAGATGTTCTACCTCGATATCCAGGCCAACCTGCAGTCGGAGAACATGCAAAAAGCGCTGCGCGAACTGGGCGAAATCACCCGTTCGCTGAAAGTGCTGGGCTGTTATCCCGGCGAAAACGTGGTGCCGGTAGAACCGCGTCTGTAAAACAAAAAGGCATCCTCGCGGATGCCTTAATCGCATTACTGGCGACTGTCATTTGCCTGGCGCAACAGCGTGCGGCTTTCACTCTGGAAACGCTTGGCGTAATCGCCAAACCAGTGCTCCACTTTGCGGAAGCTGTCGATAAACGCCTGTTTGTCGCCGTGCTCCAGCAGCGTGATGGCTTCGCCAAAGCGCTGATAGTAGCGCTTGATCAGCGCCAGGTTATTTTCCGACGACATAATAATGTCGGCGTAAAGCTGCGGATCCTGCGCAAACAGACGCCCGACCATCGCCAGCTCCAGACGATAGATAGGCGAAGAGAGCGCCAGCAGCTGTTCAAGCTGCACGTTCTCTTCCGCCAGATGCAGCCCGTAGGCAAAGGTCGCAAAGTGGCGCAGCGCCTGAATGAACGCCATGTTCTGATCGTGCTCGACCGCGCTGATGCGGTGCAGCCGCGCGCCCCAGACCTGAATCTGTTCCAGGAACCACTGATAGGCTTCCGGCTGACGACCGTCGCAGCAGACCACCACCTGCTTCGCCAGGCTGCCGCTGTCCGGGCCAAACATAGGGTGCAGACCCAGCACCGGGCCGGTATGCGCCGCCAGCATCGCCTGCAGCGGACCATTTTTCACGGACGCCAGATCCACCAGAATGCAGTCTTCCGGTAGCGGCGGCAGCTTCGCAATGATCTGCTCCGTCACGTGGATCGGCACGCTGACGATGACCATTCCGGCATCTTTCATCAGTTCCGGCGCATGCGCCCAGTCCTCTTTTTCCAGAATGCGCACCTGATAGCCAGAAAGCGTCAGCATTTTCTCAAACAGACGCCCCATCTGTCCTGCGCCGCCGACAATCACCACCGGCCGCAGTTCAGGACACAGGGTTTTAAAGCCTTTGTCATTTTCGCTGCTGAAGTAGGATTCCCGCATCACGCGACGCAGAACATCTTCAATCAAATCCGGCGAAACGCCCAGCGCCTGGGCCTCTTTACGACGGGAGGCCAGCATTGAGGCTTCGCGCTCCGGCACGTAAATCGGCAGGCCGTATTTGCTTTTGACCTCACCGACTTCGGCAACCAGCGCCAGGCGGCGCGCCAGCAGCCCCAGCAGCGCCTTATCCACTTCATCAATTTGATCGCGCAGTGCGGTCAATTCAGCAACCATAACCTACACCTCTTAAGCCAGACGCGCCGCCAGCTTTCCGCTGCAGATCTTTATGGATCTCACGCAGCAGCGCATCGGTGGTTTCCCAGCTGATGCAGGCATCCGTCACGGAAACGCCGTACTTCATCGCGCTGCGCGGCTGTTCAGAAGACTGATTGCCTTCATGAATATTGCTCTCAATCATCAGACCGATAATCGAACGGTTTCCATCTTTGATCTGTGCCACCACGGATTCCGCAACGGCAGGCTGGCGACGGTAATCTTTATTCGAATTACCATGACTGCAATCTACCATCAGTGCCGGACGCAGTCCCGCCTGTTCCATCTCTTTTTCACACTGCGCCACATCCGCCGGGCTGTAGTTTGGCGCTTTACCGCCGCGCAGGATCACATGACCGTCCGGGTTGCCCTGCGTTTGCAGCAGGCAAACCTGACCGGCCTGGTTGATGCCGACAAAGCGGTGCGGCATCGCGGCGGCGCGCATGGCGTTGATCGCCGTCGCCAGGCTGCCATCGGTGCCGTTTTTAAAGCCGACCGGCATCGACAGGCCAGACGCCATTTCGCGGTGGGTTTGCGATTCGGTGGTACGCGCACCAATCGCGGACCAGCTAAACAGATCGCCGAGGTACTGCGGGCTGTTCGGATCCAGCGCTTCGGTTGCCAGCGGCAGCCCCATGCTCACCAGCTCCACCAGCAGGCGACGCGCAATCTTCAGGCCGGCTTCCACATCAAACGAGCCATCCATGTGCGGATCGTTAATCAACCCTTTCCAGCCAACGGTGGTACGGGGTTTTTCAAAATAGACGCGCATCACCAGATAGAGGCTATCGCTGACCTCTGCCGCTAGTGCTTTAAATCGACGAGCATATTCAATGGCGGTTTCAGGATCGTGAATGGAGCAAGGACCACACACCACCAGCAGACGCGGATCGCGGCCGGCGATGATGTCAGAAATGGTCTGGCGGGAGTGCGTCGATTTGCGCCTCCTGCGCGGCGGTCAGCGGGAACTCCGCTTTCAGTTGATCCGGGGTAATTAAAACCTGTTCGTCGGTGATATGTACGTTGTTCAGCGCGTCTTTTTGCATGATGGCGATCCTGTATGACTCGTTTTGCGGTTTTACGATCCTCACTGAGGATGACGCTTACTTTACCACAGCATGTAAAACATGCAATCCATGCATGTACACTTTTATTACCACCCTCTTTTAAACCACAAAATAAAAGTTAATTAAAATATATAAATCAATAACTTAACAACCTTAAAACCTGTAAGATCCATCAAACGCAAATGTAAAGTTATAATTACAGTCATCTGACCAGGTCAGATGTTTTTTCCTTACGATATCGTTAACATGCTGTTATCCATTTAATTAGTTCAGGATCGCTCTATGTCCATCCCTGAAGTCGCCCTGCGTCCCTTTATTCTGCAGGATGCCGAAGCGTTTACGCATGCCGTTAATCAGTCTCTGGGCAGCCTGCAGCCGTGGATGGTATGGGCACATGCGGATTACAGCGTCGGTGAAGCCGTCAGCTGGATCAATTTCACCCATCTGCAGCGTCAAAAGGGTGAAGCTGAAGAGTTCGCGATTGTTGATGGCAACGATCGGTTGCTGGGCGGTGCTGGCTTACGTTATGCGCGCCAGCCCGGTGAGTTCAGTGCGCTGGGCTACTGGGTTCGCAGCGAGGAGCAGCAACAGGGCGTTGCCCGCCGGGCGGTGGCACAGCTGGTGAATCTGGCGTTCGCCCAGCCACATATTGCTGTGCTGGAGATTCTTGCTGCAGAAGAGAATCACGCCAGCCGCGCCGTGGCCCTGCGCAGCGGCTTCTCATTTGTGGATTACCGCTACGGGTTGATTGTGCTGGAGAGCGGGCCGGTCAACACGGCGATCTATCACCTCAAACGCCCATAAAAAAGGGGCTGGCCTTATGGCCAACCCCTTGTTTGCTATTAACTTTGGGATGTCGCTTACGCGCCA
>JBCNOW010000006.1:0-165714 GCA_039593635.1 Enterobacterales bacterium
CCTGAGTGTCTCACTTTTCTGGTTCGGGCTGTGTCGCCTTAGCGGCCGGGGAATCCTGGCGGCATCATCCCTTTCATGCCGCGCATCATCTTCGCCATGCCGCCCTTCTTCATTTTCTTCATCATGCGCTGCATGTCGTCGAACTGTTTCAGAAGGCGGTTAACGTCCTGCACCTGCATGCCGCAACCGGCTGCGATACGGCGTTTACGGGAACCTTTGATGATGTCCGGGTTAGCGCGCTCTTTCAGCGTCATCGAGTTGATGATCGCCTCCATACGCACCAGCACCTTGTCATCCATCTGCGCTTTCACGTTGTCCGGGATCTGGCCCATGCCCGGCAGTTTGCCCATCAGGCTGGCCATGCCGCCCATGTTTTTCATCTGACGCAGTTGCTCAAGGAAGTCGGTCAGATCGAAGCCGTCGCCTTTTTTCAGCTTGTTGGCCAGCTTCTCGGCCTGCGCGCGGTCAACCTTGCTCTCGATATCTTCGATCAGCGACAGCACGTCGCCCATGCCGAGGATGCGCGAGGCCATACGGTCCGGGTGGAACGGCTCCAGCGCTTCGGTCTTCTCGCCCACGCCGAGGAATTTGATCGGCTTGCCGGTGATGTGACGAATGGAGAGCGCCGCACCGCCGCGGGCGTCGCCGTCCACTTTGGTCAGCACCACGCCGGTTAGCGGCAGCGCTTCGTTGAACGCTTTCGCGGTGTTGGCCGCATCCTGACCGGTCATGGCATCGACCACGAACAGGGTTTCCACCGGGTTGATCGCGGCATGCACCTGTTTGATCTCGTCCATCATCGCTTCGTCAACGTGCAGACGACCGGCGGTATCCACCAGCAGCACGTCGTAGAACTTCAGCTTCGCTTCTTTCAGCGCGGCGTTAACGATGTCCACCGGCTTCTGGCTGACGTCGGACGGGAAGAAATCCACGCCGACCTGCTCCGCCAGGGTTTCCAGCTGCTTGATCGCCGCCGGGCGATAGACGTCCGCAGAAACCACCAGCACCTTCTTCTTGTGCTTTTCGCGCAGGAATTTACCCAGCTTACCGACGCTGGTGGTTTTACCCGCACCCTGCAGGCCCGCCATCAGCACCACGGCCGGCGGCTGAGCGGCGAGGTTCAGCACCTGGTTCTCTTCGCCCATCGCCGCAACCAGTTCGTTACGAACGATTTTGACGAACTCCTGACCCGGGGTCAGGCTCTTGTTAACTTCATGACCAACCGCCTTCTCTTTTACGCGGTTGATAAAATCACGAACAACCGGCAGCGCCACGTCGGCTTCCAGCAGCGCCATGCGCACTTCGCGCAGCGTTTCCTTGATGTTGTCTTCGGTAAGGCGTCCGCGGCCGCTGATGTTGCGCAGCGTGCGCGACAAACGATCGGTTAAATTATCAAACATTGTCTCTCGCCTGAGTAGAAACGTTGGGCCGCCATTGAGCGACACATACACAGAATTTTGCCGGAGTATAACATGAAGGCGCCTTTGTTGTTATGCAACGGTTGGAGCAGGCGTCACGTAACGTTATACTGCTTCTCTTTCTTATTAAGACAACTGTCGATGCCTATATGCCTGTTTTCGCACTGATCGCCCTTGTTGCCTACTCTGTCAGCCTCGCGCTGATCATTCCCGGACTGCTGCAAAAAAACAGCGGCTGGCGGCGCATGGCTATTCTTTCGGCGGTCATCGCACTGATTAGCCACGCGTTTGCGCTGGAATCACGCATTATTCCCGGCGACGGCAGCGTGCAAAACCTGAGCGTGCTGAACGTCGGCTCGCTGGTCAGCCTGATGATCTGTACGGTGATGACCATCGTCGCGTCGAAAAATCGCGGCTGGCTGCTGCTGCCGATTGTCTATACCTTCGCGCTGATCAATCTGGCCTTCGCCACCTTTATGCCTAATGAGTTCATTACGCATCTGGAGGCGACGCCGGGCATGCTGGTGCATATCGGCCTGTCGCTGTTTGCCTACGCGACGCTGATTATCGCCGCGCTTTACGCCATGCAGCTCGCCTGGATTGACTACCAGCTGAAAAACAAAAGGCTGGCGTTCAACCATGAAATGCCGCCGCTGATGGTCATTGAGCGTAAGATGTTCCACATCACCCAGGTGGGCGTGGTGCTGCTGACGCTCACGCTCTGCACCGGCCTGTTTTATATGAAGAACCTGTTCAGCGTGGAGAATATCGATAAAGCGGTGCTCTCCATCATCGCGTGGTTTGTCTATATTGTCCTGTTGTGGGGCCATTACCATGAAGGCTGGCGCGGTCGTCGCGTGGTCTGGTTCAACGTCGCGGGTGCGGGCATTCTCACCCTTGCCTATTTTGGCAGCCGCTTCATACAGCAATTTGCTGGCTAAGTAACAAAAGGAGTTCCCCCTGGAACACATCTCTACCACCACGCGATCATCATCACGCTGATCGTCATGGTGGTCATCTCCGCCTATTTCTCCGGCTCGGAAACCGGCATGATGACCCTAAACCGCTACCGGTTGCGTCATCGTGCCAAACAGGGTAACCGCGCCGCCCGTCGCGTTGAAAAACTGCTCCGCAAACCGGATCGCCTGATAAGCCTGGTGCTTATCGGCAACAACCTCGTCAATATTCTGGCCTCGGCGCTCGGCACCATCGTTGGGATGCGCCTGTACGGCAACGCCGGGGTGGCGATTGCCACCGGCGTGCTGACGTTTGTGGTGCTGGTGTTTGCCGAAGTGCTGCCAAAAACCATCGCCGCGCTTTACCCGGAAAAGGTGGCCTACCCCAGCAGCTTTCTGCTGGCGCCGCTGCAGATCCTGATGATGCCGCTGGTCTGGCTGCTGAACATGGTGACCCGCGTTCTGATGCGCATGGTGGGCATCAAAGCCGACGTCGCATCAGCAGCGCGCTCAGCAAAGAAGAGCTGCGCACCATCGTGAACGAATCCCGCTCGCAGATCTCCCGCCGCAATCAGGACATGCTCCTGTCGGTGCTGGATCTGGAAAAGGTGAGCGTTAACGACATCATGGTGCCGCGTAACGAAATCGTCGGTATCGATATCAACGACGACTGGAAAGCCATTGTCCGCCAGCTGACGCCACTCCCCGCACGGGCGCATTGTGCTGTATCGCGACTCGCTGGATGACGCCATCAGCATGCTGCGCGTGCGCGAAGCCTACCGCCTGATGACCGAGAAAAAAGAGTTCACCAAAGAGGTGATGCTGCGCGCCGCCGACGAGATTTACTACGTGCCGGAAGGAACGCCGCTCAGCACGCAGCTGGTGAAATTCCAGCGCAACAAGAAGAAGGTCGGCCTGGTGGTCGATGAGTACGGCGATATTCAGGGGCTGGTGACGGTCGAAGATATTCTGGAAGAGATTGTCGGGGACTTTACCACCTCCATGTCCCCTTCCCTTGCGGAAGAGGTCACGCCGCAAAACGACGGTTCGGTGCTGATTGACGGCAGCGCGAACATTCGGGAACTCAACAAAGCCTTTAACTGGCATTTGCCGGAAGATGAAGCTCGCACCATGAACGGGATGATTCTGGAAGCGCTGGAAGAGATCCCGGCCGGCGGGCACGCGGGTGCGCATTGAGCAGTACGATATTGATATCCTGGACGTGCAGGACAATATGATTAAGCAGGTGCGCATTACGCCGCATCAGCCGCTGAAAGCGTCCATCGGTTCCTGAGACGATAAAAACAAAACGCCGCGATGATCGCGGCGTTTTTTATGACAGAAGCGGCAACTAGAGTTGCAGCTCTTTCAGCTTTTCAGCCGGCAGCTTCAGATCTTCATTGCGGTTAACGCCAATGTCGTGCGCCAGCACGTTGCGCGCGATCTCCTGCGCTTCTTCCAGAGAGTGCATCTGGTAGGTGCCGCACTGGTAAACGTTCAGCTCCGGGATCTGGTTCTGCTCTTTCACCTTCAGCACGTCTTCCATGGCCGCTTTCCACGCATCTGCGACGCGCTTCTCTTCCGGCGGACCAATCAGGCTCATGTAGAAGCCGGTACGGCAGCCCATCGGAGAAATATCGATGATCTCAACGCCGTTGCCGTTCAGGTGGTCACGCATGAAACCGGCGAACAGGTGTTCCAGCGTGTGAATGCCTCTTTCTCCGGCATCACTTCTTTGTTCGGCACGCAGAAGCGCAGATCGAAGACGGTGATCGTGTCGCCGTGCGGGGTGTGCATGGTCTTCGCCACGCGGACTGCAGGTGCTTCCATACGGGTATGGTCGACAGTAAAGCTATCTAATAACGGCATACGTCACCTCCGATAGTGATTTTTTTAAAATAAACTGAACTCTTCTACAGTACGCGCACGTCTGAGTATATGAAAGACGCGCATTTGTTATCATCATCCCTGAATTCAGAGATGTATATTTTGGCCACAGCGATGTGGCCTTTTTCTTTTCTAGCCTTCGCGACCTGCCAGAAACGCCTGTCAAACGACTCCAGTCGGTATCCGGCCGCTTCAACTGCTGCTGTCTCACGCACCGGACTCCTGCGCCTGACGGCTAAAATCCGCTTCGCTCAGGATTTCCAGCGGCTCTTCGCATCAGCATCTCACGGTACTGCTCGGCCAGCGCCACGCCGGCTCCGGCCATGCCCCTGATCAATCATAGAACGCAGAATGCGCGCTGAGAACGTCAGCTCCGGATTATCAAAGCTTTCCACCAGTTGGTCGCAGACCTGTTGATACGCGTTCGCCGCCGTCGATGCTGTCCATTGTCCGGGCCACACGCTTCAGGTCGCGGAACAGATCTTTACCCACTTTCGCCAGCGGGAACTGCGCCGTTTCACGCAGCCAATGCCCAACGTCAGGCCCGGCTTGCGCCCTTCCAGAATCACGCGGTTCCAGTTTGTGCGGGTACAAAGCAGTTCATCTGAACTCATTTCCGGCGCATCGGCCAGCGCGCACCAGACCATAAACAGATCCAGGAAGCGAACCTGCTGCTCATCAACGCCAATCGCAGAGAACGGGTTGATGTCCAGCGAGCGCACTTCAATGTATTCAATGCCGCCGCGCTGCAGCGCATCCGACGGCGTTTCACCGCTGCGCGTCACGCGCTTCGGACGAATTGGCGCATACAGTTCGTTTTCAATCTGCAGCACGTTGCTGTTGATTTGCAGACGTTTGCCTTCCGTCTTTTTCGAGGCCGATTTTCGCGTACTCTTCCGACGGGGTTTTGATCGCCCGCTTCAATCCTGCCACATATTCGTGCAATTCGTTAAACGTAATACCGAGATTGCTTTGCGATTTATTGGTATAGCCCAGATCGCTCAGGCGCAGAGAGGTGGCGTACGGCAGGTATACATTCCGCCGTCTGTTTTCTCGAACGGCAGCGTGGTCGGTTTCCCCTGCAGGAACGAAGAGCAGATGGCCGGCGACGCGCCAAACAGATACGGAATCACCCAGCCGAAACGGTAATAGTTGCGGATCAGGCGGAAATAGCCCGCGGAGATGGTCTCTTTTCCGCTCTCCGCGTCTTTCTCCGCCCACGCCTGCCAGAACGCCATCGGCAACGAGAAGTTGTAGTGCACGCCAGAGATAGTCTGCATCAGCGCGCCGTAGCGGTTTTTCAGCCCCTCGCGATAGAGCGTTTTCAGCCGGCCGATGTTGGAGGTGCCGTACTGCGCCAGCTCAATCTCCTGGCCCGTCTTCGATATAGCACGGCATGCTGAGCGGCCACATGCGCTCATCGCCCAGATTGCGCGCGGTGTAGCGATGGATATCGCGCAGGATCGTCAGCATATGATCGATATCGCCGTCCACCGGCGTGATGAACTCCAGCAGCGCTTCAGCGAAATCGGTTGTGATCCATTTATGTGTCAGCGCCGAGCCTAACGCCTTCGGGTGACCCGTCGTCGCTAAGCTGACCGTCCGCGTTTACGCGCAGCGTTTCACGCTCAAGACCACGCTGAATACCCTTCAGTGCCTGAGGGTGGTTTTCCAGCCAGGCCAGCGCCTGTGATACGTCCGGGATCAAATTGACCTCCCGCCTGTCAAAGTAATGTTACTCAGCATAATTGTAATGGTTGACGATTGAAGGTCGCGTATTCATTCCACCAATTAGTGCCACCACGTCATACCCTGTAGTGTTGCCCACGCCACGAGAACATAGCGCAACGCCTTGCCAAGGCACAAAAAAAAGAGCACCGGTCCCCAGGAGATGCGCATCCATCCCGCCAGCAGACACAGTAAATCGCCTATTACAGGCATCCAGCTTAATAACAGCGTGGCAGCGCCATAGCGTTTTAGCCAGCCGACTGCCTTTTCCTGCCAGCGCGACTTTTCGCGCAGCGGAAAGAAACGCCCAAGAATAACGTTAGTCAGCCCTCCAAGGCTATTACCCATTGTTGCTATTATACAAGCAGCCAGGGCTGGACTGACGCCGGACAACAGCCTCGCCACCAGCACCACTTCCGAATTTCCCGGTAACAGCGTGGCGCTTAGAAAACTGCTGGCGAATAATGAGGCAAGTGACAGCGCGTCACTCACAGTAAGCGCACATCCACCGCATCCATTCCGGCATCACGCGCGGCCTGAATGCCAAAATCAGCATCTTCAAACACGACGCATTTTGCCGCCGGTACGCCCATTAGTTCTGCGCAGAGCAGGAAGGTGTCCGGTGCGGGCTTGTGATTTTTAACATGATCGGCGGCAACCACCGCAGAAAAGGGCAGGCATGAGTAGGAAGGTTGAGCAGGCCAAGATGGTCCAGCAGCGCTTCGGCTATATGGCTGTTTTCGCTGCCCGTCCCCACCGACATCGGACGACGCCCGTGCCACTCTTTTACCACATCAATCAGCGGCAGAGGGCGCACGGTATCTAAAAGCATGGCTTTTACCGCATCGGTTTTTTCGCGCGCGAGCAGGTGCGGGTCGAGATCGGCCTGATTCAGTTCAATAATGTAGCGGGCGCAGTACGCGCCAGGTGGGTGATCCGTTGAGGGCCACCATCTTTGCCTCGATCCAAGGTCGAAACGCATGCCGTAGCGACCCAGGACCTCGGTCCAGGCTTTACGATGCGTGGGTTCGGTATCCAGGATGGTGCCATCCATATCGAAGATCAAACCGTCATACTGTGCGTACATCGTGCTCTCGCTAAACGATTAACAAAGCATTACTTTATCGTAAAAGGTGGTTTTTGTCGCGCGGCAGGCTTAACCGCAAATGCTTTGAAAGCATTAGCAATTTTCGTTTTCAGAATAAGGTCAGAGCGCGCGACCGGCGATAAATGGCGGTAAATGCAGTGATTTTTTGATGGAGACGGCGCGTGAGAAAATCTTTCGGAATGCGGATGTTGAATCGGGTCAGGAATCAAGCGGAACAGCGCACAAGGGCAGTTTGCTTTTTATTTGATGGTGCATCCGGGAGGATTCGAACCTCCGACCGCTCGGTTCGTAGCCGAGTACTCTATCCAGCTGAGCTACGGATGCATTGGGATTTTCTTTCGATGAACAAACTGAACAGACTTGAGAATAACACAGAGAATGGTGCATCCAGGAGGATTCGAACCTCCGACCGCTCGGTTCGTAGCCGAGTACTCTATCCAGCTGAGCTATGGATGCATTGAGAGATTTTACTGGTACTGAAATCACTGAAATAGAAAAATGGTGCATCCGGGAGGATTCGAACCTCCGACCGCTCGGTTCGTAGCCGAGTACTCTATCCAGCTGAGCTACGGATGCATTGAATGATTCTTAGTGACTCATGCTCTCTTCTCACTACTCTGACAAAGATGGTGCATCCGGGAGGATGACTCGGCTTTCGCCTCGCCCTGCGGGCCGTTGCTGAAGCAACGTTATCCTCCTTAGTACGTCCTGAACGATTATCGCATCATGACACACTGAGGCAATTTCCATGAAGCAAAAGATGGTGCATCCGGGAGGATTCGAACCTCCGACCGCTCGGTTCGTAGCCGAGTACTCTATCCAGCTGAGCTACGGATGCAAAATGGCGGTGAGGCGGGGATTCGAACCCCGGATGCAGCTTTTGACCGCATACTCCCTTAGCAGGGGAGCGCCTTCAGCCTCTCGGCCACCTCACCACACAACGCCTCTTTCGAGTGCTTCGAGTTGAACTCGTTAAGAGCTTCTCGTCGCTGCGTGGCGCATATATTACTTTCTGGGACTTATAAGTCAAACAATTTTCCAAAAGCTTTTATCGTTTGCACAAATCACACGCAATTCGCATGTAAAAGCCGCAAAGAGGGTGTTTTGGATCATACAGAAAAAGCGGATTTTGCAGAAGGCAACGCCGACATGGAAGGTTCGGCCGGATATAAAGTGGAAAATCAGGAGAGCGATTGAACGGATAAAAAGCGGTAACTTTGACAGGAGGAAATGAGTAGCGGGGGGTTGCGTCTCGCCCGACAGCGAGACGCGACAATATCAGTAACTGGACTGCTGGGATTTTTCAGCCTGGATACGCTGGTAGATCTCTTCACGGTGGACAGATACTTCTTTAGGAGCGTTAACACCAATACGTACCTGGTTACCCTTTACCCCTAAAACTGTCACGGTGACCTCATCCCCAATCATGAGGGTCTCACCAACTCGACGAGTCAGAATCAGCATTCTTTGCTCCTTGAAAGATTAAAAGAGTCGGGTCTCTTGTATCCCGGCATTATCCATCATATAACGCCAAAAAGTAAGCGATGACAAACACGTAAAGTGTAAGCAGTCACGGCATCACATTCTGTTAAACGTAAGTTTAGCCGATATACACAAACTCAACCTGACTTTATCGTTATCGATAGCACAGTGAACAAGACGCCATAACGTTACCGCTATGGCGTCTGATTGTGCTTTGTAGTTATTACAGTTTCGCGCTCACCCAGCTTTCAACGCTGGCCAATGCCGCAGGAAGTGCCGCCGCATCCGTACCACCGGCTTGCGCCATGTCCGGACGACCGCCCCCTTTGCCGCCCACCTGCTGGGCGACCATACCAATCAGTTCCCCTGCTTTAACGCGGTCGGTCACATCCTTAGAGACGCCCGCAATCAGAGAAACCTTACCTTCTGCCACCGTTGCCAGCACGATAACCGTAGAACCAAGCTGGTTCTTCAGATCGTCGACCATGGTACGCAGCATCTTAGGCTCAACGCCCGCCAGATCGCTGACCAGCAGTTTGACGCCCTTAATGTCTACCGCTTTGCTGGAGAGGTTTGCGCTCTCCTGCGCCGCAGCCTGCTCTTTCAGCTGCTGCAGCTCTTTTTCCAGCTGACGGGTACGATGTGCGACCAGCGCAACGCGCACTTTCTCGCTCAGGTTCTGGCTATCGCCTTTCAGCAGCTGCGCGATGTCGTGCAGCTGATCGCTCTGCGCATGCAGGCTGGCAATCGCGCCTTCACCGGTCACCGCTTCAATACGACGAACACCTGCCGCCGTGCCGGATTCGGACACAATGCGGAACAGGCCGATATCACCGGTGCGGGAGGCGTGCGTACCGCCGCACAGCTCGGTAGAGAAGTCGCCCATGCTCAGCACGCGAACGCGCTCATCGTATTTCTCGCCAAACAGCGCCATCGCACCTTTTTTTTTCGCGTCTTCGAGATCCATGATGTTGGTTTCGATTGGCAGGTTACGACGGATCTGCGCGTTCACCAGATCTTCCACCGCGCGGATTTCAGACGGTTTCATCGCTTCAAAATGCGAGAAGTCGAAACGCAGCACTTTGTCGTTAACCAGAGAACCTTTCTGTGCAACGTGGGTGCCCAGCACGTCGCGCAGGGCAGCGTGCATCAGGTGCGTTGCAGAGTGGTTCAGGCGGATGCGCGCGCGACGCGCTTCATCGACGTTAGCCTGTACGCCCTCGCCCACTTTCAGAGAACCGGAAACCAGTTTGCCCTGGTGACCAATCGCCTGACCGTATTTCTGGGTGTCGCTTACGCTGAAGCTAAAGCCGTTGCCTTTCAGTTCGCCTTTATCGCCAACCTGGCCACCGGATTCCGCATAGAACGGGGTTTTGTCCAGAATGACGACGGCTTCCTGGCCCGCGCTGATGCTGTCTACGGCTTTACCGTCAACAAACAGAGCGGTCACTTTGCCGGTCAGTTCCAGCGCCTCATAGCCTTTGAATTCAGACGCGCTATCAACGCGGATCATCGCGTTGTAGTCTGCACCGAAACCGCTGGACTCACGCGCACGACGACGCTGCTCTTCCATCGCGGCTTCAAATCCTGCTTCATCAACTTTGATGTTGCGCTCGCGGCAAACGTCCGCCGTCAGGTCAACCGGGAAGCCGTAGGTATCGTACAGGCGGAAAGCGGTTTCGCCGTCCAGCGTGTCGCCCTTAAGCTTCGCCAGCTCTTCGTCCAGCAGCGCCAGGCCGCGCTCCAGCGTACGGGCAAACTGCTCTTCTTCGGTTTTCAGAACCTGCTCAACCTGCGCCTGCTGGCGTTTCAGCTCGTCACCGGCTGAGCCCATCACGCCAATCAGCGGCCCAACGAGTTTGTAGAAGAAGGTGTCCTTCGCGCCCAGCATGTTGCCGTGACGGATCGCACGACGAATGATGCGACGCAGCACATAGCCACGGTTTTCATTCGACGGGATAACGCCGTCGGCAATCAGGAACGCACAGGAACGGATGTGGTCTGCGATAACGCGCAGCGATTTGTTGTTCAGATCGGTCGCGCCGGTCACTTCCGCAACGGCTTTGATCAGGTTGCTGAACAGGTCGATCTCGTAGTTGGAGTTCACGTGCTGCAGAACCGCGGCGATACGCTCCAGGCCCATACCGGTATCCACGGACGGCTTCGGCAGCGGCTCCATGGTGCCGTCGGCCTGACGGTTGAACTGCATGAAGACGATGTTCCAGATCTCGATGTAGCGATCGCCGTCTTCTTCCGGGCTGCCCGGAGGGCCGCCCCAGATGTGGTCGCCGTGATCGTAGAAGATCTCGGTGCACGGACCGCAAGGACCGGTGTCACCCATCTGCCAGAAGTTGTCAGACGCGTAAGCCGCGCCTTTGTTATCACCGATGCGAATAATACGCTCGCGCGGGATACCGACTTCTTTTTCCCAGATTTCGTAGGCTTCGTCATCGGTTTCGTAGACGGTAACCCACAGACGCTCTTTCGGCAGGTTGAACCAGTTTTCACCGGTCAGCAGTTCCCACGCATATTGAATGGCATCGTGTTTGAAGTAGTCGCCGAAGCTGAAGTTGCCCAGCATTTCGAAGAAGGTGTGGTGACGCGCGGTGTAACCGACGTTTTCCAGGTCGTTGTGTTTACCGCCGGCACGCACGCAACGCTGTGAGGTTGTGGCGCGGGAATAATTACGCTTGTCGAGACCAAGGAACACATCCTTGAACTGGTTCATCCCGGCGTTGGTAAACAGCAGAGTCGGATCGTTGTTCGGTACCAGGGAGCTGCTGGCAACAACCTGGTGTCCCTTACTATGGAAAAAATCGAGAAACGCCTGACGGATCTCAGCGGTGCTCTTGCTCATAATTATCCTGAAATCAAGCTAACGAAATGTCGTAGCCAGCCTGTATCGGTAAACCGTTGGACAGACCAGCTACTGGAAAAAGTGGGAATAAGATAAGTTTTCTTTAGTGGGAAGTAAAATCCCGCATGCGTTCAATCGGCAAAATTACGCCAGATATCCTGAATATCTTCCATCAGAAAGCCGCGGTAGAGCAAAAAGCGCTGGATTTTGACTTTTTCTGAAAATTCACGCGGCAGCGGTTCGCCGTATTTACGAATAGCCTGCTCTTTTGCCAGCTCGCACCAGTCGATGTCGCTTTCGCGCATCGCTTTTTCGATGGACTCCCGGGCTACCCCTTTCTGGTTCAGCTCCTGCCGGATGCGCGCGGGCCCATACCCTTTGCGGCCGCGGCTGGCGAGAAAGCGCGAGGCAAAACGCTCGTCGTCCAGATAGTGATGCTCATAGCACCAGGCGAGCACTCTGTCTCCAGCAGTCTCTTCCGGTATCGGCTGGCTCTCCTGTTGCTGTAGCCAGGCCGCACGCTGATTGTTCAGCTGACAGTTTGCGCCGCAGCTCCTGCTCACTGTGGTCGCGCACGGCGAGAATGCGTACCGCACGATCCAGCAAGCGCGAAAAGGTAGGCTCCGGAGCCTGTGATGAGGTCGATGACATAGGATTACCTTGTTGTGACTGTTGCGCAGGGTAAAGCAAGAAGGCAGAGAGGAAAAGCACAGGCGGGAAAAGCAAAACGGGAGCATTGCTGCTCCCGTGGATATGAGGACTTAGAAATCTTCGTTGGTTTCGCTGGCTTCTTCGTATCTATCAGCCGCGCTATCCGCTGTCGCGGCATCTGGTTGGAGTCCGGTCAGCAGAAGCTCACGCACCTTCTTCTCGATCTCTTTCGCCGCAGCCGGGTTCTCTTTCAGCCAGGAGATAGCATTCGCTTTACCCTGACCAATTTTGTCACCGTTGTAGCTGTACCAGGCGCCCGCTTTTTCAATCAGCTTCTCTTTCACGCCCAGGTCAACCAGCTCGCCGAAGAAGTTGATACCTTCGCCGTAGAGGATCTGGAACTCAGCCTGTTTGAACGGCGCGGCGATTTTGTTCTTCACCACCTTCACGCGGGTTTCGCTCCCCACCACGTTCTCGCCCTCTTTCACCGCGCCGATACGGCGGATATCCAGACGGACAGAGGCGTAGAATTTCAGCGCGTTACCACCGGTGGTGGTTTCCGGGTTACCGAACATCACACCAATTTTCATACGGATCTGGTTGATGAAGATCAGCAGCGTGTTGGACTGCTTCAGGTTACCGGCCAGCTTACGCATCGCCTGGCTCATCATACGTGCCGCGAGGCCCATGTGAGAGTCACCGATTTCACCTTCGATTTCCGCTTTTGGCGTCAGCGCCGCAACGGAGTCGACGATGATCACGTCAACCGCACCGGAGCGCGCCAGCGCGTCACAAATCTCCAGCGCCTGCTCACCGGTGTCCGGCTGGGAACACAGCAGGTTGTCGATATCAACGCCCAGCTTACGGGCATAGACAGGGTCCAGCGCGTGCTCGGCATCGATAAACGCACAGGTTTTACCTTCGCGCTGCGCCGCGGCAATCACCTGCAGGGTCAGGGTGGTTTTACCGGAGGATTCCGGCCCGTAGATCTCTACGATACGCCCCATCGGCAGACCGCCCGCGCCCAGCGCGATATCCAGAGAAAGCGAACCGGTGGAGATGGTTTCCACATCCATGGAACGGTCTTCACCCAGGCGCATGATGGAGCCTTTACCGAATTGCTTTTCGATCTGGCCCAGTGCTGCCGCCAACGCTTTCTGTTTGTTTTCGTCGATAGCCATTATTACTCCTGTCATGCCGGGAGAAGCAACTGCGCTTCACCGTGGATGACTTCTGTTCTGTTGGTGCAATTATACTGTATGGTCATACAGTATCAAGTGTTTTGTAGAAATTGTTGCCAGAGCGTTTGCAGCGCAATAGCTGGTCGCCTGACGCCGGACAGCATCACGATCGCCGGTAAACTGCTGGCGCTGCGCCAGCACGCGGCCCTCCGGACCTGGCAATGCCAAACCAGACGGTGCCGACCGGCTTTTCACGCCGCTGCCGCCATCCGGCCCGGCGATACCGCTGATCGAAATAGCGTAATCGGCCCGCGCCGCTTTCAGCGCGCCAATCGCCATTTCAATGACCACCACCGGCTCACTGACAGCACCATGCTGTTCCAGCGTGGCTTCGCCTGCACGCCAATCATCTGCGCTTTAGCTTCATTACTGTAGGTAACAAAGCCGCGTTCAAACCAGGCGGAACTGCCGGCGATGTCGGTAATTACCTTGGCAACCCAGCCGCCGGTGCAGGACTCCGCCGCCGTCACCGTCGCCTGACGATGCCTGAGCTGTTCGCCAATACGGCGGCTGAGCTGCTGAAGTTGTTCGTCGTTCATCGCCTTCTCCTGTTGTGGCGCTTCACGTTAGCAGTAAATGGTGCGGCGACAAGCCCTTTTCAACCGCCGCCGTCGCATTTTGCGCACTGCGTTCCGGCAGGGTCAGCGCGTTTTCACCGCCACCATAAATAAACGCGGAAAGGCCAGCAAAACCTGTCCATTACTACGCGTCGGGTAAGCGGGCAGCAGCGCCTGATGATAGTCATGTAAAAAGTCAGCCTGCTGCGCCTCATCCAGCGCGGCAAGGAATGGACGCAGCCCGGTGGCACGCAGCCAGCTGATAATCGCCTGCGCATCTGCCATCGGATGATAGTAAGTGGTGCGCCAGATATCGACCTGACAGCCTGCATCGCTTAATAAATCATAGTAGCGATCGCTGCTCAGCAGGCGTTTGCGCTCTGCCGCCTGAGGCGAAATATGCCCCTGCCAGCGTGAGCTGGCGGCCACCTCACGCATCAGATGATGCGACGGCTCCTGCAGGTTATCCGGCATTTGCACCGCCAGTGCACCGCCCGGTGCCAGCTGGTTTACCAGATGCGGCAACAAGGTTTCGTGGTCGGTCAGCCATTGCAGCGACGCATTGGCATAAATGACCTGTTGCGGCTGCTCAGGCTGCCAGCTGCGGATATCGGCCTGACGAAAATAACAGTCCGGCAGGCGTTGCCGCGCCTGTTCCAGCATCGCCTCAGAGCTGTCGATGCCGGTGATGTGCGCCTGCGGCCAGGCGTGCGCCAGCAGTTCCGTGCTGTTGCCCGGGCCACATCCCAGGTCCGTAGCAAAGCGCACCTCGTTGACGGGAATACGCGCCAGCAACTCCTGTGCCGGACGCGTACGCTCAGATTCAAACTGACGATACAGCTGGGGATTCCAGTCTTGCATAGCAACGCTCCTGTCTGTGTGGAAGAGTCACACACTACCTGTTTTGCTGCGCGAGGCGCGAAGAGAAAAGTGCGGTTGCCGGAAAAGTGTGAGTGGCGCAGCGGAATCAGAGACAGCAGGTTCGGGCGTGGCGATATCGCGCGCTGGTGAGGCTGTGGTTACCAGCCCAACCAGAAGGGAGAAAGCAACAGGACGGCACATGGCCGTCCTGCAATTAGTTCTTTTTCACAAACTCAGATTTGAGTTTCATCGGACCGAAGCCGTCGATTTTGCAATCGATATTGTGGTCACCTTCAACCAGACGGATGCTTTTCACTTTGGTGCCGATTTTCAGGGTGGAAGAGCTGCCTTTCACCTTGAGATCTTTAACTACGGTTACGCTATCGCCATCTGCCAGCAGGTTACCGTTGGCATCGCGCACCACCAGCCCTTCGCTGCTGTCATCCGCGCTGGCGGACCAGATATGGCCGCAGGAGGGGCAGTTCAGGTTTTCACCCTCCTGCCAGGTGTAATCTGCCTGGCAGGCCGGGCAGGCAGGTAAAGTCGTCATACATATTCCTCAGTGGTCGGTATGCGATGAAGAAGGCACCGCAAAACGGGCGCCATCTTATACCCTCATACTTTATAAGGACAGGATTAAAGCATGTTGCCCTGACGCGCCTGGGCGACCGCCAGCCCCAGCTGCCACACCGCCATCGCATAGTGCGTGCTGTGGTTATAGCGGGTGATGGTGTAGAAGTTCGGCATACCGTACCAGTACTGATAGCCGGTTCCCACATCCAGACGCAGCAGGCTCACCTGGCTGTTGCCGTCCAGCGAACCCTGCGGTGCCAGACCGCTGGCCGCCAGCGTATTCACTGAATAAGAGGTTTTGAAACCGTTCTCCAGCGCCGGTGCCTGACCGCTGGCGGGCACGGCGACGTTTTCACCGGAACGTCCAGCCGTGCGCTTTGAAGTAGTTCGCCACGCTGCCGATGGCATCCACCGGATCCCACAGGTTGATGTGGCCGTCGCCGTTAAAGTCGACGGCATACTGCTTATAGGAGGACGGCATAAACTGGCCGTAGCCCATCGCACCGGCAAACGAGCCTTTCAGATCGAGCGGATCGTCCTGCTCGTTGCGCGCCATCAGCAGGAAGGTTTCCAGCTCGCTGGAGAAGTATTCGGCGCGGCGCGGGTAGTTAAAGGAGAGCGTCGCCAGCGCGTCCAGGATGCGGGTTTTGCCCATCACGCGGCCCCAGCGGGTTTCCACGCCGATAATCCCGACGATGATTTCCGGCGGCACGCCGTAGACCTGCCACGCGCGGTTGAGCGCATCTTCATACTGATTCCAGAACGCCACGCCGTTTTGCACGTTGTCCGGGGTAATGAACTGTTTGCGATAGCGCAGCCACGCGCCGTTTGGCCCGCTCGGCACCTGGGCGTATAGTCGGTGCCTGCCTGATCCATCAGGCGCAGCACGTAGTCCAGACGCTTCGCCTGAGACAAAATTTCATGCAGCTGCTGGCGGTCGAAACCGTGCTTTGCTCACCATTTTATCGATGAACTGTTCGGCCGCCGGGTTATTGGCGAAGTCGCCAAACATCGGCTGAATGGCGTGAGAAGGTTCCAGTAAAAACCCCCCTTTCGGTGCAGGCACAACGGCGGATTGCTGCTGGGGGGCAGGCTTACTGCTGCAGGCAGCAAGCAAACAAATAAGCGGAAGAAGAGCAACCTTAAAACGCATCGGATATCCATAAGCCAGATGAAACACGAATGCTCATGGTAATCGTTCAACGAAGCGACTTACAGAGCAATGTCGTAAATTTACGCCCGTTGTGATTCTGCAGTTATGACCAGCCATATCTCTGCTCAGGTAATGAAAACGCCGCAGAGGTAAGGGGTGCACTGACCGAACTGACACTCACCTGTAGCGCGGCAGCGGCAGCGCCCGGCCGCGCTAAGCGCCGAATTTGCGTGCTGGCTCCACAGTTTTCCCCGCCGCGTAAAATTTGCTTTTTACCGCCTGTCGCAATTTGATATGGTCGCCAGCCAGAAACATCGGCTGGCGGATGAAGCGGGCTGCGCAAAAATGCTAACATCTGCCCTTTCGTTATCCGCCAGTGTGATAACCATCCATCCCCGGCTGCCCCTGTCCAGCCAGCGGAAATCAAAAGAGTGAATCCTGAGTGAGAATGAGATGAAAGGAGCAGAGCAAATGGACTTCAGTGGCCACACCCCCATGATGCAGCAGTACCTGAAGCTGAAGGCACAGCATCCGGACATCCTGCTGTTTTACCGCATGGGCGATTTTTACGAGCTGTTTTATGACGATGCTAAACGCGCATCGCAGCTGCTGGACATCTCGCTGACCAAACGTGGCGCATCGGCAGGTGAGCCGATCCCGATGGCCGGCGTTCCGCATCATGCGGTTGAAAACTATCTGGCGAAGCTGGTGAAGTCTGGGCGAATCCGTGGCGATCTGCGAGCAGATCGGCGATCCGGCAACTGAGCAAAGGGCCGGTTGAGCGCAAAGTGGTGCGCATCGTAACGCCAGGCACCATCAGCGATGAAGCGCTGCTGCAGGAGCGCCAGGATAACCTGCTGGCAGCCATCTGGCAGGATGACAGCAAAGGTTTTGGCTATGCCACGCTGGATATCAGCTCCGGGCGTTTTCGCCTGAGCGAGCCGGCCGATCGTCGAAACCATGGCTGCCGAACTGCAGCGCACCAACCCGGCAGAGCTGCTCTATGCCGGAGGATTTCGCCGAAATGGCGCTGATTGAAGGCCGCCGCGGTCTGCGGCGCCGTCCGCTGTGGGAATTCGAAATTGATACCGCCCGCCAGCAGCTAAACCTGCAGTTTGGCACCCGCGATCTGATCGGCTTTGGGGTGGAAAACGCGCATCTGGCGCTGTGCGCGGCGGGCTGTCTGCTGCAGTATGTCAAAGACACGCAGCGCACCGCCCTGCCGCATATTCGCTCTATCACCATGGAGCGCCAGCAGGACAGCATCATCATGGATGCCGCCACGCGCCGTAATCTGGAGATCACCCAGAACCTGGCGGGCGGCGTCGAAAATACGCTGGCGTCGGTGCTCGATAGTACCGTAACGCCAATGGGCAGCCGCATGCTGAAACGCTGGCTGCATATGCCGGTTCGCGACGTAGCCACCAGTGCTGACGCTGGTTTGCCGCCAGCAAACCATTGCCGCATTGCAGGATCGCTAGAGCGGAGAACTGCAACCGGTGCTGCGTCAGGTGGGCGATCTGGAGCGTATTCTGGCACGTCTGGCGCTGCGCACCGCGCGTCCGCGCGACCTGGCGCGGATGCGTCACGCCTTCCAGCAACTGCCGGAACTGCGTGCGCAGCTTGGCGGAAGTGAAAGCAGCGCCCCGGGTCAGAGGCGCTGCGCGAAAAGATGGGCGAGTTCAGCGAACTGCGCGAACTGCTGGAGCGCGCCATTATCGATGCGCCGCCGGTGCTGGTGCGCGATGGCGGCGTGATTGCGCCGGGCTATAACGCCGAGCTGGACGAATGGCGCGCGCTGGCCGACGGCGCGACGGACTATCTTGATCGGCTGGAGATCCGCGAGCGCGAACGTCTCGGGCTGGATACGCTGAAAGTGGGCTATAACGCGGTACACGGTTACTACATTCAGATCAGCCGCGGGCAGAGCCATCTGGCGCCGATTCATTACGTGCGTCGCCAGACGCTGAAAAATGCCGAACGCTACATCATTCCCGAACTGAAAGAGTACGAAGACAAAGTTCTCACCTCGAAAGGCAAAGCGCTGGCGCTGGAAAAACAGCTTTATGACGAGCTGTTCGATCTGCTGATGCCGCACCTGGCCGACCTGCAGCAGAGCGCCTCCGCGCTGGCGGAACTGGACGTGCTGGTGAACCTGGCGGAACGCGCCTGGACGCTGAACTATTGCCGCCCGGTCCTTCACGGATAAAGCCGGCATTCGCATTACCGAAGGCCGTCATCCGGTGGTGGAGCAGGTGCTGAAAGAGCCGTTCATTGCCAACCCGCTGAGCCTGTCGCCGCAGCGCCGCATGCTGATCATTACCGGCCCGAACATGGGCGGTAAAAGTACCTATATGCGCCAGACGGCGCTGATTGCGCTGCTGGCCTATATCGGCAGCTATGTGCCGGCGCAAAAAGTGGAGATCGGCCCCATCGACCGCATCTTTACCCGCGTCGGCGCGGCGGACGATCTGGCCAGCGGTCGCTCGACCTTTATGGTCGAGATGACCGAAACCGCCAACATTCTGCATAACGCCACCGAAAACAGCCTGGTGCTGATGGATGAAATCGGACGCGGAACCTCCACCTATGATGGCCTGTCGCTGGCCTGGGCCTGTGCCGAAAGCCTGGCGAATAAAATCAAGGCCATGACGCTGTTCGCGACCCACTACTTCGAGCTGACGCAGCTGCCGGAGAAAATGGAAGGCGTGGCAAACGTGCATCTTGATGCGCTGGAGCACGGCGACACCATCGCCTTTATGCACAGCGTGCAGGATGGCGCGGCGAGCAAGAGCTACGGCCTGGCCGTCGCGGCGCTGGCGGGTGTGCCGAAAGAGGTGATTAAGCGTGCGCGTCACAAGCTGCGCGAGCTGGAAAGCCTGTCGCCGAATGCGGCGGCGACGCAACGATTGATGGCACGCAGATGTCGCTGCTGGCTCCGGCGGAAGAGACCTCGCCGGCGGTGGAAGCGCTGGAAAACCTCGATCCGGACAGCCTGACGCCGCGTCAGGCGCTGGAGTGGATTTACCGTCTGAAAACCCTGATGTAATCAGTCACCGGCGCGTGCGCGGCGCGCCGGCCTGAATGACAGGCATAAAAAAACGGTGACCTTATGGTCACCGTTTTTATTGCCAGCTACGGCTTATTCGCGGAACAGCGCTTCGATATTCAGACCTTGCGTCTGCAGAATTTCACGCAGACGACGCAGACCTTCTACCTGAATCTGACGAACACGTTCACGGGTCAGGCCAATTTCGCGGCCCACATCTTCCAGTGTCGCAGCTTCATACCCCAGCAGACCGAAACGACGTGCCAGCACTTCACGCTGTTTGGCGTTCAGTTCGAACAGCCATTTGACGATGCTCTGTTTCATATCATCGTCCTGCGTGGTGTCTTCCGGACCGTTGTCTTTCTCATCGGCCAGGATATCCAGCAGCGCTTTTTCGGAGTCGCCGCCCAGCGGCGTGTCAACCGAGGTAATGCGCTCGTTGAGACGCAGCATACGGCTTACGTCATCAACTGGTTTGTCCAGTTGTTCGGCAATCTCTTCCGCGCTCGGCTCGTGGTCCAGCTTATGGGACAACTCGCGCGCGGTACGCAGATAGACGTTCAGCTCTTTGACAATGTGAATCGGCAGTCGAATCGTACGGGTTTGGTTCATAATAGCCCGTTCGATGGTCTGACGAATCCACCAGGTCGCGTAGGTTGAGAAGCGGAACCCGCGTTCCGGGTCAAACTTCTCAACGGCGCGGATCAGACCTAGGTTGCCCTCTTCAATCAGATCCAGCAGCGCCAGACCACGATTGCCGTAACGACGGGCAATCTTCACCACCAGTCGCAGGTTACTTTCAATCATGCGACGACGCGAGGCAACATCACCACGCAAAGCACGACGTGCGAAATAGACTTCTTCTTCGGCCGTTAACAGTGGGGAGTAACCAATCTCCCCAAGGTAAAGCTGAGTCGCGTCCAGTACACGCTGTGTGGCACCCTGCGATAACAGCTCTTCTTCAGCCAAATCGTTATCACTGGGTTCCTCTTCTACTAAGGCTTTTTCGTCAAAAGCCTCTGCTCCGTTCTCATCAAATTCCGCATCTTCATTTAAATCATGAACTTTCAGCGTATTCTGACTCATAAGGTGGCTCCTACCCGTGATCCCTGAACGAGACACCCTGGCTGGCATGCCCCGTCAATTTATCGCTGCGGCAAATACTGCAGCGGGTTTACGGATTTCCCCTTGTAACGAATTTCAAAATGCAAGCGTGTAGAACTGGTTCCGGTGCTACCCATGGTAGCGATTTTTTGCCCCGCCTTAACTTCTTGTTGTTCCCGGACCAGCATTGTGTCGTTATGGGCGTAGGCACTCAGGTAATCATCGTTATGTTTGATGATGATAAGATTACCGTAACCGCGCAGAGCGTTACCGGCATATACAACGCGTCCGTCTGCGGTCGCGATGATAGCCTGTCCTTTACGCCTGCGATATCGATCCCTTTGTTTCCGCCTTCCGCAGCGGAGAAGTTCTCGATAATCTTCCCATCAGTCGGCCAGCGCCAGCTTCCCACTGGTGTTGTGCTATTAGTTGTGCTGCTAACTGTGGGCGGTGCGGTAACCGGAGCTGTGGTCGTTGCCACATTATTTGCCCCTTTCGACGGCAGCATTTTCCCGCCTGTCGAACCCGAATCATCAGAATACGTAATAACAGGTTGCTGTGCAACAGGGGTGGATTTAATTTGCGTCTGATTCGATGCCACCGGAACGCCGCCCTGCGTGGCATCCGCTGCGGTTATCGCGTTACCACCGGTGATGGTCTGACCGTTACCGTTACCCACCTGTAACGTCTGCCCGGCGCTCAGGCTATAGGGCGCCGCGATATTATTGCGCTGTGCCAGATCGCGGAAATCATTGCCGGTAATCCAGGCAATATAGAACAGCGTATCGCCTCGCTTAACGGTGTAGGTTTCACCGCCGTAGCTGCCTTTAGGAATATTCCCATAATTGCGATTGTACACAATACGACCATTTTCGGTGGTCACATTATTATTGCCACTAACCATTCCACCCGCAGGCGCGGCTGATGGTGTACCACCGCTTAACATTCCACCACGCGGCATCGCCGGCACGGTGCTGTTCTGCGCGGCGATCATGCCGCCGCCTGTGGTGGGAGCTGCAGCCATACCGCTATCACCGCTGTTGCTGCCAATCTGGCTGATGGGGGCTTGTGTGTTGTCGCCAGAGCTACAGCCTGCCAGCCAAAAACCGACCAGTGAAAGTGCCGCCAGACGGCGTAATTGAAATACTGTGCTTCCCGTGCTCATTGATCCCCCGTGATGGCAATCCTGGATAAAACTGTGTGTCGACGTTGACCGCATGATTCACTGTCTGTGCCGTCAAAAACGCGCTTTCGCATTGATTAACAAGGATAGTAACAATATCAACTGCGCCATGCCATGTAACGATTGTGAAGAAATACGTAAGATGGCTTTATGCCAGATCGCCCTGAACCAGCGGCACAAAGCGCACCGGCTCAATCGTTTCTTCAATGATTTCACCACCCTGACGACGCAGGCGCTTAAGTACCTGCTGGTCCTCACCCACCGGCAGCACCATTTTGCCGCCTTCTCCCAGTTGCGCTATCAGCGCAGTCGGAATTTCTGGCGGTGCGGCAGTCACAATAATGGCATCAAACGGCCCCCGCGCGGCCCAGCCCTGCCAGCCGTCGCCGTGGCGTGTGGAAATGTTATGCAGATCGAGCTGCTTCAGGCGGCGTTTCGCCTGCCACTGCAGCCCTTTGATGCGTTCAACCGAGTAAACGTGGTTAACCAGATGCGCGAGAATGGCGGTCTGATAACCCGAACCGGTGCCAATTTCCAGCACGCGCGAAGTCGGGTTCAGTTCCAGCAGCGCCGTCATGCGCGCCACCATATAAGGCTGAGAAATGGTCTGGCCGTTGCCAATTGGCAGCGCCACATTCTCCCAGGCTTTATGTTCAAAAGCCTCGTCAATAAAGCGTTCACGCGGGACATCAGCGATGGCTTTCAGCAGATGCTCATCGTGAATACCCTGCGTGCGCAGTTGGGCCAGAAGCGTTTCGATGCGCCGGTTTACCATGCCGGGTTCACCTCAGCCTGGTACAGCCCGTCGCCTGCCCTCTTCCGCGCCGCGCCGGCGCCAGGATCAACCTGTCGTAATGTCTTCACGCCAGGGAACACGCCAATGCCGGGAGTCTGAATTCCATCATCGTTGCTGAGCCGTATCCGCATCTGATTCTGACCTTTTTCATTAACCGGTCCACCGACCGCCGCGCCCGTTTTGCGCCTTCAGCGGCGCAAGCGGTCCTGCGCTGGCGGCACAAGGATGTTTGCATTCTAGCGGTGAGGCGCGGGAAGTGGTAGGCGTAAATCACGCAACCGTCGGCAGTTGTCGCAACAATAAGCAGTCAAACGCAATGGCAACCGGTAAAAAGCCCGGCGAAAAGCCGGGCTGATTTATCACCTCAGTGACGATCCGGTAAGCTCACCGCATACAGATACCAGGCCGAGTGCGGCAGCCAGCCTTCCGCCCAGCGCCAGTCGTCATCCTTCCGTGTGACCGCATAACCTTCATCAAAGGCGATACCGTCCGCCACCTGATTCGACGCGCCGGTGATACCGTTGACGATACCGCCCGGCAGCGTGGTGTATTTCCACGAATTGAAGAACAGATAGCTGATGTGACGATAGCCACTGCCGGTCAGCATGCTGACGTCGTACGGATTATGACCGAGGATCCAGTTGAGCTGATCCCAGGCATAGTTCTGCAGCTGCTGCGTAAAGGCTTTATCGTCCGCAAACAGCGGCATCGCCTGACGGGCGGCGGCGGCCAGCGAGGCGATACGCGCGTTTTCGCCCTGCCACCACGGCGCAGCTTCGCTGTCGTGCGGGAAGAAGAAGCTGGTGCGCTTCACGCCGTCTTTCAGCTGAATCAGCTGGCGCGCATAGCCAAACGGGTTATTGCTCTCTTTAGTCACCGCCAGTTCAAAGCTCAGCGAGCGTTTCACCGTCTGGCGGATATTCGCCTGCTGCGCCTGCGGCGCGATGAGCGCGTACTCCAGCAGCGCAATCACCGGCAGGCCGGCATCGGACGGATGGAAGAACGGGCGTTTTTCGCCGTCGGCACGCCAGTAGTCATGCCAGTTATCCAGCGATGTCAGTCGCGCCATCAGGCTCTCCGCGCGCTGCTGCGCCGCAGCCAGATAGACCGCTTTTTGCGAGGCGCGATACAGCTCGGTAGCCGCCAGCAGCGCGGTGTAATCATCCACGATGTTCTCTTTGCCGTCGTTCACCATGCGCAGATTATTTTTCTGCAGGAAGGCAAAGGCATCTTCTGCGGTTTGCAGATACTGCTGCCGCGTAAAGTTACCGTCATTTTCCATGGTGCTGGCCAGCGCCAGCGCGGCAATTGACATGCCGGCACCGGATCGGAAGCTGGCCTGCCACGCCAGCGGGCCGACCGCCTCTTCTTCAACAATGGTGGAATCTGACTCCTTCTCTTTAATCTGCGTGCGCCAGTTGGGATTGGCGATCACCCGGTCCTGAGCCAGCTTCTCTTTGCCCGGCGACGAGATCGCCTGGAAGAAGGATTCACCCGGCCGCTTCATGCGCACCAGGAAATCGGCACCGTACAGCCCTTCGTCGAGCATGCGCCGGCGATACTCATCAAAGTTCGGGTTATCCCGCGCCCCGAGATTTTGATAACCGCGCAGTAAACTCCACGCCACCAGCGGCGCCTGCTGCGGATTGAAGTAAGAGGTCAGATTCTGGTGCGACAGGTGCACGCCGTAATCGCCGGTGGCGTCATACCAGCCGCCGTGGACGTCAACCGTACCGCTGCCGGTGCCCGGTGGCAGCGGCAGTTTGCGGTCCGCCTTATCGAACAGGCCGGTGACGCGCTGGCTTTTGAAATAGGCAATCACATCGGACAGCGTATAGCGCTCGAGCAGATCGGCACCAATAATGAACGGCCCGGAGCGCACATCGCCGTCGCTGCTGGTGGTTTGCAGCACGTAGCGGCCCGGCGTTTGCCAGCCGGAGAAATCGGCACGATAGAAGGTGCGATCGCCCCAGCCCGGCACGTCCCCCTGCGGCTGCAGCGTGCCGCTCAGCACCGCTTTATTGGTCTCATTATCCAGTAGGGTAAATTTCACCGGCGGTTTAGCGCGCGAGTCGCCGGTAAGCTGCACGATAGCGTTTTTCGGCGCGGCAACATCGTAGCCGACCTGATTGATTAAAACGTGGGTTTCGGCGTGCGCCAGCCCGGCCAGTAACAGCGCTGCGGTCAGCGCGGAGAAGCGAATCCTCATGGTCATCATCCTTAGTGTCGTGAGTGATTGAACAGGCTAAAAGGGGCAATCATCATGAATTTGACGTCCTTTTCATCCTGGAAAACATTGCCATAGCCGCCGCCCCAGCTGGGGTTATCGCTATGGTTGTTGTAGGCGGTGAGATGCAGCTTAAATACCGTGTCTTTGGCCCAGCCGGACTGCACCTGCCACACCAGATCGCCATTGATGGCGGTTTCCGTCAGGCGCTGCTGCTGCGACCAGTCGCCGCCGCGCGCCGGTTTACCGTCCCAGCCCCAGGCGAACGAGCCACCGATGCTGACGCCCGGCCAGACGATGTCGCTGAGATCGATCATCAGGCCTGCAAACAGCGCTTTTTCGCCGTCGGCGTTGAAGTCAGAGCGCGAATCCCACCACATATCGATGCGGCCCGCGGAGTTGGGATAGATCGGCGTCATCGCCACGGTGTAGTAACCCTGTTTACCCGGTGCGTGTACCGCGCTGCCCTCGAGCCGGAACTGGTAGCGATCCCACTGGTACGCCAGCGTCAGGCCCTGCTGCCAGGCAAACTCATCGTAAACATCATGGCGGCCGGTACGATCCTGCGAGCCGTAGAACTGCCAGCTGACGCTGAACGGGTTATCCCACAGCGTGGTCTGACGTGCCGCTTTGGCGAAATATTTGTCGAGATAATGCGGAGATTCCCCCCACGCCAGCTCCAGCGTGTTGCCGTTTTTGAAGTCATACTTCGCGCCCAGCGAGTGCAGATAAGGAATGCGTGTTTGCCGGTCGATTTCGCGAAACTCGTACATTTTGCGATACCACGGTGCTTTGTACTTGTTGGCGCCCATCCACGACAGCGACAGCGCGCCGGCAGCGCCATAGTCATAGACTGCCCCGACTTCCACGCCCTGGTAGGTGCCGGGCAGAAATCCCCATTGGGTGCCAAGCAGCGTCTGACCGCTCGGCTGGATATAACCGGCCCGCAGCCAGTAGTCGCCGGCTTTGAGTTTCAGCGCGGCACGGTAGAGATCCAGCCCGTTACGTTCGCCGACGCCACGGTCTTCCCACATCGAAGGCCCGTGACTGAAGCTGATCTCGTTGGGATGCGCCGGGCTGCCTTCAAACAGATCCCAGGTGGCGAAGGCCGCCACATCAATGCCCACGGTATCGGCCAGATAGCCGGACTGATAATCGAGCGCGCCGGTCAGCGTGCTGTGATGCAGGTTGGTCTGATAGTGCTGATAGTGCGCGCTGTGCGGATCGAGATCTTTACGCTCACGGTGGCGCTGCCAGTAATAGACGGTGCCCTCCAGCGTGCTGTCTTCAACAAATCCTTCCGCCAGCGCCGGCGGTGCCGCGCCCAGCATCAGGGTGGCCAGCGGCAGCAGCGCTGCCTTGTTTCTCCTGGTGAATGTGTTCATGACCTTTCCTTAAGGTGCACGCGGCCCTGCGAAGCAGCCGCATGCGATTTCCCTGTTTTGGTGTTAACGAATCAGCGCATCAGGCGCCGGTTTTATTCACGCTGCGCAGCGTCCAGCGGCCGTAAATCAGCGTCAGAATGAATGGGGTGAGGAAAGCCACGGCAATTGCCGCCACTTCATAGATCATCTTCGACTCAGGGCCTTCGAACAGGCCGAGTTCAAACACGTTCAGCACCGGCAGGAAACTGTAGGTTTTCACCTGCAGCAGCCCGGTGATGCCACCGCCGAGCGCCGCGCCGATGCAGCCGAAGATAAACAGCATGCGGTACTTGAGATTGACGCCGTACAGCGCCGGTTCGGTGATGCCAAAGAACGCTGACAGCGACGCCGAGATTGCAATCTGCCGGTCGCGCAGGCTGCGGGCGATGAAGATCGCGCCGGTGACCGCGCCAAACTGCCCCATCACCGCCGACATAAACATCGCCATGATGGTGTCGTAGCCCTGCACCTGAATATTGATCAGCGCCAGCGGGATGATGCCCCAGTGCACGCCAAACACCACAAATAGCTGACCAATGCCCGCCAGCAGCGCGCCGGAGATCATCGGGCTAAGCTGATAGAGCCAGCTGTAGCCGCTGGCGATGCCGACGCCAACGTAATCCGCCAGCGGGCCAATCACCGTGAACACCACAAAACCACAAATCAGCAGCGACAGGCACGGCACAAACACCAGCGCTGCCACCTCGGGGATCCACTGTTTCAGCCGGCGCTCAACCTTGCTCAGCAGCAGCACCGCCAGAATCGCCGGAATCACCGCGCCGCCGTAAATCTTCAGGCTGATGCTCAGGCCGAACAGCGCAAAGTGCGCCGGCAGATCCGGCTGGGTCAGCGGAAACACCATCGCCGCCGTCAGCGCCAGCGCGGTGAAACGGCTGGTACCGAAACGGTCTGCCGCGGTAACCGCAATAAACAGCGGCAGAAAGACAAACACCCCGCTGGCCAGCGCGTTGAACATGGCGAACAGCAGGTCATCGTCCGCCACCCAGCCCTGCGTCTGCAGCAGCACCATGATGCCTTTGATCACCCCGATGCCAGCCAGTACGCCAATGTAGGGCGTAAAGATAGCGCCGAGCGTGGCCAGCATTTTACCCGCGACGCCGCGCTCGTCTTTGCCGGGCTTCACCGGTTCGGCCACCGGCGCTGCGCCCTGCTGCATCGCCTGATACAGCTGTTCGACCTGCGGCCCGACCACAATCTGCAGTTGCCCGGACGCGTTCACCACGCGGATGACGCCCGGCAGGCTACTGATGGCCGGCATATCGACACTGGCCAGATCGTTTATCGTCAGCCGCAGTCGCGTGGCGCAGTGTGAAATGTGGCTGATATTATCGTCGCCGCCGACCTGTTCCCTGATGGCCTGCGCCAGCTTCACGTAATCGAGTTTCATTGTTGTTATCCTTATGGCTCGCGCCCGGCGTTAGTCGTAATCACCCGGTTTGGTTTTGCTCTTCATCGCCACGCCAAAATCAGTGAATATGCGCTGCGGCAGATTGTTGCCTTTGGCTTCAGCGATGTGATGCGCGAGGATCTGGAACGGAATCACCATCAGCAGCGGCGCCATCCATTCGCTGACCTCCACGCCGAGTGCCAGCGTGCGCGCATCATCGCTCTCCCCGAGACACAGGCTCCAGACGTGCGGCGTCACGCGCTGCTCATACTGGCGCAGCAGCTGCAGGCGTTCGCGCACCGGCGCCTCGACGTCGATGAAGAACAGCCGGTGCTGCGGATTGATTTCGAAATAGGGGCCATGCATAAACGCTTCCAGTTCAATGCCCTGCGACGGCACGCGCACCGTTTCGCTGAATTTGGTCTCCATCTCTTTGATCACGCCAATCGCCGGACCAAAGCCAATCGAGATAAAGCGTGGCGCCGCAGTGAGATCGTCCTGCCAGCGCTGCCAGAAGCGCTCGGTGCGGGCGATGATGTCCGGAATCGCGTCGACGCCGCGCTGCAGTTGCGCCAGCGCCTGCTGCTCCTGTTCTGCGCTGACGCGACCGCTGTGGCGCGCGCTGTGCACGCCAATCAGCATCAGCGTCAGAATCGTGGCGACATAGCCTTTAGTGACATAACCGACACGCTCCTCGCCGTTCATGATGTCTACGGCGTGATCCACCGCCTGCGCCAGCGGACTGGTGATTTTGCTGGTGATGCCCCAGGTTGCCACGCCGTGCTGTTTTTTCAGCGCGTCGATCGCTGCCAGCGTCGAAGTGCTCTCGCCGCTCTGTGAAATCGCGATCACCAGATCGGTCGCCGGATCCCACTGCTCGTAGTGCTGAAAATGAAACGGCTCCTGCACGCTGATGCGTACGCCGGTCAGTTGCTCAACGTAATATTTGGCGCTGAGCGCGGCGTTGATGCTGGAGCCGGTGGCCAGAATCAGCACTGTTTTCGCCTTGCCCAGCACCGGTAATCCCTGCGGATAGCACGCCAGCAGATGGCTCAGCACCTCGGGTTGCTGGTGGATGTAGGTCATCATGGTGGGTTTCATTACCGCTCCTTAAACTGTTTTCCCGCCAACCTGAAAACGTTTTCAGGTTGTGAGCCAACTTATTTAATGGCGCATATTAAGTCAACGTGAGGATCGTGAAATTGCGATCGCGCTAACAAAGCGCAACGAAAGCAGGCGGAACGTTTAAGGGGAGAAGATCAGGCGGATTCGCCGGGGATCAATACCGGCTTTAGCGGTGTGCTGCAGCGCGCGTGCGGGCTTAAGCTGCCGTCCAGCTGCGCCATCATCATGGTGATAATGTTTTGCCCCAGCTGCGGATTCTGGTGATCGACACTGGTCAGGCGCGGGATAAAATACTCGCTGCCGGGGAAGCGCTCGCAGCTGATGACCGCTACCTGCTCAGGCACGTCAATGCCGCGATCGCGTAACGCGCGGATCGCGCCCATCGCCACGCGATCGTTGATTGCCACCAGCGCCTGCGGTTGCTCTGCCTGCTGCCACAGCGTATCAATCGCCTGATAGCCGTGTTCAGGATAGAAGTTATTCAGGCAGATCCAGCTGTCGCGCGGCGTAATGCCGGCCTGCTGCAGCGTGGCGTGGAAATGACTGACGCGCTCGCGCGTCACCCACACTTTGCGCGAACCGCCGATGAAGGCGATATCACGCAGGCCGCGCGCCAGCAGGTGATTCACCGCCAGTCCGACGCAGTGCTGCTGGTCGCGCATCACGCACGGCCAGCGGCCAGCAGGATGCGGCTGCCCCACCACCACCACCGCCATTTTGTCCATCAGCGATTCCAGCAGCGTCAGGTAGCCGGATGGAATCGGCGCGTAGTCGCTGTGACCGCCGAGCACGATCACCCCATCGATCTGGCTATCGATAATCGACTGAAAAATCGCGCTTTCGTCATCGTCGTGCTGAGGGCTGCGGTTGGCCGACTGGGTATCGTACAGGGTGATTTTGTAACCGATGGCCAGACAGGCCTGCTGAATCTGCGCCACCAGCGTGACGAAGTAAGGGTTAGTGATGTCAGAGACGATCACCGCGAGCGTATAGCTCTGGCGCGATATCATGCCGCGCGCCATCAGGTTGGGGCTGAACTGATGCTCGGCAATCACCTGTTCCACCCGCGTGCGGGTTTTTTCCGACACCCACGCATGCTTGTTGAGCACGCGCGAGACGGTAGTGATCGACACACCGGCGAGTACGGCAATATCCTTGATGGTGAGATTTTTGCTCATCGTCGCCGGGTTCGCTTATTCCTCGCCGAGCGGGGCCGCCGCGCCGTTGCTCAGCAGCTCACGCACTACGCTGGTGGCAAAACTGCCGGCCGGCAGCCAGAACTGCAGCTCAAGCGTGACGTCATCCCACCAGCTCCACTGCAGATCTTTCGGCACCACCAGCATGGCGCGCCGCGCGGCATCGACGCGTTCACGTTCCAGCAGGCCCAGCAGATCGGCCGCGCCCGCCAGCTGCTGCTGTTCAAACGCCAGCGTTTCGCCCTGGGTGCCCAGCTCGCCGCGCCCGGCCAGCGGCGCGGTAATGCGCAGCTCGTGGTTATCCACACGCTGCTGCAGCGCAGGTAACTCGTCCGTCTGGGCAACAAACCAGCTGCCGCGCCCGCTGAGCTGCAGCGCATCGCCGGGCTGCACGCGATCCAGCGCACCGTCACGCTGCAGACGCGCGCTGGTCAGCTGATTGAACAGCGGGCTGCGCGCCGCCGACAGCCAAATGCCTTTCATGCTGCGGTCACGCGGACGGAATTTCTCCTCTGCCCACAGGCGCGCCTGCGTCAGGTTATTGCCGCCGCGGCCAAAGCGCTGTTCGCCAAAGTAGTTGGGCACGCCCTGCTGCTGAATCTGCTGCAGCCGCGATTCCACCTGCGCGCGATCGGACACCTGACGTACCACCAGACGAAACGCATTGCCCGCCAGCGCGCCGGTGCGCAGTTTACGCTTGTGGCGAATCACCTGCAGGATCTCCACGCCTTCCAGCTGGAAGCCGGCAAGGTTGGGCATCGCATTGCCGGGCACGCGGGCGCAGAGCCACTGCTCGGTGACCGCGTGTTTATCTTTCTGCCCGGCAAAGCTCACTTCGCGGGCATGAATTTTGAGGAATTTTGCCAGCGCGTCGGCCACAAAGCGGGTGTTGCAGCCATTTTTCAGGATGCGCACCAGGATATGCTCGCCTTCGCCGTCCGGCTCAAAGCCCAGATCTTCCACCACCACGAAATCTTCGGGGCTGGCTTTGAGCACCCCGTTCCCCTGCGGCTTGCCGTGCAGGTATGTCAGGTTCTCACTCATTTGCCCGCATTGCGGCCTTCACCAGCAGCGCCACGGCTTCACAGGCAATGCCTTCGCCACGACCGGTAAAGCCCAGTTTCTCGGTGGTGGTGGCTTTGACGTTGACGTCATCCATATGGCAGCCCAGATCTTCGGCGATGAAGACGCGCATCTGCGGAATGTGCGGCAGCATTTTCGGGGCCTGGGCAATGATCGTCACATCGACGTTGCCGAGGGTGTAGCCCTTCGCCTGAATGCGGCGCCAGGCTTCGCGCAGCAGTGCGCGGCTGTCGGCGCCTTTAAATGCCGGATCGGTGTCCGGGAACAGCTTGCCGATATCGCCCAGCGCCGCCGCGCCCAGCAGCGCGTCGGTCAGCGCATGCAGCGCCACGTCGCCATCAGAATGCGCCAGCAGCCCTTTTTCGTAAGGAATGCGTACGCCGCCAATGATAATTGGGCCTTCGCCGCCAAAGGCGTGTACATCAAAACCGTGTCCAATTCGCATTATGCCTTCTCCTGATGGGTCGAACGGGTAAGATAAAATTCCGCGAGCTGTAAATCTTCCGGGCGCGTCACTTTTATATTATCAGCGCGTCCTTCAACAAGCTTTGGGTGAAAACCGCAATACTCCAGCGCCGAGGCTTCGTCCGTGATGGTCGCACCTTCGTTAAGCGCGCGCGTTAAGCAGTCGTGGAGCAGTTTGCAGCGGGAAAAATTGCGGCGTCAGCGCGTGCCATAAATCAACGCGCTCAACGGTATGGGCGATTGCATGTTTGCCCGGCTCGGCGCGCTTCATGGTGTCGCGCACCGGCGCGGCCAGAATGCCGCCCACTTTGCTGGTTTCGCTCAGCGCCAGCAGGCGTGCCAGATCGTCCTGATGGAGACACGGACGCGCCGCGTCATGCACCAGTACCCACTGCGCGTTTCCGGCAGCCTGAATGCCTGCCAGCACGGAATCGGCGCGCTCGGCACCGCCATCGACAACGGTAATCTGTGGATGATTTGCCAGCGGTAGCTGCGCGAAGCGCGCATCGCCCGGGCTGATAGCGATGATCACCCGCGTCACCCGCGGGTGCGCCAGCAGCGCCGCCACGGCGTGCTCAAGGATCGTTTTATCGCCAATAGAGAGGTATTGCTTGGGACATTCTGTCTGCATGCGCCGGCCAAAACCTGCGGCCGGCACCACGGCGCATACGTCCGAAAAAGTTACTGCCATGTCGTAATCCTGGGCCTGATTATCGATTGTTTTGTGCTGAGCCCTGATTGCGTTTAGACGCATCCGGAACCAGACGATAAAAGGTTTCGCCCGGCTTAGTCATACTGAGTTCATTGCGCGCGCGTTCCTCAATCGCCTCTTGTCCGCCATTGAGGTCATCAATTTCAGCAAAGAGTTGATCGTTACGCGCCTTAAGTTTGGCGTTTGTTGCCTGCTGAGCCGCGACGTCATCGCTCACCCGGCTGTAGTCGTGCAGTCCGTTCTTACCGAACCACAGCGAATATTGCAGCCAGACCAGCAAAGCCAGCAACAGCAGCGTTAGTTTACCCATCCTGCCCCCTGAAAAACGGCATCATCATCCCATAACTTTCCGTCCGACTCCACTGCGGGGCCGGGCGATGGCGCGCAAGCGCCAGACTTTGTCTGGACAAATAATGACGGAGAAAGCGCCGGACGGCAGGTAAAGTTTTGTAACCTGCCGATGCGTTTGCACATCAGCGCCGGATTACCAGCCGGAGAGAAAGGAGAATAGCAGCCAGAACAGGCACACCACCACCAGGGCGGTGATCAGGCCGCTCCACCACAGCCGGCCACGCAGCATGCGAGGCTGCAGCACGATGCCAACCACCGACCGCAACGGGCATCAGCGCCAGGAAGAAAGGCCAGGTGTAGAGAAAGAAAAACAGCGTGTTACCGCCGTAGATCAGAAACGGGATACCCAGCGCCACCAGTACGAGACAAAGCCGACTCACGCCGCCCGGAAGTGACGAGGTCGTGTTCGTCGTCGGGGGTGCGTTCATCTTTGCGTGCCCAGCATGGTGTGTAGACTGTTCTGGCATAGCTAATCCTGTGACCGTGACTCATCGTTCGGGAAGACAGCTCCCGAACGATACCGTCTCAGGATCTGATAATATCGTCCCGTCTGAGCAGGTCTAATAATTGGCTTACTAAATTTGTTACCAATTGTTGACCTTCCAGGTGAATTTCAGGCGATTCAGGCGCTTCGTAAACCGAGTCAATTCCGGTGAAGTTTCGCAGCTCGCCGGCACGCGCTTTTTTATACAACCCTTTCGGATCGCGCGCTTCACAGATCTCCAGCGGCGTATCGACAAACACTTCGATAAAGCGATCCTGACCGACGCGCTCGCGCACCATCTGGCGCTCGGCGCGGTGCGGCGAGATAAACGCCGTCAGCACCACCAGCCCGGCGTCCGCCATCAGGCTGGCGACTTCCCCCACCCGGCGGATATTCTCTTTGCGGTCGTCATCGCTGAAGCCCAAATCGCTGCACAGGCCGTGACGCACGTTGTCGCCATCCAGCAGGTAGGTACTGACGCCCTGCTGATGCAGCGCCTCTTCCAGCGCGCCCGCCACCGTGGATTTACCGGAGCCGGACAGCCCGGTAAACCACAGCACAACCCCACGGTGACCGTGGAGCTGTTCGCGCTGGGCGACGGTGACCGGATGAGGATGCCAGACGACGTTCTCATCATGGGCGGCCATTACTTGCCTCCCAGCAGATCGCGCGCGCCCCAGTGCGGGAAGTGCTTACGCACCAGCGCGTTCAGTTCCAGTTCGAAGGCGCTGAATTGGCCAGCCTGACTGCGCGCGGCTGCTCAGTTCGGCTCACGCACCATCCCCGCGCCGACGGTCACGTTGGTCAGGCGATCGATAAAGATCAGCCCGCCGGTTACCGGGTTCTGCTGATACGCATCCAGCACCAGCGGCTCGTCAAAGGTCAGATCCACCAGACCAATACCGTTCAGCGGCAGCTCGCTCACGTCACGGTGGGTCAGGTTGTTGATGTCCACCTGGAACTGAATGCCATCCACGCGGGCGCGGGTTTTCTTGCCCGCAATTTTGATGTCGTAGCTCTGGCCCGGCGGTCAGCGGCTGTTCCGCCATCCACACCACGTCCACGGACGCACCCTGCACCGCCGGCCAGCATCGGCTGCGGCATCCACCAGCAGGTCGCCGCGGCTGATGTCAATCTCATCTTTCAGCACCAGCGTAACCGCTTCCCCGGCGCCCGCTTCCTGCAGGTCACCGTCAAACGTGACGATGCGGGCGAATGCTCGATTCCACGCCGGATGGCAGCACTTTGACGCGCTGCCCCACCCTCACCACGCCGGAGGCCAGGGTGCCGGCGAAGCCGCGGAAGTCGAGGTTCGGACGGTTAACGTACTGCACCGGGAAGCGCATCGGCTGGGTGTCGACCACGCGCTGGATCTCAACGGTCTCCAGCACTTCCAGCAGCGTCGGGCCGCTGTACCACGGCATGTTCGCGCTCGGCTTGGTGGCGACGTTATCGCCTTCCAGCGCCGACAGCGGCACAAAGCGGATATCCAGGTTGCCCGGCAGCTGTTCGGCAAAGGTCAGGTAGTCCTGGCGGATCTCCTCGAAGGTCTCTTCGCTGAAGTCCACCAGATCCATCTTGTTGACCGCCACCACCAGGTGTTTGATCCCCAGCAGCGTGGAGATAAAGCTGTGGCGGCGGGTCTGATCCAGCACGCCTTTACGCGCGTCGATCAGCAGGATCGCCAGGTCGCAGGTGGAGGCACCGGTCGCCATGTTGCGGGTGTACTGCTCGTGCCCCGGCGTGTCGGCGATGATGAACTTGCGCTTCTCGGTGGAGAAGTAGCGGTAGGCCACGTCGATGGTGATGCCCTGCTCGCGCTCGGCCTGCAGGCCGTCCACCAGCAGCGCCAGGTCGAGTTTTTCGCCCTGGGTGCCGTGACGTTTGCTGTCGTTATGCAGGGAAGAGAGCTGATCTTCATAGATCTGGCGCGTATCGTGCAGCAGGCGGCCAATCAGGGTGCTTTTGCCGTCATCGACGCTGCCGCAGGTCAGGAAGCGCAGCAGGCTTTTGTGTTGTTGCGCGTGCAGATAGGCTTCAACGCCGCCTTCATTGGCAATTTGTTGGGCAATAGTGGTATTCATGGCGGCTCCTTAGAAATAACCCTGACGTTTTTTCAGCTCCATCGAGCCGGCCTGGTCGCGGTCAATCACGCGCCCCTGTCGCTCGCTGGTGGTGGACACCAGCATCTCTTCGATGATCTCCGGCAGCGTCTGCGCGTTGGATTCCACCGCGCCGGTCAGCGGCCAGCAGCCGAGGGTACGGAAACGCACCATCTGTTGTTTGATCACCTCACCCGGCTGCAGGTCGATGCGATCGTCGTCGATCATCATCAGCATGCCGTCGCGCTCCAGCACCGGGCGCTCAGCGGCCAGGTACAGCGGAACGATCTCGATGTTTTCCAGATAGATGTACTGCCAGATATCCAGCTCGGTCCAGTTGGAGAGCGGGAAGACGCGAATGCTTTCGCCCTTGTTGATCTGGCCGTTGTAGTTGTGCCACAGCTCCGGGCGCTGGTTTTTCGGGTCCCAGCGGTGGAAGCGATCGCGGAAGGAGTAGATACGCTCTTTGGCGCGGGATTTCTCTTCATCACGGCGCGCGCCGCCGAAAGCCGCGTCGAAACCGTATTTGTTCAACGCCTGCTTCAGCCCTTCGGTTTTCATGATATCGGTATGCTTGGCGCTACCGTGCACGAACGGGTTAATGCCCATCGCCACCCCTTCCGGGTTTTTATGCACCAGCAGCTCGCAGCCGTAGGCTTTCGCGGTACGATCGCGGAACTCGTACATCTCGCGGAATTTCCAGCCGGTATCCACGTGCAGCAGCGGGAACGGCAGCGTGCCCGGATAGAAGGCTTTACGCGCCAGATGCAGCATGACGCTGGAATCTTTGCCGATGGAGTACATCATCACCGGGTTGGAGAACTCGGCGGCCACTTCGCGGATGATATGGATACTCTCCGCCTCCAGCTGCCGCAGGTGAGTAAGACGTTTTTGGTCCATAACCGTTCCTTAAGCCAAATTTACGACAGAGGAGACCCAAGCCCCCTGCTGTGTCGGTTATGTTCTGAAACCAGGCGAGCGTGCTGTGCAGCTGCACCACTTCGCCCACCACGATCAGGGCGGGCATCGGGGCGTCTTTCGCCAGGGTTGCAAGATGTTCTAGCGTGCCGGTCGCAACGTGCTGATCGACGCGCGTGCCGCGAGAAATGACGGCCACGGGCGTTGTCGCCTCGCGACCGTGCTGAATAAGCTGTTCGCTGATGTCCGCCGCCTTCATCGTGCCCATGTAGATCGCCAGCGTCTGGCGGCTCTGGGCGAGATGCGACCAGTCGAACGGCGTGCTGTCGGCCTTGTAGTGGCCGGTCACAAAGGTCACGCTCTGGGCGTAATCGCGGTGGGTCAGCGGAATACCGGCGTAGGCCGTCACCGCAGAGGCCGCCGTGATGCCGGGCACCACCTGGAACGGTATGCCCGCTTCGGCTGCGCCGCCTGCAGCTCTTCACCGCCGCGACCAAAAATAAACGGATCGCCCCCTTTCAGGCGCACCACGGTTTTACCCGCTTTTGCCGGCATCAACCAGCATCTGGTTGGTGTCGTGCTGCGGCACCGAGTGCTCGCCTGCGCGTTTGCCGACGCAGATTTGCTCCGCATCGCGACGGATCAGCTCGCGCACGCCATCGGTGACCAGGTGGTCGTAGAACACCACGTCCGCATCCTGCAGAACCTGCAGGCCGCGCAGCGTCAGTAAACCGGCATCCCCCGGCCCGGCTCCCACCAGAATAATTTCCCCGCCCGTTCTGCCGGGGTTATCCAGTTCGTCTTCGAGAATTTTCTGCGCCGCCGTCTCATTGCCCGCCTGCATCAGGCTGGCAAAGCGGCCGCGAAATACGCGCTCCCAGAAGCGACGGCGTTCCGTCACGCTGGTCAGGCGGTTTTTCAGGTGGTCACGCCAGAAGCTGGCTTTTTCCGCCATGCGCCCGAGGCTGGTCGGCAGCAGCGCTTCGATTTTTTCCCGCAGCACGCGCGCCAGCACCGGCGCGGTGCCGCCGGAGGAGATCGCCACCAGCAGCGGCGAACGGTCAACGATCGACGGGAAGATAAACGAGCATAAAGGCTGGTCGTCCACCACGTTCACCAGACGGTGACGGGCCTGGGCGCCTTCAGAGACACGCCGGTTCAGTTCCCGATTTTCAGTTGCCGCAATCACCAGCACCACACTGTCGAGTTGTGACTCGTCGAAATCCGCCTCTTCAACGACACGCACCTGTGCCCCTGCACGCTGCAGAAACGCGATTTTGCGATCGGCAATTTCACCCGTGCCGACAACCAGTACCGGTCGGTCTTTTAAGGCGGCAAAAAGGGGCAGATAGTCCACAGGCAACAACTCACTAACAACGAGGAATAGAGGGACTATAGGGGGCGGCTTAGATCGAATGAAATTACGAATTGGAATGAGTAGTTACTCAATGGAATAACGACGTGAAAAAGCAAATACCAAAAAGTGCTTAACTCGCGACATTTCGGGCATTTAAGAGCAATTCAAATTGTGTATGGACGATCACAGTTTCATACTATGCACGTTATTATTTTGCTCTGTTTTTAAGGACTCACTATGTTTTCCGCAACGCGCCACCGTATTGCTGCCCTGGCGCTCGGCGTTTGCTTTATCCTTCCGGCTCAGGCAAAAAATCAACCTTATGGTGAAATCGCCACTATGCAGGCGCGGCATATTGCGACGGTTTTCCCTGGCCGCATGACCGGTTCACCCGCGGAGATGCTCTCCGCCGACTATATTCGCCAGCAGTTTGCACAGATGGGCTACCAGAGTGATATTCGCTCGTTTCACAGCCGCTACATCTATACCTCACGCAATAAAACGCAGAACTGGCATAACGTGACCGGCAGTACGGTGATTGCAGCGCACGAAGGAAAGGCGGCTGAGCAGATCATTATCATGGCTCACCTGGATACCTACGCGCCAATGAGCGACGCCGATATTGATAATAACCTTGGGGGACTGACGCTGCAGGGCATGGACGACAACGCAGCGGGTCTCGGCGTGATGCTTGAACTGGCTGAACGCCTTAAGAATATCCCGACGAAATACGGTATTCGCTTTGTGGCGACCAGCGGCGAAGAAGAAGGGAAACTCGGCGCTGAGAATCTCCTTAAACGGATGAGCGCCGAGGAGAAGAAAAATACGCTGCTGGTGATTAACCTCGATAACCTGATAGTGGGCGATAAGCTCTATTTTAATAGCGGACAGAGCACGCCGAGCAGCGTGCGTAAACTCACCCGCGACCGCGCGCTGGCGCTTGCCCGTACGCATGGCGTCTATGCCGCGACAAACCCAGGCGGTAACCCGGATTATCCAAAAGGCACTGGCTGTTGTAATGACGGAGAAGTGTTTGATAAGGCAGGCATTCCGGTGCTGTACGTCGAGGCGACGAACTGGGCGCTGGGCAAAAAAGATGGCTATCAGCAGCGCGCTAAATCGAAAGCGTTCCCGGACGGGACCAGCTGGCATAATGTGCAGCTGGATAACCAGCAGCACATAGACAGTGCCCTGCCGCAGCGGATTGAACACCGCAGCCGCGACGTGGTGAAGGTGATGCTGCCGCTGGTGAAGGAGCTGGCGAAAGCGGGGAAAGCCTGAGTTTTTTAAGTGTAGCGCGGCCTGATGCCCTCATCCCAACCCTCTCCCACCGGGAGAGGGAGGATAAAGGATTACCCTTCGTGTAGCCCGCACTCGCGCTTCAGCCCGAAGAATCGCGTCTCTTCTTCCGCCATTCCCGGTTCCCATTTGCGCGTGGTGTGGGTGTCGCCCACCGACAGATAGCCCTGGTCCCACAGCGGATGGTACTTCAGCCCGTGTTTTTGCAGGTACTGATACACCGTCCGGTTATCCCAGTCGATAATCGGCAGCACTTTAAACACGCCGCGCTGCACCGCCAGCACCGGTAGGGTGGCGCGGCTGCCGGACTGTTCGCGGCGCAGGCCGGCAAACCAGGTCTGCGCGTTCAGCTCTTTCAGCGCCCGGTTCATCGGCTCAACTTTGTTGATCTCATTGTATTTTTCAATGCCCTCAACGCCCTGCTCCCACAGTTTGCCGTAGCGCGCCTCCTGCCAGGCCGCGCTTTCCGTGGCGCGGTAGACTTTGCAGGTTCAGCTTGAGCTTGTCCGTCAGCTCGTCAATAAACTGGTAGGTTTCCGGGAACAGGTAGCCGGTATCGGTGAGGATCACCGGAATTTCCGGGCGCTGCTGATTCACCAGATGCAGGCTGACCGCCGCCTGAATACCAAAGCTCGACGAGAGCACATAGTCTCCCGGCAGGTTTTCCAGCGCCCACGCCACGCGCCCTTCGGCGTCCAGCTTTTCCAGCTGGGCGTTGGTTTCTGCCAGCGCCAGAATGCGTTCGACTTTTCGCAGGTCATTGTTTAGATCGAGTACGGACATAATTACCTCTCGTGGTTACTCCCAGAAATCCCTTGCGGGATCGAGCACCGGGCGAATGATGCCCGCACGCACCGTAAAGTCGCCGAAGCCTTCACCCGCTTCGCGCTCTTTCGCCCAGCGCCCGACAAGCTCGTCGATGGAATCGAGAATTTCCGTCTCGGTGATGTTCTCGCGGAACATGCGCGGAATGCGCGTGCCGATACGGTTACCGCCCAGATGCAGGTTGTAGCGGCCCGGCGCTTTGCCCACCAGTCCCAGTTCGGCCAGCATCGCGCGGCCGCAGCCGTTCGGGCAACCCGTCACGCGCATAACAATATGCTCGTCCCGAACGCCGTGTTTTTCCAGAATCGCTTCCACTTTATCGGTGAATGACGGCAGGAAACGTTCCGCTTCGGCCATCGCCAGCGGGCAGGTCGGGAACGACACGCAGGCCATGGAGTTTTCACGCTGCGGTTTCACCGCATCCATCAACCCGTGATCGCGCGCCAGCTTCTCGATCTTCGCCTTCTGGCTCTCCGGCACGCCGGCAACAATCAGGTTCTGGTTGGCGGTAATGCGGAACTCGCCTTTATGGATCTTCGCAATTTCCAGCAGACCGGTTTTCAGCGGACGGCCCGGATAATCCAGAATACGGCCGTTTTCAATAAACAGCGTCAGGTGCCATTTATTGTCGATGCCTTTCACCCAGCCGATGCGATCGCCGCGACCGGTGAATTCGTAAGGGCGGATCGGCTCAAATTTGATCCCCGCGCGACGCTCCACTTCCGCTTTGAACGTCTCAACGCCCACGCGCTCCAGGGTGTATTTGGTTTTCGCGTTTTTACGATCGGTACGGTTACCCCAGTCGCGCTGGGTGGTCACCACCGCTTCCGCCACGGCCAGCGTGTGCTCCAGCGGCAGGAAACCGAACTCGCTCGCGGTGCGGGCGTAGGTTTTCTTGTTGCCGTGCTCAATGGACAGGCCCACCGCCCACCAGCAGGTTAAAGCCCACCAGCTTGCCGTTTTCCGCAATCGCCACAAAGTTCATGTCGTTGGCGTGCAGATCGATATCGTTCTGCGGCGGGATCACCACCGTGGTTTTGAACTTACGCGGCAGGTAGGTCTGACCGAGGATCGGCTCTTCGTCGGTGGTGGCCACTTTCTCCTGATCGAGCCAGATCTCCGCATAGGCGCGGGTGCGCGGCAGCAGGTGCTCGGAGATCTTCTTCGCCCACTCATAGGCTTCCGGCGTGCAGCTCGGACTCAACCGGGTTCGAGGTGCAGAGCACGTTACGGTTCACGTCGTTGGCGGTCGCCAGCGCGTCCAGCCCGACGGCGTGCAGCATCTGGTGAGCCGGCTTGACGTTCTTCTTCAGAATGCCGTGGAACTGGAAGGTCTGACGGTTGGTCAGGCGGATGCTGCCGTAAATCGTGTTTTCGCCGGCAAATTTATCGATCGCCTGCCACTGTTTGGTGGTGATGATCCCGCCCGGCAGGCGGCAGCGCAGCAGCATCGCGTGGCGCGGCTCCAGCTTCTGCTCGGCGCGCTCGGCGCGGATATCGCGGTCGTCCTGCTGATACATGCCGTGGAAACGGATCAGCAGGAAGTTGTCGCCTTTGAAGCCGCCGGTGAGGCCGTCATTCAGATCTTCAGCAATGGTGCCGCGCAGATAGTTGCTTTCCAGCTTCAGGCGCTCGGCGTCGGTCAGTTTACCTTCGACCACCAGTGGCCCTGGATGTTTTTCGCTCATTAGTAGACATCTCGCTGATAACGGCGCTCAACGCGCAGCTCACTTAAAAATTCATCCGCCGCTTCGGCATCCATACCGCCGAATTCGGCAATCACTTCCAGCAATGCCTGCTCAACGTCTTTCGCCATGCGATTGGCGTCGCCGCAGACATAAATGTGGGCACCGTCATTGATCCAGCGCCACAGCTCTGCGCCCTGTTCGCGCAGTTTGTCTTGTACGTATACTTTTTCTTTCTGATCGCGGGACCAGGCCAGATCGATGCGGGTCAGCACGCCTTCTTTAACGTAGCGCTGCCACTCAACCTGGTAGAGGAAATCTTCGGTAAAGTGCGGGTTGCCAAAGAACAGCCAGTTTTTACCCGGCGCCGTCGGCTGCGCACGCTGCTGCATGAAGGCGCGGAACGGCGCAATGCCGGTGCCCGGGCCAATCATAATCACCGGCGTTTCCGGGTTCGCCGGCAGGCGGAAGTTATCGTTGTGCTCGATAAAGACGCGCACTTCGCCCTCTTCTTCCACGCGATCGGCCAGGCAGCTAGACGCGCCACCCGCGCGGCGCGGCCTTCGATGTCGTAACGCACCACGCCGACGGTGATATGCACTTCGCTTTCCACTTCCGCCTGCGAAGAGGCAATGGAGTACAGGCGCGGCGTCAGCGGACGCAGCAGACCAATCAGCGCATCGGCATCCAGCTGTGCCGGAGAGAGAAAAACGCACCATATCGACAATCGGCGTGGTCGCGGCGTAATGCTGCAGCTTCGCCTTTATCGCCCACCAGCGGCAGCAGCGATTCGCTGCGCGTCAGGGTGGCGTAATTCTCAACGATATTGGCGGGGTGTTCACCGTCAGCTCGAAATGCCACTGCAGCGCCTCGGAGAGCGGCTGCGTTTTGCCGTCCACGGTGACAGGCTCATCGCCTTTCAGCCACAGCAGCTCCACCAGCTCTTTCACCAGCGCCGGATCGTTCTGATACCAGACGCCCAGCGCATCGCCCGGCTGATAGCGCAGGCCGGAGTCGCCCAGATCGATTTCGATATGGCGCACATCTTTTTCGGAGTCGCGACCGGTAATTTTCTGGTTCACCGACAGGCTCGCCGTCAGCGGCGCCTCTTTGGTGTAGGGGCTGGTGTGGATCTCGTTGACCGCTGCCCGTCGCGCTGGCCGCCGCTGCGCCGGAGAGTCTTTCGGTACGCGGGCTTTCAGCACCTCAACGATGCGCGCAGCGCCATTCGGCAGCCGGCCAGCTGCTGTACTCGACATCCGCATCCACGCGATCCAGCAGGCGCTCCGCGCCCAGCTCCGCCAGTTTGCTGTCGAAGTCTTTACCGGCCTGGCAGAAGAATTCATAGGAGGTATCGCCCAGGCCGAACACGGCAAACGCAGTGCCATCCAGCTTCGGCGCTTTTTTCGAGAACAGGAACTTATGCAGCGCCACCGCTTCTTCCGGCGGTTCACCCTCGCCCTGCGTTGAGGCCACCACCACCAGCAGTTTTTCCTGACGCGATCTGTTTGAATTTATAATCCCCGGCGTTCACCAGGTTCACGTTCAGTTTCGCGGCCAGCAGGTCGTCACGCAGCGCTTCGGCCACGCGGCGGGCGTTGCCCGTTTGGGAGGCGGAGATCAGCGTAATGGCCGGAATCTCAGCGGCGGCCGGCGCAGGCGCGGCCACAGCGCCAGGCTGCTGGTTGAGCATTCCCCAGAAATAGCCGGAGACCCAGGCAAGCTGGGTGGGAGAAAAATCAGAGGTGGCAGCCTGAAGGCGCGCCAGTTGCTCCGGGTTTAGGGGAAGCAAATTTGAAGGTGGGGCCTGTGTTGTCATGCGTCGTTATGTTCCAGTAGCCAAGCGGACTTGAAGCGAATAAATCCAAACTGAAGATAAGGTTAACGGCGTGGATAATAACAATTAAAGAAGGGATGGAAATAATAAATAACCAAATGGACTAACCTTGTTTGTAGCTATGGTTATCCTAACCAGTAAAAGTGATTAAATAAACTCTTAATGAAATTGCAACAAAAAATCAGATAATTAATGCGCGTAAACGGCAGGATTCCGTGCAGAAAGGCCCTTTTAGCGTTTTAGTTAATGCTAAAAATTGTGCTTTCCGGTACTATGCGGCGGTTTTTTCCGCATTACTGAGAGCGATCATGTCCACCACACTGTTTAAAGATTTCACCTTCGAAGCCGCCCACCACCTTCCGCATGTTCCTGAAGGGCATAAATGCGGCCGTCTGCACGGGCATTCGTTTATGGTGCGTCTTGAGATCACCGGTGAAGTTGATCCGCATACCGGTTGGATCATGGACTTTGCCGAGCTGAAGGCGGCGTTTAAGCCGACCTACGATCGTCTGGATCACTACTACCTGAATGATATCCCGGGTCTGGAAAACCCGACCAGCGAAGTGCTGGCAAAATGGATTTGGGATCAGATGAAGCCGCTGGTGCCGCTGCTGAGCGCGGTGATGATCAAAGAGACCTGCACCGCAGGCTGCGTCTATCGCGGCTGACAGCCGCGGTAAAGGTCAGAAGGTCGCCATCAATGGCGACCCTGCTGTGCAGTGCGGTTTTACAGGGTGCGCATTGATGCGCATCGGGTACCATTGGCCAGGTCGCCATCAATGGCGACCCCTAGCGGTTCGTAATGACGTTTTGGCTTTAGGGTGTGCATTGATGCGCGATGCCCGTCTACCATATAGCCAGAATTATTTTGTTAATAAACGCGAGCATCAACTGTTTGCGGGCCTAAACGGGTGTAATGAGTTTTACAGGGTGCGCATTGATGCGCACCAGCCACAATTGCGTCTGAAAAAATTTTGCGCGGGTGCGCAGTCGGGCTGATTTATCAGGCAATATTCAGGTATTTGTGCGTCTGCATCGACAGCCGCCAGTTGCGGGCAATACAGGTTTCAATACACAGGCGGGTTGCATCCTCTTTCTGGCTGATAGGCTGCAGCGCAACACAACGCGTTGTTTCTCATCGGTTAACTGCGCCAGCAGCTCATCCAGCGCTTCGATATCCCGCACGCGCCCTACCGGATGTTTAATCTCATCCGCACGCTCCAGCGCCTGCGACAGCACATCGTAGCCGCCGCGCATATTCACCTTCGGCGATACCGTCACCCAGGTGGTATGGGAACAGCGCACTTCATGCGTGCCGCTGGTTTCAATCTGGCAGCTGAAAACCGTTCCGCTTCAAGCAGGCTTCGGTCAGCGGCGTCAGATCATGGATGCAGGGTTCGCCGCCGGTGATCACCACATGGCGCGCCGTCCAGCCCTGGCGCTCAATGCTCGCAATCAGATCTTGGCCGCATCGGCTGCTGCCCCACTTATCGCTCTCTTTGGTTTTCGCCAGAATGCTAAACAGCGACACTTCCCGATCTGCGCGCTTTTCCCAGGTATGTTTGGTATCACACCAGGCACAGCCAACCGGGCATCCCTGTAAACGAATAAAAATGGCGGGAACGCCGGTGTAAAGAACCCTCGCCTTGCAGGGTCTGGAACATCTCGTTAATCGGGTAGAGCATATTTAACTCAGATCAGAAATTCGAGGCGCAGATTATTGCAGATCCTGGCTTAACCTTCATAGCCTTTCGCGGTATTGCGCTTTTTCTCCACTGGTGAAAAATAAAAATTGTGCGTCGCTTCACAGCTGCTTCGTGCCATAAAAAGCAAAAGCCCCGCACGAGGCGGGGCTTGATGTCAGGCGATGTGGCCGTTTAGCCACATCCGCAGGCGATTATGCCTGGCCTTTGATCTCTTTACGACCGTTGTATGGCGCTTTTTCACCCAGCGCTTCTTCGATACGAATCAGCTGGTTGTATTTAGCAACACGGTCAGAACGGCTCATAGAACCGGTTTTGATCTGGCCAGCAGCGGTACCCACAGCCAGGTCAGCGATGGTCGCGTCTTCAGTTTCGCCAGAACGGTGAGAGATAACAGCGGTGTAGCCAGCGTCTTTCGCCATTTTGATCGCAGCCAGCGTTTCGGTCAGAGAACCGATCTGGTTGAATTTGATCAGGATGGAGTTAACGATGCCTTTCTCGATGCCTTCTTTCAGGATCTTGGTGTTGGTTACGAACAGATCGTCACCAACCAGCTGGATTTTGTCGCCCAGCACTTTGGTCTGGTATGCGAAGCCATCCCAGTCAGACTCGTCCAGACCGTCTTCGATAGAAACGATTGGGTACTGTTTGGTCAGGTCTTCCAGGAAGTGAGTGAACTCTTCGGAGGTGAACGCTTTGTTGCCTTCGCCAGCCAGAACGTATTTACCGTCTTTGTAGAATTCAGATGCTGCACAGTCCATCGCCAGGGTGATGTCTTTGCCCAGCTCGTAGCCTGCTGCTTTAACCGCTTCAGCGATAACAGCCAGTGCTTCTGCGTTAGAACCCAGGTTTGGCGCGTAGCCACCTTCGTCACCAACAGCAGTGTTCATGCCTTTGGCTTTCAGAACTTTAGCCAGGTTATGGAACACTTCAGAACCCATACGTACCGCTTCTTTCAGGGTTTTCGCGCCAACTGGCTGAATCATGAATTCCTGAATATCAACGTTGTTGTCTGCGTGCTCACCACCGTTGATGATGTTCATCATTGGTACAGGCATGGAGTATTTGCCTGGGGTGCCGTTCAGTTCAGCGATGTGCTCGAACAGTGGCATACCTTTAGCAGCCGCAGCCGCTTTGGCGTTTGCCAGAGAAACAGCCAGGATTGCGTTCGCACCGAAGTTAGATTTGTTTTCAGTACCGTCCAGATCGATCATGATCTTGTCGATGCCAGCCTGGTCTTTAGCGTCTTTGCCAATGATTGCCTGAGCAATAGGACCGTTTACAGCGCCAACAGCTTTCAGTACGCCTTTGCCCATGAAACGGGATTTGTCGCCATCGCGCAGTTCCAGCGCTTCGCGGGAACCAGTAGAAGCACCTGATGGAGCAGCTGCCATACCGACGAAACCACCTTCCAGATGAACTTCGGCTTCAACGGTCGGGTTACCACGGGAGTCGATGATTTCACGACCGATGACTTTAACGATTTTGGACATTAGATTTTCCTCAGTACAAGTTAAACTAAAACTCCAGACAAACAACGCGTACCAAAGGTACGCGTTGTCGTTCTAACTTTTTTTACTTCGCCTGACGCTTCTGGTACTCGCTGGCGGCTTTCACAAAGCCTGCAAACAGCGGATGTCCATCACGCGGCGTTGAAGTAAATTCCGGGTGGAACTGGCAGGCGACAAACCACGGATGGTTTGGCACCTCGATGATCTCGACCAACTGATCATCCCCGGAGCGGCCCGCAACACGCAGACCCGCAGCTTCAATTTGTTTCAACAACATGTTGTTGACTTCATAGCGGTGACGATGGCGCTCGGTGATGACCGGCTCGCCGTACAGCTTGCGAACCACGCTATCGTCGGACAGCTGGCAGGCCTGTGCGCCAAGACGCATAGTGCCACCCAGATCGCTCTTCTCGGTACGGACTTCAACGTTACCGTCTTCGTCACGCCATTCGGTAATCAGCGCCACTACAGGGTACTTACAGTCTGGCACAAATTCCGTGGAGTTCGCGTTTTCCATTCCCGCCACGTTGCGCGCAAATTCGATCAGCGCAACCTGCATACCCAGGCAGATGCCGAGGTATGGAATATTGTTTTCACGCGCATAGCGTGCGGTGGCGATCTTGCCTTCCACACCACGGTAGCCGAAGCCGCCAGGGATGAGGATAGCATCCAGATCTTTCAGAATTTCGACGCCACGCGTTTCAACATCCTGCGAATCAATCAGCTTGATGTTCACGGAGACGCGGTTCTTCAGACCACCGTGTTTCAGCGCTTCGATCACGGACTTGTAGGCATCCGGCAGTTCGATGTACTTGCCGACCATACCGATAGTCACTTCGCCTGCCGGATTGGCTTCTTCGTAAATAACCTGTTCCCATTCAGACAGGTTAGCTTCCGGACAGTTCAAGCTGAATCGTTTACAAATATAATCGTCCAGGCCCTGTGATTTCAACAGGCCCGGGATTTTATAAATGGAATCGACATCTTTCATTGAAATAACGGCTTTTTCAGGCACGTTACAGAACAATGCAATTTTCGCACGTTCGTTCGCCGGGACCGCGCGATCGGAACGGCAAACCAGGATGTCAGGCTGAATACCGATGGAGAGCAGCTCTTTAACGGAGTGCTGAGTCGGTTTGGTTTTCACTTCACCTGCGGCCGCCATGTAAGGCACCAGCGTCAGGTGCATGAACAGCGCGTGTTCACGACCAATGTCTACCGCCAGCTGACGAATCGCTTCCAGGAACGGCAGGGATTCGATATCACCCACGGTACCGCCGATTTCAACCAGCACCACGTCGTGGCCTTCGCCACCTGCAATGATGCGCTCTTTGATAGCGTTAGTGATGTGCGGGATAACCTGAACGGTCGCGCCCAGATAGTCACCGCGGCGCTCTTTACGCAGAACGTCGGAGTAGATGCGGCCGGTCGTGAAGTTGTTACGACGGGTCATTTTGGTGCGAATGAAACGCTCGTAGTGGCCAAGATCCAGATCGGTTTCAGCGCCGTCTTCAGTAACGAACACTTCCCCGTGTTGGGTTGGGCTCATGGTGCCCGGATCGACGTTGATGTACGGATCCAGTTTCATCATGGTCACATTGAGGCCACGGGCTTCAAGAATGGCTGCGAGGGAGGCTGCGGCAATGCCTTTACCCAGAGAGGATACGACCCCGCCGGTCACAAAAATATAGTTCGTTGTCATGCTGAACCTGAGAAGTTAGGGTGAAACGATGGAATAACCAGGACGGGAAAGTAGTATACCCGAACACGGCGAGCGCCACAAACTTTCATTCTCCGTCTCCATTCCAGGCCATGACAAACATAAGGAGTGAGAAAATAGCCCCTTTTGGGTTAAATAGCCCCTTTTGAGGTACGTCACAAAGTTGTTGACTGGCAAATCGAGTAAGCCGCAGGTTGTCATTTTTTGACGCAAATCAAGCGCTTGTCATTTAAAAAATCACACAAATTGCGCTTGATCGCAAAATTCCGTTAGAGATCAGATTCCTGGCGTTTTACTTCCTGCCAGACTTCTTCCATCAGCGTCGAGATCAATTCCGGTCATTTCCAGGCCGCGCGAGGCCACAATCCGCTCTACTTCGCGAAAGCGTCGTTCGAATTTCAGGTTGGCTTTTTGCAGGGCGGTTTCCGCTTTTACCCCCAGATGGCGCGAAAGGTTGACGGTCGCGAACAGCAGATCGCCCATCTCTTCTTCCAGCTTTGCTTCATCCACCACCGCCTGCTGCGCTTCGTGCATCACTTCGTCGATCTCTTCATGCACTTTATCCAGCACCGGGCCCAGGGTGATCCCAGTCAAAACCCACGGCCGAGCAGCGTTTCTGGATTTTGTGGGCGCGCATCAGCGCGGGCAGGCTCAGCGGGATGTCGTCCAGCGCAGAGTGCTGGGACTTTTCAGCCCGCTCGGCGCTTTTTATCTGCTCCCAGCGGGCCAGCACTTCGGCCGTGTGTTTCCTGCGGTGGCATCGCCAAAGATATGCGGGTGGCGGCGCTCCAGCTTGTCGCTGATGGCGGCGCAGATATCGTCAAAGTTAAAGCGCCCCTCCTCCTGCGCCATCTGGGCGTAGAACACCACCTGGAACAGCAGGTCGCCCAGTTCACCGCGCAGGTCGTCAAAGTCCTCGCGTGGGAAATGGCGTCCAGCACTTCGTAGGTCTCTTCGAGGGTATAGGGCGCGATGGTGGCGAAGGTCTGCTCTTTGTCCCACGGGCAGCCGTTTTCCGGGTCGCGCAGGCGTTTCATGATGCCGAGCAGGCGGTCGATTTGAGTCATGATTAAGTCTTCTGCCGGAATGATAAAAAGCCGCCATTAATGGCGACCCTGCAGGGTAATTACGCGGTTTTGCCCGGGTGCGCATTGCTGCGCACCGGTCTAACAGCAGGATGCTTAACCGCCGTGCAGACGACGCGCGTCAATCACATCCGGCACCTGGTTCAGTGCTTGCCCAGCACGCGGCCCAGCACCTGCAGGTTGTAGATTTCGATGGTCATATCGATGGTGGCAAGCTGCTCGCGGGTATCGCTGCGGCTGGCAACGCCCAGCACGTTGACCTTCTCGTTGGCGAGAATGGTGGTGATATCGCGCAGCAGGCCGCTGCGGTCGTTGGCGGTCACGCGCACCACCAGCGAGTAACCCGCCGGAGTAGCTCTCGCCCCAGACCGCATCCACGATGCGCTCCGGCGCATGCGACTGCAGCTCTGCGAGCTGGTCGCAGTCGGAGCGGTGGATCGAGATCCCGCGCCCCTGGGTGATAAAGCCGACGATGTCGTCGCCCGGAATCGGCTGGCAGCAGCGGGCAATGTGGTGCATCAGATTGCCGACGCCCTCCACCACCACGCGGCCATTGTCTTTGCTGCGCTGCTGCGGCGCATACGTTTTCTGCTGCAGCTGCTTCAGCGCCGCCGCGTCCTGCTCTTCCGCGCTCGGCTTGTTGAACTGCGCCTGCAGGAAGTTCACCATCTGATTAAGACGGATATCGCCGCCGCCAATCGCCGCCAGCAGCTCATCCAGCTCGTTGAAGTTGTAGCGCGGCAGCAGGAACTTCTCCGCCTCTTTCAGGCTGATCCCCAGATGCTCCAGCTCGTCGTCGAGGATCTGGCGACCGGCAAGGATGTTTTTGTCACGATCCTGTTTGCGGAACCAGGCGTGGATTTTCGAGCGCCCGCGGCTGGTGGTGACATAGCCGAGGTTCGGGTTCAGCCAGTCGCGGCTCGGGTTCGGCTGCTTCTGGGTGATGATTTCAATCTGGTCGCCCATCTGCAGCTGGTAGGTAAACGGTACGATACGCCCGCCGATCTTCGCCCCGATGCAGCGGTGCCCCACATCGCTGTGGATGTGGTAGGCAAAGTCGAGCGGCGTGGAGCCGGCCGGCAGATCGACCACGTCCCCTTTCGGGGTAAAGACGTACACCCGGTCGTCAAAGACCTGGCTGCGCACCTCATCGAGCATCTCGCCGGAATCGGCCATCTCTTCCTGCCACGCAATCAGCTTACGCAGCCAGGCAATGCGGTCTTCATGCCCTGCGGAACGCGCGCGTGCCGGCCGTCGGCCCTTCTTTATATTTCCAGTGCGCGGCGACGCCCAGCTCGGCGTCTTCATGCATCTGTTTGGTACGGATCTGAATCTCGACCGTTTTGCCGCCGCGGGCCCAGCACCACGGTATGAATAGACTGATAACCGTTTGGTTTGGGGTTGGCGACGTAGTCATCGAACTCATCCGGCAGATGGCGGAAGTGGGTATGCACTATCCCCAGCGCGGCGTAGCAGTCCTGCAGACGCTCCGCCACGATACGCACGGCGCGCACGTCAAACAGCTCGTCAAAGGCGAGGTGTTTCTTCTGCATTTTGCGCCAGATGCTGTAGATATGCTTTGGTCGACCGTAAACTTCGGCACGCACGTTCTCTTCTTTCATCGCCTGGCGCAGGCCGCCGACAAATTCCTCGATATAGTGTTCGCGGTCGATACGGCGTTCGTGCAGCAGTTTGGCAATGCGCTTATATTCTGCCGGATGCAGGTAGCGGAAGCAGTAATCTTCCAGCTCCCATTTCAGCTGACCAATCCCTAAGCGGTTCGCCAGCGGCGCATAGATGTTGGTACACTCTTTCGCGGCCAGCACGCGCTCGTCTTCCGGCGCATCTTTCACCTCGCGCAGGTGGGCAATACGCTCGGCCAGCTTGATGACCACGCAGCGGAAATCATCCACCATGGCCAGCAGCATGCGGCGAACGTTATCGACCTGCTCAGAGGAGACGGAGTCGGTATGCGCGGCTTTCAGCTGGCGGATGGCCGCCATATCGCGCACGCCGTGGATCAGCGCGACGACGGATTTCCCGACGGCCTTCGCGCAGCACCTCTTCGCTGACCACGTCCGCATCGGCCAGCGGGAACAGCAGCGCGGCCTGCAGCGTTTCGATGTCCATATTCAGCATGGAAGAGAATTTCCACCATCTCCACGCCGCGCCACAGCAGCAGATCGGCATCCGGATGCCCCTGCGTGGTGCGCAGACAGTAGGCCCAGGTTTCGGTTAAGCGTTCACACGACTGCTGGCTGGAAATTCCCAGACTTGCGATCCATTTTTGTGGGTCAAACTCCCCAGCTTTATTGAGATGTGCACTTCTTACCGCAACCATTGTCCTCTCCTTTAGGGACCAGGGCCTGTCGAAGTCGACAAGCCAAACAAATTAGATGTGCTCGAACAACACCATCGATTCCAGATGTCCAGTGTGCGGGAACATGTCCAGCATTGCCAGACGCTGAATCTGGTAACCCGCGCTGAGTAATGCCTCACTGTCCCGGGCAAGCGTTGCCGGGTTACAGGAAACATAGACCACGCGTTTCGGGCGCGAGTTTAATAATATGCGCCATCACGCCCGGGGCACCGGCACGCGCCGGGTCGAGCAAGATTTTATCAAAGCCCTGCTTCGCCCAAGGCTGTTGGGTGACATCTTCCTCAAGATTTTGATGAAAGAATGTCACATTTTGCAAGCCGTTCTGCTGCGCGTTCTCCTGCCCTTTTGCCACCAGCGCCTCAACGCCTTCCACGCCGACGACGCTTGCCGCTCTGCGCGGGCCAGCGGCAGAGTGAAGTTGCCCATGCCGCAGAACAGATCGAGCACCCGGTCAGTCGGGCTGGACATCCAGCCACGCCAGCGCGTTCGCCACCATCTGCTGATTTACGCCATCGTTGACCTGAATGAAATCCCGCGGGCTGAACGTTAAGCGTAGCCCGTCAGACGAGCGGTAGTAAGGCTGCTCCGCGCCGAGCGCCTGCAGCGCGTCACTGCCGTCCGCCAGCCAGATCATCAGCCGGTGCGAATGCGAAAAACGTTCCAGTTTTTCGCGGTCTTTTTTCGACAGCGGACAGTGCGGCGGTATGGCGCAGCACCATCAGCGGGCCATTGTTCGCCAGCACCAGTTCCACGTGCCCCAGTGAACGGGGCACCCCGTCGAGCGATGCAAGACAGCGGTGCACGTCGGAAGCAATGCCTCAAGATGGGGCACCAGAATGGGGCACTGCTTCACATCAACAATATCGCTGGAGCCCGCTTTGCGAAACCCCATCTCCAGCCGCTGCCGTTTTAGGCTGATAGCTGCAGGCTCAGACGCGCGCGACGGCGATAGCCCCAGGGCTCATCGGCGATAATTTCGTCCACCTCCCGTCAGCGTCGCTTCCTGTTTCAGCAGGCGCGCCAGGGCCCGCGCTTTTACTTTTTTGCTGACAGTGCCACGGGCATGCTGTTGCTGGCAGCCGCCGCACACGCCAAAATGGGGGGCAGCGGGGCGCCACGCGCTGCGGGCTATCGGTTGTGTCGGGCGACGTTTTGCCTTTGCCGCGCGCAAACTGGCGTTTATCTTCCGTCAGCGAATTTCATTTCTGCTCGTTCTGCGGGCAGCAAACCTGTTATAAACAGAGTCTTACCATTGTGGCGAGCCACTCCCTGACCAAAGGGATCAAGGTCCGTGGCTTCAACAGTGATGATTTGACGCGTCGTCACGCGTCGCTTTGCAGAGTAGAATTGCGCCATCGCCGAGCATTGTGAATTTTCTCAGTTTTCATTAAGTGTGCATGGCCGTACCGGTTTTTGCCCGGATAAATTGTCCCAGGAGCGGAACGCCCATGACCAACTACAGCCTGCGCGCGCGCATGATGATTTTGATCCTCGCCCCCACCGTTCTCATCGGTTTGCTGCTGAGTATCTTCTTCGTCGTGCACCGCTATAACGATTTGCAGCGACAGCTGGAAGATGCAGGCGCCAGCATTATCGAACCGCTGGCCGTCTCCAGCGAGTACGGGATGAACCTGCAAAACCGCGAATCCATTGGTCAGTTAATCAGCGTGCTCCACCGCCGCCACTCGGAGATTGTTCGCGCCATTTCCGTTTACGACGAACATAACCGCCTGTTCGTCACCTCGAATTTTCATCTCGAGACCTCGCGCTGCTGCAAAAGATTCCGCCGGACGGTACGCCTTTCCGCGCTGGCGCATGGCGTCTACGGTGTTGCGACGCGGCGATATCATGATGCTGCGCACGCCGATCATCTCGGAAAGCTATTCGCCGGATGAGTCTGCGCAATCCGACGCCAAGCCGGCAGCAATCTGCTGGGATATGTGGCGCTGGAGCTGGATCTCAAGTCGGTGCGGCTGCAGCAGTACAAAGAAATTTTTATCTCCGGCGTGATGATGCTGTTCTGCATTGGTATTGCGCTGATCTTTGGCTGGCGTCTGATGCGCGACGTGACGGGCCCCATCCGCAATATGGTTAACACCGTTGACCGCATCCGCCGGGGCCAGCTCGACAGCCGCGTGGAAGGGTTTATGCTGGGCGAGCTGGATATGCTGAAAAACGGCATCAACTCGATGGCGATGTCGCTGGCGGCCTATCACGAAGAGATGCAGCATAACGTCGATCAGGCCACCTCCGATCTGCGCGAAACGCTGGAGCAGATGGAGATCCAGAACGTTGAGCTGGATCTGGCGAAAAAGCGCGCCCAGGAAGCGGCGCGTATTAAGTCGGAGTTCCTCGCCAATATGTCGCACGAGCTGCGCACGCCGCTCAATGGCGTGATTGGCTTTACCCGCCTGACGCTGAAAAGCGAGCTGAATCCGACTCAGCGCGATCACCTGCACACCATTGAACGCTCGGCCAATAACCTGCTGGCGATCATTAACGACGTGCTGGACTTCTCCAAGCTGGAAGCGGGCAAACTGATTCTGGAAAGTATTCCGTTCCCGCTGCGCAGCACGCTGGATGAAGGGTGGTGCTGCTGGCGCACTCCTCGCACGACAAAGGCCTTGAGCTGACGCTGAACCAATATTAAAAACGACGTGCCGGATAACGTCATTGGCGATCCGCTGCGCCTGCAGCAGGTCATCACCAATCTGGTCGGCAACGCCATCAAATTCACCGAAAGCGGCAACATCGACATGCTGGTAGAAAAACGCGCGATCAGTAATAACAAGGGCAGAATTGGAGGTTCAGATCCGCGATACCGGCATCGGCATCCCGGAGCGGCGATCAGTCGCGTCTGTTCCAGGCCTTTCGTCAGGCGGATGCCAGCATTTCCCGCCGTCACGGCGGTACCGGGCTGGGGCTGGTGATCACGCAGAGGCTGGTGAACGAGATGGGCGGCGATATCTCTTTCCACAGCCAGCCAAACCGGGGCTCAACCTTCTGGTTCCATATTAATCTGGACCTCAATCCAAACGTGCTGACCGACGGCCCGGTGACGGACTGTCTGAAAGGGAAGCGTCTGGCCTACGTCGAGCCTAACGCGGCGGCGGCGCAGTGCGCGCTGGATATCTTAAGCACCACGCCGCTGGAGGTGGTTTACAGCCACTTTGCCAGCCCTTGCCGGATCTGCCCGACGCCCATTTCCCGCTGCTGCTGATGGGGATCCCGGTCAGCGTTCCGCATCCGGCTACGCTGTCCGATGCGCTGATTGCCCGCCTGCGCGCACACGCCGACTCCCTGCTGCTGGCGCTGCCGTAGCGACGCAATGATGCTGTTCGCCGAAGAGTTGAAAAACGACGCGCGCGGTATCGCCGGCTGCATTGCCAAACCGGTGTCGCTGACGCGATTGCTGCCGATGCTGCTCGAGCTCAGAGCATTGCCGTCTCAGCGACGCACTGGCCCCGCGCGTTGATTAACGATGAGCAAAAACTGCCGATGAGCGTGATGGCGGTGGATGATAATCCGGCCAACCTGAAGCTGATTGGCGTATTGCTGGAGGACCAGGTTCAGCACGTTGAGCTGTGCACCAGCGGCGCTCAGGCGGTTGAACTGGCTAAACAGATGCAGTTCGATTTGATTCTGATGGATATTCAGATGCCGGGCATGGACGGCATTCGCGCCTGCGAGCTGATCCACCAGCTCCCGCACCAGCAGCAAACGCCGATTGATTGCGGTCACCGCGCATGCGATGGCCGGTCAGAAAGAGAAGCTGCTGAGCGCCGGGATGAATGATTATCTGGCCAAGCCTATCGACGAAGAGAAGCTGCATAACCTGCTGTTGCGCTATAAGCCGGGTCATATTGGCGTGGCGAGCGAACCGGTTTAAATGCGACAACCGGCGATCGCGCCCTCACTCGACTGGCAGCTGGCGCTGCGCCAGGCGGCGGGGAAACCCGATTTAGCGCGCGAGATGCTGCAAATGCTGGTCGCGTTTCTGCCGGAGATTCGGAACAAGGTTGAAGAACAGCTGGTGGGCGAGAACCCGGAAGAACTGCTGGAGGCGATCCACAAGCTGCACGGCAGCTGCGGCTACAGCGGCGTACCGCGGCTGAAAAACCTCTGCCAGCTGCTGGAGCAGCAGCTGCGCGCGGGTACGCCGGAATCGGAGCTTGAACCGGAGTTCCTGGAGCTGCTGGATGAAATGGATAACGTAACGCGTGAAGCGATGAAGGTGTTGGGCGTGGCGTAGTGAGGGTTGTGCGCTGGGCCCTCACCCTGACCCTCTCCCGGCGGGAGAGGGAACCGTCCGGTGCGATCCAGAGGAACAGCGCGAAATCCAAATCCGTGCACCATCAGCCCCCTCTCCCGCCTGCGGGAGAGGGCTGGGGTGAGGGGAAAACCGCACCGCCTCCCCTACAACCCCTGCCCCACTTTCAGCACCGCCGCGATATTCCTTGCCGTCATGCGGACATTCTGCGCTGGCATTTTCCAGCGCGTCTTCCAGCGAGCAGATGGTGTAGAGCACGCTAAACACCGCGTCAATGCCGTGATCGTGTACCACGCCAACATCCGCCGTCAGGCTGCCCGCAATGCCGATCACCGGCTTATTGAAGCGTTTCGCCACTTTCGCCACGCCCACCGGCACTTTGCCGTGGACCGTCTGGCTGTCGATGCGCCCTTCCCCGGTGATCACCAGATCCGCATCGGGCACCTGGTCCGCCAGGCCCAGCGCATCGGTGACAATCTCAATGCCCTGGCGCAGTTCCGCGCCGCAAAAGGCATACAGCGCCGCGCCCATGCCGCCCGCCGCGCCGCCACCGGCAAGGTTCAGCACATCAATATCCAGATCCCGGGCAATAATCTCTGCATAGTGCGCAAGCGCGTTATCCAGGGTGCGATCATCTCGGGCGTGGCGCCCTTTCTGCGGGCCAAAAACCGCTGACGCGCCCTCTTCACCGGTGAGCGGATTGGTCACATCGCAGGCGACTTCAATGCGGCACTGCACCAGACGCTTATCCAGATCGGCGATCTCAATCTTCGCCAGCTGCGGCAGTGCCCCGCCGCCGTAGCCAATCCCGCTGCCGTGGCTGTCCAGCAGCTTCGCCCCCAGCGCCTGCACCATGCCGGCGCCGCCGTCGTTGGTGGCGCTGCCGCCGATACCGATGATGATATGCTTAACGCCCGCATCCAGCGCGTGGCGGATCAGTTCACCGGTACCCCAGGAGGTGGTTATCAGCGGATCGCGCTGTGCCGAAGGCAACCAGCTCCAGCCCGCTGGCCGCCGCCATTTCAATAAAGGCGGTCCGCTCATCACCGGATAATCCATAAAACCCTTCCACCCGCTCGCCCAGCGGCCCGGTCACCGTCACGTGCTGACAATGTTGCCCTGGGTTGCTGCGACCATCGCTTCAACCGTGCCTTCTCCGCCGTCGGCGACCGGTAGTTTGACATAGTCCGCCTCGGGGAAAATCTCGCGAAAACCGCGCTCTATCGCGGTCGCCACCTCCAGGGCGCACAAACTTTCTTTATACGAGTCCGGTGCGATAACAATTTTCATAGGCCATCCGAGCGCGGTAGATGACGGAAATCCGTCTGGCTAAGGCAGTACAGCGTCCGGCATCCGCAGACACCGGACGCGGGCACTACCGGGTGATCTCAACTTTGGCTAATTTTTCATAATAGCACGCCAGCGCGCTATGATCGGCCGTACCCTGCCCGTCGACTTTTAGCGCCTGCATCATCTCCATGACCGCTGCGGTCAGCGGCAGATGTGCGCCCACGCCGTGTGAGGTATCCAGCGCGTTGGCCAGATCTTTGATGTGCAGGTCGATACGGAAGCCGGGCTTGAAGTTGCGATCCATCACCATGGGCGCTTTGGCATCCAGCACGGTGCTGCCCGCCAGACCGCCGCGAATCGCCTGGTAAACCAGATCCGGATTGACGCCGGCTTTGGTGGCCAGCGTCAGCGCCTCTGACATGGCGGCAATGTTCAGCGCCACAATCACCTGGTTTGCCAGTTTGGTGACGTTGCCCGCGCCGATATCACCGGTGTGCACCACGGAACCGGCCATCGCTTTCAGCAGGTCGTAGTATTTATCGAACACCGCTTTATCGCCGCCGACCATCACCGACAGCGTGCCTTCAATGGCTTTTGGCTCACCGCCGCTCACCGGCGCATCCAGCATCTTGATGCCTTTTTCTGTCAGCGCATCGCTGCATTTCGCGGCTGGCCAGCGGGGCGATGGAGCTCATGTCGATCAGCACCAGGCCCGGCTTCGCCCCGTCGATGATGCCGTTCTCGCCCAGCACACACCTCTTTCACGTGCGGGGAGTTTGGCAGCATGGTGATGATGACGTCTACCTGCGCGGCCAGCTCTTTCGGCGTTTTCGCCACGGTGGCACCCAGCTCCACCAGTTCGGCTTCGTTGCTGGCGTTATGGTCGCGTACCACCAGGGTGTAACCGGCTTTAATGAGGTTTTTACTCATTGGTTTGCCCATGATGCCGAGGCCGATAAATCCAATTTTCATTGCCTTTCCCCTTCGTCAGTTACTGCTTAAATTTGTCGCACAGCGCCTGCGTGGCGTGGCGGAAAACGCCGAGGTCGCTGCCGACGGCAACAAAGGTGGCACCCCACTCGAGATAGCGGCGTGCGTCAGCCTCCACCGGCGCCAGAATGCCGCTCGGTTTACCGGCGGCTTTGGCGCGGGCAAGGATGTGCTGGATGGCGTTCTGCACTTCCGGATGCGCCGGCTGGCCCAGATGGCCCAGGGCGGCTGACAGATCGCTCGGGCCGACAAAGATGCCGTCTACGCCGTCCGCGGCCGCGATGGCGTCGATGTTGTCCACGGCCTGCTGGGTTTCGATCTGCACCAGAATGGTGATGTTGTCATTGATGGTGGCGTTGTAGTCCGCCAGCGTGCCGTACATGTTGGCGCGGTGCGAAACGGACACGCCGCGGATACCGGCCGGCGGATAGCGGGTCGATGCCACGGCCCGCGCCGCCTCTTCTGCGGTTTCCACAAACGGGATCAGGAAGTTGTAGAAGCCGATATCCAGCAGACGCTTGATGATGACCGGCTCGTTGCACGGCGGTCGCACCACCGGCGCGCTCGGGCTGCCTTTCAGCGCCATCAGCTGCGGAATAAAGGTGGTGATGTCGTTCGGCGCATGTTCGCCGTCCAGCACCAGCCAGTCAAAGCCCGCCAGGCCCAGCACTTCGGTGGTGAGAGGATTGGCCAGGGCGGACCAGCTGCCAATCAGGGTTTCCCCTGCCAGCAAACGACGACGAAAAGGGTTGGGCCAGGCATTGCTCATGATCTTTACTCCTGTTATTTAGCACCGCCGCCCGCGGGCGGGCGGAATAAAATCAGCGCACCATGCACGGACGTTTGTTGTCAAATGTCCAGTCCGGGATCAGGTACTGCATCGCCATCGCATCGTCGCGCGCGCCCAGGCCGTGTTTCTGATACAGCTCGTGGGCCTTCATCACCTGATCCATATCCAGCTCAACGCCCAGACCCGGCGTTGACGGCACCTGCACCATGCCGCCTTTGATCTCAAACGGCTCTTTGGTCAGGCGCTGGTTGCCCTCCTGCCAGATCCAGTGGGTGTCGATAGCGGTAATGGTGCCCGGCGCGGCGGCGGCCACGTGGGTGAACATCGCCAGCGACACATCGAAGTGGTTGTTGGAGTGCGAACCCCAGGTCAGGCCAAACTCGTGGCACATCTGCGCCACGCGCACCGAGCCCTGCATCGTCCAGAAATGCGGGTCGGCCAGCGGGATATCCACCGACTGCAGCGACAGCGTGTGCCCCATCTGACGCCAGTCGGTGGCGATCATATTGGTCGCGGTCGGCAGCCCGGTGGCGCGGCGGAATTCGGCCATCACTTCGCGGCCCGAGAAACCCTGTTCAGCCCCGCACGGATCTTCCGCATACGCCAGCACGCCTTTCAGCTGTTTGCCGAGCTGGATCGCTTCATCCAGCGACCAGGCGCCGTTGGGATCGAGCGTCACGCGCGCCTGCGGGAAACGTTTTGCCAGCGCGGTAATGGCTTCCGCCTCTTCTTCGCCGCCCAGCACGCCGCCTTTCAGTTTGAAATCGTTAAAGCCATATTTTTCATACGCGGCTTCCGCCAGGCGCACCACCGCATCCGGCGTCATCGCTTCTTCGTGGCGCAGGCGGTACCAGTCGCATTGTTCGTCCGGCTGGCTCTGGTACGGCAGCGGCGTCAGTTTGCGGTCGCCGACGAAGAACAGGTAGCCGAGCATCTCCACGCGGTCACGCTGCTGGCCCTCGCCCAGCAGCGAGGCAACGTTGACGCCCAGGTGCTGGCCCAGCAGATCCAGCATCGCCGCTTCGATGCCGGTCACCACGTGGATGGTGGTGCGCAGATCGAAGGTTTGCAGGCCGCGGCCGCCGGCATCGCGATCGGCAAAGGTGTTGCGCACGGTGTTGAGGACATTTTTGTACTCGCCCAGCGTTTTTCCCACCACCAGCGGAATGGCATCTTCCAGCGTTTTGCGGATCTTCTCCCCGCCCGGAATTTCCCCCACGCCGGTATGGCCGGCGTTGTCTTTGATAATCACAATATTGCGGGTGAAGAACGGCGCATGCGCGCCGCTCAGGTTCATCAGCATGCTGTCGTGACCGGCAACCGGAATGATCTGCATGGGGCAGTAACTACCGGGGGTAGGTAAAGACTCATTTTCCTGTACTCCTTTTATGCATGGTGACGTCCAAAAACAGGGCGCTTACGGTCAAATGTCCAGCCGGGAATAAGATACTGCATCGGGGACCGGCGTCATTACGCGCGCCGCCCGGCAGCTTTTTATACGCCTCGTGGGCTTTGTGGACCCGATCCCAGTCAAGCTCCACGCCCAGCCCGGGCGCATCCGGTACGGCAATTTTGCCGTTTTTGATTTCCAGCGGATTTTTCGTCAGGCGGGCTTCGCCCTCCTGCCAAATCCAGTGGGTGTCGATGGCGGTCGGGTTACCCGGCGCCGCCGCGCCAACGTGGGTAAACATCGCCAGCGAAATATCGAAGTGATTGTTGGAGTGGCAGCCCCAGGTCAGCCCCCAGTCGTCACACAGCTGCGCCACGCGCACCGCGCCTGAAAGCGTCCAGAAGTGCGGGTCCGCCAGCGGAATATCGACGGCGTTCAGCATCACCGCATGGCCCATTTCGCGCCAGTTGGTGGCGATCATATTGGTGGCGACCGGCAGGCCGGTGGCGCGGCGGAACTCCGCCATCACTTCGCGGCCGGAAAAGCCCTGCTCGGCGCCGCACGGATCTTCGGCGTAGGTCAGCACATCCTCCAGCCCTTTGCACAGGCTAATGGCTTCATCCAGCAGCCATGCGCCGTTGGGGTCAACGGTGATGCGCGCATCCGGGAAGCGTTTTTTCAGCGCCCCGCGCCGTTTCAATCTCCTGCTCGCCGGGCAGTACGCCGCCTTTCAGTTTGAAATCTTTGAAGCCGTAGCGATCCTGCGCCGCCTCGGCCAGGCGCACCACCGCCTCGCTGGAGAGCGCCTCCTGGTGGCGCAGGTGATACCAGTCGTGGTCGCCCGGTGCGCGGGCCAGATAGGGGAGATCGGTTTTATTGCGATCGCCAACGTAGAACAGATAGCCCAGCACGGTGACCGCATCGCGCTGTTTGCCCGGCCCCAGCAGTTCGCAGACCGGAACGTTTAAGCGCTTTACCGAGTAGATCGAGCAGCGCCGCTTCCAGGGCGGCCACCGCATTGACGCGCAGTTCAAACGTCCATGCGCCTTTGCCGAAGGTATCAAAGTCCGCCGACTGGTTGCCTTTATGCACCCGCTGAACCACCTTGTTCAGGCGGGCGACCTCCTGCCCGACCACCTGCGGAATGGCATCGACCAGCGTCTGGTAAATCACCTCACCGCCCGGCGCTTCGCCCACGCCGGTATTCCCTGCGCTGTCGGTCAGCACGACGATATTGCGGGTAAACCAGGCGTTGTGCGCGCCGCCAATGTTGAGCAGCATGCTGTCCTGACCGGCCACCGGGATGACCTTCATCTCGGTAATCACCGTGGCTGACTCGCTTGCGTTGTCATCAGCCGCGCTCCTGTATGACCGGGGTTTAAGTTCGACACGTTTGATATCGCCGACCAGCACCAGGTAGCTCAGACCGCCACCAGCGCATGCACGCCGACATAAATCAGCGCGCCCTTTAAACGAACCGGTGGTGCCGACGATGTAGCCGATAGCAATGGGCGTGACAATCCCGGAGATGTTGCCGAACATATTGAACAGGCCGCCGCTCAGGCCGCTGATCTCTTTCGGCGCGGTATCCGCCATCACCGCCCAGCCCAGCGCGCCAATGCCTTTGCCGAAGAAGGCCATCGCCATAAAGCCGATAATCATCCACTCGGCGCTGACGTAGTTACAGAACACCATGGTCATGGAGAGCAGCATGCCGAGCACGATCGGCGTTTTACGCGCGATATTCAGCGAGCCGGTGCGACGCATCAGCCAGTCGGAAATGACCCCGCCAAGCACGCCGCCGACGAAGCCGCAGATTGCCGGAACCGAGGCGACAAACCCCGCTTTCAGAATCGACATGCCGCGCGCCTGCACCAGATAAACCGGGAACCAGGTGATGAAGAAGTAGGTTAAGGCGTTGATGCAGTACTGGCCCAGATAGATCCCGATCATCATGCGCGAGCCCGACGAGCTGCTTGATCTGCGCCCATTTCTGGCTGAACGGGACTTTTGCTTTTCGGATTTCTGATCCATGTTGATCAGCGCCCCGCCCTCCGCAATGTACTCCAGCTCTTTTTTGTTTACGCCAGGGTGCTGGTTCGGCTCGTGGATCACTTTCAGCCAGATAAAGCTGATGACGATCCCCAGCCCGCCCATGAAGAAGAAGACGTGCGACCAGCCCACCTCATGCGTCAGCCAGCCCATAATCGGCGCAAAGATCACCGTCGCGAAATACTGGGCGGAGTTAAAAATCGCCACCGCCGTTCCCCTCTCCTGCGCCGGGAACCAGGCCGCAACAATGCGGCTGTTACCCGGGAAGGAAGGCGCTTCCGCCAGCCCCACCAGGAAGCGCAGCGGAAAGAGCGCCACGATAATGCCGAAGCCGCTGAAGATATCGACGAAGCCCTGCAACAGGGTAAACAGCGACCAGATAAAGATGGACCAGAAATAGACGCGTTTGGAGCCAAAGCGGTCCAGCAGCCAGCCGCCAGGAATCTGGCCGATGACGTAGGCCCATGAGAATGCGGAGAAAACGTAGCCCATGCCCACCGGATCAAGGCCGATGTCTTTTGCCATTTCCGAGCCGGCAATCGACAGCGTGGCGCGGTCACCATAGTTGAAGGACGTGACGATAAACAGCATCACCACTATCCAGTAGCGGGCATTGGTGCGCTTCTGCAGCGCTGCTCGCTGCGTGGCTTAATGTACTCATTGTTGCACTCCTGAAACATAGCGAACGCTACATTCACTCTGACTGCATACACATCGCGTTGGGTATCAGAATGATGTTGGGTTAAACACGGCGATTGTTGTTATGGCAAAACGATGATGCGTCGTGACGAATAACCAAACGTTGAAGAACGGCAATCAGTATAGGAACAGCATCGCCGCGAAACACTGGAGGAACGCCCGAGGATAATCCCCAATCCGGCACGATTTTCTGGCATTTGCCCATAACGCTGCGGCGTGGCTCACGGAACCCGCCATCCAGCCGCCAGATTGCTGTAAAAGTGAACAGCAAGCGTACGCTTTGTGAGGCTCTTCACTTGCGTTTGGTAAAACGAACCAAACTGCGCGCCGATCGCGGCACAAAGCCAGTCAGTTGCACAATGCGTGGGCCAATACCCCTGCTTATACTGAGGCTGGCAAATAACGATGATGTGACGGACGTGATTTCAACCGCACCGCTATGACCGGTGCGACGAACCGGAAGGTGAGCAATGAACCGACCTCTGACAGACAAACCGCGCTACATTAAAGTGCACGACGCCGATAACGTGGCGATTATTGTCAACGACAGTGGCTTAAAAGCAGGCACCCGCTTCCCGGACGGGCTGGAGCTGATTGAGCATATTCCGCAGGGGCACAAAGTCGCGCTGGGCGATATCCCTGCCCACGGTGCAATCGTGCGTTACGGTGAAGTCATTGGCTATGCGCTGCGCCCGATTCCGCGGGGCAGCTGGATTGAGGAGTCGCTGGTGGCGCTGCCCGAAGCCCCGCCGCTGAACACCCTGCCGCTGGCAACCCGCGTGCCGAACCGCCCCTGCCACCGCTGGAAGGGTACACCTTTGAAGGCTACCGCAACGCGGACGGCAGCGTGGGCACCAAAAACCTGCTCGGCATTACCACCAGCGTGCACTGCGTGGCGGGCGTGGTGGATTACGTGGTGAAAATCATTGAGCGCGATCTGCTGCCGAAGTACCCGAACGTCGACGGCGTGGTGGGTCTGAACCACCTGTATGGCTGCGGCGTGGCGATCAACGCGCCCGCGGCGGTGGTGCCGATCCGTACCATTCACAATATCGCCCTGAACCCGAACTTTGGCGGCGAGGTGATGGTGATTGGCCTCGGCTGTGAAAAATTGCAGCCAGAGCGCCTGCTGCAGGGCACCGAAGATGTCAAAGCCATCCCGGCTAGACGAGGCCAGCATCGTGCGCCTGCAGGACGAACGCCACGTTGGTTTCCGCTCGATGGTCGACGATATTCTGCAGGTGGCGGAGCGTCATCTGGACAAACTCAACCGCCGCCAGCGCGAAACGTGCCCGGCGTCGGAGCTGGTGGTGGGCACCCAGTGCGGCGGCAGCGATGCCTTCTCCGGCGTGACGGCCAACCCGGCGGTGGGCTTTGCCTCCGATCTGCTGGTGCGCTGCGGCGCCACGGTGATGTTCTCCGAAGTGACCGAAGTGCGTGACGCCATCCATCTGCTGACGCCGCGCGCGGTTAACGAAGAGGTGGGCAAACGCCTGCTCGAGGAGATGGCCTGGTACGATAACTATCTCGATATGGGCAAAACCGACCGCAGCGCCAACCCCTCGCCGGGCAACAAGAAAGGCGGCCTGGCAAACGTGGTGGAAAAAGCCCTCGGCTCGATTGCCAAATCCGGCCAGAGCGCGATTGTGGAAGTGCTCTCTCCGGGCCAGCGCCCGACCAGGCGCGGCCTGATCTACGCGGCTACGCCTGCCAGCGATTTTGTTTGCGGCACCCAGCAGGTGGCGTCCGGCATTACGGTGCAGGTCTTTACCACCGGGCGCGGCACGCCGTACGGCCTGATGGCGGTGCCGGTGATCAAAATGGCGACCCGCACCGAGCTGGCGAACCGCTGGTATGACTTAATGGATATCAACGCGGGCACCATCGCCACCGGGGAAGAGAGTATTGAAGACGTGGGCTGGAAGCTGTTCCACTTTATTCTGGATGTCGCCAGCGGGCGGAAGAAAACGTTCTCGGATCAATGGGGATTACACAATCAGCTGGCGGTGTTCAACCCGGCACCGGTGACGTGATATGCAAAATTAACTTTCGGCGCGATCGGTTCCCTCTCCCGCCTGCGGGAGAGGGTTAGGGTGAGGGCGTGAACCAGGCCAAACTACAACAGCTTACCCCAGCTCTCCACCCACGGCGTGGTCACTGACTCGGGCTCCGGATTTTCCGTCGCATCCACCAGCAGCACCTCGCCAATACGCTGCGCCTGCTGCTCCTGCAGCGTGGCATCAAAAGTCTTTCCAGCCCCGCAGAAATGGTCGTAACTGCTGTCGCCTAAAGCGATCACGCCATAGCGCAGCTCAGGCTGATAGCCCAGCTCATCGCGCACCTGCACATACAGCCGCGCGATATTGTCCGGAAAATCGCCCTGCCCGGTGGTCGAGGTAACAATTAACGCGACCTCTTTGCTGTAAGCCTGCCAGTCGGCCAGTGAGGGATCTTCAAACACCTTCACCTCATGCCCCTGCGCTTCCAGCACCGGCTGCGCCTCTTCGGCAACCAGCAGCGCGTTGCCGTACACCGTACCTGTAAAAATGCCAATCTTTGCCATTTTGCCGCTCCTTTATTCTGTCGGCTTATCCTGGACTGCCTCAGCGGCAAACTCAACCCTCGGCACCTCGGGCAGTTGCTGCTGCCAGCCAAACGATTGCAGCATCTGCTGCCAGACGCGATCCAGCCCGGCGCGAATCACCAGCGGTTCGCCAGTCACCGGATGCGTTAGCGTCAGCGCACTGGCGTGCAGCATCAGGCGATCCATGCCAAAGTGGGCTGCGGCACCGCGGTTCTGCCGCAGATCGCCGTGCGAGCTGTCACCAATAATCGGATGACGCAGGTGTGCCATATGGCGCCGCAGCTGATGCTTGCGCCCGGTGTGCGGCGACAGCTCAACCAGCGTATAACGTGCGCTGAGGTACTTGCCGATGGCCACCGGCAGTTCTGCCTGCGCCAGCGCGCGATAATCGGTGACCGCCGGCTGTGGCGCGCGCGGTTCCGTGACAAACTTGTCCGCAATTTTATCCAGCTCTTCTACCAGCGGATAATCCAGCGTTGCGCTACCGTCCAGCCAGCCGCGCACCACTGCGTGATAGGTTTTCTGAATCTGATGCTGCTCAAACTGCTGCGCCAGCAGCCGCCCGATTTCGCTGGAGAGCCCCATTAGCAGCACGCCAGACGTGGGACGATCGAGGCGATGCGCGGTAAATACGTGCTGACCAATCTGATCGCGCACCGTCTGCATCACCACCACTTTCTCTTTGCGATCGAGCCAGCTGCGGTGCACCAGCCAGCCCGCCGGTTTATTTACCGCAACCAGCCATGCATCCTGATAAATGATCTCCAGCATCAGACGTCCGGCGGCGCAAACAGCGCATCAAGCTGGCTGAGCGTCAGCAGCAGCGCTGCATGGCCCGGCGTGGTGGGCGGCAGGGCCATCTCATAATAAGGTGTAACGGCGAAGTTTTGCGGCAGCGCGGCGCCGGCGTCAAGCAGCGCCTGCATGCGCGGCAGCAGGACCCACTGCAGCCATTCGAGCGGCTGCAGGGTATCGAGACAGAAAGGTTGCGTGCTATTAAAGGCTTCCGCCGCCGGGGCGTGCGTCTGCCAGTGGCCGTGTTCGCGCATCACCGCTTCGACCTGCTGCAGCCGCTGAATAATCAGGTGCGTCGACATACGCTACCTCCGCGTCAAAAAGGGGCGGCAAGCATATCATTAGTGGGTGCGCGCGCAAAAACGGCATAAAAAAAGGGAGCACTGTGATTACAGTGCTCCCGGTTCGTTTCGCAGCATTCCCGCCACCGCTGTGCTCCCTGCTCATCCTTGACAACTGTTCCTGCGCTTTCCGTCGCCTGTCATCGTGACATTGGTCCTTAGCATCCTGGCCCGCCACATCCCGCGTGGCTCTCATTCTCCATCCTGGAGGTGTCCTTTACTCACTCCGGAGTGTCCTGCTTCATCCTGAAGCCTTCCCTGTGACGTAAACTCCGTTACGTTCCTGCCGCCTGGCTGACATTCTCCTGAACGTCTCTCAATCCGTGGCTTCCTGCCAGTGGTGACTATTCTGGCAGAAACCATCGCAATAACAAGTCAGTAAGCGCCGTTAAACGATTAAGCCATGTCTGTATTTTCGGATTGATGCCATAACTGCATGATTCACAATATTTTTACATTGCGGACTTCCGGAAGTCTGCGCAATGATCTGGCGATCTCGCACAACAGTTGTGAGAGATCTCTTACAAAGGCTGCGAGAAAAGTCTGCAACTCACGAACTAACCGGTTGTAAAGCATTAAGAAATGTCTGAATATCCACCGCCAGTTTCTGCCGTTTTTTCGTTCCCGGCTGCTCCACAATCACCTCACCGGTCAGATTACACACCGCGATAACATCCTGCTCCGAATCTGTAGTGGCGATAAACAGCGTCGGGCTCTGTTTCAGACGGCGCTTCATCACCAGATGACCAATCAGGTTCTCCTGCAGGCGGGTAAAATCGTCCTCGCTCCACACCTGCAGCAGCGTCAGCGGCTGCTGTGCAAACTGCGCGTGCATGTCGCCGGCAAATTGCGTGGTGTAGAACGTGGTGAGGTCCGGCTGCAGCTGAATATCCAGTGCGCGCTCAACGGCTGCCAGCGAGGCTGGCAGGGTAAAGTCCTGCGGCTGCCACAGGACACGCTCATCCAGTTCACTGATAATGCAGGGCGACGGCACGCCGTACAGCTCTGCGCTGGCGGGAAAATGGCCGTGCTGCTGCTGCCAGTGCGCTACATAACGGGCGGTAAAATCGCGCAGGGCCTCTGCGGTTTGCTGCATCATTCATCTTCTCGCTGGTGATCGGTTACACTGACTCCCTTTGATGGATTTTAGTGGTAACCGTTATGTCTTCTGAAAACCGGGATACGGCGCTGAGCGGCCTGACTTTGGGTAAGCCCACCGCGTATGTTGATCGCTACGATAACACGCTGCTGCAGGCGGTGCCGCGCAGCCTGAATCGCGAGCCGCTCGGGCTTTATCCCGATAACCTGCCGTTCCACGGCGCAGATATCTGGACGCTGTATGAACTCTCCTGGCTAAACAGCAAAGGCGTGCCGCAGGTCGCGGTCGGCGAAGTAGTGCTAAGCGCCGACAGCGTGAATCTGGTCGAGTCCAAAAGCTTCAAACTCTATCTCAACAGCTTTAACCAGACGATTTTCGCCGACTGGGGCGCCGTGCGGCAAACGCTGGAGCGCGATCTCAGCGCCTGCGCTAACGGCAAGGTCAGCGTGGCGCTGTTTCGCCTGAGCGAACTGGAAGGTCAGCCGATCGCCCACTTCGCTGGCGATGTCATCGACGAGCAGGATATCACCATCAGCGATTACGGCTTTAACGCCGATTACCTCGCCAGCGCAACGGGCAGCGAAGTGGTTGAAGAGACGCTGGTCAGCCATCTGCTGAAATCCAACTGTCTGATTACCCACCAGCCGGACTGGGGTTCAGTGCAGATCCAGTATCGGGGCCCGCAAATCGATCGCGAAGAGCTGCTGCGCTATCTGGTGTCGTTCCGCCAGCACAATGAGTTTCACGAGCAGTGCGTCGAGCGCATTTTTAACGATATTCAGCGCTTCTGTCAGCCAGCAGCATTGAGCGTCTACGCGCGCTACACGCGCCGCGGCGGGCTGGATATCAATCCGTGGCGCACCAATGTCCCCTTCACGCCGGGCTACTCCCGCCTGGTGCGCCAGTAACAGATTGCGAGATGTCTCGCAGGCCGCCGCACGGATGCGCGGTTCCACTTGAGCATTCGCGGCCGACAACGGTACTCTGGTACAGGCGCGAGGGCGACAGCGTGCTTACCGAAGGATTTTCGTCACTGCGCTCAACGGGTTAAGCGCAGCGTCATCAGTCACGCATTTGCGTGTAAAGGAGTTCTCTTGATTACACATATTAGCCCGCTTGGCTCAATGGATATGCTGTCGCAGCTGGAAGTCGACATGCTTAAGCGCACGGCCAGCAGCGATCTTTATCAACTGTTTCGCAACTGCTCGCTTGCCGTACTGAACTCCGGAAGCCAGACCGACAGTAGCCAAGAACTGCTTTCCCGCTTTGAAAGCTTTGATATCAACGTGCTGCGCCGCGAGCGCGGCGTGAAACTGGAACTGATCAACCCGCCGGAAGAGGCCTTTGTCGACGGGCGGATCATCCGTTCGCTGCAGGCCAACCTGTTTGCCGTGCTGCGCGACATCCTGTTTGTTAACGGGCAGATCCTCAGCGGCGGATCGTTTGCAAAATCAGGACGTCACCGACTCCGCCCATATCACCAACCTGGTGTTCTCTATTCTGCGCAACGCGCGCGCCCTGCACGTGGGCGAAGCACCGAACATGGTGGTCTGCTGGGGCGGTCACTCCATCAACGCGGCCGAATATCTATATTGCCGCAATGTCGGGACGCAGATGGGCCTGCGCGAGCTGAATATCTGTACCGGCTGTGGTCCGGGCGCGATGGAAGCGCCGATGAAAGGTGCAGCGGTGGGTCATGCGCAGCAGCGCTATAAAGAAGGCCGGTTTATCGGCATGACTGAGCCGTCCATCATCGCCGCTGAGCCACCTAACCCGCTGGTCAATGAACTGATCATCATGCCGGATATTGAAAAGCGTCTGGAAGCGTTTGTCCGCATCGCGCACGGCATCATCATCTTCCCGGGCGGCGTGGGAACGGCGGAAGAGCTGCTCTATCTGCTGGGGATTCTGATGAATCCGGCGAACAAAGATCAGGTTCTGCCGCTGATCCTGACCGGGCCGAAAGAGAGCGCCGACTACTTCCGCGTGCTGGACGAGTTTATCGTTAATACGCTGGGTGAAGCCGCACGTCGTCACTACAGCATCATCATTGATGATGCGGCGGAAGTGGCGCGTCAGATGAAAAAAGCCATGCCGCTGGTGAAAGAGAACCGTCGCGATACCGGGGATGCCTACAGCTTCAACTGGTCAATTCGCATTGCGCCGGATCTGCAGGTGCCGTTCGAGCCGACCCACGAAAATATGGCGAACCTGAAACTCTTCCCGAACCAGCCGGCGGAAGTACTGGCGGCGGATCTGCGACGCGCCTTCTCGGGCATTGTGGCGGGTAACGTGAAAGAGATGGGGATCCGCGCAATCCGGGAAAAAGGTCCGTATCAGCTGCAAGGCGATGCCGATATGATGCGCCGCATGGACGAACTGCTGCAGGGCTTTGTCGCCCAGCACCGCATGAAACTGCCCGGCAGCGCTTACATCCCCTGCTACGAAATCATCAAATAACCCATCAGGAAGGCAGCCTGCGGGCTGCCGGTATCACTATGTCGCTTCATCTGCTTATTATCGACGCGCTCAATCTGATCCGCCGCCTGCACGCGGTGCAGGGTTCGCCCTGTCGTGAGGCCTGCGTGGCGGCGCTGCATCAGCTGCTGGGTCACACGCGGCCAACGCACGTGGTGGCGGTGTTTGACAGCCATGACCGACAGCCTGGCTGGCGTCATCAGTTATTGCCGGACTACAAAGCGGGTCGCCCGCCGATGCCGGACGATTTACAGCAGGAGATGGCCTCGCTGCAGGCGGCCTTTGAGGCCAGCGGTGTCAGTTGCTGGGTTGCCGAACATGATGAAGCGGACGATCTGGCCGCGACGCTGGCAGTGAAGATGGCCGACGCCGGTCATCAGGCCACCATCGTTTCCACCGATAAAGGTTACTGCCAGCTGCTGGCGCCGAGCATCCGCATCCGCGATTATTTTCAGAAGCGCTGGCTGGACGTGCCGTTTATCGAACAGGAGTTCGGCGTCGCGCCGGCCCAGCTGGCGGATTACTGGGGCTTATGCGGTATCAGCAGCAGCAAAATTCCAGGCGTGCCCGGCATCGGACCGAAAAGCGCACGGGAACTGCTGCTGCAGTTTGGTTCGCTTGAGGCCCTGTATCAGCAGCTGGATCAGGTACCTGAGAAGTGGCAGAAGAAGTTACGCGATCACCGCGCGACCGCGGAAGTGTGCCGACAGGTGTCAACGCTGAAGCGGGATTTGGTGTTGCAGGGGAATTTAAATACGCTGCGGTATCAGGGTCCGGCGCGTCATTGAGGTCGCCATGAATGGCGCCCCTACAGCAGCACGGCAAGCCTGAGCTGGTCAGGTAAATTCAATCCCACACATTGCGCGATGAATCGCGCCGCTACGGGCTAGTGCACCTAGTTTCTGCGAAATAATTTGTGCTAGCGCAAGGCGGCAAGCCTGAGAGTCCCCGGGAGCATACATTAGTATGTGACCGGGGCGAGCAGGCGCTGCCAACGCCGCGATAGTGCAAAGAATGAAGCAGAAGTTCTGCGAAATAATTTGTGCCACCGCAGGACGGCAAGCACGAGCTGGTCAGGCAGGTTTCAGCCCCATTCCACACCGGTTGCGGTTTTGGTAGCGGCGCAATTTATTGCGCGATGAATCGCGCCGCTACAAATGTTATGCGGCCTGCAGTTACCTGCATTAATACGAAGCAGCCAATCTGCGAAATAATTTGTGCTAGCGCAAGGCGGCAAGCCTGAGAGTCCCCGGGAGCATACATTAGTATGTGACCGGGGCGAGCAGGCGCTGCCAACGCTGCGGTAGTGCAAAGTATGAAGCAGGCGCAGCCAACGCCGCGATAGTGCAAAGTATGAAGCAGGCCTAGCGCTCGTCGCGACGTCCGCCTACGGCCGCCCACCAGCGACGAATGTGCACCGTCACCTCTTCGCGGTCGTGATACAGCTGACGCGCCTGGATCTCCACGTTAATGCCGTGCTCATCCAGTCGCTGCCTGAATATAGGCCAGGTTCTGGGATACCTCCTCATAGCGCTTTTTCATCGGCAGCTTGAGGTTGAAAATGGTCTCACGGCACCAGCCGTTCACCAGCCAGGAGGCCATCAGCGCGGCGACTTTCGCCGGTTTCTCCACCATGTCGCACACCATCCAGGAGATGTTGTTGCGGGTTGGGCGATAGCGGAAACCGTCTTCACGCAGCCAGGTGACCTGCCCGGTATCCATCAGGCTTTGCGCCATCGGGCCGTTATCCACAGACGACACCCACATGTTGCGTTTCACCAGCTGATAGGTCCAGCCGCCCGGGCAGGCGCCGAGATCGACCGCATACATGCCGTTGGCCAGACGCTCATCCCACTCATCCGCCGGGATAAAGACGTGAAACGCCTCTTCCAGCTTCAGGGTTGAACGGCTCGGCGCATCTGCCGGGAACTTCAGGCGCGGGATGCCCATAAAGAACGGCGAATTGTTAGTGGTGTACGAATAACCCGCGTAGCAGCAGCCCGGTGCGATAAAGAAGATATGCACCACCGGACGCTTTGGCGTTTCGTAGTTGTCAGCACGCCCGCGTCACGCAGCGCCGCGCGCAGCGGCACGGTGAACTTACGGCAAAACTTCATCAGCTCTTTGCTTTCGTTGGTATCGGCCACCTCAACGCGCAAATCGCCGCCCTTCTCCACCACGCCCTGCAGCATGCCCACAATCGGGGTGATGCGATCTTCCGGCGGAAGATCTTTCAGCAGCTCACCCGCGACAAACATCTGGCGGGCAAAGATCAGCGAGCTGAACGGCAGCTCGCGCGCCAGCTTGTCCGCGTCTTCAGGCTGATAGCATTCGAATACCACATAACCCGCATTCTCTTTGACGCGGGCAAAACCGAAGACTTCGCGCTTCGCCGCTTTATCGGTAATTTCCGCGGCGCACTCTTTCTCAAACCCCGGGCGACAATATAAAACAACCTTATTCATGAACAACGCCCTTGCGTTTCAGACGGATAGCTCCGATAAACATTAATACCCATCCCGCCAGGAAGCTGACGCCGCCGACAGGTGTAACAAACGCCCAGAGGCGCAAATGCGAGAGTGCCAGGCAGTAAAGGCTGCCGCTGAACAGCACGGTACCCAGCGCCATAAATACGCTACTCCAGTAAAACCAGATGCTGATCCGGCGCTGCATCGCCACCGCCAGCCCAAAAATAGCCAGGGTATGGAACGCCTGATATTCAAGGCCGGTCTGGATCCAGCCCATCTCAACGACGCCCAAAGACTTGCTTAAGACATGTGCGCCAAAGGCGCCCAGTGCAACAAAAATAAAGCCACTCACCGCGGCAAAAATCAGCATGAATCGGCTGGTCATGTTTAAGTCCTGAATTGATGCGTGCCCGGCACACAAACGTTATTGTTCATACCTGAAGCGGAATTTTTCTTGCTCGCTTGCCGCTTTCGCCAGTATCCACTGCCGGAAGGCGGCTATTTTACCCAGTTCTGCCTGACTGTCATGACAAACCAGATAAAACGCATTCTTACTGACCAGTACATCATTAAAAGGGCAAACCAGACGGCCTGCCTCAATTTCGGACTGCGCCATGACGTTATTTGCCAACGCCACGCCCTGTCCGTGAATGGCAGCCTGTAGCACCATCGCACTGTGGCTAAAAATGGGGCCCTGCTGCACGTTTATATGACTAAGACCTAATTGACGGGTATAAGTTTGCCAGTCGCGGCGAGAGGCATCATGTAAAAGCGTATGCTGCGCAAGGTCAGCGGGTGTTTTCAGCGCCTTGTCGCCCGTTAAAAGCAGAGGCGAACAGACCGGCAGCAGATATTCTGCGTATAATTTCTCTACACGCAAGCCCGGCCAGTTACCGCGACCATAAAAAATGGCGACATCCACATCGTCGGCCAGCTTGTCTTCCTGACGATCCACCGCCTGGATTCGAACGTCAATCCCCGGATAAGCTGAGTTAAAGCTTGAGAGTCTTGGCACCAGCCACTGAATGGCAAAACTGGGCAATAAACTGACAGTCAGGGCACCTTTTGCACTGCGGGCCTGCAGCTTACGCGTGGCTTCCGTCAGCTGGGAAAAAATCTCTTTAATATCCTGAAAATAGCTCTGCCCCTCTTCGGTCAACAGCAGTGAACGGTTGCGTCGGCGGAACAGCTTAAGGCCCAGAAAATCCTCCAGAGACTTGATTTGGTGACTTACTGCGGCCTGTGTCACAAAAAGCTCATCTGCTGCACGGGTGAAGCTCAGGTGACGTGCTGCTGCATCAAAAACGCGTAATGCGTTAAGGGGTGGCAATCGCTTTGACATGGTTATCTGGCTTAGATGTTAACGGAATTTAACAAACAGGAAACAACGTTTAACCTATTAGTTTTTTTTATCTGAGCCATTATAATTTGTCCGTTGAGGAACTACCAGCAAATACCTATAGTGGCGGCACTTCCTGAGCCGGAACGAAGAGCTTTTTTCGGAATGCGTGTTCTGAAGGGCTTTTGGCTTACGGTTGTGATGTTGTGTTGTTGTGTTTGCAATTGGTCTGCGATTCAGACCACGGTAGCAACGCTACCAATTTTTCACTTCCTGTACATTTACCCTGTCTGTCCATAGTGATTAATGTAGCACCGCCAATTTGCGGTGCTTTTTTTCGCCTGCGATCGGTGGTTAGTGCTCGATCTCTTTCATCTCTTTCACGTCCGTGCGGTTGATCTGCTGCTTGTTCCCGTTAGCATCTTTATACGAAATCATCCCGGTATCGTTATCGGTTGTCGGTTTCCCTTCCGAAACGATGGAACGACCATCGTTGGTGTGCATCACGTAGTTGTTACCGGAACAGGCGCTCAGGGCAAAAGTAAACGCACAGGCAGAAATGATTGCAGCTGTCTTATTCATGATTATTCTCCTTTAGCAATTAATGCTATTCAAACCACTCGAGTGCGCTATAACAGGGCAGCAAAAAGATCTCGCCTGGAACAACCTATTTAGCATTACCTGCGGGTTTCGGTTCAAACCTTGCAATAATTAGCATAACGCGCTTTTCCAGCTTTGCCAGGCCACGGCGTGGCTTTCAGCCTGGTCCTAACATCCAAGTAAGTGAGCTGAGTATGACCCCTTTCAGTCCTGCGCAGTTTCGCGCACAGTTTCCGGCGCTGGCCGATGCCGGTATTTATCTTGATAGCGCCGCCACCGCCCTGAAGCCGCAGGCGGTGATTGAGGCCACCGCAGCAGTTTTATAGCCTGAGCGCCGGCAACGTGCATCGCAGCCAGTTTGCCGCAGCCCGCAGCGCTGACCGCACGCTATGAACAGGCGCGCGCGCGCGTGGCGCACTGGCTGCAGGCGGCGGACGACCGGCAAAAATATCGTCTGGACGCGCGGCACCACCGAAGCCATCAACATGGTGGCCCAGTGCTATGCACGCCCGCGCCTGCAGCCGGGCGATGAGATCATCGTCAGCGAGGCGGAACACCACGCCAACCTGGTGCCGTGGCTGATGGTGGCGCAGCAAACGGGGGCGCGCGTGGTGAAAGCTCCCGCTGGGCGCAGACCTGCTGCCAGATGTGGCCCGTCTCCCCGAGCTGATTACCCCCCGCAGCCGCATCCTGGCGCTGGGGCAGATGTCCAACGTTACCGGTGGCTGTCCGGATCTGGCGCAGGCGATTACGCTGGCCCATGCCGGCGGCGTGGTGGTGATGGTCGACGGCGCGCAGGGCGTGGTGCATTTCCCGGCCGATGTGCAGGCGCTGGATATCGACTTCTATGCCTTCTCAGGACATAAGCTCTACGGGCCAACCGGGATTGGCGCGCTGTACGGCAAGCCGGAACTGCTGGCAAAAATGACGCCGTGGCTCGGTGGCGGCAAGATGATCACCGAAGTGTCGATTTCGACGGCTTCAAAACGCAGGATGTGCCCTATCGCCTGGAAGCCGGTACGCCGAACGTGGCGGGCGTCATTGGCCTAAGCGCGGCGCTGGAGTGGCTGGCTGAGCAGAACGATGCGGAACAGGCTGAAAGCTGGAGCCGGGGGGCTGGCCACGCTTGCCGAAGAGGGCAACTTAAAAGCGCTAGTCCGGGTTTCCGCTCGTTCCGCGTGCAGGACTCCAGCCTGCTCGCCTTTGATTTTGCTGGCGTGCATCACAGCGACATGGTGACGCTGCTGGCCGGGTATACGGCATTGCCCTGCGCGCCGGACAGCACTGCGCCCAGCCGCTGCTGGCGGCGCTTGGCGTTAGCGGTACGCTGCGCGCCTCGTTTGCGCCCTATAATACACAAAGCGATGTCGACGCGCTGGTTGCCGCCGTTGACCGCGCCCTTGAAATACTGGTGGATTAATGACTAGCGCTGCTTTAGCCGGACATCCGTTTGGCACGGTCATCACAGAAGAGACCTTAAAACAGACCTTCGCCCCGCTCCAGCAGTGGGAAGATAAATATCGTCAGCTGATCCTGCTGGGTAAACAGCTCCCGGCCCTTTCAGACGATCTCAAAGCGCAGGCGAAAGAGATCGCAGGCTGCGAAAACCGCGTCTGGCTGGGTCGTGAGCCGCAGCGTGGCCGAGGGGAAGCTGCATTTCTTTGGCGACAGCGAAGGGCGCATCGTTCGCGGGCTGCTGGCGGTGCTGTTGACCGCCGTAGAGGGAAAAGCGCCCGCGGCGGAACTGTTAGCGCATTCACCGCTGGCGCTGTTCGACGAGCTGGGGCTGCGCGCGCAGCTGAGCGCCTCGCGCGGTCAGGGGGGTTTACAGGCGCTGGCTGAGGCGGTACAGGGTGCCGCCCGTCAGGCTCAGGCCTGACGTTCCGCCTTCGCCATCATCTTCTTCAGGGCGTGAGAGACCGCCACAAAGCCAAAGGAGGCGGTTACCATGGTGGCCGCACCAAAGCCTGAGGCGCAATCCATGCGTTTTGGCCCTTCCGCCGTGCTTTTCATCGCACACACTGAACCATCCGCCTGCGGGTAGACCAGCGCTTCGGTGGAGAATACGCAGTCGACGCCCAGCTTGCCCTTGCTGTTCTTCACCACGTTAAAGTCGCTTTTCAGGCGTTCACGCAGTTTGGCCGCCAGCGGATCCTGAATGGTTTTCGCCAGATCGCCCACCTGGATCTGCGTGGGATCGATTTGCCCGCCGGCGCCGCCCGTCGTCACCAGCGGGACCTTGTAACGACGGCAGTATGCAATCAGCGCCGCTTTTGGCCGCACGCTGTCGATGGCGTCAATCACGTAGCTGTAGCCTTTGCTCATGTACTCCGCGACGTTATCTGCCGTCACAAAGTCGTCGATCACCGTCACGCGGCACTCCGGGTTGATCAGGCGGATGCGCTCCGCCATCACCTCAGATTTCGCCAGGCCGACGTTATCGCGCAGGGCGTGGATTTGGCGGTTGGTGTTGGTCACACACACGTCATCCATATCAATCAGCGTGATTGCGCCAATACCGGTTCTCGCCAGCGCTTCCGCCGCCCAGGAACCCACACCGCCAATGCCCACGACGCAGACATGCGCATCCGCAAACAGCTGCAGGGCTTTTTCACCATAGAGACGTGCCGTGCCGCCAAAACGCTGGCGCCAGGCATCGCTGATTACTGACATAGCTAACCTTTTAGTACGATGCGCAGACGCGCACCCGACAACCCCAGGGTGCGCAGCCTATCAATTTGCGCCGATAATCAATGAACCATTATTGCCGTTTGCAGGATAGCTGAATCACGCCGCTGAATACGTTTCCGGTGCCCGGCGCGGCCTTCAGCACCCATACGCGGCCATAGTGGTTATACCAGCCCGCGCGGTGGCCTGCATCCGGGCCAATGCCCTGATAGATATCGAAGTGCTGGCCTTTAATCGCGCCGCCCACATCCAGCGCCACCATCAGACGCAGCTCATACTGGCCGTTGAATTTGCCGTTGTTGTCCAGCAGCGGGACTTCCGCCAGCAGCGTGGTACCCGCAGGAATGATCGAACGATCCGATGCCACCGAGGCACGGCCAATCAGCGGTACCGCGCTGGCGCCTTTCACCGGCGCAAAGTTTTGCGGTTTAAAGAAGACGAACGACGGGTTCTGCTCCAGCAGCTCACGCACTTCGGCTTCACTGTGCTTTTCGCCCCACTCGCGGATCGCCTGCATCGACATATCTTCTTTCTTCACTTCGCCGCGGTCGATCAGCACTTTACCGATGCTGCGGTAGGCATGGCCGTTTTTCCCGGCGTAGCTGAAGAAGTTAAGCGGACGAACCGTCGCCAAAATCAATATAGCCGCTGCCCTGCACGTCCATGATGAAGTTGTCCATCAGCGAGTTGCTGTAGGCCAGGACGTAGTTTTCACTCAGCGCACCGGCGTAGATTTCCGCGCGGGACGGCAGACGGCCGCGTTTTGGCGGCATACGATAAATGGGGTACTGGAACTCGCCCTGGCGCGTATGTCGCGCCTGAATCACCGGCGTGTAGTAGCCGGTAAACTGCACGTTGCCGTAGTTATCCGCCCCTTCCATCTGCCAGGCATCAATACCAAACTGGCGCATGTTGCGCGTATCGCCGCCCGCCCGCAGCCAGTCCTGTACCGCGCTATAAACATTGTTCTGTGAGCTATACAGACGCGGCGACGCGTTGCGGATCTGGTAGACCTGCTCGGAGAAATCACCGGCGTTGATCGGTGCGCGCGACAACGGCGTCAGGCTGATTAACTAAAGAGAAAGGCTGGGATAACTTCCCGTCTTTATACTGTTGACCGCGATCGGTCGGTTTGGAAGAACAGGCGGCAAGAATCGCTACCATTGCGCCCGTCATTAGATACTTCGCCCAACGTCCTTTCATTATATCTCGTCTTTAAGTTGCCCATTTCCGCGTGATGAAGATAACAAACCGCCAGACACGAATGAAATCTGCGATCGCAGCGCCCTTTGCAGCGCCAAATTCTGAACAAAAAATAGCCCAATGGTCGCAACGCCGATCAATCTCATGCAACTGTTAATGTCTATTTAACGCTTTAATGGAAAAAGGGGTTGCATCACAAACCTATCCGAGTATAGTGCGCATCCACGGACGCGGGGTGGAGCAGCCTGGTAGCTCGTCGGGCTCATAACCCGAAGGTCGTCGGTTCAAATCCGGCCCCCGCAACCAATTAAAATTTGATGAAGAGACAATGTGGCAAGTACGGACGCGGGGTGGAGCAGCCTGGTAGCTCGTCGGGCTCATAACCCGAAGGTCGTCGGTTCAAATCCGGCCCCCGCAACCAATCGACTTTACGAAGAATACAATGTGCAAAGTACGCTCAGTGCGAAAGACGGACGCGGGGTGGAGCAGCCTGGTAGCTCGTCGGGCTCATAACCCGAAGGTCGTCGGTTCAAATCCGGCCCCCGCAACCAATACTTCTAAAACCAATAAACACCCTTAAGGGTGTTTTTTTGTTTCTGTCGGCCGGTAAAATTGCCGGGCGTTTCGCTGCCGCCCTGCCCTAACGCCGTGCCAGCGTCGCCGCCTCTGTCAGAGAAATACGCCCTAATCCCCTGCCAGAATCGACTCCGCCACCTCCTGCTGGAATTTTGGCCGTCTTGAGCTTACGCTCCTCTTCCACGTTACTGATAAACGCGGTTTCCACCAGAATGGACGGGATATCCGGCGCTTTCAGCACCGCAAACCCGGCCTGCTCAACGCTGTTTTTGTGCAGCTTGTTGATGTTGCCCAGCTTGCCCAGCACCGCTTTACCAAACTTCAGGCTGTCGTTAATGGTCAGCGACTGCACCATATCGAACATGGTGTGGTCGACATAGCGGTCGCCGCTTTTGCTCACGCCACCGATCAGGTCCGAGGCGTTCTGCGTGTCCGCAAGATATCTCGCCGCGGTACTGGTCGCGCCTTTGGTTGAGAGCGCAAACACCGACGAGCCGCTCGGCTGGCGGCTGGTAAAGGCATCCGCGTGGATCGAGACAAACAGATCGGCGCGCTGCTTCTGCGCTTTCGCCACCCGCACCTTCAGCGGAATAAAGACATCCTCATTGCGCGTCATGTAGGCGCGCATATTGCCTTCTTTATCGATCAACGCCTTCAGACGGCGGGCAATTTGCAGCACCACGTCTTTCTCGCGCGTACGGTATTTCCCCACCGCGCCGGGATCTTCGCCGCCGTGGCCGGGATCGAGCATGATCACAATCGGACGATCGCGCCCTGCTTTCCCCGGCTGCGGGCCGCTTTGCGCCGGCGGAACCTGACGCTCAAGATCGCCCTTGTTGTAGTCCTCCAGCAGCGCCAGAAGCGGATCCTGAATATCCGTCGCATTCGCCGGGATAGAGATCCATCACCAGGCGCTCTTGAAACGTCGCAACGGGCGCCAGGGCAAACAGCTGCGGCTTCACGTTCTGCTTCAGTTCAAACACCATGCGCACGGTTTGCGGATCAAACTGCCCGACGCGCGCCGATTTGATAAACGGATCGTCACCGCGGATCTGCGCCGCCATGCCTTTCAGCACGGAGTTGAGGTTCACGCCTTCGAGATCCACCACCACACGTTCAGGGTTGCTGAGGGCAAATTGCTTATATTTCAGCACGCGATTGGATTCAACCGTCACGCGCGTATAGGTCGACGACGGCCAGACGCGCACCGCCACCACCTGACTCGTGGCGGCAAGACCGACCTGGCTGACGCTAAGCAACCACATTGCCCCGGCCCCTTTTAACAAACGGCGGCGGCTTATTGCTGAATTGGATCCCGACATGCTTCTCCCGAGCAAGAAAACAAACTGATATACAAAATTCGTCAGATTGACCGAAAACTTTAACGAATGACGCATAAACTGTCCTCTCTTACCGGGTAAACAACCATACGATAATGCACGGTTCTTGTTAACGCTGTGGCTTCGCATCGGGAATATCGTATATAGTTACGTCAGGTCGCGATGCTTGCACCCCGCGGCGACAATCGAATAAAAATACAGAAATTACGAATAAACATTCATTAAGGGTTGTGCCATGGTGAAGGAACGTAGAACCGAACTGGTCCAGGGATTCCGCCATTCTGTTCCCTATATCAACGCCCATCGGGGAAAAACGTTTGTCATCATGCTCGGCGGCGAAGCCATTGAGCATGAAAATTTTTCCAGCATCGTCAATGACATCGGCCTGCTGCACAGCCTCGGCATCCGCCTGGTGGTGGTCTATGGCGCGCGCCCGCAAATCGATGCCAACCTGGCCGCGCACCACCACCAGGAGCCGATTTACCACAAACACACCCGCGTCACCGATGCCAAAACCCTTGAGCTGGTGAAGCAGGCGGCGGGGCTGCTGCAGCTCGATATCACCGCGCGCCTGTCGATGAGCCTGAACAACACGCCGCTGCAGGGCGCGCATATCAACGTCGTGAGCGGCAACTTCATCATCGCTCAGCCGCTGGGCGTGGACGACGGCGTGGATTACTGCCACAGCGGCCGCATTCGTCGTATTGATGAAGAGGCCATTCACCGTCAGCTGGACAGCGGTGCCATCGTGCTGATGGGGCCGGTGGCCGTTTCCGTCACTGGCGAAAGCTTTAACCTCACCTCCGAAGAGATTGCCACCCAGCTGGCGATCAAGCTGAAAGCCGAAAAAATGATTGGTTTTTGCTCTTCCCAGGGCGTCGTAAACGATGAAGGGATGATTGTGCCGGAACTCTTCCCGAACGAAGCCCAGGCGCGCGTGGAGGCGCTGGAAGCCGAAGGGGATTACCACTCCGGTACCGTCCGCTTCCTGCGTGGCGCGGTGAAAGCCTGCCGCAGCGGCGTGCGCCGTAGCCACCTGATCAGCTATCAGGAAGACGGCGCCCTGCTGCAGGAGCTGTTCTCCCGCGACGGTATTGGTACGCAGATTGTGATGGAGAGCGCGGAGCAGATCCGCCGCGCCACCATCAACGATATCGGCGGCATTCTGGAACTGATCCGCCCGCTGGAACAGCAGGGCATTCTGGTGCGCCGCTCCCGCGAGCAGCTGGAGATGGAGATCGACAAATTCACCATTATCCAGCGCGATAACCTGACCATCGCCTGCGCCGCGCTCTATCCGTTCCCGGAAGAGAAAATCGGCGAAATGGCCTGCGTGGCGGTGCACCCGGACTACCGCAGCTCTTCACGCGGTGAAATGCTGCTGGAGCGCGTGGCGGCGCAGGCGCGCCAGATGGGGCTGAGCAAGCTGTTCGTCCTGACCACGCGCAGCATTCACTGGTTCCAGGAGCGCGGCTTCACGCCGGTGGATATTGATTCGCTGCCGGAAACGCAAAAAGAGATGTACAACTATCAGCGCCGTTCCAAAGTGCTGATGGCCGACCTTTACGCTAAGCGCCACTGCTCATCAAAGCGCCGCTGAGGGCTATTCCCCGCGGCGGCGCAATCATCTGCCCTCTTGGGGCTCCGCTAAGCGCATCCAGCCCGCTGCGCCGCTCCGTGCGGGTGGCAATTGCACTGCACGCCAGAACACCGCTTCATCGGTATACAGCGACAGCGCTGACGCGCGCGCGTAATGGCGGTATAGATCAGCTCGCGGGTGACGACGGGGGAAAGCTGCGTCGGCAGGATCAGCGCCGTATGGTTAAACTCGGAACCCTGAGATTTATGCACCGTCATCGCCCAGGCCGTTTCATGCTCCGGCAAGCGACTGGGCTGGACAGATTTCACGCTGCCGTCCGGCAGCGGGAACCAGACGCGGAGCCCCTGTCCGCGATCGAGCGCAATCCCGATATCCCCGTTAAACAACCCCAGCGCGCTGTCGTTGCGGGAGATCATCACCGGCCGCCCTTCATACCAGCGCGAGTGCGGCGTGCGGGGAGCGGCTGATTTTTCTGCTGCAGCTGCAGCAGCTTCTGCTCCAGCCGCTCATTCAGGCCCCTGCACGCCAAAGGGCCCTTCGCGCAGCGCGCACAGCAGCTGATATTCGCCAAACGCAGCAATAACCTCGGCCGGTGCGGCACGCTGGTTAATCAGCTGGAGAAATGGCCGATAGCCTTCGGCAATCTGCGTCAGCATCGCCTGATACTCTTCCCCGGCCTCTTGCAGCGGTTTTCTCTCGATATCGCTAAAGGTCCCGCCTCAAACACCGCTCTGGGTCGCCTGCGCTTCGCCGGGGTTGACCGCCGCCGCCAGCTGGCCAATGCCGGAGTCGCTGCCGAAACGGTAGCTTTTTTGCAGCAGGCAGAGGCTGTCGCGCAGCGCTGGGGCCACCGCATCATCGGTGCCGGCAACCTCGCAGCCGGTCAGCGTGGTGAGCTGCAGCGCGCGCACCGGACTATAGCCCGCCTCGGCATAGGTGCAGATATCGCCCAGCACGGCCCCGGCCTCCACCGAGGCAAGCTGGTCGCGATCGCCGAGAAAAATCACCCGCGCGTGGGGCGGCAGCGCGTCAATCAGCCGCGACATCATCGTCAGGTCAATCATCGAGGCTTCATCCACCACCAGCACGTCAAGATGCAGCGGGTTACCGGCATGGTAGCGCAGGCGCTGGCTACCCGGCTGCGCGCCAAGTAAACGGTGCAGCGTGCTGGCTTCGTTGCCGGAACAAGCGCTGGCTGCTCCGCTCGCTGAGCGTCGAGTTTTCGCAGCGCCTTGCCCAGCGACTCCGTCAGCCGCGCCGCCGCTTTGCCGGTGGGGGCTGCCAGGCGAATACGGCATTTTTGCTCACCCGATAGCTGAATCAGCGCCGCAAGCAGTTTTGCCACGGTGGTGGTTTTGCCGGTGCCCGGTCCGCCCGAAATCACCGAGATCCGCCGCGTTAGCGCCACGGCCGCCGCCACTTTCTGCCAGTTCTTCTCAGGCCGTGGCTGCGGTAAAAAGCGTATCCAGCACGAGGCGCACCTGTTCGGGCGCAAACAGCTGCGGCGCCGCCTGTGGCTGGAAGAAGCGCGCCACTTCCCCTTCGTGATGCCAGAGCCGGTGCAGATAGAGCCGGTTATCACGCAGCACCACCGGTGCCGGGCGATCGCTGGCGCTGAGCGCCTGCCAGTCCGCCAGCAGCGTTGGCCAGTCCTGCGGCTCGCCGGCGGCCTGCCAGATGGCGTGTGCCAGCTCCGGATGACGACCGCTGAACAGCCCTTCGCGGGTAAGCTGCGACAGCGGCAGGCAGACGTGACCGTCACCAGCTTCCGCGCTGAGACAGGCAGCCGCCAGCAGATGCGCGGGCCGATCGTCGTCGGCCAGCAGCCGGGCAAACTGCACATCCAGCGGGCGCAGCAGGCGCAGTTCTGCCGCCTGTGCCAATAGCGTACTCATGCTACTCATGCTGCTGCTCCCGGCCCGCGAAACAGGCTATCCATTTTGTGAATCGAAATCAGTGCCACGTCGGACGGGTGTTGAAGATCCCCGTTATCCGGCGAGCTGCCATCCACGCCGCGTAAAAACAGGTAGAATCACGCCGCCAAAATGCTGTTCATAACCGTAATCCGCCATGCGGTGGCGCAAATAGCGATGCAGCGCCAGGGTATACAGCTGATACTGCAAATCGTAGCGGTGGTCGATCATCGCCTGCGCCATCGCCTGCGGGGTGTAGGCCTCGCTGGCTTTCGCCCAGCCAGTTCGATTTGTAATCCAGCAGGTAGTAGCGCCCGTCGTGGCGAAAAACCAGGTCGATAAAGCCTTTCAGCATGCCCTGCACCTGGCGGAAGTCGAGCGGCGGGCGCCTGGCGCGACAGCGGATCGTGCTCGCGGATCAACGCATCCAGCGCCTGTGCCCTCAGCGGTCCGTCGATGGGCAGATAGAACTCCATCTCCACCAGCCGATCTTTCGCCTCGGTGTGATGTCGCTCAGCCGGATCCCTTCAGTGTTGAGCGGCGTGTTCACCACGCGGGTAATCCACTCGCTCAGCATCGGCTGCCAGTGCAGCGGATAGCCGCTCTGCTGCAACTGCTGTTCCAGCTGCACCGCTGACGGCGGCTGGGTAAAATCCAGCTCTTCAAACAGGCTGTGCAAAAAAGTCCCGGGCGCTGCGCCACGCGGGAACTGGTGCGGCGTCAGCAGCGGCTTCCAGCACTTCCGCCTCGCGATCTTCCCCGACCGCTTCCGCATCGAAGCCCGGCATCACATCCAGCAGACGGTGACTGCCGTGCTGCTGCAACCCGGAGTAGCTGGTGACGCGCCAGTCGGTCGGCAATGGTGCGCGTCACGCTGCGCGCATCCAGCTCATCGTCAACCTCGTCCAGCGCCTGCCAGCGTTCATGGCCCTGCGGCTGCGCCAGCACCACTTCGGTTCCGGTCACGCTGATGTCGTGCAGTAAACTCGCCAGCTGTTCTGCGGTGGCCTGCTCGCCGCGCTGCATCAGCCGCCCCAGCGCGCTCTGATGAAAATCGCTCTCGCCGCTCTTTCTTGCCGCGGCGGCGAAACAGCGGCGCAACGCCCAGGCTGCAGTGCCAGACCGAACGCGTCAGCGCCACATAGAGCAGGCGCAAATCTTCCGCCAGCCGCTCGCTGCTCTGCCAGCGCCAGACTTTGCTCATCATTCTGCAAATCCAGCACCGCGTTGTAATGCTCGCGGTCGTGATAGAGCGCGATATCGGCCTCACGGAAATTGGCGATAAACGGCAGCCAGACCAGCGGATACTCCAGCCCTTTCGATTTGTGGATGGTGACAATCTGCACCAGATGTTTGTCGCTCTCCAGGCGCATCTGCTGGCTGGAGGAGTTGCTGTTCGGGTCGGCAATTTGCTGCGCCAGCCAGCGCACCAGGGCATGCTCACTTTCCAGCTGCGCCGCCGCCTCCTGCAGCAGTTCGCTGATATGCAGAATATCGGTTAGGCGCCGCTCCCGCCATTCTCTGAGGCCAGCAGGTTTTCTGCCAGCTGGCGCTCCAGCATCAGCTGACGCAGCATCGCCATCACGCCACGTTTTTGCCATATTTGCCGCTAGCGGGCAAAGTCCTCCACCAGCGCATCCCAGCCGCGCGCATCCTGATCCAGCGCGTCCAGCTGCGCGGCATCAAAGGCAAACAGCGACGTGGCCAGCGCGCTGCGCAGCGTCCTCTCCCGCTCGGGCGCCAGGACGGCCTGCAGCAGCCACAGCAGTTCTCCTGCGCTTCCGGCGTGTCAAACACGCTGTCGCGGTTGGAGAGATAGACGGAAGGGATATCGAGCTGACTTCAGGGCGTCGCGAATCAGCGTGGCTTCGTGGCGGCTGCGCACCAGCACGGTGATATCCGAGGCCTGCACCGGCCGCTGATCGGGGCTCCTTCCCCTTCCCCAGCAGCGCCTCCCGCGCTGTTGCTGGCCCGCCTGCAGCCAGTCGCGGATATGCGCGGCGCAGTGCTGCGCCATCAGCTGCTGGTATTCGCTGACGCTGCAGCCTGCGCCCGGCTGTCAGCCAGAAGTTCATGGCGGGCTGCTTCTCGCCGTCGAGTACTCGAAGCGCAGGAACGCTGGATTTTGCGGCGCGGCATTGACCGGCAGAAACGGGATGTCCGCAAACAGAAACGGGGCGGGCTGGCGCATAAACAGCGGATTGACGCTCTCCACCATCGCCGGGCGACGAGCGCCAGTTGGTATCCAGCGTGTAGTGCGCGTCAACTTCACTGCGCGCTTTCATATAGGTAAAAATATCCGCACCGCGGAAGGCGTAGATGGCCTGTTTCGGGTCGCCAATCAACAACAGCGCATGCTGCGGCTGCTGCGCTAGATAGAGCGGCGGAAAATACGGTACTGCTGCGGGTCGGTATCCTGAAATTCGTCAATCATCGCCACCGGAAAGCGCTGGCGAATCGCGGCGGCCAGCGGCTCGCCATGTTCGGGCTGTCGCAGCGCCGCATCCAGCCGGCTCAGCATATCGTCAAACCCCAGCATCGCCGGCAGGCGTTTCTCTTTACGCACCGCGTCACGCATCTCCACCAGGCGCGCGTGCAATCACCAAATCGTTGAGCGTCAGCGGCTCCGCCAGGAGGGTTTCTATGGCGACAAACAACGGGTGCTGCGGTGCCGCGCCCCTCGTTTTGGTGCGTTCATCGAGCACCGGCTGGGCGAAACTTCTCCAGCGCGTCGGGAAGCTGGTAACTCCGCGCGTCTCGCTCTGCGCCCAGGCGCTGACTTTGCTGACCCACAGCGGCAGGTTTTTGCTGCTGTAGCTGCGCTTATCGACATCAGACTGCCCGACCAGCGTCAGCACCTCTTCGCCCAGACGCCCGTCCATTTGCTGCTTGATGTCGGCAATTCGCGCCATGATTGCTGCTGTGGCGCGAAGTCAGGGTTTCACTGTCGTGCGGTGGCGGGCGCAGATTTGCTGACGGCGCCTCCCCCTGCAGCCACGGGCGCAGCGTCGACAATAGCTGTTCAGGCCCGCTCCATTCCACAACGCATGTACCGCTTCGGCAATATCCCGCTGTCAGCGGATAGCAGTGGCGCCGCCAGAAATCCGCGCAGGCCTGATAGCGCAACAGCTGCGGATTCATCTTCAATCAGCTGCTGTTCAAACAGCATGCCGGATTCAAACGCATTCAGGCTCAGCATGCGCTGGCAGAAGCCGTGAATGGTGAAGACGGCCGCTTCATCCATCTGCCGTTCCGCCAGCAGCAGCCACTGGGCGGCCTGTTGCTTATCGGCAATCTCTTCCAGCAGCTCGCATCAGCATACGGGTTATCGTGCGCTGACGCCGCGCAGACAGGCGATGCGCAGCTCATGGATATTGGTCCGGATACGGCCGCGCAGCTCAGCGGTGGCGGCCTCGGTGAAGGTCACCACCAGCAGCTCTTCCACGCTCAGTGGACGTGGAAAGGCGGCATTGCCGCCAAGCCCTAACAGCAGGCGCAGATAGAGGGCGCGGCAATGGTGAAGGTTTTTCCGGTTCCCGCTGAGGCTTCAATCAATCGCTCACCCTGCAGCGGTCAGCGTAGGGGATCAAGGGACTCAGCGGCGCTGACTCATGGCGCATCACTCTTCACGGAGAGCGACTGCTGCAGCCGGGCGACTTCATCCCAGGTGGTAAAGCCCGGCAGCGGCGCGTAATCCGCATCGTGGGTGCCATCGTGGCTACCGGCAACCTGCGACAGCATCGCCATGCCCTGCGGCTCAACCACCGCCTGATGGAAGAAGTCGGCAACCTTCTGCGGCGTCAGCTGTTTTATCTCGGCCACTACTTTATCACGCGAATCAAACGCGAAGTTCTGGCGATTGAAATCTCGGCTGTAACGGTTGGCTTCTTCATCCAGCGTTTGCGGACGCTGTTTCAGATCGTTGATCAGTGCCTGCTGATACTGGGCAAACTCTTCCGGTTTCATGCTGCGCAGTTTCGCTTCCGCCTGCGGGAAGAACGCCTGGTAACGCTGCCAGAGATAAGCGGGTTGTTTATCGCTGCTTTGCAGCAGGAAGCCCATGCCCCACTGACGGCCAACGTTCATCGGAGAAGGCAAACACCGCGTAGCCAAGCTGCTCCTCTGTGCGCAGCTGGTTATAGAACCACGGCTGAACAATCTGTCCCAGCATGGCGCTGTTCGCCATACTTTGATACTCGCTGTAGCCGAGTGGCACAAACACCGCGGCCAGCGCGGAATCGGTGCTGCTGCCCGCTTTTTCAAAAATGCAGGTTGGCTTTGTTCGGTTTCTCAACCAGCACGTCCTGGTTGTGCCACTAACCGTCGCCTTCCGCGCTGTGCAGCTGCTGTTTAAGCTCTTCGCCCAGCTGTTTTACGCGATCGGCCGACAGGTTGCCGACCACCATCATTTCCGGCGTGGCATGCTGGATCAGCGCATCGCGGTAATCCATCACCTCCTGCAGCGTGATCTGTTTCACCAGCTGGCGTCGCTCCTCACGCTGGAAATAAGGTAGCTGCGACAGCATTTGCGCCGGCATAATCGCCTGATCGTAAGCTTTGCCCTTCTCTGCTGAATCCATCATCTGCGCATACCAGGATTTAGCCTGCTCAAGCTGCTCTTCCGTTGGCGTGTAGCTGAAGTAGCCCTCCAGCAGCGCCTTGAACAGCTGAGGCAGACGCTGGGTATAGCCGTTTGCATTGAGCATCAAACCGTTGTTGGCGTTGGTAGAGAAGCTGATCCCGCCCACGGCCGCCTGGTTGCTGAGCTGATCGAGCGCGATACCGGCCAGATAGTCATTGAGCGCAAACATCACCTGATTTTTGGCGCTGTCATCGCTGATCGCGGATTTGTTACGCAGCACCACGCGTGACATCGGCCTTCGGCTCGCTGGCGAAAAAACTGGCTGGGGCATCCAGTAGACGCGCAGCTGTCGGCTCATCAATGATCAGCGCCTCCGGATGCTCGTAATGCTTACCGTCGTGGTTGATCAGCGAGAAATCATCCGGAATATAGGGATTCAGGTCCGGCAGCTTCAGCGCAATCTCACTGGCCTTCTTCTGCCAGTCGGCGAAGGTCTGCGCGGCGCTGATTTTATCCACCTGATAAGGCGCATCAACAAAGTACGCCGTCTTGTTGTGCGGCTCATCCGGGCTGATGTACCAGATGCGGGCATTCTGCGGCGTCATCATCGCCAGGCGGGCTTTTACCGCCTCGGCATCATACCGGTCGGCAATATTAACCGCATCCAGCGTGTGCGCCACCGGCACGCGGATCATGGTATCCGCCAGCCACTCAACGTAATCCATATCGCGGGTAATGGACGGGTAGCGGAAATCGAGATCCAGCACGTGCGCCAGTTCATCGAAATAGCGCTTATCGACGCCTTTTTCGCGCAGCAAATGGAGGTAGCTGAAGATAGCCGCCACCACTTCATCGCGGTTCGCCTGGCCTTTGTCGGTCAGGGTGGCGGAGATCGCCAGCACGCCGCTGTTGCCGTTTACCACGGGATCGGAATCGGCACGGATGCCTTCCACCAGCCCCTGCTTTTGCAGCCAGTCAGATAAGGGTATTCCCGGGCTGCGGTTGCCAATCAGATAGGTGATCACCAGCTCGTCGGTTTTGCTGCGGAACTGGGCGGTGTTGTTATCAATGCGGAACTCAACGCGCAGCACTTTGCGCGGCATGCGCAGGCACGTAGTGAATGATGATCCCTTTCTGCGCGTCGGTGACCACCGGTACGGTAATCTGCGGCAGGCCGATGTTTTTATTCGGCACGCGGCCAAAGGTCTGTGCCGCCATGGTCGCCAGCTCCGGCAACGGTTTGTTGCTGTAAATAACCGCTTTCATCAGGTTGGCAGAGTAGTATTTGTCGGTGATCGAGAAATCGCAGCAGCGCCTGATGCACCGGTTGCTGTCCGGTTTGTCGCTCAGCGTCTCCAGGTTACCGCCCGAGAAACGCGAGCCGGGGTGCGCCGGGTTGATGGTTTCGGCGCTGACCTGCGCCATGCGCATCCCGTCCCGCGTGCGGGCCATGGTCAGCTCAGCGTTGACCGCGTTGCGCTCGCGGTCGGCGTATTTTTTATCCAGCAAGCGGCGCGGCAATGGCATCAGCAAGGCGATCCACCGCCCCTTCCAGCGCATCATTTTCGACTTCCAGATAAAAGGCGGTGCGGTACGGTGCCGTACTGGCGTTGTGGCTGCCGCCGTGCATTTTCAGAAACTCGGACAGGCTATCCGGCTGCGGATATTTTTTTGACCCCATCAGCGTCATGTGTTCCAGATAGTGTGCCAGGCCCAGCTGACTGTCGGGATCGTCCAGAGAACCGATCGGTAACGTCAGCGCTGCCAGGGATTTCACCGCCGGCAGGATCGGAAACCAGCAGCACCGTCATGCCGTTGCTCAAGGCGAATGGCCTGATAACTGCGCGGATCTTTATCGCTCTTGCGGATGGTTTCCTCAATCGGCTGCCAGCCGCGCCCGTCGTCGGCAAAGGCATTCAGCGCCAGCATGCTCAGCAGCAGCGCTCCTATCCAGCGTGCGTAAATCCGCATTTCAACCCCTTAACGTTACCCTTATCCGCCGGCGTTGCGCCGGTCGGGATACTCAAACACTTTCTTATAAGACGGTGGCTGCCAAGGTACAGGCCGCACTTCCGTTGCTATTCATCATCCTGATGCGCGAGGCGCACCGGCAAATACCACTGACGCGCCGCAGCGATGATCTGCTGCTGCGTCGGCTCGTCCAGCGTGCGGCACAGGCGCTGCAGATAGGGATCGCTGCCCTCGCCTTCAACCTGGTAGCCACCCTGCCACGCCTGCAACAGCTTGTTGAGCGCCTTTTTCTGCGTGGCGTCATCTTCCTGAAGCTGGCCGGATTTGCTGTCAAAGCTGGCGTCCAGCCAGGCGCCGCCGGATTTATTCAGCAGCAGCAGCGGCTGCGCCAGACCCGCCTCACAGGCGGCCACATATTCAGCCAGCTGCGCCTGCGCCTGGGCAGGTGCTACGGCCGCGAAGCGCCAGCGGCTCTGTTTGCGACCGTACATGCGGCTGGTGCCGTTGCCGCCCAGCGCACAATACACCAGATGTTCCAGCCACAGCAGCAGGCCATCGTTGATGTTGAGCACGCCCGGACGCCAGCGTAGCAGCCCATCAGCTTGCACCTGAGTCAGCCAGCCGGTCAACTGCGTTGCGCCCAGCGTCAGGTTGACTTCCCAGCTCTCCGCCGGCAGCCGCTGCGCGCTCACTTCCGCCGCCACCTCCTGCATCTCTTCGGTCTGGCTTTGCCAGAAAAGTTCCCCGAAGGCGCCGTAAGGCAGATTACCGGCGGCGCGGTGGTGCGCATACAGCTGGGCCGGATCGTCACCGTTGACCAGCGTATTGAGCAGTTCAGCGTTAATCTGATAGCGCTCCAGGCTGTCCGGTGCGAACGGTTCGCTGTCCGGCAGCTCGCTCTCCTCCATCCAGAAAGCCACGCCGAGGCGCTGCTGAAACCACGCCCGCACCGGATGACGCCAGAAGCGCAGCAGCTGCTCCAGCGACAGCGTGGTCAGCGGCTGAACCGGCGCGGCTGGACAAACCCGGGCTGCGCCACGCCGCTGCCGGTCGCCGCTGGCAACCATTCTGCGGCAAAGCTCTGCACGTGGCTTCCCGGCTGGAAATTTTCCGCTGCAAACGGCATGCGGCTGTGCAGGCATTGCAAATGTGCCCGCACCCGCTGCTCACTGACGTCCGGCTCACAGGCTTCATCGCCCGGCAGACAGAAGCTTTGCGCCAGATAATCCACCAGTTCAGTCACCAGCACCGAGGGATAGCGCTCGGTGTTGTCCTGAATCGCCCGGCCAATGTAGCTGATGTACAGCTGCTGCTGCGCCGAGATCAGCGCTTCAAGGAACAGATAGCGGTCATCATCACGCCGGCTGCGATCGCCTTTCCGCGTCTGCTGCTGCATCAGGTCAAAACCGAGCGGCGCCAGGGTGCGCGGATACACGCCGTCGTTCATGCCCAGCAGGCACACCACTTTAAACGGGATGGAGCGCATCGGCATCAGCGTACAGAAGTTGATCGGCCCGGCCAGGAAACGCTGGCTGATGCGCTGCTGATCGAGGCGCGCACGCAGCTCATCGCGCAGCAGCGTGACCGGAATCGGCTGCTGATAGGCGGCCTGCATCCCCTGTTCAATGATCTCCTGCCACTGCGTTTCGACCAGCAGCAGCGCCGCCTCGCTGTCGGCATCGCCGCTGAAGAAGCTGTCGATCAGCTCACGGCACAGCGGCAGCCACTCGGCCAGGGTGCGCGTCTGCGCAAGGCGCGTGCGCCAGCTGTCGAGCCGCGCCAGCAGCTCGGCCAGATGGCCCGCCAGCTCGGCGATCAGGCCGCTGGATTCGTCATACGGCAGAATGCCCTGCCAGTCGCCGTTGCGGCTTTCCAGCGCGTAGCCCAGCAGCATACGCTGCAAGCCGAAGCGCCAGGTGTGCTGGCCGGTGACCGGCAGCGCCAGCGCTTCCACGCTGGCGTCATCCAGTCCCCAGCGGATGCCGGATTCCATCACCCAGCGGCGCAGCAGGCGCAGGCCGCTCTCCTCTACGGAGAAACGCTGTGCCAGCGCCGGCACCTCGAGCAGCGCCAGCACCTCTTCTGAGGCAAAGCGACTGTCCGGCAGTGCCAGCAGGCTGAGCAGCGCGAGGATAGCCGGATGCGCCTGACTGGCGCGCCGGTCAGAAATGGCGAACGGCAGATAGCGCTCAGGCGGCGCACTGGCAAAAGCCGCCTGAATAAAAGGCGCGTAGCTGTCGATGTCTGCCACCATGACGATGATATCGCGCGGCTTCAGCTCCGGATCGGCTTCCATCAGCGCCAGCAGGTGATCCTGCAGCACTTCCACTTCACGCTGGGCGCTGTGACACACCTGCAGCGTGATGGAACGATCATGCGGATCGAGCCGGCGCTTGTCCATGCTGTCTGCCAGCTCGCCAGCGCTGAGCCCAATCACCGCGCGATCGTCAAGATTGAGCAGATCAGCCTGCAGGCAGTGCAGCAGATTATCCGGTGACATCTCCACAAACGCATCGATGTCGTTGGCGGCTGACTCCATCTGGCTCAGCAGAAACAGGTTGTCGCGGCCCAGCTTACCCCACGAGGCCAGCAGTGGATTGGTCAGCTGCTGCTCGCCCAGTTCGTTAAACAGCGCTGGCGCGGCATCCGGATCGCGGAACAGCGGCTGCGTCTCCTGCGAATGCAGGCGCAGCCGCTGGCGGCTCTGCAGCTTCGCGAGGAAGGCGTAATCCTGAATGTCGCCCCAGTAGTGACGACAGGGATTGGTAAACAGCAGGTGAATATCAATGTGGCGGCCCAGCGCTTCCAGCGCCTGCAGATAAACCGGCGGCAGCGCAGAGATACCGCAGATGAAGACGCGCTGCGGCAGCCCCGGCGGCGGCGTTGACGCCTGCTCCAGCGCCTGGATAAACCGTGCATAGAGGTTGGCACGGTGCCACATCGGCTGACCGAGGCTGCGCGTGAATTCGACCAGATCGCGCCACAGCGCCGCCTGCCACTGCTGAGCATCGCTCAGCCCGTCCACCTGTTCGCCGCGCTCCCAGCGGTTCAGCCAGTCGGAGCGGTAGACCAGATACTGGTCGAACAGATCCGCCACACGCGCGCTGAGCTGGTAGAGTTTGCGCTGATCGTCGTCGTCATGCAGATAGCTGCGCAGCGGCTGAAACGCCTCCTGCTCCAGCAGCACCGGCAGCCGGTGCATCAGCTTCCAGCTCATGCTGGCTTTGGTGAAAGCGCTCTCTTCCGGGATATCCGGCAGCACTTTAACGAACATGCTCCAGATAAAGCTGGCGGGCAGCGGAAAATCAATGTTGGCGGCAATGTTAAAGCGGTTAGCCAGCTCCATCTGCAGCCACTGCGCCATGCCCGGGCTCTGTACCAGCACCTGCTCAGCCGCGAGCGGATCGGCCAGCGGCTGGAGTTTTATCAGCTCTACCGCTAAGTCTTTCAATAAATCTAACCGATTGGAGTGGTAAACCCGGAACATAAAACTCCTTAAAGAAGGGAAAGCGCAGCCCGGTCACTCTACCCTTAATCGTCTGGCCTGCCTACCCGCCGGCATCACCTTCGCGGCAATTGAGCCGCGCCAGCGACGCCGTGCGCTGATGGGGTCCGGTGACGGTAACGCGATCCAGCACGCAGCCGCCAGGTAAACTCTGCGGCTGGTGCACAATGTGCCAGCCGGCGGTATCACGCCCTAGCAGCGCCTGCCCGGCTACCTGCCACGCCTGGCGCTGCTGCCACTGCTGGCTAAATCCCAGCGCCAGTGCGCGATGATACTGCAGCAGCATGCTGATGGTCATCGCCAGCAGTAGCATCGCGACCAGCGTTTCCGCCAGGCTAAAACCCTGCTGTCGCCTCTGGCAACTGACACTGCTCCGCCTTTGCCAGCGGGCAGTAGTCGATCCAGCCATGCGGCTGTGGCTGCAGCTGACCGTTATGCAGCGACACCCACTGATAGAGCACGAGCGCGCGTCCGGTGCCGCGCGCCGATAATAAGCCATGATTCTCCTCCTGCCGCAGCAGACAGCTTTGCCACGCGTCGGCCTGAGCGGTCTGACACTGCCAGCCCGCGGCCTGCGGCCAGTTTTGCTGCCGGCCCCACGTTAAAGCGGCCTGCGCCTGCCAGAAATCCTGCTGATGCTGCTGCTCGTCGGCGACCAGCGCCATGCCCTGCGCCAGCTGCGTGCGCGCGGCGTGCAGCGTGAGCCCGCCCATCAGCAGTAACATCACCACCATGCCTAGCGTGCTGTTGCCGCGCTGCTTCACAGATTCAGCCCCTCCGCTATTATCGTCAGCTCTGCCTGCTGGCGGCCCGCCGTAGCGGCCAGCTGCAACAGCAGCCGCGTGCCCTGGCGCTCAACCCGGAAGGTGCTGAGGGTGAGGAATGCCGGATCGGTGATGCGCTCCCAGCCGTTGCTGTTGCACTCGTCCACGCCGCGCTGCATCTCCAGCTGTCCGTTGCGCAGACGATAGCCGTAATAATCGCTTTCACTGTGACCGACGCCTTCCCAGCGTCCGTTACTGTTTTCGTCCCAGCGCAGCAGTACACAGCTGCCGCTGCTCATCAGCGTGAGCGCCGCACCGGCGCACTGACCGTGACAGTACCCGGCACGGCGCAGCGCTTTGGCCAGTGAGCCGGCAATCTGCTGCAGCTCCTGTTGCAGCTGGACCCGCTGCTGCAGGCGCAGGTTCTGCTCCAGCAGCAGCGGCAGAAAGCGGCCGACGCTGACCATCAGCACCGCGCCAATCGCCATGGCGATCAGCATCTCCAGCAGACTGAAGCCCCCCTGCGCTATTCGCATCCCTTCTCTCCCGGCTGGCAGACCCGGATGCGCGCCCGGGCGGAGAGGATGACGCGCCAGCGGCCAGCTGCGCTCTCCAGTTCGATACTGCCGGGCCGGGCCACATCGCGTCGGCCGTAAAAGCCCGGCTCGCCGACCAGTGCGGTGATGCGCACTTCGCGGTAAGGCGGCCGGAACAGCCAGCGCGACGGCAGCTGACACCCTTCTGCGGGCTGCGGCCCGGTGCCGAGGCAGCCGTTTTCGCCCGGTTGCAGCCACAGGCTGAGGTCGCGGTTATGCCAGCTGGCGTGCGCGCGCAGCCGCAGCAAAAAGCTCTGCAGTTGCAGTACGCTGTCACGCAGTTGCTGATACTGTTGCCAGCGCTGCCAGCCCTGTAAGGCTGCGATGCTGAGGATGCCGGCAATCACCATAACCAGCAGCAGTTCCGGCAGCGTAAAGCCGGCGTTTTGGGTTCTGTTCATAACCGGCACTCTGCGCCTGCCGGACGAAAAGCAACAGCGGCAAACAGAGAAGATGGAAAGCGTGCCGCAGGAAAGTTATGCCCGGTGCAGACAACACCCTTTTTTTGCGCGTCGGATTCAGAAAATCCCCGCAGAAGCGGGCGGAGGCCAGGCAAAAAAAAGCCCTGCGCGATGGCAGGGCCTGATGCTGAAGAGCGGCAGATTACACGGCAACCGGCGCTTTGATCGCCGGGTGCGGGTCGTAGCCCTCAATCTCAAAATCATCAAAGCGGTAATCGAAGATCGATGCCGGTTTGCGTTTGATAATCAGCTTCGGCAGCGCACGCGGTTCGCGGGTCAGCTGCAGATGCGTCTGTTCCATATGGTTGCTGTAGAGGTGGGTATCCCCACCGGTCCAGACGAAATCACCCACTTCCAGATCGCACTGCTGCGCCATCATATGCACCAACAGCGCATAGCTGGCGATGTTAAACGGCAGGCCGAGGAACACGTCGCAGGAGCGCTGGTAGAGCTGGCAGGAGAGCTTGCCATCCGCCACATAGAACTGGAAGAACGCGTGGCACGGTGCCAGCGCCATTTTATCCAGCTCACCCACGTTCCAGGCAGAAACGATGATTCGGCGCGAGTCCGGATCGTTTTTCAGCTGGTTCATCACGGTGGTGATCTGGTCAATATGGCGGCCATCAGGCGTTGGCCATGCGCGCCACTGCTTGCCGTATACCGGGCCCAGATTGCCGTTTTCATCTGCCCATTCGTCCCAGATGGAGACGTTGTTTTCGTGCAGATACGCAACGTTGGTATCGCCTTGCAGGAACCAGAGCAGTTCATGAATGATCGAGCGCAGGTGGCAGCGCTTTGTCGTCACCAGGGGGAAACCTTCTTGCAGGTTGAAGCGCATCTGGTGGCCAAAAATGGAGAGCGTGCCGGTACCGGTACGGTCATTTTTCGGCGTGCCCTCGTCGAGCACTTTTTTCATCAATTCAAGATACTGTTTCATGGTTCCTCAGGAAAGTTGTTGCTGTGGACGACGACGATACGCCCAAATCATCATAATGGCACCCGCTACGATCATCGGAATGGAGAGGATCTGCCCCATGCTGATGTACTGTACCCATTCGCCGGTAAACTGGGCGTCGGGCTGGCGGAAGAATTCGACGATGATGCGGAACGCGCCATAGCCAATCAGGAACAGCCCGGAAACAGCCCCCATCGGGCGCGGCTTGCGAATAAACAGGTTCAGAATGATAAACAGCACCACGCCTTCCAGCGCCAGTTCGTACAGCTGGGACATATGACGCGGCAGCACGCCGTAGGTATCGAAAATGGACTGCCACTCCGGGTGCGACGGCAGCAGCGCGATATCTTCCGCGCGGGAGCCCGGGAAGAGCATCGTGTACGGCACGCTTGGGTCAACGCGGCCCCACAGCTCACCGTTGATAAAGTTGCCCAGACGACCAGCCCCGAGACCAAACGGGATCAGCGGTGCGATAAAATCTGACACCTGGAAGAAGTTGCGTTTGGTGCGTTTGGCAAAAATCACCATCACCAGGATCACCCCAATCAGGCCGCCGTGGAAGGACATGCCGCCGTCCCAGACGCGGAACAGATAGAGCGGATCGTTGAGGAATACCGGGAGGTTATAGAACAGGACGTAGCCAATACGGCCACCGAGGAACACGCCGAGGAAGCCCGCGTATAGCAGGTTTTCAACTTCGTTTTTGGTCCAGCCGCTGCCGGGACGGCTGGCGCGACGGCCCGCGAGCCACATGGCAAAAACGAAGCCCACCAGGTACATCAGACCGTACCAGTGAAGCGAAACAGGTCCTACTGAGAAAATGACCGGATCAAATTCCGGAAAATGCAGATAACCACTGTTCATCTGTCACCACAAGATGTTGTTATTCCGCTGAAAGTGGACAGCGGCTAGAAGATGCGCCATAGCGCTAGAGGTCAAAGGCTCCAAGTTGCGAGGATCATAGCATCAAGGCTGGGCGCTTTTCACGGAATTTCCGCCAGAGATGTAAAAGATGTGTATAGGGTTTGGTGTGGGGTGGCCCCCTCCCCCGGGCCCCCGGGGGGGGGGGTTAGCGTCCGCCGCGGATCAGGCCGCCCATGCCGCGTCGTTCCATAAATGCCGCCACCTGATGACGAACCTCCGTTGCCAGCTGTGCGCCATCACGCCCTGCTGGCTCAGCCCTCCTGCGCATCTTCATGTCGATATGCCGCAACAAATACTTCACGCGCGCAACGGCGCGACCGTTCATCGACAGATGGCGGTATCCCAGACCAATCAGGATCGCGACGCACATCGAATCTCCGGCCATTTCACCGCACAGGCGTAGATCCAGTTTGTCCTGTTCGGCTTCACGGGCAATCAGTTCGCAACGCGCGCAGCATCGCCGGATGCAGGCTATCGTAGATACTGGCGACGCGGGTGTTGTTACGATCGACGGCCAGAATATACTGCGTCAGATCGTTGGTGCCGACAGAGATAAAATCAACGCGGTTTGCCAGCTGCGGCAGCATAAAGACCATAGACGGCACTTCGAGCATCACGCCAATCCGCGGTTTCGGGATCGCATAGCCGATCATCTCTTCCACTTCACGACCAGCACGTTCGATCAGGCGCCGTGCCTCGTCGATCTCATCAATGCTGGTGACCATCGGCAGCAGAATGCTGAGGTTGCCCGTCGCGGCGTTGGCGCGCAGCATGGCGCGCACCTGGATCAGGAAGATCTCCGGCTGATCGAGCGTAATGCGGATCCCGCGCCAGCCAAGACACGGGTTCTCTTCGCTGATCGGCATATACGGCAGCTGTTTATCCGCCCCGACATCCAGGGTACGCAGCGTGACCGGTTTGTCGTTAAACATTTGCAGCATGCCCTGATACTGCGCCACCTGCTCCTCTTCGGAGGGGAAGCCGCTTTGCAGCATAAACGGGATTTCAGTGCGGTACAGGCCGATACCGTCGATGCGGCTGCCCAGCTTCTCTTCGTGCTCGGGGCTTAAACCGGCGTTGAGCATGACTTTGATCCGCTCACCGCTTTTCAGCTGCGCGGGCAGGTTAACGTCATCTTCCGCCAGCTTGCTTAATTCATTCTCTTCGCTGATGAGACGCTGATATTCCTGGAGCAGAACCGGTTCAGGATCGACCAGCAGTTCACCGCGGTAACCATCCACCACCAGCGTGCGGGTCGATGCAGCACCGACGGCTGGATATCCGCCCCCATAACGGTAGGAATACCGAGCGCGCGCACCATAATGGCGGCGTGGGAGTTGGCGGCACCATCGCGCACCACCACACCCGCCAGCCGGTCCTGCGGCAGCTCAGCCAGCGTCGTCGCCGAGAGTTCATCGGCCACCAGCACAAACCGTTTTGGCCAGGCGTTCGGGCCCTGAATGGTGTCATCAAGGTGGAACAGCAGACGCTGCCCGAGCGCGCGGAGATCGCCGGCCCGCTCTGCTTAAATAGTCATCGCTGTTCAGCGCTGGCAAACTGCTCGGCAAATTTTTCGATGACCTTTTTAACCGCCCATTCTGCTACCGAGCCTTTATCCACCTCCGCAAAAAGCTCACGGCGCAGACGCGCATCGGAAAGCAGGTGCGAATAGAGGTCGAAGATGGCCGCCGTCTCTTTTTGCGCCCCGGCCGCAAAGCGTTTGCTGTAGCGGCGAAATTCGTTGCCGCCTCTTCCAGCGCGGCGGTAAGGCGCTCGCGCTCCAGCGCTTCATCGAGCGTAGAGGCTTCGTAAACCTGCTCCATCAACGGCAGCGTGGCGTCCATCCAGCCTTCAGCAATGGCCACCCCCGGCGATGCCGGAAGCGCGCGAATGCGCGTATGGCGATACTGACCAAACAGCGCTGGCGGCAAGCTGAGACTGGGAGAGGATCGCGGCCATCTGCGTGGCCAGCGTGACGAGGAAGGACTCTTCGCTTTCATCGTACTGACGCAGCTCCCGCTGCTGCACAACCAGCACGCCAAGCAGTTGACGACGCTGGATAATCGGCACGCCCAGGAACGCGCGGAAACGCTCTTCTTTTACGGAGGGAATGTATTTAAAGCTGGGGTGTTTTTGCGCGTCGGCAAGGTTGATAGGCTCAGCCAGTCGCCCAACCAGGCCGACGATACCTTCATCAAATGCGAGCGTAACGGTGCGGCCCCGTGGCTTTTTCAAACCACGGGTCGCCATCAGGTAATAGCAGCGCCGATCGTGGTCGGCCAGATACACCGAACAGACCTCGGTCTCCATCGCAAGACAGATGTCGGTGACCAGAATATTCAACGCCTCGTTCAGACGCGGCGCGCTGGCCACCTTCTCGACTATTTCTCGCAAGCGGGTGAGCATGATTTGCGTAGCTTAACCTCTTTTACGTCGCCAGGCAGGTGCGCTCTGCGGCTTAGGCGGGATCTCCTGAAGCTGCATGACAACACTTGCGAATTCTTTCATCACCCTTCGGTAAACATCGCGCTTAAATGACACGACCTGACGAACAGGATACCAATAGCTCACCCAGCGCCAGCCATCAAACTCCGGCGTACTGCTGGTTTGCATATTGATGTCTGAATCGTTGCCCACCAACTGCAGAAGAAACCACTTCTGTTTCTGGCCGATACAAACCGGCTTTGTGTCCCAACGCACCAAACGTTTCGGTAACTTGTAACGCAACCAGTTGCGGGTCGAAGCAAGGATGCGAACATCTTTTCGGCTTAAACCGACCTCTTCAAACAGCTCCCGGTACATCGCTTGTTCTGGGGACTCTCCCGGATTGATCCCGCCTTGCGGGAACTGCCAGGAGTGCTGACCATATCGCCGGGCCCACATCACCTGGCCCTGACGATTACAAATTACTATTCCTACGTTCGGGCGGTAGCCATCGTCATCAATCACCGGACTACCCCAAACTAAACCTTATATATGAATGATTGTTTCACACTACAGGGAGGCGGTAAACCACTCTCTTACAGGCCTGCAACCTAATAACATTTGAATAACTCACAAATAAGTGCAGAGTTATAAACAGATATGCGGCAATGAACGGACAATTTTATTCACCTTTTCTGTGGATATAGTTGTGAAGAAGACGGGAATGAGTTGAATAACCGCTTCGGAAAATTCTCATGCACGCCGGGGAGAATAGCACTAAAATCACTATTTATCATAGCGATAGCCTATTAACCCGTTCAGATACACAGCGTGAATAGCCGGTGACGACTCGTCACCAGCAGGGATCGTCGTACTGATGAAAGATCGAACAGCGTCGGTTTTATCCACAGATTGTGCCAATAAGTTAGGCACAATTTGTCTGAAAACTCGATTTTCATCGCACGTCAAGGCTGTAAATGGAAACAGTAGTCAGGGTTATGCCCAGTTATCCCACTTTTCTGTGGATAACATGGTGTAAGATCCTGTTCATTGTCAGTGACCAGATTTGGATAACCGCGTTTTAGGTCTCTGGTGAGCGCCAGGTCAATCGCGCTAAAAAAGCATGCTGAATCATGCTATTATCACGTTTACATTGTCCGGCACGATGTGGACAACGCGCGCTGACCTTTACTGACCACATTTTGACCAATGCGAGTTTTATCATGAATTGCCCTGCCGCCTTGCCTGCTCCGCCGCCGTCCAGCGAAGGCCAGCTGCTAGAGCAGGCCAACAGCTGCCTGGTTCAGGCTTTGGCGAGCTGGCGGCGCAGCTTGGCCTGCCGATCCCGGAGGGATCTTAAAACGGGATAAAGGCTGGATCGGCATGCTGCTGGAGCTGTGGCTGGGTGCCAGCGCCGGGAGCAAACCCGAGCAGGATTTTGCCGCCCTGGGCGTCGAGTTAAAAACCATTCCCGTCGACCGCTGGGGTCGGCCGCTGGAAACCACCTTTGTCTGCGTGGCGCCGCTAACCGGCAATACCGGCGTGACGTGGGAAACCAGCCACGTGCGCCACAAGCTGAAACGCGTGCTGTGGATCCCGGTTGAGGGTGAACGCCAGATCCCGCTGGCCGAACGCCGCGTGGGCGCGCCGCTGCTCTGGAGCCCGGATGAGGAGGAAGAGCAGCAGCTGCGCCTGGACTGGGAAGAGCTGATGGACATGATTGTGCTCGGGCAGGTCGAGCGCATTACCGCCCGACACGGAGAAGTGTTGCAGCTGCGCCCGAAAGCGGCCAACAGCAAAGCGCTTACCGAGGCGATCGGCGCGATGGGCGAGCCGATACTGACGCTGCCGCGCGGTTTTTATCTCAAAAAGAACTTCACCGGCGCGCTGCTGGCTCGTCATTTTCTGCTGTAATTCCCGGTACAACTTCGCCCTTGCAGGATCGCTTTAGGCAGCGCCGCCTGCGCCGTGTATAATTCCCGTTTACTTTTCGTTTAGGAATGAAGGATTGATGTTATTTGAATGGATTGCCGATCCTAACGCCTGGCTGGCGCTGGGTACGTTGACGCTGCTGGAGGTGGTGTTGGGGATCGATAATATTATTTTCCTGTCTCTGGTGGTTGCGAAGTTACCTACCGCGCAACGCAATAACCGGGCGCGTCGGCTGGGGCTGGTGGGGGCGATGTTGATGCGACTGGGGCTGCTGGCTTCTATTGCCTGGGTGGTGAGACTGACGCATCCGTTGTTTTCCCTTTTTGATCACAGCGTTTCGGCGCGTGACATGATTCTGCTTTTCGGCGGATTGTTCCTGATGTGGAAGGCGAGCAAGGAGATCCATGAGTCGATCGAAGGTGAAGAAGAGGGGCTGAAAACTAATGTGCACTCTTTCTTCGGCGCTATCGTGCAGATCATGCTGCTGGATATCATTTTCAGTCTGGATTCGGTGATTACCGCCGTGGGTCTGTCCGATCATCTGTTCATTATGATGGCGGCGGTGGTGATCGCGGTTGGCTGATGATGATGTTTGCCGCGCGCGCGATTGGCGAGTTTGTTGATCGGCATCCGTCGGTCAAAATGCTGGCGCTGGCGTTTTTGATTCTGGTCGGCTTTACGCTGATCCTCGAGAGCTTTTGGTATTCATGTGCCAAAAGGTTATATTTATTTTGCGATGTTCTTCTCTATGGCTGTCGAGTGGCTTAACCTGTTGCGCAGCAGGAAAAACAAAGCGTAACCTGTCAAGGGCGAGCGCATCTCGCTTCCTCGTTTATTTTCAGGAATTTTCCCGTTTCACTCCAGCTGGCAAAAGCGGGTTATTACTACACTTTTGATGTTGATAGTGCCAGATGAGGGCGCTGAGGATGAAAAAATGGGCGGTGTTAATTTCCGCAGTGGGTTTAGCTGTTTGCGGTATCCGGATGCAGCAGCGATTACGTTATGGCAACAAAAGATGGCCGGATGATCCTGACCGATGGTAAGCCGGTCGATTGATGATGATACCGGTCTGGTCAGCTACCACGACGAGCAGGCAGGCAATAAAATGCAGATCAATCGCGACGAAGTCTCGCAAATTATTGAGCGATAAGGTGGGTCTAAAGGTAGTGCCTCGCCTGTACGCGTTTTCGCCCTGTGCAGGCGATTTCCCGAACTTTCCCCCCTTCCTTCTGCGCCACTTCACATGTTTATAGTCCCAGAGAACGACTACGTTCGCGTTTCATATTGAAAAAGGAAGCCGGCTATGCATTATCACCGTATCCCCCACAGCGCGCTGGAAATAAGTCAACTGGGGTTGGGCACGATGACATTTGGTGAACAAAACAGCGAAGCCGATGCCCATGCACAACTCGATTATGCCGTCAGCCAGGGCATTAACCTGATTGATGTCGCAGAGATGTACCCTGTGCCGCCACGCCCGGAAACGCAGGGACTTACCGAAACCTACGTCGGCAACTGGCTGGCAAAACGCGGCAACCGCGAAAAAGGCGTGATTGTGGCGTCAAAAGTCAGCGGCCCCGCACGCAACAACGATGCCGGGATCCGCCCAAACCAGATCCTCGATCGCAAAAATATCCGCGCCGCGCTGGACGCCAGCCTGAAGCGTCTGCAAACCGACTATCTCGACCTCTACCAGGTTCACTGGCCGCAGCGCCCCACCAACTGCTTTGGCAAGCTCGGTTATCAGCTGGAGTGAGAGCGCCGCCGCTCGTTACGCTGCTGGAAACGCTGGAAGCGCTGACCGAGTGCCAGCGCGCGGGCAAAATCCGCTACATTGGCGTCTCGAACGAAACGGCCTTTGGCGTGATGCGCTACCTGCATCTGGCGGATAAGCACGATCTGCCGCGCATCGTCACCATCCAGAACCCGTACAGCCTGCTTAACCGCAGCTTTGAAGTGGGTCTGGCCGAAGTGAGCCAGTATGAGGGAGTGGAACTGCTGGCTTATTCCTGCCTGGCCTTTGGCACGCTGACCGGGAAATACCTCAACGGGGCGAAACCGGCCGGGGCGCGCAACACCCTGTTCAGCCGCTTTACCCGCTACAGCGGCGAGCAGACGCAAAAAGCGGTTGCGGCCTATGTGGATATCGCGAAGCGTCACGGCCTTGATCCGGCGCAGATGGCGCTGGCCTTTGTGCGTCGTCAGCCGTTTGTTGCCAGCACCCTGCTGGGCGCGACCACGATGGAACAGCTGAAAACCAATATTGAGAGTTTCCATCTGAACCTGAGTGAAGAGGTGTTAGCGGAGATTGAAGCGGTGCATCAGGTATACACCTACCCGGCACCGTAATCTCCCTGGTGCGCGTTAACGCGCACCCTACAGGGTTTGTTCCCGCGCTGCGGGGGGCGCCCCGGGGGCCGGCGACGTGTGCGGTTTCGGTGCGCGTTAACGCGCACCCTACAGGGTTTGTGTTACCCTCGCGTACTTGCTGTGGTTTTGGCGTACGCGCCGGGCCAGGGTAGGGTCGCCATTCATGGCGACCTGGTCCCTTTCTGCACCGCTCAGCGACGCGTTCTGCCAGAGCCACAATCCCGCAATCGCCAGCGCGAACAGCCCGCCAAATCCGACGCCAATCCCCACCACCGGCACCCCCACTTTTACCGCCAGCGAATAGAGCCCCAGCATTAACAGCATTGCCAGGTTTTCACCGAGGTTTTGCACCGCAATGGCATTGCCCGCCCCGACGGTCTGCTTGCCGCGCTCCTGCAGCAACGCATTCAGCGGCACCACAAAGAAGCCGCCCAGAATACCAATCAGCATCAGCAGCGCATAAGCAGGCAGCAACGCATGCTGCAGCGAGAACAGCACCACCACGACGCCAATCAGGACCCCCGCAGGCATGCAGCGCGCTACCGTTTCCAGCGTGACCAGCTTCGCCGCCGCGCCCGGCGCCAACCACAATCCCGATCGCCACCATCGCATTAAGATAGGTCGGCGTCGCATTGTCAGTAATGCCCAGCGCCACCGGCACCCACAGCACCAGCAGGAAGCGCAGCGTGACGCCCGCGCCCCAGAACATGCTGGTGCCCATCAGGGAGAAGCGCGTTTCCCCGTTACGCCACAGCACGCTGTGCCGAGGCAGATAAAGCTGCGCGGTCATCGCGTTTGAAGCGTAAAGCCAGGACTGCCCCGGGCGAGCGGCCGGCAGCTTCGGAATAAACAGGTTAGCCACGACCGCCCCGCCATACACCCCAGCGCACACACGCCCAGCGCCGCCAGCACATGCCAGTCGGCCAGCACGCCGCCCGCCACCGAGCCGAGCAGGATGGCGGCAATGGTTGACGACTCCATCAGCCCGTTGGCTTTCACCAGCTTATCGCCGGTGGTGATCTCGCCGCCAAGGATGCCGTACTTCGCCGGAGAGTAGGCCGCCGCGCCGATGCCCACCAGCGTATAGCCGATAAACGGATTGAAGCCAAAGCAAATGCTGGCGGCACCCAGCAGCTTAAGGCCGTTGGCAAACATCATCACCCGCCCTTTGGGAAAGCTGTCCGCCACCTGCCCGACAAACGGGGCAAACATAATGTAAGCGCCCACAAACACCATCTGCAGGATCGGCTGGCTCCAGTCCGGGTAAAACTCGGCTTTCAGCAGCGCCAGCGTGGCAAACAGCAGCGCGTTGTCGCCGAAGGCAGAGAGAAACTGGGCGGCGATCACCGCCATCATGCCGCGCGACCGCAGCGAGGTGTTAGTGTGTACTGACTCACGCATTTTGCTGTTCCGCCTCTTCAACCATGCCTTTCAGGGTCACGAAATCGGGTTTCCCGCTGCCCAGCACCGGAAGCTGCTTCAGGTAGCGAATATCGCGCGGCACCGCCAGCTCAGGAATGCCATGCTCACGCGCATAGCGCAGTAGCCTGTCGCGCTTCAGCTCGCCGTCGGTGGTAAACAGCACCAGCGCCTCGCCTTTGCTGGCATCACTCTTCACCACCGTCGCATGCATTTTCTCCGCGGAACGACAGCCGTCGCCAGTTGTTCCACCATCTCCAGCGAGACCATTTCACCGGCGATTTTGGCGAAGCGTTTCGCGCGCCCCTGAATCTGCACAAAGCCTTGCTCATCAAAACGCACAATATCGCCGGTGTCGTACCAGCCGGTTTCCTCCTCGCCATTGACGTTTTCCGCCGTCGGCGCTTCCAGCACGCCGGGGTTTTCCACCCGCAGATAGCCGTTCATCACGTTTGGCCCTTTCAGCTGCAGGCGGCCGCCCTCCTCAATGCCCGGCACCGCCAGCAGACGCGCATCCATCCCCGGCAGAATACGGCCCACCGTGCCCGGTTTCGCCGCCATCGGTACGTTGATCGAGACCACGGGCGCACACTCGGTCACGCCATAGCCTTCAAGAATGCGCAGGCCAAACTTGTCCTGCCAGATCTGGCGCGTGCTCTCCTGCAGCTTTTCGGCACCGGCCACCACATAGCGCAGGCGGAAGAAATCATACGGATTGGCGAAACGCGCATAGTTGCCGAGGAAGGTTGAGGTGCCAAACAGCACGGTGCAGTTACGGTCATACACCAGCTCCGGCACAATGCGATAATGCAGCGGGCTGGGATAGAGGAACACTTCCGCACCGGTCAGCAGCGGCGTAAACAGCCCCACCGTCAGGCCAAAGGAGTGGAACAGCGGCAGCGCCGACATAAAGCGGTCGTTGGCGGTAAAGTCGGCAATGGTTTTGATCTGCTCAACGTTCGCCAGAATGCTCTTGTGGCTGTGAACCACGCCTTTCGGGTTGCCCTCCGAACCGGAGGTAAAGAGGATAATCGCATCATCTTCCGGCTGCTGTTTGACCTGCGCCAGACGTGGCATCAGCAGGTGAGCGAAAATCCACAGCTTGTCCTGCGGCGTCACGTCCGCTTTCAGATCTTCCAGAAAGACCCAGCGCACCTGGGTCAGCTGCTCCGGCAGATGCCAGAGCTTGCCTTTGTCCAGGAACTGGCGGGAGGTAAAGACGGTATTGATCTGGGCGGCGGTGATGGCGCTGGTCAGCCCTTTCACCCCCGCCGTGTAGTTCATCATCGCCGGAATACGGCCACGGGAAACCGCCCCAAAAATCACCGCCGCGCTGATGCCTCGCGTTAGGCAGCATCAGGCCAATCTTTTCGCCCTTCTTGCTGTACTTTTCCAGAATGCGGCCCACGAACAGCGTTTTGGTCAGCAGCTTGCGGTAGGTGTCCGGGGTAAAGTTGATGTCTTCGATGCAGTTTTTCTTTGCGCCATAGCGGTACTGCGCGGAAAGCAGGGATTCGTACAGCGTTTCGCGCGGGCGCACGGCCATGCGCGCTTCCATCATGATCTGGTGCAGCATTTCACCGGCGATTTTGCGGCGATCGCGCGCGCGCGGCGCTTCGGGCATCGGGAACGACGTTGGCGGCAGAATATGCAGGGTGATTTTCGGGAACAGACGCTGCTTCACCAGCCCTTTCAGGCGGCTTAAAGTGGGTCAACTCTGCGCCTTCAATACGCAGCGGCACCACGGTCGCTTTTGACTTCGCCGCGACAAACCCCGCGCCGTCGTAGATTTTCATCAGCGAACCGGTGACCGAAATGCGCCCTTCCGGGAAAATCACCACCGGACGTCCCTGCTCGACCAGGCGTACCAGATGTTTAATCATCATCGGTTTTGTCGGGTCGAGCGGCACAAAGTCAATCAGCGGGGTGAGCCAGCGCATGTACCACTGCTGGCTGATCGAGGTGTACACCGCAAACACCGGGCGCACGGGCAGAAACAGCGCCAGCAGAATGCCATCGATAAAGGACACATGGTTTGGGGTAATCAGCACTTTTTCTTTGTGCAGGGCAGTCAGATCGCCACGCAGCTCAACGCGCCATAACAGGCGACAGAGGAAACGCAGAACGGTAAATAGCATGCCAGCTCCTTAGCAGCGGTAAAAAATGGTTCTTACCTTGCAGGATCCGGGGATGTTCGACAAGTAGCGCAGTGATTTATCGTGATGAATTCAGGGTGATTCGCCCTGCCAGCCGCCGCCAAGCGCGGCAATCAATTCGACGCTCGCCACCCACTGCGTGCTCTGTAGCGACAGCAGGCTCTGCTGCTCACTCAGGCTGCTGTTTTCGGTAGTGGCCACGTCGAGGTAATCAATCATCCCGGCTTCATACTGGTTGCGGGTTACGCGCGCGGATTCCTGCGCGGCATCGGAAGCGCGCTGCTGCGCGGCAATTTCCCCTTGCAGGGTATTCAGCTCCACCAGCCCGTCTTCCACTTCCTGCAACGCCGACAGCACCGTTTGCCGGTAGGTCGCGACTTTGCTGTCATACGCCGCGCGCGCCTGATCGACTTCGGCAGACGTCGCGCCGAAATCAAGCAGCGTCCCGCTCAGCGATGGCCCCAACGACCAGACGCGGTTCGGCAGCGAGAACAGGCTCTGAATGGCAGAGGCGCTGACGCCGCCGCTGGCGCTTAAACTCAGATCCGGATAGTAACCGGCCACCGCCACGCCAATCGCCGCATTGGCCGCAGCGACGTTACGTTCTGCTTCGGCAATGTCCGGCCGGCGCTGCAACAGCCCGGCGGGCAAGGTTTGCGGAATGGCGGGCATCGTGGCGCTGAGTTTTGCCACCGGCAGGCTGAAATCGGCAGGTGCTTTACCCAGCAGAATGGCGATGGCATGCTCCAGTTGCGCGCGTTGCCACTGGTAGTCCTGCGCAGTCGAGCGGGCGCTTTCCAGTTGCATTTGCGCCTGCGCCAGCGTGCCGCGCGATTCGCTTCCAGCCTGATATTTATTGTTGATGACCGTCAGATAGCGCTCATAAGCGGCAACGCTGCGCTGGTAGAGGGCGATTTTTTCGTCCATCACCCGCAGTTCGAAATAGTCCTGCGCCAGTTCGGATTGCGCGCTCAGCGTCATGTTTGCCAGCTCAGCCGCGCTGGCTTCGGCGCTGGCGCGGTTCTCTTCCAGAGTACGCCGCTGTTTTCCCCACAGATCCAGTTCCCAGCTGGCGCTGAGTTCCGCCTGGTGCGCATTGCCGGTGCTGCGCTGCCCGTCGCTATGGCTGCTGCTGCGGGTGGTACTGGCGTCATAACTGACGGAAGGGTATAGCCCGGCGCGCGACTGCGCCGCCAGCGCCAGCGCCTGGCGATACAGCGCGGCGTAACTGGCGACATTCTGGTTGGAGAGGCTCACCTGGCGCAGCAGCGCATCGAGTTGCGGATCGCGGTAAACCGCCCACCACTCGCCTTTGCTTGCGCTATCCTGCGGCGTTGCCTGCTGCCAGCCGCGCGCCTCTTTGTAGTGAACCGGCAGCGCCATCGACGGGCGCTGATAGTCCGGGCCGACGGTACAGCCGCCAAGCAGCAATAAGATGACCGGAGTCAGACGTAACGACATTTTCATCAATCAGGATCCTGCATGGCGCAGACGACGCCACTGACGGCGGGTCGCGCGGCTAAGCGTATCGAGCCAGAGGTAAACCACCGGCGTCGTAAACAGCGTCAGTAGCTGGCTGAGCGCCAGACCACCGGCAATCGCCAGCCCCAGCGGGCTGCGTAAATCGGCATCACCGCCGCTGCCCAGTGCCAGCGGCAAGGCACCAAAAAAGGCGGCAAGAGTGGTCATCATGATCGGGCGAAAGCGCATCAGGCAGGCCTGCACGATCGCCTGCTGCGGCGTCATCCCCAGCCGCCTTTCGGCGTCCAGCGCGAAGTCGATCATCATGATGGCGTTCTTCTTGACGATGCCAATCAGCAGGATGATGCCGATCAGGGCGATCACCGTCAGTTGGGTATTGCTGAGCAGTAACAGCAGCATCGCGCCAACGCCTGCCGACGGCAGCGTGGAGAGGATCGTCAGCGGATGGATGTAGCTCTCGTACAGCATGCCCAACACGATATAGATCGCCGCCAGCGCAGCGACGATCAGCCACGGCATAGTGGCCGCCAGTTCCTCATAGGCTTTCGCCGTGCCCTGGAACCCGGCCTGAATCGATGCGGGTAAACCGATTTTCGCCATCGCGGTTTTAATCAGGCTCTGCGCCTGCTCCAGCGAGACGCCATCGTTAAGGTTAAAGGCTACCGTACTGGTCGCCGACTGCCCCTGGTGCGCCACCGACAGCGGCGCATTCCCGCTGACAATCGAGACAAATGCCGCCAGCGGCACGCGGTCGCCATCGTCATTAATCACAAACAGCTCCTGCAATATCGCCGGATCGCGGGTGTAGTTATCGGCGAGCGTCATCACCACGTGGTACTGATTCAGCGTGTGATACAGAGTGGCGATCTGCCGCTGGCTGAACGCGTTATTCAGTAGGGTATCGAGCATGCTGACGTTGACGCCGAGGCGGCTGGCGCGATCGCGGTCGATCTGCAACACCACTTCCTGGCCGCCGGTTTGCGAGTCGGAATCCACGCTGTTCAGTTGCGGGATCGCCGCCAGTGCCGCCTGTACTTTTGGCGTCCACTCGCGCAGTAAATCGAGATCGTCAGCCTGCAGGCTGTACTGGTAGCTGGCGTTGGCACTGCGCCCGCCAATGTGCAGATCCTGCGCCGCCATCAGGAACATTTGCGCACCGGGCACGTGGCTGGTTCGCCTGCTCAGCCGGTTGGCGATTTCAGTCGCGGTGGCGTCGCGCTGGCTAAAATCCTTCAGCCGGACAAAGAAGTTGGCGCTGTTGCGCGAACCGAACATGCCGCTGCCCATCGATGACATTACGCTGTCCACCGCCGGATCGGCCTCGATCAGTTTGGTGAACATCTGCACTTTCGGCTCCATCGCCTGGAAGGAGATATTCTGATCGGCACGCACTGCGCCCATCAGCAGCCCGGTGTCCTGATCGGGGAAAAAGCCCTTTTGCACCACGCTGTAGAGAAACACGTTGAGTATGACGGTGAGCAGCAGGCTTAACATCACCGCTTTCTGGTGCTCCATCACCCACGTCAGCCGCCGCGAGTAGGCCGCCAGCAGGCGGTTGAGCTGATTTTCAATCCACTGGTACAGCGGATGACGACGTTCATTGACGGCGGGTTTGGCTTTCAGCAACCGCGAGCACAACATTGGCGTCAGGCTGAGGGAGACGAACATCGAAATCAGCAGCGCCACGCTGAGCGTCACGGCGAATTCGCGGAACAGCCGGCCAATAATGCCGCCCATCAGCAGGATAGGAATAAACACCGCCACCAGCGAAACAGTCATCGACAGTACGGTGAAACTGACCTCGCGCGCGCCGCGCAGGGCCGCACGTAACGGGCTAAGCCCCTCTTCGATATGGCGGGCAATGTTCTCCAGCACCACAATGGCGTCATCAACCACAAAGCCGGTGGAGATAATCAGCGCCATCAATGAGAGGTTATCAAGGCTGTAGCCGAGCAGATACATCACCGCGCAGGTACCAATCAGCGACACCGGCAGCGCCAGCGCCGGGATCAGCACCGCCTGCGCATTGCGCAGGAAAACAAACACCACCGCGATCACCAGCAGCACGGCGATCAGCAATGTCTCTTCGGTGTCATACAGCGATTCGCGCACCGTACCTGAACGATCGACCACCACTTTGAGCTGCGTATCTGCGGGCAGATCTTTCTCAAGCTGCGGAAGCTGCGCTTTCACCGCATCGATAGTCTCCAGCATATTCGCGCCCGCCTGGCGCTTGATGCCCAGCATCACCGACGGGCTGCCATTGAGGAAACCGGCCTGGTATTTATCTTCGATCGAGTCATAGACGTTGGCGACATCGCTCAGGCGCAGCGCTTTGCCATTCTGATAGGTAATGATCAACGAGCGGTACTGCGCGGCTTTGTCGAGCTGGCCGTTGCCATCCACCACCCAGGATTGCGTGTCGCCCTGCAACATGCCTTTCGGCAGATTGGAGGTACTGTTGGCGACAGCCTTGCGCACGGTGTCGAGCGAAATGCCGTACTGCGTCAGGCGCTGCGGTTGCAGATCGATGCGCACCGCGGGCAAGGCGCTGCCCATCAATGACACTTCCCCGACGCCTTTCACCTGCCCAATGGCCTGCTCAATTTTGCTTTCCGCCAGATCATAGAGTTCGCCCGGCGAGCGCGTCGCGGAGGTGAGCGCCAGCATCACGATCGGCGCATCAGACGGGTTGGCTTTGCGGTACGTCGGCAGCGACTCCATGCTGCTCGGCAGCAGGCTGCGCGCGGCATTAATTGCCGCCTGCACGTCACGGGCGGCGCCGTTGATATCGCGGTCGAGATCGAACTGCAAAACAATGCTCGCCGATCCCTGTGAACTGCTGGAGGTCATCTCGGTAATACCGGCGATCTGCCCAAGCGATCGCTCCAGCGGCGTGGCGACGGTGGCCGCCATGGTTTCCGGGCTGGCACCGGCGAGGCTGGCGCTGACCATAATGGTCGGGAAATCGACCTGCGGCAGCGGCGCGACCGGCAACAGCCGGTATCCCAGGCTACCCAGCAGCAGGATAGCCAGCGTGATCAGCAGCGTGGCGACCGGGCGGAAGATAAACAGACGCGTCAGGTTCATGATTTCGCCTGCTGCCGACGTTTTATCCAGCGGCTACCGCGCGTGGCAAGGTCATCAAACAACAAATAGATCACCGGCGTGGTAAACAGCGTCAACATCTGGCTGACCACCAGCCCGCCAACAATCACCAGCCCCAGCGGCTGGCGCAGTTCCGCGCCCGAACCGGAAGCCAGCATCAGCGGCAGCGCGCCAAGCAGCGCCGCCATGGTGGTCATCATGATCGGTCGAAAGCGCAATAAACACGCCTGATGAATCGCCTCGCGCGGGCTGAGCCGCTGCTTGTATTCGGCCTCCAGCGCAAAGTCGATCATCATAATGGCGTTCTTTTTCACGATGCCGATCAGCAGGATCACGCCGATCAGCGCAATCAGGCTGAAATCGGATCCGGCCAGCATCAGCGACAGCAAACCGCCCACTGCTGCCGATGGCAGCGTGGAGAGGATGGTCACCGGATGGATAAAACTTTCATACAGGATGCCGAGCACCACATACATGGTGAGCAGCGCCGCGAGGATCAGCCACAGCGTATTGCTGGTGGCGCTCTGGAAGGCGTCGGTTTCCCCCCTGGTAGCGCAGGGTCATGCTGGAAGGCAACTGCAACTGCTCGCTCACCGCAGCAATTGCTTTTTGCCCGTCCCCCAGCGAATAGCCGTCATTCAGATTGAACGAAATCATCGCCGCCGGGAACTGGTTCAGGCGCATATGCATCAGCGAACCGGTGCGCTGATGGATGGTGGCAATGGAGGTCAGGCGAACCATACCGCTGGTGCTGGTTGAGGTCGTACTGGTCGAGCTACTGCTGGTTGAGCTACTGGACGACGAGGTGCTGGTCGAGCTGCTGTCTGATGACGAAGAGGCACTGCTGGTCGACGGTTGCAGCCAGACATCATCAAAAGAGGCCGGTGATTGCTGATACTGCGGCGCGACTTCCAGCACCACGCGATACTGGTTCGACTGGGTGAAAATGGTCGAAACCAGCCGCTGACCAAAAGCGTTATACAGCGCCGTATCCACATCGGAAGCGGTAATGCCAAAGCGGGAGGCTTTATCGCGATCCAGCGAAACATACGCCACGCGCCCCTGCGATTGCAGGTTGCTGACCACGCCGTTAAATTCCGGGCGTTTTTGCAACGCCGCCACCATCTTCGGCACCCAAGTGAGCAGATTTTCGCTGTCGGCATCGTCAAGGGTGAACTGATACTGGCTGGGTGTCACCTGGTCGTTGACCGTCAGATCCTGCGCCTGTTGCAGGTAGAGCTGAATACCCACCACCTGCTGCGCCGCCTGCTGCAACTGTTTGATCACACCGGCGCTTTATCGCTGCGCTCAGCGAACGGTTTCAGGTTGATCTGCAACCGTCCGCTGTTGAGGCTGGTATTGTTGCCATCAATCCCAATCGTTGAAGAGAGGCTCTCCACCGACGGATTCTGCAAAATCACGTTCGCCAGCGCCTGCTGACGCTTCGCCATTTCATTGAACGATACGTCCTGCGAGGCAATGGTCACGCCCTGAATCAGCCCGGTATCCTGCACCGGGAAAAAGCTTTTCGGAATGGCGATATAGAGCACGGCGGTCAGCGCAAAGGTTGCCAGCGCCACCAGCAGCGTTAACTTGCGATGGTTAAGCACCACGGTCAGCAGACGGTCGTAGTAATGAATTAACCGATCAAACAGTTCCCCGCCCTTGCGGGAAAAACGCGACTGCTGCTCCGGCGGAATATGCCGCAGCAGATAAGCACAAAGCATCGGCGTCAGGGTCAGCGACACCAGCATCGAAACGAGGATCGAAACCGCCAGCGTAATGGCGAATTCGCGGAACAGCCGCCCGACCACATCGCCCATAAACAGCAGCGGGATCAGCACCGCAATCAGCGAAAAGGTCAGCGAGATGATGGTAAAGCCAATCTGCTGCGAGCCTTTCAGCGCCGCCTGCATCGGCGTTTCGCCCTCCTCCAGCCGCCGGGAAATGTTCTCCACCACCACAATCGCATCGTCAATGACGAAACCGGTGGCGATAGTCAGCGCCATCAGCGACAGGTTATTGAGACTGAAACCGGCGAGGTACATCACGCCAAACGTGCCCACCAGCGACAGCGGCACCGCGATGCTCGGAATGAGCGTTGCCGCCACGCTGCGCAGAAACAGGAAGGTCACCATCACCACCAGCGCGATCGACAGCATCAACTCAAACTGCACATCGCTGATGGAGTCGCGAATGGTCTGTGTGCGATCCGACAGAATGCTCATCTTCACGCCATCCGGCAGCGCCGCCTGCAGTTGCGGCAGACGCGCTTTGATGCTGTCCACCACCTGAATCACATTCGCGCCGGGCTGGCGCTGCACGCTGATGACAATCGCCGGGCTGTTATTGGCCCACGCCGACTGGAAGCGGTTTTCCGGCCCCTGCTCAATATGGGCAATGTCTTTCAGACGCAGCGCGGCGCCGTTCTGATACGTCAGAATCAGATTGCCGTACTCCTGCGCCGTACGCAGTTGGTCGTTGGCATCGATGGTGACCGAATGGTACTGGCCGTCAAAACCCCCTTTCGAGCCGTTGACGTTGCTGTCGCCGATCAGCGTATTGACGTCCTCCAGCGTCAGGCCGTGCGCCGCCAGCGCTTTCGGGTCCATCTGCACGCGAATCGCCGGTTGATGGCCGCCCGCCAGCGTCACCATACCGACGCCGGAAATCTGCGACAGTTTCAGCGCCACGCGGGTGTTGACCAGATCCTGCACGCTGGTCAGCGGTAAGGTGTCCGAGCTGGCCGCCAGCGTGATGACGGCGTTATCCGCCGGGTTCACCTTTTTGTAGGTCGGCGGGTTCGGCAGGTCGCCCGGCAGCAAATTGTTGGCGGCGTTGATGGCCGCCTGCACTTCCTGCTCGGCAACGTCCAGCGACAGATCGAGCGAGAACTTCAGGGTGATGATCGACGAACCGCCGGAACTGGAGGAGGTCATCTGGCTGAGCCCCGCCATCTGCCCAAGCTGGCGCTCCAGCGGCGAAGTGACGGACGAGGCCATCACATCCGGGCTGGCGCCAGGATAAAGCGTCGTCACCTGAATCGTCGGGTAATCAACCTGCGGCAGCGCCGAGGTGGAGAGAAAACGGTAGGCGAAAATACCGCTGATCAGCACGCCGACCATTAACAGAATGGTGGCAACCGGACGTTGAATAAACAGACGTGACGGGTTCATTTCGCGCTGGCCGCCGCCGTTTTCGCCGGGCTTTCATCCACGACCGACACTTTGCTGCCCGTGCTAAGACGATCGATCCCTTCGGTTACCAGCCTGTCGCCCGGCGCAACGCCGGTGAGCACCACTTGCAGGTTATTCTGCCATGCCGGGCCGGTCTTCACCGCTTTGCGGGTAACGGTATTGTCTTTGTTGATCAGCCAGACAAAGGTGCCATCGCTGCTCAGTTGCAGCGCCTGCGATGGCACTACCGTGGCCTGTTTCAGCACGCGGGTCTGCAAGCGCAGATTGACAAACTGGTTGGCGTACAGCGCTTCGTTCTGATTGGGGAACAGCGCTTTCAGGGTAACCGTGCCGGTGCTGGTGTCGATCTGGTTGCTGATGAATTTCACCGCGCCCTCGTCCAGCACGCTGTTGTTGTCGGCATCGAAAGCGGTCGCAGGTAACGTCTGGCCGGCGTGCAGCGTTTTCGTCAGTTCAGGAATATAGCTTTGCGGCACGCTGAAGGTCACCGCCGCAGGCTGCATCTGGGTAATGATCACCAGCCCGGTGGTGCTGGAGCTTTGCACCATATTGCCCGGATCGACCAGCCGCAGGCCGACGCGCCCGCTGACCGGCGCGGTAATACGCGCGTACTCAATGTTCAGTTGCGCGCTGGCGATCTGCGCCTCGTCGGACGCCACCGCACCGCGATACTGGCCGACGGTGGCGATTTGCGAATCCAGATCCTGGCGCGCCAGCGAGTCCTGCGCATACAGCTTGCGATAGCGCGCCAGCGTCAGCTCTGCGCTTTGCAGCAACGCTTTGTTTTCGCTTAATTCGCCCTGGTACTGTTTCAGCGTTGCCTGGTAAGTGCGCGGATCGATCTGCGCCAGCAACTGCCCGGCTTCCACTTTTTGCCCTTCGGTGAAGAACACGTTTTCCAGTTGCCCGTCCACCCGGCTGGTGACAGTGACCCAGGCGTTGGGGATCACGGTGCCAAGCGCATTCAGGTAGACCGGCACATCGGCCGTCGCGGCAACGCCGCTGTGCACCAGCGTTGCCGGGCCGCTCATCGGCGCCGCGCCGCGATGACCGCCCGGCGGCAGGTCGCCGGGTGCTGCGCCCCGCTTGCCGCCTGCCACACGCCAGATCACGCCTGCCGCGATCAGCAGCACCAGCAACACAAGCAGCCATTTCAGCCAGCGGGAGAAACCAGAACGGGGAGCATGGATAGTCATCAGCGTCTTCAGATCAGCAAAAGTGTGGGTAAAACCCCCGGTAAACAGGGGATTATTTCAGCGAAAATCATCACGACGCGCATTATCGGCGGATCGCCAGAACGTTTTCTATACGCAAACCGTAAGCGTTTCGTTAAGAGATGCAGGATTTAAACCGCGCCCGGCAGCGGCCGGTGATGGCGCGCGCAGGCGCTATAAACGGGAGAGGAGGACAACTTACAGGCAAAAAAAACCCACGCATCCGCGTGGGTCGGTGCAACCGAACAGGGTGAATACCACAAGGGTATCGCTGCCGCAGCAGCCGATCTTCACACCAATCAATACCTCTGGGACCTTTATCGTCGCGCAATGGCGGCACGGATAACAGCCGCAAATCGCAACGGAGTTCGGCGAAATGCAACGAGGTGTGAAAAGCTCGACTGCGCGTTTACATCCTGATTTCGTTAAGATTTATCTGATGCCGGTTTACTGTAAATCGCGTCGGGTGCCACGTTCATGTGTTTCAGCACCGGCCCCATGATGTTGCCAAATACCGGCGCGGCCACCGAGCCGCCAAAGTGATCGCCAGCGGTAGGATGGTTAATCATCACCACCAGCGCCACTTCCGGATGGCTGGCCGGCGCGATGCCGGCGGTGTAGTTAACGTAGCCGCCGTCATATTTGCCGCTGCTGCCCATCTTCTCCGCGGTGCCGGTTTTGGTCGCCAGCCGGTAGCCCGGAACCGCTGCTTTCACCCCGGTACCGCCCGGCAGCACGTCACTCTCCAGCATGTGCACCACGGTTTGCACGATCTGCGGATCCGCCACCTGCCTGCCCAGCACCGGTGGCGTCACTTTGGTGATCGACAGCGGGCGATAGACGCCATACGAACCGAGCGTGGCGTACTCACGCGCAATCTGCAGCGGCGTTACGCGCAGACCGTAGCCGAACGAGAAGGTGGCGCGCTCAATGTCCGCCCAGCGCTGGCGATGCAGCGGGAAGTAGCCCACGCTCTCACCGGTCAGTCCCAGCCCGGTCGGCTTGCCAAGACCAAACGCCTGGTAGGTGTTCACCAGCGCTTCCGCCGGCATCGCCAGCGCGATGTGCGACACGCCGATGTCGCTGGATTTCTGCAAAATGCCGGTCATGGTCAGGCGCGGCCAGTGGCCGACATCGCGAATCAGGTGGCCGTTGACGCTGTAGGGCGTGGTGTCGATCACCGAATCGGGGCGCACCAGATGACGCTGCAGCCCTTCCATCACCACCAGCGGTTTCACCGTTGAACCGGGCTCGTAGCTGTCGTTGATGGCGGTATTGCGCATTTGCGCCGGCGTGGCGTTGTCATAATTGTTGGGGTTGAACGACGGATAAGACGCCATAGCGAGGATCTCGCCGGTGTCGATCTTCACCAGCACCGCCGCGCCCGAATCGGCCTTGTTGAGCAGCACGCCGTCGCGCAGCTTGCTGTACAGCGTAAACTGGTCAAACTTATCGATGCTAAGCTGCACCGTCGGCGGCTGCTTCGGCGGCTCGTAATCGATCATCGCAATAATGTTGCCGTCCCCGTCCTGGCGATACACCTCTTTACCCGGCTCGCCCTGCAGTACCCGGTCAAAGCCCTTCTCCAGCCCGTTAAGCCCGTTATTGTCCGCCCCGACGATGCCAATCAGCGGCGCCGCAGCTTCACTCATCGGATAAAAACGGCTGTCGTCATACACCGAACTGATGCCTTTCAGATGCAGCTCAGCAATATCTTTGGCAATGCCCAGCTCGATTTTGCGCCCGAGATAGAGGAAGCGCTTTTTCGGATTGGCGGTGATCTGCGCGCGCAGCTCGTCCGGTCGCAGATTCAGCGCCGCCGCCAGATAGCTCCATTTGGCGCTGGTGAAATCGGGATTGGCCTCCAGCACGCGCAGCGGATCGGCGATGATATCGCGTGATGGCACGCTGAGCGCCAGCGCCTGGCCGTCGCGGTCGAGCAGCGTGCCGCGGTTGGTCGGCAGCGTCACGGTACGCAGCGAGCGCTGGTCGGCCTCGTGCTCCAGCATCGGATGATTGATCAGCTGCAGATCGCCGACGCGCGCCAGCAGCAGGCCCATGCAGCCTAATACGCCCAGACAAATCAGACGAAAACGAAACGGGTTAAACGGGGCTTTAATCTGGTCTTTTCCCAGAAATTTTTTAATCGGGGGCATGGCGATCCGCTGCGATAAAAGATGAATCCAAAGGGGTTAGCTGCAGTTATAAAGAAAGGTAAAGCGAGTTGACAGGAAAACAATGTATCAGTTCGTTTATGCCCGATTGAGGTCACCGCAACGGGACGCATCACACCGGCAGATCGCAGGCAAAAAAAACCTGCGCATCTGCGCAGGTCGGTGTAATCAAGAAAACTGTTGATGTTCACCCATCAATACCTCTGGGACCCTGACTGTAGCAAGTTGCTCAGCGCAGAAACTATCACTCAAACGCAACAGTTACCGGCAAAATGTAACCAGCGGTGAGATTGTTAGCCGATTGTGCAACTGGCGTGTTTTTTGATTTCCACCAGGCAGCTCATGGCGTTTGGTCCCTGAGTTAACGACGAGGTCCCGATGTCGAGCGTCAGCACGTTAGGGTTGCCGGCGCGGTCCCACGGCTGCCACGCTTTGCCAAAACCGGGATCGAACCAGGCACCGGTGGCGATGATCACCACGCCGGGCGTCAGGCCGTCCGTCAGGCGGACACCAGCCAGCATACGGCCACGCGCATTGCTCACTTCAATCTCATCGCCGTCACTGATACCGCGCGCAGCGGCATCGTCAATGTGCATATACAGCGTTTCGTGACCGGCGGTTTTGCCGGCCTGCACCGTGGCGGTGGCATCCAGCTGGCTGTGCAGGCGATCCGCAGGCTGCACCGAAATCATGTGCAGCGGGAACTGCGCGCTGAGCGCTGCGCCAAGCCACTCCTGCGGCGCGCGCCACTCCGGATGCCCGGCGAAATCCGCCAGCTGGTAATCGGCGATGGTCTGGCAGAACAGCTCAATTTTGCCGCTGGCGGTGTGAATCGGATGCGCCTGCGGATCGGCGCGGAAATCATCCATAAACACGTACGGCTTGCCGCCCTGCGGAATCTCAACAAAACCGCGCTGCCAGAATGCCTCGAACTCCGGGAACGCGATGTCCAGCTGCGCATGCGCCTGCGCGCACTGCTGGTAAAGATGCTCAATCCACTGCATCTCGTTGCGTCCTTCGGTAAAGCGATCGCGGTAGCCGAGGCGATCGGCCAGATCGGCAAAAATATCAAAGTCGTTACGCGCCTGATGCTGCGGTTTAATCGCCTGGTGCATCGCCAGCACGAAGCGGTCACGCGACGAGCCGCCAATGTCGTTGCGCTCCAGCGTGGTGGTGGCCGGCAGCACGATGTCCGCCATCTGCGCCGCGGGCGTCCAGACGATATCCTGCACGATGACCGTATCCGGGCGCTGCCAGCCCTCGACCAGCCGGTTGAGCTGCTGGTGATGGTGGAACGGATTGCCGCCTGCCCAGTGCACCAGGTGAATGTCGGGATAGTGCAGCGTCTCGCCCTGAAACGCATACGGCTGGCCGGGATTGAGCAGCATGTCGCTGATACGCGCCACCGGGATCGACAGGTTCGCCGGATTCGGGCCGGTGCTCATTAGCGGCGCCGGGCCTTCCTGGCGCGGATTGCCGACGCTGTTCATCGAGCCATGGCCAAAAGAGAAGCCGCCGCCCGGCAGTCCCGGCTGGCCCAGCATCGACGAGAGCGCAATCATCATCCAGTACGGCTGCTCGCCGCGATGGGCGCGCTGCACCGCATAAGCACAGGTGATGAAGCTGCGTTTGCCCGCCAGCTGCTGCGCCAGCAGCGCGATACGCGCCGCCGGGATGCCGGTTATCGCACTGGCCCACGCGGGCGTTTTTGCCACGCCGTCGCTTTCGCCCAGCAGATAGGCACGCAGTTGCGGCCAGCCGGTGCAGTGGCTGGCGAGGAAAGCCTCATCGATAGCGTTGCGGCGGGTAATTTCATAGCCGAGCGCCAGCATCAGCGCCACGTCAGTGTTCGGGCGAATCGGAATCCACTCGGCGTTAACGAATGCCGGGCAGTCATCGCGCATCGGGCTGATGTTAATGATCGGCGTGCCTTTGGCGCTCAGCTGCTGCAGTGCCGGTTTCAGGCTGTGCTCGCCGGCGCCGCCGGAGGCCACCTGCGCATTTTTCAGCGCCAGGCCGCCAAAGGCGACGAAAATTTCTGCATGCTCCACCACCTGCGGCCAGTCGGTGACGCGGCCGGTGAGCGGCATATAAGTGCCAATCACGTACGGCAGAAAGAACTGGGCCGCGCCCCAGCTGTAGTTACCCTGCTGATCAACGCCACCGCCGCCCTGGAAATAGAAGCGACGAATCAGGGTGCGCGCGTGGTTAACGCGACCGGCTGATGACCAGCCGTACGAACCGTTGAAAATGCCGGAAGCGCCGTAGCGATCGCGCACCCGGCGGTTCTCTTCCGCCACCAGATCGAGCGCGGTGTCCCAGTCCACGGCGACAAAATCCTCCCGGCCGCGCAGCGTGCGATCGCTGTTTTCACGCGACTTCAGCCACGAACGGCGCACCATCGGCTGACGGATGCGTTTATCCGAGTACACCAGTTCAGGGATAGAGTGGATCATCGGGGAAGGATCGGCATCGGCGAAGAAAGGTTCGCAGGCAATCAGGCGCTGATTTTCGGTGACGGCGGTAAACGCGCCCCAGTGCGCAAGGTGCGGCACACGAGTTTTCATGGTTATGGGTCCGGCAGGCAGGTGTGATTCAGGCTGGCAGCATAGCACGGTGCCGTTACCGGGCTAAAGCCTCACCGTGAGCGTCTGATTTTCCGCACTTTTGCGACAGCGCTGACATTCTGGCGGGTTGCGGCTGCCGGGCTTTTCCGTAACACTGAGAGCATGTGTAAACGTTTTCCCGGATGTCGACCATTGCATGGCTACTATTAAGGATGTTGCCCGCATGGCGGGGGTGTCGGTCGCGACCGTGTCCCGCGTCATCAATAATTCGCCCAAAGCCAGCGAGAGTTCGCGCCTCGCCGTTACCCAGGCCATGGAACAGCTGCAGTATCACCCGAACGCCAATGCCCGCGCGCTGGCGCAGCAATCCACCGAAACGCTCGGGCTGGTGGTAGGCGATGTGTCAGACCCGTTTTTTGGCGCGATGGTGAAAGCGGTCGATGAAGTCGCCGGGCAAACCGGCAACTTTCTGCTGATTGGTAACGGTTACCATAATGAGCAGAAAGAGCGTCAGGCGATTGAACAGTTGATGCGCCATCGCTGCGCCGCGCTGGTGGTGCACGCCAAGAAAATTCCCGATGACGATTTAGAGCTGCTGATGAAGCAGGTGCCAGGCATGGTGCTGCTGAACCGGCTGCTGCAGGGGTTTGAGTCGCGCTGCATTGCGCTGGATGACCGCTACGGCGCCTGGCTGGCCACGCGTCACCTGATTCAGCAGGGTCATACGCAGATCGCCTTTATCTGCTCGACGCACACCATCTCTGACGCCGAAGATCGGCTGCAGGGCTACTACGATGCGCTGAAGGAGCACGGTCTGCCGTGCAACGACCGGCTGGTGGCGTGGGGAGAACCGGATGAGGTCGGTGGCGAGCAGGCAATGACGGAACTGCTCGGACGCGGCAAGCAGGTGAGCGCGGTGGCGTGCTACAACGATTCGATGGCCGCCGGTGCGCTGGCGGTGCTGAGCGATAACGGCATTCGCGTGCCGGAAGAGATGTCGCTGATTGGCTTTGATGATGTGCTGGTGTCGCGCTACGTGCGTCCGCGCCTGACCACGGTGCGCTATCCGATTGTGACCATGGCGCAGCAGGCCGCGCAGCTGGCGCTGGCGCTGGCCAACGGCACCGCGCTGCCGGAGGTGACCAATATGTTTAGCCCGACGCTGGTCAGGCGGCATTCGGTGGGTGGACCGGGTTAAACGGGTGCGGGCTTTCCCTCACCCTAACCCTCTCCCTGAGGGAGAGGGAACGTTCCAGAGCGCGCGGTCAGCCCTTGCGGAAAAGGGACGTTCCAGAGAGCGCGGTCAGCCCTTGCGGAAAGGGGACGTTCCAGAGAGCGCGGTCAGCCCCCTCGCCCGCTTGCGGGAGAGGGTTGGGGTGAGGGCCAGCGCGCACCCAACCCACTATAAATCCTGCGAATACACCTTCACCTGCACCTCAGGAAACTCCAGCGCATCACACTGATACTGCCAGCCGAATCGCTCGTAGTAGCCGCCAAACGTCGACCACAGCCACACCGTTGCATAGCCGCGCTGGCGGGCGTAATCCAGCACGTGCTGCTGCAGGGCGGCGCTCAGCCCCTGCCCGCGCGCCGCTTCATCCACATACAGCGCGGCAACCCACGGATAGAGATCCTGACGGCTAATCAAATCACAGCGCCAGAACCCTACCGTGCCGTGCGGCACGTCATCGTCGTCCAGCGCGACAAAGGTCACCGGAAACGCGGCACCGTTCAGGCTACTGCGAACAATGCTGTCGTAAAACGCGCGCGAGGTGCCGTCACCAAACGCCTGCCACAGCCAGTCGGTGATCTGGCTGGCGTGATGCGGCACGCTGCTGAGCGGCACGATGCGCATCAGTTCAGCTCCAGCGCCAGCAGTTCCTGAATGGTCTGACGACGGCGGATCTCACGCGCGCACGCCGTGATCAAACAGCACTTCCGGCAGCAGCGGACGGCTGTTGTAGTTTGAGGACATCGATGCGCCGTACGCGCCGGTATCATGCAGCACCAGATAATCCCCGACCTTTGCCGCTGGCAGCGCGCGGGTTTCCACTTTGCCCCCTTCCTGCTGGGTAAACACATCGCCGGATTCACACAGCGGCCCCGCCACCACGGTCTCCACAAGTGCGCCTCACGCGGCGCGCGGCCATCGGCAGGCAGCGGCGGTAATGTGGTGATAGCTGCCGTACATCGACGGACGCATCAGATCGTTAAAACCGGCGTCAATCAGCACAAAGTGGCGGCTGCCCATCTTCTTCACGCTGCGCACCTGCGACACCAGTACGCCGGATTCCGCCACCAGGAAACGGCCCGGTTCGATCTCCAGCTTCACCGCATGGCCGAGATGCGCGGCGATTTGCTCGCGCGCGGCGTTCCACAGGCCGTAATAGTGATCCGTATCAATCGCCTCTTCCCCTTCGCGGTAAGGAATGGAAAGCCCGCCACCGGCGGAGATCGCCTGCAGATCCTGGCCGAAGTCCACAACCTGGCGCACCATTGCGCCGCACACCTGCTCCAGATGGCCGTAATCGACGCCGGAGCCAATGTGCATATGAATGCCCACCAGCTTCAGGCCGTGTTGCTGCATCACCGCCAGCGCCAGCAGGCAGATCGCTGTACCAGATGCCGTGCTTGCTGTTTTCGCCGCCGGTATTGGTTTTCTGGCTGTGGCCGTGGCCAAAGCCCGGATTCACGCGCAGCCAGACGCGATGACCCGGCGAAACCGCGCCGAGCTGTTCCAGCATATCCACGGAACCGGCATTCACCGGCAGCCTTCAGCTCGGCGACGCGCGCCAGCGTCGGCGTCGTCCATCACATCGGCAGTGAAAACAATATCGTCCGGATGCGTTTGCGGAAACCGGCCGCCAGCGCACGCTCGATCTCACCCAGCGACACCGAATCAACCTTCACGCCCTGCTCGCGCATCAGGCGCAGAATATGAATATTTGAGCAGGCCTTTTGCGCAAAACGCACCACGTCAAACGCGCTGAGTTTGGCGATTTGCGCGCGAATAATTTGCGCATCATAAACCCATACCGGGCAGCCAAACTCGGCGGGCAGGCGCAGCAGGTTTTCAGCGTTCAAATCGGTATCCGTCTGGTTGAGCGGGCGTGGCATGGTCTTCTCCGTGAGCAATCTTTACTGTTATTTCCGCCACAGCGCGAAGGGAATAAAAAATATCGTTTTATCGCGAGTCTATGCAAAAATGATATGGATAACCCACAGCAACGAGATCCCGCGATGCCAGCAATTAACTTGCGCCATATCGAAATTTTTCACGCGGTGATGACCACCGGCAATCTGACCGAAGCCGCACCGATGCTGCATACCTCGCAGCCGACGGTCAGCCGCGAGCTGGCGCGGCTGTGAGAAGGTGCTGGGGCTGAAGCTGTTTGAACGTGCGCGCGGCCGGCTGCACCCTACGGTACAGGGGCTGCGGCTGTTTGAAGAGGTGCAGCGCTCGTGGTACGGGCTGGACCGCATCATGGATGCGCGCCGAAGGCCTGCGCGAGTTTCGCCAGGGCGAGCTGTCCATCGCCTGCCTGCCCGTCTTCTCCCAGTCGTTTTTACCGCCGCTGCTCCAGCCTTTTCTGGCCCGCTATCCGGAGGTCAGCCTGAACATTGTGCCGCAGGAGTCGCCGCTGCTGGAGGAGTGGCTGTCGGCACAGCGCCACGATCTCGGGCTGACCGAAACCCAGCATGCGCCCGCCGGGACTGAACGTCTGGCTCTGCTGACCTGTGATGAAGTGTGCGTGCTGCCCGCCGGAGCATCCGCTGTGTCAGCAAAGCGGTGCTGACGCCAGCAGGATTTTCACGGTGAAAACTACATCAGCCTGTCGCGCACCGATAGCTACCGGCAGCTGCTGGATGCGCTGTTTGCTGAGCATCAGGTGAAGCGGCGGATGGTGCTGGAAACGCACAGCGCCGCCTCGGTTTGCGCGATGGTGCGCGCGGGCGTGGGCGTTTCGGTGGTTAATCCGCTGACGGCGCTGGATTACGCCGCCAGCGGTATCGTCATGCGCCGTTTTAGTATTGCCGTCCCGTTCACCGTGAGCCTGATCCGCCCACTGCATCGTCCGGCGTCGGCGCTGGTCGATCACTTCTGCGACCACCTGCAGCAGCAGGTGGCCACCTTTCCGCAGCGCATCGCCCAGCGGCTGGCTTAAGCGCGCACCGTCTCGCGCTGACCGCCCGATTTGCGGAAGGTCAGCAGACAAACCACTAAGCCCGCTGCCGCCAGCGCTGCTGCCGCGACCGGCACCGCCGTCAGGCCATAGCCTTTGTCGATCACTGCGCCGCCCACCCACGCACCGAGTGCGTTGCCGACGTTGAAGGCCGAGATGTTGAGCGTCGACACCAGATTTGGCGCCTCTTTACCGTGGCGCACCACGTTGATTTGCAGACCCGGCACGGTGGCGAAGGTCGCCATCGCCCACAGGAACAGGGTTACCTCTGCCAGCCACAGCGCATGGCTGGTCCAGCTGAACAGCAGCGAAAACACGGCGATCAGCGAGAAGCTGAGGATCAGGCTGAACGACACTTTCCAGTCCGCCAGTTTCCCGCCAACAATGTTACCCACCGTCAGGCCGGCGCCAATCAGGAACAGCGTCCAGCTGACACCGCGATCGCTGATGCCGGTCACCTGCAGCAGCAGCGGCGCAATGTAGCTGAACAGCGCAAACATCGCGGCGGCAAAACACACTGTCATAAGCAGTGACAGCCACAGTTTGCCGTTGGCCAGCGCGCTGATTTCGCTCGCCAGGTGCACCGGTTTTTCATCTTTGTTAGTCGGCAGGCTGACAATCAGCGCGATGAACGCGAGGATGCCGATAATCGCCACGCCCCAGAAGGTGGCGCGCCAGCCAAACAGCTGACCAAACCAGGTGCCGAGCGGCACGCCCAGCACGTTGGCCAGCGTCAGACCGGTAAACATCAGCGCCACCGCCGACGCCTGACGGCTCGGCGCCACCAGGCTGGCCGCGACCACTGAACCGATGCCGAAGAACGCACCGTGACACAGCGCGGTAATGACGCGCGCCAGCATCAGCAGGTTATAGGTATAAGCCAGCGCACAGAGTACGTTGCCGATGATGAAGATGATCATCAGCAGAATCAGGGTACGTTTACGCGGCAGTTTCGCGGTCAGCAGCGCCATGATTGGCGCGCCGATAGCCACGCCCAGCGCATAGCCGCTGATCAGCCAGCCCGCAGAAGGAATCGACACCTGCAGGTCACCCGCCACTTCCGGCAGTAACCCCATGATGACGAACTCCGTGGTGCCGATGGCGAACGCACTCAGCGCCAGCGCCAGTAATGCAACAGGCATAACACACTCTCCCAAAATAATTTTGCAGGCGGGCCGCACGACGAACGCCGTACGGTTAAGACAGACGCGTATCCCTCCGACAGTGCGGAGATGTTTATTTTTGAACTGCGTCACAGTCTGCTATTAAAGCACAGCCTCTGACTCTCAACCACCCGGGCGGCAGCAAGGCTATTTTGCCTGCGCGGCAATAATCCCGGCGCTAAAAAGTGTCGCTTATGCATCACTGAGACAGGACGGCGATAACAGACTACGCTTGATAACAGGTTGTGATCGCTGTCACAGCGACGGCGCTTTCTGGCGTTAAATCAGGCAGTAAAGGATGGTCGCACATTGCCGATACCCCAATGGATTGCCCGGTAATGCGGCGTCAACACAACAGGGGGACAGAGTTATGCGATGGATCATCGCGCTGGCGATCGGCGGCTTAAGCGGCTGCTCGGTCGGGCACTATGAATACAGCTCAGAAGCGGCCAGGCGCGTCGATATGACCGTTACCGGTATCCCCACCGTGCTCGGCATGGGTGCGCTGGGCACCACTATCCCCCTGACGCGCGAATACAGCCTGACGGCGGCGCACGTGGCCAAATATTCGCTGTATCGGGTGAAGGCCTGGCATCCGGAGTGCGATATCGCCGTGGTTTATCATGCGAATAAAGAAGCCAATCTGCCCCCGCAGTTCCGCAACAGCCATATCGGCGACAACGTTAATCTGTATGGGTATAGCTTTATCTCCGCGCTGCCGGTGGCATCAAGCGGCAAAAACCTGATCAATACGACGCTGAGCAATGACTGGAATAAGGCCAGCTGCGTAGTGGTGGCGGCCAATGCCGGCGTGGTGAAAGGCATGTCCGGCGGCGCGGTATATAACGCCAGCGACGACACGCTGGCCGGGGTGATTGTCGGCTATAGCAGTCGGATTGATGATAATAAGAGCGGCAAAACGCTGTTTAAAGATGTGGCGCTGTATGTGCCTTATGCGCGGTTCCAGGCGTGGCTGGATGGGGTGGTGAAGTCTTAGGTTGGGTGCGCGCTGATGCCCTCACCCCGGCCCTCTCCCACGGGGAGAGGGAGAAAACCAGAGCTGACCTCTGCCACAGCGAGAGGGAGAAAACCAGAGCTTACCTCTGCCACGGGGAGAGGGAGAAAACCACAGCGGCCTTCTGCCTCGGGGAGAGGGAGAAAACCAGAGCAGCCCTCTGCCACAGGGAGAGGGAGAAAACCACAGCGGCCCTCTCCCACCGGGGTACGGGCAAGTCCCCTCTCCCCATGGGAGAGGGTTAGGGTGAGGGCAACCTGATTACTTGCCGGTCGGGCGCAGAGCCGGGAACAGGATCACGTCACGAATGGTGTGGCTGTTGGTGAACAGCATGACCAGACGGTCAATACCAATGCCCAGACCCGCAGTCGGTGGCAGACCGTGCTCCAGCGCGGTGACGTAGTCTTCGTCGTAGAACATCGCTTCGTCATCACCGGCGTCCTTCGCGTTAACCTGCTGCAGGAAACGCTCGGCCTGATCTTCCGCATCGTTCAGCTCGGAGAAGCCGTTACCGATTTCACGGCCGCCGATGAAGAACTCGAAACGGTCAGTGATTTCCGGGTTCACGTCATTACGACGCGCCAGCGGAGAAACTTCTGCCGGGTATTCGGTGATGAAGGTCGGCTGAATCAGGTGCGCTTCGGCCACTTCTTCGAAGATCTCGGTCACGATACGGCCCAGACCCCAGCTCTTCTCAACCTTGATACCGATGCTTTCCGCGATGGCTTTCGCTGAGTCGAAGTTATCCAGATCGGCCATCTCGGTTTCAGGACGGTATTTCTTGATCGCTTCACGCATGGTCAGCTTGACGAACGGTTTGCCGAAGTCGAAGACTTCTTCACCGTAAGGCACTTCGGTGGTGCCCAGAATGTCCTGCGCCAGGGTACGGAACAGGGATTCGGTCAGCTCGATCAGATCTTTGTAATCCGCATACGCCATATAGAGTTCCATCATGGTGAACTCTGGGTTATGGCGAACGGAGATCCCTTCGTTACGGAAGTTACGGTTGATTTCGAACACGCGCTCGAAACCGCCGACCACCAGACGCTTGAGGTACAGTTCCGGCGCGATACGCAGGTACATGTCCAGGTCCAGCGCGTTGTGATGGGTGATGAACGGACGCGCGGACGCGCCGCCCGGGATCACCTGCATCATCGGGGTTTCCACTTCCATAAAGTCGCGGTTCACCATGAACTGGCGGATACCGGCCATGATCTGGGAGCGAATTTTGAAGGTCTTGCGGGATTCATCGTTAGAGATGAGGTCCAGGTAACGCTGACGGTAGCGCGCTTCCTGATCCTGCAGGCCGTGGAATTTGTCCGGCAGCGGACGCAGGGCTTTGGTCAGCAGACGCAGCTCGGTGCAGTGGATAGACAGTTCGCCGGTCTTGGTTTTGAACAGCTTACCTCGCGCGCCGAGGATATCGCCCAGGTCCCACTTCTTGAACTGCTCGTTGTAGATGCCTTCCGGCAGATCGTCACGGGAAACGTACAGCTGAATGCGGCCGCCCACGTCCTGCAGGGTCACGAAGGAGGCTTTACCCATGATGCGGCGGGTCATCATGCGGCCAGCAACGGCCACTTCAACGCTCAGCGCTTCCAGCTCTTCGTTCTCTTTGCCGTCAAAGTCAGCGTGCAGTTGGTCTGAGGTGTGGTCACGACGGAAATCGTTCGGGAACGGCACGCCCTGCTCGCGCAGCGCTGCCAGCTTCTCGCGGCGGGTTTTCAGTTCGTTGTTAAGATCGACTGCCGCGTCAGCGCCCTGTGCTTGTTGTTCAGACATGTTGGTTCCTCATAACCCTGCTTTCAAACTTGCTTCGATAAATTGGTCCAGGCTGCCGTCCAGCACCGCCTGCGTGTTGCGGGTTTCAACCCCGGTACGCAGGTCTTTGATGCGGGAGTCATCAAGGACGTAAGAACGGATCTGGCTGCCCCAGCCGATGTCGGACTTGTTGTCTTCCATCGCCTGTTTCTCAGCATTTTTCTTCTGCATTTCCAGCTCATAAAGCTTCGCTTTCATCTGCTTCATGGCCTGGTCTTTGTTCTTATGCTGGGAACGGTCGTTCTGGCACTGCACCACGATGTTGGTCGGCATGTGGGTAATACGCACCGCCGATTCGGTACGGTTAACGTGCTGACCGCCCGCGCCGGAGGCGCGGTAGACGTCGATACGCAGGTCGGCCGGGTTGATTTCGATATCGATATCGTCGTCAACTTCCGGGTAAACAAACGCCGAGCTGAAGGAGGTGTGACGACGGCCGCCGGAGTCGAACGGGCTCTTACGCACCAGGCGGTGAACGCCGGTTTCGGTACGCAGCCAGCCGTAGGCGTAATCGCCGATGATCTTGATGGTGACGGATTTGATACCGGCCACTTCACCTTCAGACTCTTCGATAATTTCGGTTTTGAAGCCGCGCGCTTCCGCCCAGCGCAGGTACATGCGCAGCAGCATGCTGGCCCAGTCCTGCGCTTCGGTGCCGCCGGAGCCGGCCTGAATATCCAGGTAGCAGTCGGCGCTGTCGTATTCGCCGGAGAACATGCGACGGAACTCCAGCTGCGCCAGCTTCTCTTCCAGCACGTCCAGCTCGGCCACGGCTTCGTTAAAGGTCTCTTCGTCGTCGGCTTCGACCGCCAGCTCCAGCAGACCGGAGACGTCTTCCAGCCCCTGCGCCATTTGATCGAGCGTATCTACGATCGCTTCGAGAGAGGAACGCTCTTTGCCCAGCGCCTGTGCGCGTTCAGGTTCGTTCCAGACGTCCGGCTGTTCCAGCTCGGCGTTTACTTCTTCCAGACGCTCTTTCTTGGCATCGTAGTCAAAGATACCCCCTAAGAACGTCGGAGCGCTCCGTGAGGTCCTGAATACGGTTTTTTACCGGATTAATTTCAAACATGGCTTTTCAGTCTTTTTTGACGATTCGGTGAGAGGAGATAAAAGTAACGCGCTAGTTTACCCGAAAGCGCGCCTGGTTTGTAGCTTTGCACATCAATGGCTATACCGCGTATGAACCGGCAGAAAATAATTGCGCCAGTTCTGGAAACCAGCAGGTATGGCGGTTGCCAGAAATCCCGCTGTCACTCGCCACCTACGCGGTGTGCCTTCAGAATTTTCCTACATAATCACGGCAATAAACGCCAGCTGGCGTCATTAAACACCATGATTTCTCAAACAAAATCATTAAAACTCCACCATCAGAAATGTCTGGTTCGAAGCGTGATATAGCGTGATTAGCCTGCGCAATGCTGCGCTGTCCTGGCCATCAACCGGCCAGTGCGCACCTTATCCTTTCTGCACCCTGGCGGAATCTCAGGGGTTCGTGCTTCATCTATTGCGTTCTGTCTGTCAGCCACGTTGCTCAGGAGTATTCGTGACAGGGAAAGACTGCATTCAGGCCCGTTAACGTGAACGGGCGACAACATGCCCTGAGAGGCATGAGGAGTTGCCATGCATTATCCTGTTGTTACTTTTCGATCCTCACCGCGCCTGCTGGCGCTGATCATCCCGTTTCTGCTGAGCGCCTGTGGTGGCGGCGGCGGCGGTGGTAGCGGCGGCGGCGGCGGCACCCTGACCCCGGTCACGCCGGTCGTTGAACCTGCGGTGCCGGCCACGGCCGCCAGCAATAAAGTAGGCATCATTGACTCCGGCCTGGCCCCGGGCCGCAGCGAAATTAATTACGCCAACGTGAATTTCTCCAGCTATGTCGGCAGCAACACCGCGCTTAACGACAACATGGGAATCAACGGCCACGGCACGCTGGTGGCGATGACGCTGCTGGGGCTGTCGCCTGACAGCGCGCTGTATGTGGCACAGGCATCACAAAATAACATTTTCAGCTATGACAATACTGCGCGCGCCGTGCAGGGCCTGGTGGCGCAGGGCGTGCGCATTTTCAATATGTCCTACGGTTCGCAGGAGCGCCTCACCAGCCAGCAGGCGTTAACCGATGCGCGCCAGCGTTATCAGTCGCTGTATCAGGGGCTCCACGCGGTGGCTGCGGCAGATGGGCTGGCGGTGATGATCACCGGCAACAACAGCGGCGCCACGCCGGCACCGGACGTGCTGACACCGCTGATGTATAACGACCCGCAGCTGGCGCGTAATCTGCTGGCGGTGACCGGTATCCTGAGTCATACCGGTTATGACCTGCCAGGCCGTGCAGCCGGCACCGGACCGTTTGACGCCTGCGGCGCGGCCGCCGCGTGGTGCCTGACCGCGCCGGGCTATACCGATTACCTGTATCAAAACTCCGACGGCAGCTGGGTGCAGGCGCGCAGCTACGGCACCTCGTTTGCCGCACCGCGCGTGACGGCTGCGGCCTCGCAGCTGCTGCAGCGTTTCCCGTGGATGAGCGGCCATAACCTGCAGCAAACCCTGCTGACCACCGCCACCTACCGCAGTGATGCGCACGATAACGTCGCCGACAGCGCCAACGGGCGGCCATACAATGAGACGTTCGGCTGGGGCGATCTTAACGCCGCCAAAGCCTTAAACGGGCCGGGACAATTCTGGGCAGAGGACTTCAGTGCGCGCCTCGACGGCGGCCAGTATGTGTTCAGCAATGACATCAGCGGCGATCGCGGGCTGGTGCTGGACGGCAGCGAACGCGGCGGTACGCTGCAGCTGACCGGCAACAACAGCTATCAGGGCCTGACGCAGGTCTCCGCCAATAGCCTGCTGATTGACGGTGCGATTGCCGGCAACGCGCTGGTGAACGGCAGCGGCAAACTGGGTGGCAGCGGACGCATCGGCGGCAATCTGGTCAACCAGGGATCGGTTAACGGCGGCCTGCAGGTGGCGGGCAACTATCAGCAAAGCGCCGACGGTACGCTCAACGTCACGCTGAACAATCCGCTGCGCGTGACCGGCAACGCGGCGCTCGACGGCACGCTGAATCTCGCGCCGCCCTCCGCCAGCTACGTGGTGAAACAGCAGGAAACGCTGCTGACCAGCGGCGGCGGCGTGAGCGGTCAGTTTAGCCAGGTCAATACCGGCGTATTTCTCGACGGTTCCGTCAGCTATGACGCCCACAGCGTTACCGGCCAGCTAACGCGTAAAAACACCGCCGCGGCGGCACAGGCGATGGGAATCGATAGCACCAGCGCGCAGCAAACCAGCCGCAACCTGGAGCAGGCGTTTGAGCTGGCGGACCGCTGGCAGGGTCAGGCGACGCTGAGCAGTGCGCAGCAGTCAGCGCTAGCGGCCGCAGGCGCCTTCCAGACGCTGGCGGACACCCGCAGCGCACAGGCGGCGATCAACTCCCTGTCCGGCCAGGCGCATGCCTCCGGCAATGCGGTGCTGTTCAACGCGCTTGATTATCAGACGCGCCTGCTCAACAACCGCATCGATGATGCCAGCGAACAGGGGCGCTTCGGCTTCTGGCTGGAGAGCGGTCAGCTGCGCGGTTCGCTCGATCAGGACGGCTATCTCGGCAACCGCTATCGCAACACCCTGACCGCGCTGGGTGCCGACAGCGATTTTGGCCTGCCCGGCCTGCGCCTCGGCATCGCCTGGACGCACACTCAGCTTGATGCCACCTATGACGACACCGGCGGCAACAGCCAGAACAGCCTGCAGGGCGTAATGCTGTATGGGCGCTATGCGGTGACGCCAGCCTGGTACTGGCAGGGCAATCTCAGCTATCAGCATGGACGCGACAAACTGCAGCGCCTGGTGCTGCTGGATGAAGCTGCACCGGTCTCCTCTTCCGCCCGCACTGACAGCTGGCAGGCGGCGCTGCAGAGCGGCTATCGCTGGACGCTGCAGGAGGATTATCGCATTGAGCCCTATCTCGGCTGGCGTGAAACCGGCCTGCAAACCGGCAGCTTCAGCGACAGCGGCAGCGCGTTTGGTCTGCAGGGCGACGGCGACAGCTATCGCCGCAGCGTCGGTTACGGCGGCCTGAATCTCAGCGCGCGCCAGGACTGGTCGGCGGGCTGGTGGAGCATGCTGAGCCTGTACGGCGAATACCAGTACGCGTTCAGCAATCCGTCGATGGATGTCAGCGCGCGCTGGAGCGGCTTCGGCAGCGGTCAGCAGAGCTTCACCATCCCGGGTATGCAGCTCGATCGCCGCTCGCAGTGGTTTGGTGCGCGGGTTGATCTGGTGCAGTCGGCACGCGCGCGGCTGTTCCTGCGTGCCGACCGCCACGTGGCCGATCGCGGCGATGAGAAGGTGCTACGCGGTGGTGTCGACGTCACGTTCTAAAGGTTACGACTGCGGCCAGATATTGTCGATGATCATCTGAAGGGAGCGGTTACCGCGAAACTCGTTGATATCCAGTTTGTAGGCCAGCTCCACCTGGCGCACGCCGTTGTCCGGCCACAGGCTGGTGTCGACGTTAAAGGCGATACCGTCCAGCAGCGGGCCGCCGCCCACCGGCTCGACCATCACCTTCAGGTGACGCTCGCCCACCAGACGCTGCTGCAGCAGGCGGAAACGCCCGTCGAACAGCGGCTCCGGGAACATCTGCCCCCATGGGCCGGCATCGCGCAGCATTTCCGCCACGTCCATGGTAAACTCCTGCGCATGCAGTTCGCCATCGGACCACATCACCCCCTGCAGCGCCTCGCCTTCCAGCCATTCGTCGATCAGCGCAGCAAAGCGCTGGCGGAACTCGTCGAATTTCGCCTCTTCCAGCGACAGGCCCGCCGCCATCGCGTGGCCGCCGAATTTGATCATCAGGCCGGGATAAAGCGTATCGAGACGCTCCAGCGCATCGCGCATGTGCAGCCCCTGAATCGAACGGCCAGAGCCTTTCAGCGTGCCGTCGCCCGCGGGTGCAAAGGCGATCACCGGACGGTGGAAGCGCTCTTTAATGCGCGACGCCAGAATGCCAACCACGCCCTGATGCCACTCAGGGTGGTACATCGCCAGCCCGCCCGGCAGCGTATCGCCGCTGCGTTCCAGCTTTTCGCACAGGGTCAGCGCTTCGGCCTGCATCCCCTGCTCAATCTCTTTGCGGGTCTGGTTCAGCGCATCCAGTTCGTTGGCCAGCACGCGCGCTTCGCCAATGTTGTCGCACAGCAGCAGCGCCACGCCAACCGACATATCGTCCAGCCTGCCGGCAGCATTCAGGCGCGGCCCGAGGGCAAAGCCCAGGTCGCTGGCCGCCAGCTTGAGCGGATCGCGGTTGGCAATCTCCAGCAGCGCCTTAATGCCGGCACGGCATTTCCCGGCGCGGATGCGGCTCAGCCCCTGCCAGGTCAGAATGCGGTTATTGGCATCCAGCGGCACCACGTCCGCCACGGTACCCAGCGCCACCAGATCCAGCAGTTCGGCCAGATTGGGTTCACTGCGCCCGTCGCTGAACCAGTTCTGCTGACGCAGATGGGCACGCAGCGCCAGCATCAGATAAAACGCCACGCCCACGCCCGCCAGCGATTTCGACGGAAAATCGCAGTCGCGCAGGTTGGGGTTAATAATGGCTTCCGCGGCCGGCAGCGTTTCGCCCGGCAGGTGGTGATCGGTGACCAGCACCGGGATCCCCGAGCTGGTGTGCGTGATCGACGCCCGCATGGGAGGAGATCCCGTTATCCACGGTCAGGATCATCTGCGCGCCGCGCGCATGGGCCTGATCGACCACTTCCGGGCTGAGCCCGTAGCCGTCTTCAAAACGGTTCGGCACCAGATAGGTCACGTTGTCGCAGCCCAGCGCGCGCAGGCTGAGCACGCTCAGCGCGGTGCTGGTTGCGCCGTCGGCGTCGAAATCCCCGACCACTACAATGCGCGTTCCCTCGCGAAGCGCGTTGTAGAGCATTTCGGTAGCTTTCTCGATACCGTTCAGCTGCTGCCATGGCAACATCCCTTTCACGCTGCGCTCAAGATCCTCAGCGCGACGCACGCCGCGGCTGGCGTAGAGGCGCTTCAGCAGCGCCGGGAGATCGTCCGGCAAATCAACGGGTTCAACCGCCTCGCGGCGGCGCAATTTGATGGGGGCTTTCACGCGAATTATTTACCACCAAACTGTTTCTGGTGCGCGTCGAGGAACTCTTTCATCTCTTTTGGTCCCTGATAACCCGGAACAACATAGCCGTTACTCAGGACAATCGCTGGCGTACCGCTCACGCCAAACTGCACGCCCAGCGCGTAGTGGTTAGCAATGTCGATGTCGCAGGAGGCAGGCTTAATGCCTTTGCCGTTCATTGCGTCATCAAACGCTTTGTTGCGGTCTTTCGCACACCAGATCGCCTTCATGTCCTGTTCAGGCTGGCTCTGCACGCCCGCGCGCGGGAAGGCCAGATAGCGCACGGTAATGCCCAGCGCGTTGTAGTCTTTCATCTGTTCATGCAGCTTGTGGCAGTAGCCGCAGGTGATGTCGGTGAAGACGGTAATGACGTGTTTTTCCTGCGCCGCTTTATAAACGATCATCTCTTTTTCAAGCGCGTTCAGGTTTTTCATCAGCAGCTGGTTGGTCACGTTGACCGGCTGCGCGCCGCTCACGTCGTACATTGGCCCCTGAATAATGTGTTTGCCGTCTTCGGTGACGTACAGCACGCCGCTGTTGGTCAGTACCGTTTTCATGCCGGCAACCGGCGCAGGCTGGATGTCGCTGCTGGTGACGCCAAGCTTAGCCAGAGACTGTTTGATGGCGGCGTCATCCGCATGGGCGAAGCCGGTAAATGAGGCTGCCAGCAGGGTGAACAGCACGAAAGACTTTTTCATAATTGATCCTGTTACAATTTGTCGGCACTCACGCACGAGGGTGGTGCTGTTGGTGTAGCTGCCGCAGGCGTTCCGTCGCGACATGGGTGTAAATTTGCGTCGTTGAAAGATCGCTGTGTCCCAGCAGCATCTGCACCACGCGTAAATCGGCGCCGTGGTTCAGCAAATGCGTGGCGAAGGCGTGGCGCAACACGTGCGGCGACAGCTTTTCACTGTCGATACCGGCCAGTGTGGCGTAATGCTTGATGCGATGCCAGAAGGTTTGGCGCGTCATCTGCTGCGCGCGCTGGCTGGGGAACAGCACGTCGATAGACACGCCGTTCAGCAGCCACGGACGCCCGTGCTCCAGATACGTCTCCAGCCAGTAAACCGCCTCTTCACCCAGCGGCACCAGCCGCTCCTTGTTTCCTTTACCGATGACGCGCACCACGCCCTGACGCAGGCTGATGTCGCTCATCGTCAGGCCAACCAGTTCCGAAACGCGCAAGCCGGTAGCATACAATAGCTCAAGCATGGCTTTATCGCGTAACTCCAGCGGCAGGTCAACTGCGGGTGATTGTAATAATCTCTCAACTTGTGCTTCGCTGAGATCTTTCGGCAGCCGCTGCGGGAGTTTAGGCGATGCCAGGAGAGCACTGGGATCGTCTGCGCGAATTTTCTCGCGGTATAAATGCTGGAACAGTCGACGCATTGCACTGAGCAGACGCGCGGAACTGGTGGCTTTGTAGCCCCCTTCCATACGCTCGCCCAGCAGCGCCTGCAAGTCGTCGCTTTGTGCGCTCTCCAGCGACAGTTCCCGGCGTGCCAGCCACTCCACCAGCATGGTGAGATCTCGCCGGTAGGCGCTCAGCGTATTCTCGGCCAGGTTTTTCTCCAGCCACAGCGCGTCAAGAAACTGCTCGATGAGTGCGAGATCCTTTTCCACATCAGCCCCTTTGATTCTGCAATCCGGGCATTATGCCTGATTGCGACCGGTTTCTGGTACACTACGCGCAAAGTCATAGCAAGAATTGAGATAGTTACGCGATGAATATTGGTCTGTTCTATGGTTCCAGCACCTGCTACACCGAGATGGCGGCAGAGAAAATTCGCGACATCATTGGCCCGGAACTGGTGACGTTGCATAACCTGAAAGATGACGATCCGTCGCGCTGATGGAGCAGTACGATGTGCTGATCCTCGGCATCCCGACCTGGGATTTTGGCGAGATACAGGAAGACTGGGAAGCCATCTGGGATCAGCTCGATTCGCTCAACCTCGACGGCAAAATTATTGCGATGTACGGCATGGGCGACCAGTTCGGCTACGGCGAATGGTTCCTGGATGCGCTCGGCATGCTGCACGACAAGCTGGCGCCGAAAGGCGTGCCGTTTATCGGCTACTGGCCGACCGAAGGGTACGAGTTCACCAGTAAAAAACCGATTATCGCCGACGGCCAGCTGTTTGTCGGGCTCGCGCTGGATGAAACCAATCAGTACGATCTGAGCGAAGAGCGCCTCGAGCAGCTGGTGCGAACAGATTCTGGGCGAAATGGCAGAAAAATTTCGCTACGCTTTAATGCGGCGTCGCGCCATCCAGCAAAAAACAGCGGGCGCGTAACGCGCGCCACGCGTCGGGCGGCATGCTGTCATGCCGCAGCCACAGCTGCCAGCGCTGCCCGCGCCGGTTACGCAGCACCAGCAACACGCCCCACGGTAGCCAGTCCGGCTGCCGTTGCGCCTGCCAGCGCTCACCGCGCCAGTACCAGTCACCCTTGTCATCCAGCATGAGCGCTCCGCAGCGCTGCTGCAGGCGACGCGCGTTACGCCAGTACTGCAGGGTCAGCAGGATCACTACCGCGACCTGAACCCAGAGCCAGCCCGCCGGCCAGCGACAGCTCAGCAACAGCGCGCCACCCAGCCCGAACAGCGTCACATTCAGCACCCGCGCGCTGCGTGACGCGCGAAGATCAGATTGCCACAGGACCACGTTCCCGATTCCGTGTTTGAATTAATTGCACCATCCGTTGCAACTCGGTGTCGGCGGGTTTGCCGTGGTTCATCAGCCAGTTGAATAAATCCGGATCGTCAGACTCAAGCAGGCGAACAAACAGACGCTTATCATCATCGCTTAAGCTGTCATACTCATATTCGAAGAAAGGCATGATGGAGATATCAAGTTCACGCATGCCGCGACGGCATGCCCAGTGAATACGGGCCTTGTTGTTAATATCCATGTGTCTGCTTCCACAGCTGATTACAGTCGGACCGCTCAGTGTACCCCGTTTCTGTTCTTTATTTCTTGCCGCGCTGCAGTGCGTGTTTCATACCGTTGACGCTGCGGCGCGGTGACGCACAGAACAATGCCACCGGATTACATATTTGGGTTATCGACGATAACGATTTGTGCGCACAGATGGTCCTGCTGAAAGCGCTTGCAATGGCTGCATGCTCTTTTACCATTAGGCATTATCAAAGCGTTAAGCCTATTGATCAGGATATCGGATTATGCCGATTTACACCATTTTCTCCTCGCCAGCCCGCCGCCTCTGCGCGTCTGCCGCTGACGCTTATTTCTCTTGATGACTGGGCGCTGGCTACCCTCTCCGGCGCTGACGCCGAAAACAGCACCTTTACCTGCAGGGTCAGGTGACGCTGGACGTGGCGGCGCTGGACGCAGCGCAGCATCTGCTGGCGGCGCACTGCGATCCTAAAGGCAAAATGTGGAGCAACCTGCGTCTGTTCCGCCGTCAGGATGGGTTTGCCTTTATTGAGCGCCGCAGCCTGCGTGATGCGCAGCTCAAAGAGCTGAAAAAATACGCGGTCTTTTCCAAAGTCACCATTGCGCCCGATGACGACGAACATGTCCTGCTGGGCGTGGCCGGTTTCCAGGCGCGTGCTGCGCTGAAAAACCTGTTCGCCACGCTGCCGGATGCAGAAAAACAGGTGGTCAGCGAAGGTGAAACCTCCATCCTGTGGTTTGAACACCCTGCAGAGCGTTTCCTGCTGGTCACGCGACGCCGGCGCAACCGCCGAACGCGCTGCAGCAGAGCGCTGCGCGGCGAAGCGCAGCTCAATAACAGCCAGCAGTGGCTGGCGCTGAACATCGAAGCGGGTCTGCCGGTGATTGACGCCGCCAACAGCGCGCAGTTTATTCCGCAGGCCACTAACCTGCAGGCGCTGGGGGGCATCAGCTTTAAAAAAGGCTGCTACACCGGCCAGGAGATGGTGGCGCGAGCAAAATTCCGCGGGGCAAACAAACGTGCGCTGTGGACCCTGGCGGGCCACGCCAGCCGCGTACCGGAAGCGGGTGAAGATTTAGAACTGAAGATGGGCGATAACTGGCGCCGCACCGGCACCGTGCTTAGCTGCCGTACAGCTGGATGATGGCCGTCTTTTGGTGCAGGCGGTGATGAACAACGACATGGAAGCCGGACAGCGTGTTCCGCGTTGACGCGATGAAAGCGATACGCTGAGCATCGAGCCGCTGCCGTATTCACTGGAAGAGTAATGGTGTACGGCTGGTATGCCGCTGCGGGTGCGGGGTGGTTTTGTAGGGTCGCCATCAGTGGCGACCGCATGCCGGTGGAAAAAACTACACCTGCCCCACGTACAAATAAATCGCCAGAAAGTGGCACACGCTGCCGCCCAGCACAAAACCGTGCCAGATAGCATGATTGTACGGGATGCGCTTGCAGACGTAGAAAATCACGCCCAGCGAGTAGACCACGCCGCCCACGGCCAGCAGCGTTACGCCGCCAACCGCCAGCTTAATCGCCAGCTGATAAACCACAATCAGCGACAGCCAGCCCATCGTCAGATAGGTCACCAGCGACAGCACCTTAAACCGGTGCGCAATGGTCAGCTTAAACAGGATCCCCAGCAGTGCCAGGCTCCAGATCACAATCATCAGGCCGCGCGACAGCGGTGAGTTCAGCCCCACCAGCAGAAACGGCGTGTAGGTGCCCGCAATCAGCAGATAGATAGCGCAGTGGTCAAATTTCTTGAGCCATATCTTGGCCCGCTGATGCGGAATGGCGTGATACAGCGTCGAGGCCAGGAACAGCAGGATCATGCTCCCGCCATACAGGCTATAGCTGGTAATGGCCATCGCGCTGGCATTGGTATCTACCGCCTGCACCAGCAATAACACTAAACCGACAATCCCAAACACCAGGCCAATGCCGTGGCTGATGCTGTTGGCTATTTCCTCAGCCAGCGAATATCCCTGTGCGATTAGTCGGTTCTGTACCATGGCGTCGGATTCCTGAACATCGTAACGAAAGTTGTGCTTTTTCTGTGCACCAGACTATGCTAACTGAGAATGATTCCAGTGAACACCTGTTAGCTAAAATAATTTTAACGTAAATTTTTATAATAAAAATCAAAAACATAAATAAACAATTCACCTGACATTTGTTCACATAAAAATTAAGTGTGACAAGCCCAACGGCAAACCAATTGGCCTGTTATGATGGTCGACTGAGGCTTCATGAATGAGAGTTATGCCACTGATAAATGAGCGCCGCCCGAATGGTTTTCCCACAGCGAGCCATTGGCCAGTCTCAATAACCTGGAGATGATGGTCTACAACTATGTCATCAAAAATCGTGACAAAGTGATGTATATGACCATCCGCGAGCTGGCGGATGCGGCGGGCGTCTCCACCACCACCATCCTGCGCTTTTGCCGCAAGCTCAACTGCGAAGGCTATTCGGAATTCCGCGTGCGCTTTAAGCTCTATCTGGAGCAGAATGAGCCCCAGCAGGTGAATTTCGGTGCCAGTGAAATTATCAGCTTCTTTAAAAGCGTGAATAATGAAGAGTTCGACGCGTTATTAAATGACGCGGTAAATATCATTCTCTCTTCAGAGCGCATTATTTTTGTCGGGGCGGGCACGTCAGGCTCACTGGCGAAATATGGCGCACGTTTCTTTTCGAATATTGGTAAATTCAGCAATCATATTGATGACCCTTATTTCCCGGTCACCAATGATATGGCAAAAAATGCGCTGGCGATTGTGCTCTCCGTCTCGGGCGAAACCGAGGAGATCCTGCGCTTTGCCAGCCAGTTCAGCCTGCATCACTGTAAGGTGCTCTCCATCACCAGCCATGAGCAACTGCTCGCCTGGCAAAACTGGCGGATTTTAATCTCTCCTGGCACGTTCCCCAGACGCGAATTGCCGGCGTCTACGATATCACCACGCAAATCCCCGTCATCTATATTCTGGAATCGCTCGGGCGCAAGCTGGCGAAGAAACTGACGGAATAAAACACCCTGTTTTTTTGATGTGACAAATCACAATTTCCGCGCAAATTGTTATATCGTGACTTTGAAATTTCGGCTTTGTTACACTGCGGGCAGTATTATTTTCGCCAACAGCGTGACGAGGTATTGAAATGAGCAGCGATGAAAAAATTAACCTTACCAAAAGATTTTTTATGGGGCGGCGCGGTTGCCGCTCACCAGGTTGAAGGCGGCTGGAACAAAGGCGGCAAAGGGTCAAGCATTTGCGACGTCTTGACCGGCGGCGCACACGGCGTGCCGCGCGAAATCACGCAGGAGGTGGTGCCGGGTAAATATTACCCCAACCATGAGGCCATCGATTTCCACGGCCACTACAAAGAAGACATCAAGCTGTTTGCCGAGATGGGCTTCAAATGCTTCCGCACCTCTATTGCCTGGACGCGCATCTTCCCGAAAGGTGACGAAACGCAGCCAAACGAAGAAGGGCTGAAATTTTACGACGACATGTTCGATGAGCTGCTGAAGTACAACATCGAACCGGTGATCACCCTCTCCCACTTCGAAATGCCGCTGCACCTGGTGCAGGAGTACGGCGGCTGGACCAACCGTAAAGTGGTCGATTTCTTTGTGCGCTTCGCGGAAGTGGTCTTCGAGCGCTACAAAAACAAGGTCAAATACTGGATGACCTTCAACGAAATCAACAACCAGCGTAACTGGCGCGCGCCGCTGTTCGGTTACTGCTGCTCGGGCGTGGTCTATACCGAACATGACAATCCGGAAGAGACCATGTACCAGGTCCTGCACCACCAGTTTGTGGCCAGCGCCCTGGCGGTGAAAGCCGCGCGCCGCATCAACCCGGAGATGAAAGTCGGCTGTATGCTGGCGATGGTGGCGCTCTATCCGTTCTCCTGCAAACCGGAAGACGTGATGTTCGCCCAGGAATCCATGCGCGAGCGCTACGTCTTTACCGACGTCCAGCTGCGCGGTTACTACCCGTCCTATGTGCTGAACGAGTGGGAGCGCCGCGGCTTCTCCATCAAAATGGAAGCCGACGAGCAGATCCTGCGTGAAGGTACCTGCGACTACTTAGGTTTCAGCTACTACATGACCAACGCGGTGAAGGCGGAAGGCGGTACCGGCGACGCCATCTCCGGCTTTGAAGGCAGCGTGCCGAACCCGCACGTGAAGGCGTCCGACTGGGGCTGGCAGATTGACCCGGTGGGCCTGCGCTATTCCCTGTGCTGAACTGTACGAGCGTTATCAGAAGCCGCTGTTTATCGTGGAAAACGGCTTTGGCGCCTATGACAAAGTGGAAGAAGACGGCAGCATCAACGATGACTATCGCATCGACTACCTGCGTGCGCACGTGGAAGAGATGATCAAAGCCGTCACGCACGATGGCGTGGATCTGATGGGCTATACCCCGTGGGGCTGCATCGACTGCGTCTCGTTCACCACCGGCCAGTACAGCAAGCGCTACGGCTTTATCTACGTGAACAAGCACGACGACGGCACGGGCGACATGTCCCGCTCCCGTAAGAAGAGCTTCGACTGGTATAAGGAGGTGATTGCCAGCAACGGCGAGAGTGCTGTAACCGCTAATGGCGCGCGACGGTATACGATTGTGCCCCTCGCTTTTTGGGGAGAGGTGTGAGAGTGAGGGTTTTATTCCGCCCGCCTGATGCATCAATAAAACTGCCCGTTACGTACGACGCCTTCTCGCTCAGCAGCCAGACAATCGCCTGGGCCACCTCTTCCGGCTGGCCACCGCGCTGCATCGGCAGCGATTACTCAACGCGATCCACGCGCCCCGGCTCCCCGCCGTCGGCATGGATATCGGTATAGATAAGCCCGGGCCGCACGCAGTTAACGCGGATACCCTGCGCCGCCACCTCCAGCGATAACCCGGTTGTCAGCGAATCCACCGCCCCTTTGGACGCGGCATAATCCACATATTCACCCGGCGCGCCCAGACGCGATGCCGCGGAAGAGACGTTCACTATCGCCCCACCCTTGCCGCCATGTTTGAAGGACATGCGTTTTACCGCTTCCCGACAGCAGAGAAAGTAGCCCGTGACGTTGGTCGCCAGCACGCGGTTAATGCGCTCAGCGGAGAGATTCTCGATGGTGGATTGCTCAAACAGAATGCCCGCATTATTGACCAGCGCGCGCAGCGGCTCGCCTTCACGATCGAGGCTGTCAAACATCGCCAGCACCTGCGCTTCATCGCTGATATCCGCACGCACGGCAAACGCTTTACCGCCCGCCTCGACGATCTGGTTGATCACGTCCGTCGCGGCTTTAATGTTGTGGTGATAGTTTACCGCCACGGTGTAGCCTTCACGTGCCAGCTGCAGCGCGGTGGCTTTCCCAATGCCGCGGCTCGCGCCGGTGACCAGTGCAATTGCCATTTGCATTCTCCACAATAAAAAAGGCCGGCAAGTGGCGGCCTTTACGGCTTACCGCCGGGTTTGAATTACGCCTGCAAATGATTACTGGTATTCGCTCATCGGTACGCAGGAGCAGAACAGGTTACGGTCGCCGTAGACGTCATCAAGACGCTTCACGGTCGGCCAGTATTTGTTTGCCACACCTGCCGGGAAGACCGCCAGCTCGCGGGTGTAACCGTGGTTCCACTCCTGCCACCATCTCCTTGCTGGGTGTGCGGGGCGTTGACCAGCGGGTTATCTTCCAGCGTCCATTCGCCGTCCTGCACGCGGTCGATCTCCATGCGGATGGCCAGCATCGCGTCGATAAAGCGGTCCAGCTCGGCTTTGCTTTCGGACTCGGTCGGCTCCACCATCAGCGTGCCCGGCAACCGGGAAGGACATGGTCGGCGCGTGGAAGCCGTAGTCGATCAGGCGCTTGGCGATATCCAGCTCGCTGATGCCGGTCTGCTCTTTCAGCGGACGAATATCGAGGATGCACTCGTGCGCCACGCGGCCGTCGCGGCCGGTGTAGAGCACCGGGAAGGCGGACTTCAGGCGGGTCGCGATGTAGTTGGCGTTGAGGATCGCCACCTGGCTGGCCTGCTTCAGCCCTTCCGCGCCCATCATGCGGATGTACATCCAGCTGATCGGCAGGATAGAGGCGCTACCGAACGGTGCCGCAGAGACCGCGCCCTGACGGGTCAGCATGCCTTCAATCTGCACCACGCTGTGGCCCGGCACAAACGGCGCCAGGTGCGCTTTCACGCCGATCGGCCCCATGCCCGGGCCGCCACCGCCGTGCGGAATGCAGAAGGTTTTGTGCAGGTTCAGGTGCGACACGTCCGCGCCGATGTAAGCCCGGCGAGGTAATGCCCACCTGGGCGTTCATGTTTGCGCCGTCGAGGTAAACCTGGCCGCCGAACTGGTGCACCACTTCGCACACTTCACGGATGGTCTCTTCGTACACGCCGTGGGTGGACGGATAGGTCACCATGATGCAGGAGAGCTTGTCGCCCGCCTGCTCGGCTTTCGCGCGCAGGTCGCCGAGGTCGATGTTGCCGTTCTTATCGCAGGCCACGACCACCACCTCCATGCCCGCCATCTGCGCCGAGGCCGGGTTGGTGCCGTGCGCCGAGCTCGGGATCAGGCAGATGTCGCGCTGGCCTTCGTTGCGGCTCTCGTGGTAGTGGCGGATCGCCAGCAGGCCGGCGTATTCGCCCTGCGCGCCGGAGTTCGGCTGCATGCAGAGCGCGTCGTAACCGGTGAGCTTCACCAGCCAGTCGGAAAGCTGGTTGATCATCTGGTGATAGCCTTCCGCCTGCTCGGCCGGGCAGAACGGGTGCAGTTCGGCGAACTCCGGCCAGGTGATCGGGATCATCTCGGCCGCGGCGTTCAGCTTCATGGTGCAGGAGCCCAGCGGGATCATCGCCTGGTTCAGCGCCAGATCCTTGCGCTCCAGGGAGTGCATGTAGCGCATCATCTCGGTTTCGCTGTGGTGGCGGTTGAACACCGGATGGGTCAGGAATTCGCATCGTCACGCAGCAAGGCCTGCCGGAATGGCGGCGGTTGTCGGCCGCCACTTCTTTGTCCAGCGCATCGACATCCAGACCGTGCGCGTCGCCCAGCAGCACGCCGAACAGGGCGCCAGCACGTCGTCACGGGTGGTGGTTTCATCCAGCGTGATGCCGACCGCGTTGTGGATGTCGCTGCGCAGGTTGATCTCTGCCGCATCCGCGCGCGCCAGCACCGCCGCTTTGTCCGCCACGTCCACGCACAGGGTGTCGAAGTAGTGAGCATGGCGCAGCTTAAGGCCTTTCTGCTGCAGGCCGCAGGCCAGAATATCGGCCAGGCGGTGAATGCGGCTGGCAATGCGTTTCAGGCCAGCCGGGCCGTGGAACACGGCGTACAGGCTGGCGATGTTGGCCAGCAGCACCTGGGAGGTACAGATGTTGGAGTTCGCTTTCTCGCGGCGGATATGCTGCTCGCGGGTCTGCATCGCCATGCGCAGCGCGGTGTTACCGGCAGCATCTTTTGACACGCCGATAATACGGCCCGGCATGGAGCGTTTGAATTCATCTTTCGGCTGGCGAAGAACGCCGCGTGCGGGCCGCCGTAGCCCATCGGCACGCCAAAGCGCTGGGCGGAGCCGAAGACGATATCCGCACCCTGTTTGCCCGGCGCCGTCAGCAGCACCAGCGCCATAAAATCGGCGGCGACGCTGACAACCACTTTGCGGGATTTCAGCTCGGCAATCAGCGCGCCGTAGTCGTGTACTTCACCGGTGGTACCCACCTGCTGCAGCAGTACGCCGAAGACATCCTGGTGATCCAGCACTTTGTCGGCGTCGTCGACAATCACCTCAAAGCCGAAGGTTTCCGCACGGGTGCGCACCACATCCAGCGTCTGCGGATGCACGTCCTCGGCCACGAAGAAGCGGTTAGCGTTTTTCAGCTTGCTCACGCGTTTCGCCATCGCCATCGCTTCGGCGGCAGCGGTGGCTTCATCCAGCAGCGAGGCGGAGGCGATATCCAGGCCGGTCAGATCCAGCGTCACCTGCTGGAAGTTCAGCAGCGCTTCCAGACGGCCCTGGGAGACTTCCGGCTGATACGGCGTGTAGGCGGTGTACCAGCCCGGGTTTTCCAGCATGTTGCGCAGGATCACCGGCGGCAGGTAACTGCACGTTGGTGTAGCCCATGCCAATGTAAGACTTATAGCGCTTGTTCAGGCCGGCGATGGCCTTCAGCTCCGCCAGCGCGGCGAATTCCGTAGTGGCTTCCCCCACCTGCGGCGGCGTGGCAAGCTGGATGTCTTTTGGCACAATCTGGCCGATCAGTGCGTTAATGAATCCGCGCCAACTGTCTTCAGCATCTCCTGCTGTTGCTGAGCATCCGGCCCAATGTGACGTTCAATGAAGGCGCCACGGTTTTCAAGCTGGCTTAAAGTCTGTGTCATGAGCGATGGTTCCTGAAACGTGCTGGGTGACAAAATGGCATTAAATTCCCAGGCAGAGGGTTAGGGTGAGGGAGAAGAAGGCGCCGCAGTGCTGCACCTCTCCCGGGGGGAGGAGGGGGACTAAGCGGTTACTCGTCTTCTAACAATGCTTCGTATGCGGTCGCATCCAGCAGCGCGGCAACCTGAGATTCGTCGCTGGCTTTGATCTTGAAGATCCAGCCGCCTTCATACGGCTCGCTGTTGACCAGCTCCGGGGAATCGCTCAGCGCGTCGTTGACGGCAACGATTTCACCGCTCACCGGGGCGTAGATATCAGATGCCGCTTTTACGGACTCCGCCACGGCGCAGTCGTCGCCCGCGCTAACGGTCGCGCCCACGTCAGGCAGGTCAACAAACACCATGTCGCCCAGCAGCTCTTGCGCGTGCTCGGTGATCCCTACGGTATAAGTGCCGTCCGCCTCTTTGCGCAGCCACTCGTGTTCTTTGCTGTATTTCAGTTCTGCTGGCACATTGCTCATTGAAGTTCTCCTGATAAAAATGATTAGGCGACCGGCTTACCGGCGCGAACAAAAATCGGTTTGGTCACGTGGACCGGCATTTCGCGGTTGCGGATCTGTACCACCGCCGTTCGCCAATGCCCGCCGGCACGCGTGCCAGTGCAATACTGTAGCCCAGCGTCGGGGAGAAGGTGCCGCTGGTGATCACGCCTTCGAGATGATTGCCGTCGGCATCGGTGAAGCGCACTGGCAGTTCGCCGCGCAGCACGCCTTTTTCCTTCATCACCAGCCCCACCAGCTGTTCGGTACCCTTCTCGCGCTGCATCTCCAGCGCTTCACGGCCAATAAAGTCACGGTCAGCCGGTTCCCATGCGATGGTCCAGCCCATGTTGGCGGCCAGCGGAGAGACGCCTTCGTCCATCTCCTGGCCGTAGAGGTTCATACCCGCTTCAAGACGCAGGGTATCGCGCGCGCCCAGGCCCGCTGGCTTCACGCCCGCTTCCACCAGCGCACGCCAGAAATCAGCGGCCTTCTCGTTTGGCATCGCAATTTCGTAGCCCGCTTCACCGGTGTAGCCGGTAGTGGCGATAAACAGATCCCCCGCCTGCACGCCGAAGAAAGGCTTCATGCCCTCTGTGGCTTTGCGCTGCTCGTCGTTAAACAGAGAGGCGGCTTTCGCCTGCGCGTTTGGCCCCTGCACGGCGATCAGCGACAGATCGTCACGGACGGTGATGTCGATGGCATAAGGTTCAGCGTGTTGGGTGATCCAGGAGAGGTCTTTTTCGCGGGTGGCGGAGTTTACAACGAGGCGGAAGAAATCTTCAGTGAAGTAATAGACGATGAGGTCATCAATCACGCCGCCCGAAGCATTCAGCATGCCGGTATAGAGCGCTTTACCCGGCGTCTTCAGCTTAGCGACGTCGTTTGCCAGCAGATAACGCAAAAACTCCCGGGTGCGGCTACCGCGCAGATCGACAATCGTCATGTGGGACACGTCGAACATACCGGCATCGGTGCGCACCGCGTGGTGCTCATCAATCTGCGAGCCGTAGTGCAGCGGCATCATCCAGCCGTGGAAGTCCACCATGCGGGCGCCGCATAACACGTGCTGTTCGTACAAAGGAGTCTGTTGAGCCATCTTGTCCTCGTTGAAAAATTCACCGTGAAACCCGGTATCGGCCTCGTTCCCGAATGCCGACGCAAACGTTCTCTTTTACCTGAACTTACCACCGAAACCGGCGGTTAACCATAAGGTAAAACGGGTCATCACATTAGCTTATGACCAAAAAACGCTGAAAAGCCTACAGAGTTATTCACTGGAAAAATGCGATTAACCCCGCACAAAATTAACAATGATCTAACAGGATTTAGCACATGGTGATATTTCGTGCGGAAAAACGGGCCGAATTTCCGTAACAAGAAAAACACGACATTAGATTATCTAATGCGAAAAATGACGTGAAATTAGAATATTTCAAACGAGGGGATTTCCCCGGCGCAGAGGCCGGGAAATTATAGTGTGACGGGGGTCAATATTATTTAAGCCAGTCCGGCAGGTCGTTAAGACCCATCGCCTGACGAAGAAGTTGCGGTTTGACGCCAGGAAGGGTATCTGCGAGTTTAAGACCGATATCGCGCAGCAGTTTCTTCGCCGGATTTGCCCCGGCAAACAGCTCGCGGAAGCCCTGCATCCCTGCCAGCATCATCGCCGCACTGTGCTTGCGGCTGCGCTCGTAGCGACGCAGATAGAGATGCTGGCCGATGTCTTTTCCTTCGCGATGCAGGCGACGCAGCTCCTCGACCAGCTCCGCCGCGTCCATAAAGCCAAGGTTAACACCCTGCCCGGCCAGCGGATGAATGGTATGCGCCGCATCCCCCACCAGCGCCAGACGGTGCGCCGCAAACTGACGCGCGTAGCGGCCGGTTAACGGGAATACCTGACGCTCGCTTTCAAGGGTGCACAGGCCAAGGCGGTTATCAAACGCCATGCACAGCGCCTGGTTAAAGGCCTCCGGCGTTGCAGCCTGCATCAGCTGGGCTTTTTCCGGCACCAGTGACCAGACGATAGAGCACAGGTGCGGATCGCTCAGCGGCAGGAACGCCAGAATGCCGTCGTTGTGGAAAATCTGCCGCGCCACGCCGCCGTGCGGCTCTTCGGTGCGGATCGTTCGCCACCAGCGCATGATGGCGGTAATCCCAGAAGGTCAGCGGGATATCCGCTTTGTTACGCAGCCAGGAGTTTGCGCCGTCGGCACCCACCACCAGCCGCGCGGTCAGCATGTCGCCGCTTTGCAGGGTGATAAACGCCTCGTTTTCGCCCCACGCCACCTGCTGGATCTGCGCAGGCGCGATCAGCGTCACGTCGCTGCACTGGCTGGCGCTTTCTGCCACAGCGCGTGATGGATCACCGCATTTTCAATGATATGGCCCAGATGGCTATAGCCCATGCTTTCATCATCAAAGGCGATATGGCCAAAGCTGTCTTTGTCCCACACTTCCATGCCGTGATAGCAGCTGGCGCGCTGCGCGACGATATCTGACCAGACGCCAAGGCGCGTCAGCAGCTTTTCGCTGGCGGCGTTAATCGCCGAGACGCGCAGCGCCGTTCTGGCGGGGCATCAGGTGCGACGGGCTCAGGCGGCTTTTGCTCCAGCACCGCCACGCGCAGTCCGCTGCCCTGCAATCCACAGGCCAGCGCCAGCCCAACCATTCCGCCGCCAACAATGGCAACATCAACATTTTGCACTCGGTGATAACTCCTTAACGCGCAACCCAACCCAGGGTCGCTGCGCCAGCACGTCACGTGCCGGAATGAACAGTTCCATCGCCATCAGCCCGAGGTTGCGGCCAGCAACCAGCGGCGCCCAGCGATTGGCAAACAGATGGACCAGACCATCGGTGACGCCAATGGTCGCCTCTTTATCGGCCTGGCGTCGCTGTCTGGTAATGGCTTAGCACCGGGTAAGCGCCACAGTCTTTTTGTTCGCTCCACGCCTGCGAAAGCGTTTCCGCCAGGCTCATCACGTCGCGCAGGCCGAGGTTAAAGCCCTGCCCGGCGATGGGATGCAGCGTCTGCGCCGCATTGCCGACCAGCGCCACGCGGTGAGAGATGGACTGTGATGCCGTGGTCAGCGACAGCGGATAGACCGCGCGTTTTCCGGCATGGGTAATACGCCCCAGCCGCCAGCCAAAGGCTTTCTGCAGCTCGGTACAAAAACGTTCGTCGGACCAGGCCTTAACCTCTTCGGCTTTTTCCTGCGGATGACACCACACCAGCGAAGCAGCGCCCCTGCGACATCGGCAGCATCGCCAGCGGGCCGTGCCGGGTGAAGCGTTCAAATGCCCGGCCGTTGTGTTCTGCTGCGGTCGAGACGTTCGCAATGACCGCGACCTGCCCGTAAGGCTGCTGCCGCCACTCTACGCCGCACTGGGTGCCGAGCGCCGAGCGCGACCCGTCCGCCGCAACCAGAAGCTGCCCGTCGAGCACGATGCCATTGTCCAGCGTTACGCTGACCGCCTCTTCACTGCGGGTGAAGCTGGCAACGCGTGCCGGGCAGTGCAGCGTCACGCCCGGCGCGTCCTGCAACAGGCGGAACAGGCGCAGGCCGATATCGTGCAGCTCAACCACCTGGCCCAGCGCTCGTCAATACGGTAATCCTGGGCATCCAGCGTCACAAACCCGGCATGGCCGCGATCGCTGACGTGCACGGTATTAATGGCCGTGGCGCAATCCGCGATCGCCTGCCAGATGCCAATGTCCGGGCCAGCTGCTGGCAGGTGCCCTGCGCCAGCGCAATGGCGCGGGCATCAAAACCGGGGTGATTCTTCGCATGCGGCTCGACGGCTTCAACCAGATGCACCGGAAGCTGCCCCTTCGTCAAATGCGAAATGGCCAGCGCCAGCGTGGCGCCCGTCATGCCGCCGCCAACAATCACGACACTCATACGCGCGCCGCTGCCATCAGCGCCTCGATATCGTCCGCGTTTTTCACCACGCTGGCGGTCAGGTTTTCGTTACCGTTTTCGGTGATGACGATGTCATCTTCAATACGAATGCCAATCCCGCGGTACTGCTTCCGGCACGTCGGCATCCGGCGCGATGTACAGACCCGGCTCAACGGTCAGCACCATGCCCGGCTCCAGCACGCGGGCGCGGCTGGGCGTTCAGGGCCGTATGCGCCCACGTCGTGCACGTCCAGCCCCAGCCAGTGGCTCAGGCCGTGCATAAAGTACGGACGATGCGCATTCTCGGCAATCAGGGTATCCACGTCGCCTTTCAGAATGCCGAGCCTCGACCAGACCGGTGATCATGATGCGCACCACTTCGCCGGTCACTTCCTGGATGGAGGTGCCCGGGCGAAACAGCGTCAGCGCCGTCTCCAGCGATTCGAGCACGATGTCGTAAATTTCGCGCTGCGGCCGGCTGAAAATTTACCGTTCACCGGGAAGGTGCGGGTGATGTCGCCCGCATAGCCCTGATATTCGCAACCGGCATCAATCAGCACCAGATCGCCGTCGCGCAGCTCGCTTTCGTTTTCGGTGTAGTGCAGAATGCAGCCGTTTTCCCCGCCGCCGACGATGGTGTTGTAGGACGGAAAGCGCGCGCCGTGGCGGTTAAATTCGTGATGAATTTCGCCTTCCAGCTGATATTCAAACATCCCGGGACGGCACTTCTCCATCGCGCGGGTATGCGCCAGCGCGCTGATTTCGCCCGCGCGGCGCATCACGTTCAGCTCTTCTTCAGATTTGAACAGGCGCATCTCGTGCACTACACCGGACGCCAGTCCGTCAGCGTGGCCGGCGCGGACAGGTTCTGGCGGGAGCCTTTGCGCAGCTTATCCAGCGCGGTGAAGACAATCTCATCGGCGTACGCATATTCGCCCTGCGCGTGATAGAGCACGTCGAGGCCGTTTAGCAGCTGATAGAGCTGCTGGTTGATTTCGCTAAACGCCAGCGCACGGTCAACGCCCAGCTTTGCCGGTGCGGCCTCTTGCCCAAGGCGGCGGCCAAACCAGATCTCGGCGGTTAGGTCGCGTACGCGGTTGAAAATCACGCTGTGGTTGTGGGTGTCATTGCTCTTAATCAGCACCAGCACCGCTTCCGGTTCGTTAAAGCCGGTGAAGTACCAGAAATCGCTGTTCTGGCGATAGGGGTATTCGCTGTCGGCGCTGCGCGTCACTTCGGGCGCGGCAAAAATCAGCGCCGCGCTGCCCGGCTGCATGTTTGCCAGCAGCGCCTGACGACGGCCGGAAGGTTCCAGTGTACTCATTTTTGCACTCCCTGTAGATAACCAGCGACCTACCCTCGCTGATGCGTTATTTTTCTTAATGTAAGGTTGGCTTGCGGACTTCCGGCGCGGTCGGCTGCGTGAGCGCGTAAAGTTGTCGTGGCACAGCAGCGCCGCCACGCGCACGTACTCGATGATCTCTTCGAGAGACATTTCCAGCTCTTCCTGATCTTCTTCTTCATCGTAGCCCAGTTGGGCAATGTTACGCAGATCGTCGATCGCTTCACCCGCTTCGCCGGTGACTTTATCCAGCTTAGGCTGCGTGACGCCCAGCCCCAGCAGATAGTGGTTTACCCAACCCGCCAGCGCATCGGCACGATCGAACACGCTGACGTCGTCACCTTCAGGCAGATAAAGCTGAAAAAGGAAGCCATCGTCTTCCAGCGAATCGCTGGTGGCCGCGTGCATTTTTCGCAGCGCTTCCGCCAGTTCTGACCAAACGCCAGCCCTTCGTTCGTGAGGTCGTGGATCAGCGGCTGCCATGAGCTGTCGCTGTTTCCGCCGCACAGCATGCCACTGATCAGACCGTGCATTTCGGCAGGGGTTAGACCGACTCCCTGCTGGTTCAGTAACTGGTTTAAATCGTTGTAACCAGGCATTTCGTTCTGTATAGACATACGCATTCGTCATCATTGGGAGAATATTCATGATATGCTACCACTTTGGACCCTGGTGATACCAGAAAAGGGCTTGTATCTTCACATCAGGGTAGCTATAGTGTCGCCCCTTCGCAGCCCCCGGGGCAGTAAGCGAAGGCAGCGCAGTCAATCAGCAGGAAGGTGGCATGTCTGCACAACCCGTCGATCTCCAGATTTTTGGCCGTTCACTGCGAGTGAATTGTCCGCCTGAACAAAGGGATGCTTTGAATCAGGCTGCGGACGATTTGAATCAGCGGTTGCAAGATCTAAAAGAACGCACTAGAGTCACAAATACTGAGCAGCTGGTTTTCATCGCCGCGTTGAACATCAGCTATGAACTGACTCAGGAAAAAGCGAAGACCCGCGACTACGCGGCCAGCATGGAGCAGCGCATTAAAATGCTCCAGCAGACCATTGAACAGGCATTGCTTGATCAAGGTCGCATACCCGAAAGACCGGGACCAAAGTTTGAATAACACTTCTCAGTTGACTATGGTAGAGTAACTGTGAAGACAAAATTTCTCTGAGATGTTCGCAAGCGGGCCAGTCCCCTGAGCCGATATTTCATACCACAAGAATGTGGCGCTCCATGGTTGGTGAGCATGCTCGGTCCGTCCGAGAAGCCTTAAAACTATGACGACACATTCACCTTGAACCAAGGGTTCAAGGGTTACAGCCTGCGGCGGCATCTCGGAGATTCCCTCACTCTTCTTCTACCCACTACCATGACCCAATTCCCTGAAGTTTCTGCCTCACGCCAGGACATTCGTCAGTTAATTCGTCAACGTCGCCGGGCGTTAACCCCTGAACAGCAAACGCATTTTGCCCAACAGGCCGCCGCACGCATGATGGCGTATCCGCCGGTGGTGATGGCGCATACCGTCGCGCTGTTTCTCTCATTTGATGGTGAGCTGGATACACAGCCGCTCATCGAACAACTCTGGCGAGCCGGAAAGCGGGTTTACCTGCCTGTGCTGCATCCGTTTAGCGCCGGGAATCTGCTGTTTCTGCACTACCACCCGCACAGCGAACTGGTTGTGAATCGTCTGAAAATCACCGAGCCGAAGCTGGATGTACGCGACGTGCTGCCGCTGTCACAGCTGGACGTACTGATTACGCCGCTGGTGGCGTTTGATGAACAGGGCCAACGTTTAGGAATGGGCGGGGGCTTCTATGACAGGACGTTGCAAAACTGGCGGCAGTACGGGTTGCAGCCGGTGGGTTATGCGCATGATTGTCAGGCGGTAGAAGCTTTGCCGGTCGAGAAGTGGGATGTGCCGTTGCCGGCGGTGGTGACGCCATCGAAGTTGTGGGAATGGTGAAACAGGCGTGCAGCCTGATGCCCTCACCCCAGCCCTCTCCCACAGGGAGAGGGAGAAAACATAAAAAACGGTAACTCTCGTTACCGTTTTGCATTTACCTCACACCCTCAGTACAGCAGACGCGCGCGAATCGTCCCCGGAATGGCCTTCATGCTCTGCAGCGCTTTCTCGGCCACATCTTCATCTGCTTCGATATCAATCACCACGTAACCCATCTGCGAGTTCGTCTGCAGATACTGCGCGGCGATGTTGACGCTCTGCTCAGCAAAGATCTGGTTGATGGCGGTCAGCACGCCCGGACGGTTTTCGTGAATGTGCAGCAGACGACGACCACCGTGCAGCGGCAGCGACACTTCCGGGAAGTTAACGGCCGAGAGCGTTGAGCCGTTATCGGAGTATTTGCTCAGTTTACCCGCCACTTCCAGACCGATGTTCTCCTGCGCTTCCTGAGTAGAACCACCGATGTGTGGCGTCAGGATCACGTTGTCGAACTCGCACAGCGGAGAGTTAAACGGATCGCTGTTGGTCGCAGGCTCCGTCGGGAAGACGTCGATGGCGGCCCCCGCCAGATGCTTACGCTTCAGCGCATCGCACAGCGCCGGGATATCGACCACCGTACCGCGCGCGGCGTTGATCAGCAGTGAGCCCGGCTTCATCAGCGCCAGCTCTTCCGCGCCCATCATGTTTTTGGTGGAGGCGTTTTCCGGCACGTGCAGGCTGACCACGTCGCTCATGTTCAGCAGGTCAGAGAGATGCTGCACCTGCGTGGCGTTGCCCAGCGGCAGCTTGCTTTCGATATCGTAGAAGAAAACGTGCATCCCCAGGGATTCCGCCAGGATCCCCAGCTGGGTACCGATGTGGCCGTAGCCGATGATACCCAGCTTTTTACCACGCGCTTCGTAAGAGCCCGCCGCCAGTTTGTTCCAGACGCCGCGGTGCGCTTTGGCGTTAGCTTCCGGAATACCGCGCAGCAGCAGCAGCAGTTCGCCAATCACCAGTTCCGCCACGGAACGGGTGTTGGAGAACGGGGCGTTGAACACCGGGATACCGCGTTTTGCGGCAGCGTTCAGGTCAACCTGGTTGGTACCGATGCAGAAACAGCCGATAGCCACCAGCTTTTCCGCCGCGGCGAACAACATCTTCAGTCAGGTGGGTACGGGATCGCAGGCCAATGAAGTGGGCATCACGGATGGAGGCTTTCAGCTCTTCCGTATCCAGCGCGCCTTTGTGGAATTCGATGTTGGTGTAACCTGCCGCGCGAAGGCTATCCAGCGCTTTCTGATGCACGCCTTCGACCAGCAGGAATTTAATCTTGTCTTTCTCCAGTGATACCTTTGCCATTTACCCGACCCTGTTTTTTTCTGAACTGATGTTGTGCTGGATTGAAATCCGCTGTAGCCAACATATCAAAAAAAACTATTGCAGCAATATGAACGTTTGCGGTGCACGCGCAGCACGCGCCAAGTGCAGACAACACAAATGGCACAGGGCAAAATGCTGGTGAGATTGACGAGAGCGCAGAAGTACGGAACGTGGCTGTTGATCGGAGGAATCATTTGTGACATAAGTCACCAAATTTCACTGCAGCAAGAAAAGATGTTTTGCGGATGGAAATAACCGGCGCTGGCGGCGCCCCCGTCAGATCATTTTACGATGGTTTTCACGCCGTCGGCCGTGCCGATCAGCGCCACATCCGCGCCGCGGTTGGCAAATAACCCTACGGTGACAACGCCCGGAATGCCGTTGATGGCGTTTTCCAGCGCAATCGCGTCGAGAATTTCCAGGCCATGAACGTCGAGGATCACGTTACCGTTATCGGTGACCACGCCCTGACGATATTCCGGACGGCCGCCCAGCTTCACCAGCTGACGGGCCACCGCACTGCGCGCCATCGGGATCACCTCCACCGGCAGCGGGAAATTCCCCAGAATATCGACCTGCTTGGAGGCATCCGCGATGCAGATAAATTTGTCCGCAACCGAGGCGATGATTTTTTCACGCGTCAGCGCCGCGCCGCCGCCTTTGATCATCTGCATCTGGCCGTTGATTTCATCCGCACCATCAACGTAAATGCCCCCAGACGATCCACTTCGTTGAGATCGAAAACGGTAATGCCGAGGCTTTTCAGCTTTTCCGTGGAAGCATCGGAGCTGGAAACCGCGCCCTCGATCTGCCCCTTCATCGTGCCCAGGGCATCGATAAAGTGTGCCGCCGTTGACCCCGTACCTACACCGACAATGGTACCCGGCTGTACGTACTGGAGAGCGGCCCATCCTACTGCTTTTTTCAGTTCATCCTGCGTCATGATCGTTTTGCCTGTGGTGTGAAAACTCAGGGCGCATTATAGAACACGTCGAATGGATTTCGTCTGCCAGGAAGGGAAAATTGTGTCATAGTGCAGATTAAGCAAAATTAAGGAGCCAGCCAGAGCAATGAAACGTCCGGACTACAGAACACTACAGGCACTTGATGCAGTTATTCGTGAACGTGGCTTTGAGCGCGCAGCGCAAAAGCTGTGTATCACCCAGTCCGCCGTATCACAGCGTATCAAACAGCTTGAAAACATGTTCGGGCAGCCGCTGCTGGTGCGTACCGTGCCGCCGCGCCCAACCGAGCAAGGACAAAAACTGCTGGCCCTGCTGCGTCAGGTTGAGCTGCTGGAAGACGAATGGCTGGGTGATGAGCAAACGGGCTCCACGCCGCTGCTGCTGTCGCTGGCGGTCAACGCCGACAGTCTGGCAACCTGGCTGCTGCCGGCGCTGGCGCCGGTCCTGGCCGACTCGCCTATCCGCCTGAATCTGCAGGTTGAAGATGAAACCCGCACCCAGGAGCGCCTGCGTCGCGGTGAAGTGGTTGGGGCGGTCAGTATCCAGCCGCAGGCGCTGCCAAGCTGTCTTGTCGATCAGCTGGGCGCGCTGGACTACCTGTTTGTCGGTTCAAAAGCCTTTGCCGAGCGCTACTTCCCCAATGGCGTCACCCGCGCAGCGCTGCTGAAAGCCCCGGCGGTGGCGTTCGACCATCTGGACGATATGCATCAGGCATTTTTGCAGCAAAACTTTGATTTGCCGCCGGGCAGCGTGCCGTGCCATATCGTGAACTCGTCCGAGGCCTTTGTGCAGCTTGCGCGTCAGGGCACGACCTGCTGCATGATCCCGCACCTGCAGATTGAGAAAGAGTTGAAAAGCGGTGAGCTGATTGATCTGACGCCGGGGCTGTATCAGCGCCGGATGCTCTACTGGCACCGTTTTGCGCCGGAAAGCCGCATGATGCGCAACGTGACCGATGCGCTGATGGCCTACGGCCACCGCGTGCTGCGCCAGGATGAAGTTGCGGCTTAGCGCCGTTCAGATTAGCGCACAACAGTCGTAGCGGCGCGATTCATCGCGCGTTTTAACAGCGGTTCTGCTGCTGGAGAGCGCGATGAATCGCGCCGCTACAATTTTACAGGCTAACTTACTGCGCCGTATTCGGTTTGATTTCGAACACCACATCCACCTGATCGTCAAACTGGATGGTCGGCTGCTCGTAGGTTTGCTGCGCGGTGGTGTCCGCTGCGGCACCGGCCGCTTTGTACATGCGCGCCATCGGCATCGGCTGGTAGTTAGCCACGTGATAGCGAATGCTGTACACCGAGCCCAGTTTGGCATTGAAGCCTTCTGCCAGGGCGCTCGCCTGCTGTGTGGCATCATCAATCGCCGCTTTACGCGCCTGATCTTTATAGCTCTCCGCGTTGCGCCACGCCCAGCGCAACCGAACGAATCTCGTTCAGGCCCGCCTTCAGCGCGCCGTCCAGCAGCTCATTCAGCTTATCCAGCTGGCGCAGCGTCACTTCCACCTGTCGCACCGCACGGTAGCCTTTCAGCACCGATTTACCCTCTTTGGTGTAGTCATACTCCGGCTGGGTGCTGAGATTAGCCGCATCAATATCCTTCTTCTCGATGCCGTTCTTTTGCAGGAAATCAAAATATTGCGCCACGCGGTCGTCAGCCTGTTTTTTTGCATCCGCCGCGTCTTTCGACGAAACATTCACCACGATGGAGAGCGTAGCCATATCCGGACGGGCATCCACGCTGGCCTGTCCTGATGTCACCACGTGCGGTCCGTTCGGCACTTCTCCCGCCTGGACCAGACCGGACAGTGCGCCCGTGCTCATTACGGCGGCCAGCGCCAGTGCTTTCAGTTTCACGAAAGTCCTCCTTGAAGGGTTCAATTTGCAGGTCGCCACTATGGCGAAACCCAAAACACATTACTATGCGTGATGGTCTGAGTTTGAAATTAGCAAAAAGTTCGGCTTTGCTCAGGTTTAACGTATCCGCGATCGCAAATTTATCGCTACAGATTCGCTGAAAAGCGCCGCCTGCGTTTCTATTAAAGAAACACTTCTGCCCCTCGGGAGAGTTGTATTATGACAGAACAGCCACTTAGCCAAAGCGCGGTCAGCGTGCGAGCCGGACGCACACGCTTTATGATGCTGGCCCTGGTGTTTATCAACATCATCATTAACTACATGGATCGCACCAACCTGTCGGTGGCCGCCACGCAGATGGCCGGTGAACTGCGCTTCACGCCGCTGGAGATGGGGCTGATCTTCTCGGCGTTCGGCTGGATCTATTCGGCGCTGCAAATTCCCGGCGGATTCCTGATCGATCGTCTCGGCGCGCGGCTGGTATACGGCGCGGGGCTGTTTGCCTGGTCGCTGATCACCGCACTGCACGCTTTTGCCAGCAGCTTCGGCGCGCTGTTCGGTCTGCGCCTCGGCGTGGGTGCTTTCGAAGCGCCGGTGATGCCGGCTAACAATCGGGTGATTTCCAGCTGGTTCCCCGAGCAGGAGCGTGCCAGTGCAATTGGCATCTACTCGTCCGCACAGTTTGTTGGCCTCGCCTGTATGACGCCGCTGCTGTTTCACGTGCAGGCTGCGTTTGGCTGGCGCGGGCTGTTTCTGATTACCGGCGTGGCGGGCATGATTTGGGCGCTGGTGTGGTATCTGCTGTATCGGGAGCCGAACCAGCACAAAGGTGTATCAGAGGCTGAACTTAACTATCTGCGTGACAACGGCGCACTGCTGGAAAACCGCCAGGGCAGCCAGCCGCCGCGTGCACGCTGGGCCGATCTGGCGCAGATGTTTCGCAGCCGCAAGCTGGTCGGCATCTATATTGGCCAGTTCACCATCTCGGCGACCTTCTGGTTTTTCCTTACCTGGTTTCCTACCTATCTGGTGGAGTATCGCCACATGGACTTTATCAAGAGCGGCTATGTGGCGTCGCTGCCCTACTTCGCGGCGTTTTGTGGCGTACTGCTGGCCGGCTTTGCCTCAGACCGCATGATCCGGCGCGGCGTGTCAGCCAGCGTGGCGCGCAAGCTGCCGGTGATCTTCGGCCTGTTCCTCACGCTGTTCATCCTTGGTGCTAACTACACCGAAGATTCGCGGCTGATCATCCTGTTTATGTCGCTGGCGTTTTTTGGCAATGGCCTGGCGACCATCACCTGGGTGTTTGTTACCGCGCTGGCGCCGCGCCATCTGATCGGTCTGGCCGGCGGCGTGTTTAACTTTACCGGCGCGCTATCATCGATCGTGGTGCCGATCGCCATCGGCGCCCTGATTGACGGCAGCAACTTCGCGCCGGCGCTGGCCTTTATCGCCGTGCTGGCCGCTATTGGCATCTGCAGTTATCTGTTTGTAGTAGGAAAAATTGACCATGTCAGCGCGCGCTGATGAGCCGTTTCGCCAGCGCGTGCAGCTGTTGCAGACGCTGCGCCAGCTGGGCTTCATCGGCCTGCCAGATTTTGGCGAAGGCCAGCGCTGCGCGGTTGTTATTGATCGGCTGCGCCATACTGATTTCGCCGTCCTCGCGATGCCACACCAGATAATCCCCGGTGCGTTTGCGCGCCAGCAGTGGCGCAATCTGCGCCCACTGTTCGTCACTGAAGCGTGGCCGCAGCACCTCGTCACTCTCCGCCGCCAGCAGCGCGACGCCAATCACCGACTGCCACGCGGGCAGCATGCGGAATCCGGCCAGCGCCTGGCTGGTACTGGTACGCTCGCCGGGCTCCGAGTGCCAGATGTAGATGACCTGGTCCTCCCACAGCACGCCAAGCGCCACCACGATATCGCGCGGCGCGTGCGCCTCCAGCTGCGGCAGTGCCGAAGCAAACAGCGACGATCCACGAATGGCCTGCGCCGCCAGCGCATGAATGCCCGGGCCTGGCAGATAGCGCCGGTGTTCATCCTGAATCGTCAGGCCGATGGACGCCATGGTCATCAGCAGACGGTTTACCCGCGTGCTGTTCATCCCCATCTGGCGCGCCAGTTCACGGCCGCCGACCGCTTTGTCACTGGAGACCAGATATTGCAGGCAGCGAATTCCGTCAATCAGGCTCTGGTTGGGTTGCGAAGACATAAATCACCTTGTGACGGTAAAAATTCAATCTTAGCAGCCTTCAGGCGGGAGTAACCTCATGATGCAAACTTTCTCTTCTCAGGCCGCGCGTGCCTTTCCGCTGCAGTCGTTGCACGCCGATGTGCTGGTCGCCGGTGGCGGTCTGGCGGGCGTGTGCGCCGCGCTGGCTGCGGCACGCGCGGGCCAGCAGGTGGTGCTGATTCAGGATCGCCCGGTCCCCGGCGGCAACGCCTCCAGCGAAGTGCGGCTGTGGGCCAACGGCGCGACGTCGCATATGGGTAATAACAACCGCTGGGCGCGTGAAGGCGGCATCATGGGCGAGATCATGGAGGAGAACCTGTGGCGCAACAAAGAGGGCAACCCGGTACTGTTCGACATGGTGCTGCTGGACATCGTGCAGGCGCAGCCGCGTCTGACGCTGCTGCTCAATACCATAGTCAGCGACATCGAAAAGTCCGCGCAGCGCCTGCAGGCGGTACAGGCTTTCAACGCCATCAATCAGACCCGCTATCGTGTGACGGCCGGCCAGTTTATTGATGCCAGTGGCGACGGCGTGCTCGGCTATCTGGCCGGGGCAGCGCACCGTGTGGGCGCAGAATCACCGCAGGAGTTTGGCGAAAAAATGGCGCCGGGCGAGCAGTTTGGTCACAAGCTCGGCCACTCGATTTATTTTTATACCAAACGCAGCGCGCAGCCGGTGCGCTTTGTACCGCCCTCCTTCGCGCTGAAAGAGATCACCGCTATTCCGCGCTATAAACGTTTGAGCTCCGATCTCAACGGCTGCGATCTGTGGTGGCTTGAGTGGGGCGGCCGGCTGGATACCGTGCATGAAAGCGAAACCATCAAGTGGGAGCTGTGGAAGATTGTCTGGGGCGTGTGGGATTACATCAAAAACTCCGGCGAGTTTGCCGATGCCGACACGCTGACCATTGAATGGGTTGGGCTGATTCCCGGCAAGCGCGAGAGCCGACGCTTTCTCGGCGATACTCTGCTGTGTCAGCAGGATATCATCGCGCAGCGCGACCACTACGATGCGGTGGCCTACGGCGGCTGGTCGATTGACCTGCATCCGGCCGACGGCGTGTACAGCGCTCACGACGGCTGCCGCCAGTTCCACAGCAAAGGCACTTACACCATTCCGTTTCGGGCGCTGTACAGCCAGTCGCTGGATAATCTGCTGCTGACCGGCCGGCTTATCTCTGCCACGCACGTTGCCTTTGGCAGCGCGCGCGTGATGTGCACCTGTGGCGTGCTGGGCGAAGTGGTGGGCCGCGCGGCGGCGCTGTGTCAGCAGCATAACCAGACACCGCGTCAGCTGGCGCAGCCGGAGCATGTTGGTCAGCTGCAGCAACAGCTGCTGCGCCACGGCGCGTTCATTCCGCGACAGCAGCTGGCGCATCCGGCCGGTGCCGCTCAGGTCAGCGCCAGCAGCACCTTCGCGCTGCACGCCCTGCCGGCGGATGGCGGCTGGCACGCCCTTACCTCACGCTGCGCCCTGCTGCTGCCGCTTAAAGCCGGAGAACGCCTGCCCGCGCTGACGGTGCGGCTGCGGGCGTCATCCGCGCAGACGCTGCAGGTTTTACTGCTGACCAGCGACAATCCGGCCAACACCTGCGGCGATCGGCTGCTGGCCACACACAGCCTGCAGATTGACGCTGAAGAGGCGTATTCGCTGCCGTTTGACTACCGTGCGGAGTGCGATCGCTACCTGTTTATCGCCTTTGAAGAAAATCCGGCGGTTGAAGTGGCGCTCACCCGCCAGCGCCTGCCGGGCATTATGATGGTATTCAACAGTCTCAATCCGCGCGTCGCGAAACGCACCCGGCAGATAAACGACGGCGATTACGGCGTGGATGAGTTTGATTTCTGGCTACCGCGCCGCGCGCCCAATCAGATCCTAATCGCGTTTAGTCTGGCGACGCCGCTGCAGCTGTGGCACTGCGACTATTTGCTCAACGGTAAACTGCGGCCGGAAAGTCACACCAACGGCTGGCTGCCGGCAGCGGACGATCGCCAGCCGTGGGTGTGCTGGCAGTGGCCGGATGCGCAGCGCGCCAGCCAGATTACGTTGCTGTTCGATAACGATTTCGATCATGCGATGGAAACGGTGCAGATGGGCCATGCGCAGGCGGTGACGCCGCACTGTACCACCCATTATCGCCTGTGGCTGGATGACAGGCTGCTGGCCGAGGTCAGCGATAATCATCACTCGCTGTGCCATCATGCGCTGCCCCCGGATACCACGTTCCGCCAGATTCGGCTGGAGCTGCTGGCCAGCGCAGGCGCCCTGCCCGCGCTTTACGGCCTGCATGTGCATCACCAGCCGGCGATGCCCTGACGCGCCAGCTGGAAGGCGATAAACCACATCACGCCGCCCACCAGCGGATTAATGATGCGCTGCGCTTTGCGCACGGTGCGCAGGCGCGGCGCCAGCCAGGCAGCCAGGATCGCAAGACCGAAGAACCACAGGAAAGAGGCGCTGACCGTGCCGAGCGCAAACCAGCGTTTCGGCTCCGCCAACGTCCAGCTGTCCGCCGAGGCTACCCAGCACCACGAAAGTGTCGAGATAGACATGCGGGTTGAGCCAGGTCACCGCCAGCATGGTGACAATGATCTTCCAGCGCCCCTGCTTCATCACTTCGGCGCTCGCCAGCTCAAGATTGCTGCTCATGGCGGTTTTCAGCGCGCCGAATCCGTACCACAGCAGAAACGCCACGCCGCCCCAGGTGACCAGCGCCAGCAGCCAGGGGGACTGCATCAACAGCGCGCTGCCGCCAAAAATCCCGGCACAGATCAGCAGCAAGATCGCTCACCGCGCACAGCAGGGCAATCATCAGATGATACTGGCGGCGAATGCCCTGGTTCATGACGAACGCATTTTGCGGGCCCAGGCGGCAGGATCATCGCCGCACCAAGGGCAAGCCCTTGAAAGTAATAAGATAACACGGAAGATTTCCTGAAAAAGGGGTGTTGCTGTGCAGTATAGTGAGGCGAGGATCACATTAGCGGAAATTGATAATATTAATTGGTCATTAGCGGAACTGATAAAACCAGGGCACCCGCCGGTGCCCTGATAACTTACTCGCTGCGCGCAGGCTGCTGCGCCTCGCTCTGCACCTTTTTGGAGGTTTACGTCCATCTGCGGGTACGGGAAGCTGATGCCGTTGGCATCGAAGTCGCGCTTGATGCGCTCCAGCACATCCCAGTACACGTTTTGCAGATCGCTGCTTTTGCTCCAGATACGCACCACAAAGTTAATCGAGGACGCCCCCAGTTCGTTCAGGCGAACCGTCTGCTCTTTGTCTTTCAGAATGCGGTCGTCAGAAGCGATGATGTTCGCGATCAGCGACTTCACCTGATCGATATCGGAATCGTACGCCACGCTGATAATGAACTCGTTACGACGCACCGGCTCGCGGGAAAAGTTAATGATGTTGCCCGCGATGATTTTCCCGTTCGGCACCACCACGATACGGCCGTCGACGGTACGCAGGGTGGTAGAGAAAATCTGCACCTGCAGCACGGTTCCGGCAATGCCGCCCAGATCAACGTACTCGCCGGAGCGGAACGGACGGAAGGTCACCAGCAGCACGCCTGCCGCCAGGTTTGAAAGCGAGCCCTGCAGCGCCAGACCAATGGCCAGACCGGCGGCACCCAGAACGGCGATCACCGAGGCCGTCTGCACGCCGACGCGGCCCAGCGCGGCAATCAGCGTAAAGGCGATAATGCCGTAGCGCACCAGCGCGGAGAGGAAATCAGCCACCGTGGCGTCAATGTGACGCGCCACCATCACGCGGTTAACCCCGTTCGATACGATACGCGCCACAATCATCCCGACGATAATGATGGCAATAGCCGCAACGATGTTCACGGCATAGCTCAGCAGCAGCGCCTGGTTGCGCACCAGCCAGTTACCGGCGTTATTGATGCTGTCTACAACATCGAGTTGTTCCATTTATTCCCTTTTGTTAAACCAAAACACTAAATCCATCCCCCATGGAGACAGGCAGGTCAGTAAAGGGTAAACAAAAAGCGCAAATATTGCCAAACAGATCACAAAACCAGATGTTGCAGCATGTTGAAAACGCGAAAAAAAAGGCCCGCATTTGCGGGCCTTCTGATGCTGTTAGCAGCTCAAAT
>JBCNOW010000007.1:0-74683 GCA_039593635.1 Enterobacterales bacterium
CGTTTATCGTCCACTCCCCAATGGGAATGCGATCTGTTCGCCCACAGCGGGCAAGCCTTCAGACAGCGCCGAAGCGCTGCCCCCAAAAATTACTTCTTAGCGCGCTCTTCGAGCATTGCTACTGCTGGCAGTACTTTGCCTTCCACGAATTCGAGGAATGCGCCGCCACCAGTGGAGATGTAGGAGATTTTGTCAGCGATACCGAACAGGTCGATTGCTGCCAGGGTGTCACCACCGCCTGCGATAGAGAACGCTTCGCTGTCTGCGATAGCGTTAGCAACGATTTCAGTCCCTTTGCGGAAGTTCGGGAATTCGAACACGCCAACAGGACCGTTCCACAGGATAGTTTTTGCGTTTTTCAGGATTTCAGCCAGCTTCTGTGCAGAAACGTCGCCCAGGTCCAGAATCTGCTCTTCATCTTTGATGTCGTTTACAGATTTCAGGGTCGCGGTAGCGGTTTCGGAGAACTCGGTCGCCACGCGAACGTCAGTTGGAACCGGGATATCACAGGTACCCAGCAGGCGTTTGGCTTCGTCAACCAGGTCTGCTTCGTACAGGGATTTACCCACGTTGTGGCCCTGAGCAGCAACGAAGGTGTTCGCAATACCACCGCCGACGATCAGCTGGTCAGCGATTTTAGACAGGGAATCCAGAACGGTCAGTTTGGTAGAAACTTTAGAACCACCAACGATAGCCACCATTGGACGAGCCGGCTTTTTCAGCGCTTTACCCAGCGCTTCCAGTTCGTCAGCCAGCAGAGGACCGGCACACGCTACGTCTGCGAATTTACCGATACCGTGGGTAGACGCCTGCGCACGGTGAGCCGTACCGAAAGCATCCATTACGAATACGTCGCACAGTGCAGCGTATTTTTTGGACAGGGTTTCGTCGTCTTTCTTTTCGCCTTTGTTGAAGCGAACGTTTTCCAGAACAACCAGCTCACCTTCGGCAACGTCTACGCCGTCCAGGTAATCTTTCACCAGGCGAACCGGGTTGGACAGTTTGTCTTTCAGGTAATTAACAACCGGCAGCAGAGAGAACTCTTCGTTGTACTCGCCTTCAGTTGGACGACCCAGGTGGGAGGTCACCATCACTTTCGCACCCTGCTTCAGAGCCAGTTCGATGGTTGGCAGAGATGCACGGATACGCGCGTCGCTGGTCACTTTGCCATCTTTAACCGGTACGTTCAGATCGGCACGGATGAAAACGCGTTTACCAGCCAGATCCAGATCGGTCATCTTAATTACAGACATGGTGAATCCTCTCGTTGATTCTTAAAGTTTTGCAGACGCACGATGCGTCTTACCTGAAACCTTGAGCGGCCATTGCTAACGTGGTGTCGAGCATTCGGTTAGCAAAGCCCCATTCGTTATCACACCAGACCAGCGTCTTGATAAGGTGTGCGCCACTGACTCGCGTCTGCGTGCCATCGACGATGGCGCTGTGCGGGTCGTGGTTAAAATCTACTGAGACCAACGGTAATTCCGTATAGTCAACTATACCATGAAATGCCCCCTGTGCCGCTTTTTGCAGCAACAGGTTGACTTCACAGGCTTTTACCGGTTTTTTCACCGTCACGCTGAGGTCAATTGCGGTCACGTTAATCGTCGGGACGCGCACGGCAATCGCTTCAAAACGGTCATTAAACTGCGGGAAAATTCGGGTGATCCCTGCCGCCAGTTTTGTATCCACCGGAATGATTGACTGGCTCGCCGCACGCGTGCGTCGTAAATCCGGGTGGTAAGCGTCGATAACCTGCTGATCGTGCATGGCGGAGTGAATCGTGGTCACGGTGCCGGATTCAATGCCATACGCATCGTCTAACAGTTTGATGACCGGAATAATGCAGTTGGTGGTGCAGGAGGCGTTGGAGACAATGCGGTGTTCGGCTTGCAGCTCATGCTGGTTCACGCCGAAAACGACGGTGGCGTCAAGATCGTGACTGCCGGGATGGGAGAACAGGACTTTTTTCGCGCCCGCTTCCAGATGCGCTTCACCGTGTTCGCGGTTACCGTACACGCCGGTACAGTCAAGCACCACATCCACACCCAGTTCACGCCACGGTAGCGCGGCAATACTGCGCTCATGCAGTACGCGGATCGTATCGTCACCGACAAACAGCTGATCCCTTTCCTGGCGCACGTCCCAGGCAAAGCGTCCGTGGCTGGTGTCATATTTCAATAAATGCGCCATGCCCGCAGCATCCGCCAGTTCATTGATTGCCACCACGGTAATTTCCGCCCGACGCCCGGATTCATATAAAGCACGAACCACGTTGCGCCCGATGCGACCGAAGCCATTAATCGCTACGCGTACGGTCATAGATCTCCTGCAAAGCTATCCCTGAGTTTGAGGTGGCTGAAAGAGTAATCCTTGAGCGTTTCGCTGCGTTTTGTACAGGGAATTCTTGCTATCACAAACTGCGGTTACGATTGCGTTGAATTGGTGATGTGCACATTTAATCGACTGAAACGCTTCAGCAAGAATAAGCGAATCGGGGAATAAAAGGAATGTCTGTCCAGATGAACTGAGCGAGCTGATTATTGGACTTGCGTCACAAATTCAGGCAATGGCGATTATTACTGCAGGAATAAAACCGCAGGTCAGGCGTAACAGGGCCGGCGCGCACCGGTGTCGCGGCGCATTTATGCGCGGGAAGCGGGGGGGGGCCGCCAGGCAGCGGCGCGACGGGTTACAGCGAAATTACAGCAGTTCTTTCGCCTTAGCGACCACGTTCTCAACGGTGAAGCCGAACTCTTCGAACAGCTGCTCTGCCGGAGCAGACTCACCGAAGGTGGTCATGCCGACGATAGCGCCGTTCAGGCCCACGTATTTGAACCAGTAGTCAGCGATACCCGCTTCCACTGCCACGCGAGCGGAAACCGCTTTAGGCAGTACGGATTCGCGGTAAGCGGCATCCTGCTTGTCGAACGCGTCGGTAGACGGCATGGAGACCACGCGCGCTTTCACACCTTCGGCAGTCAGTTTTTCCCACGCTGCAACAGCCAGTTCAACTTCAGAACCGGTGGCAATGAAGATCAGCTGTGGCTGGCCCGCGCAATCTTTCAGCACGTAACCACCGCGCGCGATGTTCGCCAGCTGCTCTGGCGTGCGTTCCTGCTGCGCCAGGTTCTGACGGGAGAGGATCAGCGCGGTTGGACCGTCCTGACGCTCAACGCCGTATTTCCACGCCACCGCGGATTCAACCTGGTCACATGGACGCCATGTGCTCATGTTCGGGGTCACGCGCAGAGAAGCCACCTGCTCTACCGGCTGGTGAGTTGGGCCATCTTCGCCCAGACCGATGGAGTCGTGGGTGTAGACCATCACCTGACGCTGTTTCATCAGCGCAGCCATACGCACGGCGTTACGTGCATATTCCACGAACATCAGGAAGGTAGAGGTGTACGGCAGGAAACCACCGTGCAGGGAGATACCGTTCGCGATAGCGGTCATACCGAACTCACGCACGCCGTAATGAATGTAGTTACCGGCAGTATCTTCGTTGATCGGCTTAGAGCCAGACCACAGGGTCAGGTTGGATGGCGGCCAGGTCAGCGGAGCCGCCGAGGAATTCCGGCAGCAGCGGACCGAACGCTTCAATGGCATTCTGAGACGCTTTACGGCTGGCGATTTTAGCCGGATTCGCCTGCAGCTTCTCGATGAACTTCTTGCGCGTTCCGCCTTCGGCGAAGTCGGCCGGCAGCTCGCCCTTCAGGCGGCGCAGCAATTCGGCGGCCAGTTCCGGATGGGCAGGCTTTCGCGTAGGCAGCGAACTTCTCGTTCCAGGCCGCTTCTTTCGCCTGGCCGGCTTCTTTGGCATCCCACTGGGCGTAGATCTCAGACGGGATTTCGAATGGAGCGTGTTTCCAGCCCAGCGCTTCACGGGTCAGTGGCGATTTCGGCGTCGCCCAGCGGCGCGCCGTGGGAATCGTGCGTGCCCGCTTTGTTCGGCGAACCGAAACCGATGATGGTTTTGCACATCAGCAGGGACGGTTTGTCGGTGACAGCGCGGGCTTCTTCTACTGCACGTTTGATCGCGTCGGCGTCGTGGCCGTCGACGCCGCGCACCACGTGCCAGCCGTAGGCTTCGAAGCGTTTCGCGGTGTCGTCGGTGAACCAGCCTTCAACGTGACCGTCGATGGAGATGCCGTTGTCGTCGTAGAACGCCACCAGCTTGCCCAGCTTCAGGGTACCGGCCAGGGAGCACACTTCGTGGGAAATGCCTTCCATCATGCAGCCGTCGCCCAGGAAGGCGTAGGTGTAGTGGTCGACGATGTCGTGGCCCGGACGGTTGAACTGCGCCGCCAGCGTCTTCTCAGCAATCGCCATGCCCACGGCGTTGGCGATGCCCTGACCCAGCGGGCCGGTGGTGGTTTCGACGCCAGCGGTGTAGCCGTCTTCCGGGTGGCCCGGGGTTTTGGAGTGCAGCTGACGGAAGTTCTTCAGCTCCTCGATCGGCAGGTCGTAGCCGGTGAGGTGCAGCAGGCTGTAGATCAGCATCGAGCCGTGGCCGTTGGACAGCACGAAGCGGTCGCGGTCGGCCCACGGCGGGTTCTTCGGGTTGTGGTTCAGGAAATCGCGCCACAGGACTTCGGCGATATCGGCCATGCCCATAGGGGCCCCCGGGTGGCCGGATTTGGCTTTCTGTACTGCATCCATGCTCAGCGCACGAATAGCATTGGCAAGCTCTTTACGTGAGGACATTTTAACTCCAGATCGGACTGTTAAAGGCCATGCCCTTGACGACAGCGCGTTTTGGGCTACGCCGGAAAAAAGTGCCAACAATGTAACCCAAGCCGCAGGGCATGTACATGGACCATTCTTTTGCATGCTTAAGAAATCTCTGGATCATGCTCGCATGTTGCGCAATCTGCTCGCCAATCCGCCCCTGGCGATATTCCTTATACTTAGCCCGACACCGGCTTGGTCTTTTCGGGTGCTTTCGTTTTCGATCTACTTGTTACTCAGATTAAGGAGTGCTGAGCTCATGAAAATGCGTGCAATAGTGCTGGCCCTGGGTACAACGCTCGCTGCTGAGCGGCTGTCAGAATATGGATTCTAACGGTCTGATGACCTCAGGCGCAGAAGCCTTTCAGGCCTACTCCCTGAGTGACGCGCAGGTTAAAGCGCTGAGCGATCAGGCCTGTAAAGATATGGACGGAAAAGCCACGCTTGCGCCGGCTAACAGTACCTACACGCAGCGTCTGAATAAGATTGCTTCCGCGCTGGGCGATAACATCAACGGCCAGCCGGTGAACTACAAGGTTTACATGGCGAAAGACGTGAACGCCTTCGCGATGGCCAACGGCTGCATCCGCGTCTACAGCGGCCTGATGGACATGATGACCGACAACGAAGTGGAAGCGGTGATCGGCCATGAAATGGGCCACGTTGCGCTCGGCCACGTGAAAAAAGGGATGCAGGTGGCCTTAGGCACCAATGCCATCCGCGCGGCGGCGGCCTCTGCGGGCGGCATCGTTGGCAGCCTGTCCCAGTCGCAGCTTGGCGACGTGGGCGAAAAGCTGGTTAACTCCCAGTTCTCACAGCGTCAGGAGTCCGAAGCGGATGACTACTCCTACGATCTGTTGCGCAAACGCGGCATTAATCCATCTGGTTTAGCCACCAGCTTCGAAAAGCTGGCCAAGCTGGAGGAGGGTCGCCAGAGCTCCATGTTTGACGATCACCCGGCCTCAGAGGCGCGCGCGCAGCATATTCGCGACCGCATCGCGGCGGATGGGAAGTAGTCGCCGGTCTTCCCCTCACCCCAGCCCTCTCCCGCACGCGGGAGAGGGAGCAGTCCGTGCTGTTCTCACCGCCCGCTCGATCGGTTCCCTCTCCTGGGGGAGAGGGTCAGGGTGAGGGCAGCCGTCCGCACTGCCGCTTAACCTTTATTCGCCGCCTGCACGTGCAGCATATCCAGCGCCAGCGTGGCAGCGGCCAGTGAGGTCAGGTCGGCGTGATCGTAGCCCGGCGCCACTTCCACCAGATCCATCCCCACAATGTTCATGCCCTGCAGGCCGCGAATCAGCTTAGTGGCTTTATCGCTGGTCAGGCCGCCAATCACTGGCGTACCGGTGCCTGGCGCATGGGCCGGATCGAGGCAGTCGATATCAAACGTCAGGTACACCGGCAAATCGCCCACGGTGCGCTTCACTTCGGCCAGGATGTCGTCCACGCTGCGGTCATTAACCTGCGCGGCGTCCAGTACGTTGAAGCCCAGGCTCTTGTCGAACTCAGTACGGATACCAATCTGCACCGAATGCTGCGGATCGATCAGCCCTTCCTGCGGCGCAGTGTAGAACATGGTGCCGTGGTCAAAAGTCGGGCCGTTAGAGTAGGTATCGGTATGCGCATCGAAGTGCACCAGCGCCATCTTGCCGAAGTGTTTAGCGTGCGCGCGCAGCAGCGGCAGCGTGACATAGTGATCACCGCCAAAAGTCAGCATGCGTTTGCCATTTGCCAGCAGCTTTTCCGCGTGCGCCTGCAGCTTGTCGGACAGATCCTGTGAATCGCCGAAGGCGTACACCAGATCGCCGCAGTCCACCACGTTGAGGCGTTGACGCAGATCGAAATCCCACGGCCAGCGGCAGCCTTCCCACGCCAGGTTAGTGGAGATCTGACGGATCGCGCCCGGCCCTAAACGGCTGCCCGGCCGGCCTGACGTTGCGGCATCAAACGGCACACCGGTAATCACCCACTCGGCGTCGCTATCGTAAGGCTGGAAGTTCAGCGGAAAGCGCATGAAACCGAAGGCGTTAGAAACCAGGGAGTTGTCGTACTGATTGCCCAGCGTGTTGTACATAACGAGTCCTCTTAAATCCTTAAATCGGTTAGCCAGTTAAGGTATAGATGAAAAAAATCCCCTCCGCGTCGTTAGGCCCGACGAGGAAGGGATTGATGGGCGTGATTATCGCCGAGATTGCCGCGCATCGCAATTAGCGCTCCCGCAGCGCCTCTTTCGCCCGGTTAAACGGCTTGATCAGATAATCCAGCACCGTTTTCTCCCCGGTCTTGATATCCACCGTCGCAATCATCCCCGGCACGATTGAGAAGTGCCTGCCCGCCTTATTCACCAGGTAATCCTGGCTGGTGCGGATAAACACGCGGTAATAGAACACCTCCGGCTTGGCCTCGTCCTGGATGGTGTCCGGCGAAATGGTCTCCACCACCCCGTGCAGCCCGCCGTAGATGGCGTAATCGTAGGCGGTGATTTTCACCAGCGCCTCCTGGTTCGGGATGGATAAAGGCGATATCGCGCGGCGAGAGGCGGGTTTCAATCAGCAGGTGATCGTCCACCGGCACAATCTCCATCAGCTCGCCGTTGGGCGGGATCACCCCGCCGATGGTGGTGACTTTGATGTTTTTCACGATCCCGCGCACCGGGGATTTTACCGTCAGGCGGGTGACGGAATCCTCGCGGCCTTTCAGGATCGCCGAGACCATATCCACCTCCGCGTTGGCCTTGGAGAGCGCCTCGCGCGCCTGAACGTAATACTGCGAACGCACGTCGGTGAGCTTCAGCTCCAGGTCGCTTTTCTGCCGCTGCAGGCGCAGCACTTCCACGTGGCTGGCGGCCCCGGTTTTCACCAGCCGCTGGGTGATCGCCAGCTCGCGATTAGCCAGCGCCAGCGACTCCTTAAACTGCGTGGGTTGCGTATCCTCCAGCTGCGCGCGGCGGGAGTTGTAGAGCCGCGTTTCGGCGGCGATCAGTTCCGGGTCCATTTCTTCAGCGTGAGGCGGGGAACTTCAGCGGCAGATCGTTCACCTCGGCATACAGGCGGGCGCTGGAGGCCAGCGAGGCGCGGTAGCGCGCCGCGCTTTCGCCGACGTTCGATTCGGAACGCGTGGGATCCAGCCGCGCCAGCACCTGTCCGGCCTGCACCTGATCGCCCTCGTGAACGTTCAGCTCGGTGAGGATCCCCCCGTCCAGCGACTGCAACACCTGCTCGCGCGAGCTGGGGATCACTTTTCCGGTTCCGGTTGAGACCTCATCCAGCATGCCAAACCACGCCCAGACGCCCAGCGCCACAAACATCAGCAGCGAGAAGATCACGATCCGCCGCGCGCCGGTGTAGCCGCTTTCGGATTTCAGTCGCCGAGCGGATCGTCCAGATCGTCCATTTCCGCGGCCACGTCACCAGCCGACTGATTTGCCGGCATTGTTTCATCACTCCCGTCCGGCTCCCCTGCTGCTGCCGCTGTTGGCGTGCGGCTGTTGTTCAGCGCCTGCGCCTTTGGCGCATCCATGACCAGCATCCCATCTTTCAGCACCACCACGCGCTCCACCAGCTCCAGCACCGGCACGCGGTGGGTGGCGACGATCAGCGTGCGGTTGCCGAGCCAGGCGCCCAGGCGCTGGATAAATTCCCGCTCGGTGTGCTCATCCAGCGAGGCGGTCGGCTCGTCCATCAGCACGATATTCGGATCGCGCAGCAGCATCCGCGCCAGCAGAATCGACTGCCGCTGCCCGCCGGACAGCCCCACGCCGTTCTCCATGATCGGGTAGTCCAGCCCCTTCGGCAGCTTCTGCACAAAGCTGGCCGCGCCGCTCATCTCCAGCGCCGCGAAAATCTCTTCGTCGGTGGCGCGCGGCATGCCGAGGGTGATGTTCTCGCGCAGGGTGCCGTAAAACAGCCGCGCGTTCTGGGTCATAAAGCCGACGTTGCGCCGCACGTCCGCCACGTCGAGATGCGGCAGGCTGAGGTTGTCGAGCCGCAGCTCGCCGCCCGCCAGATCCATCCCGCCCGCCATCGCCTGCAGCAGGGTGGATTTGCCCGCGCCGTTGCGCCCGAGGATCGCGACTTTCTCACCCGGCCTGATCTCCAGGCGGTTAATGCGCAGCGCCATGCGCGGATCCTCCGGGTGGTAGCGGAACTGCGCCTGCTCGAAGAGGTAGTGTCCGCGCAGCACGTCCTGGCGGATCGGCGTCTCCTCGCGCTGGTTCTCGGTCGGCAGCTGCATAATGCTGTCCAGCCCCTCTTTTGCCGCTTTTACCTGCTGCCAGCGGGCCAGCACGCCACACAGCGTCGCCATCGGCGCGATCATGCGCGAGGCCAGCATCGAGGCGGCGACCACCGAACCGGTGGTTAGGGTGCCGTCGATCACCATCGGCGCGCCGACCACGATCACGGCGGCGTAAACCAGACTCTGGATGGTCATCCCCCAGTTGATCAGGTTCTGTGTCAGCTCGCGGGTGCGCAGGCCAGATTCCGCGGTGATCTGGATATAGCTGTTCCACTGCTGCAAAAAGCGGTTCTCCGCCTGCATCAGCTTGATGTCCTCCAGCCCCTGCACGCTCTCCACCAGCACCGCGTTGCGCAGGGTGGATTCATGCGCCGACTGCTTAGCCAGCTCCGCCAGCTTCTTTTGCAGCAGCAGGCCCGGCAGCACCATGATCACTGCCGCTACCGGGGCGATCCACGCCAGCTGCGGCGCGATGATCGCCAGAACCACCACAAACAGGAAGAAGAAGGGCAGATCGACAATCGTCGAGATGGTGGAGGAGGTGACCATCTCGCGGATCTGCTCCAGCTCGCGCAGCTGGGAGATAAAGCTGCCGGTGGAGCGCGGAATGGCGCTGTTGCGCAGCCGCAGGGCGTGGCCGAACACGCGATCCGAGACGCGCAGATCCGAGCGCTTGCCCAGCAGATCCATAATGTGCCCGCGCGCGACGCGCAGCACAAAGCCAAACAGGGTGGCGATCAGCACCCCGATGGTCAGCACGTACAGCGTCGGGTAGGACTGGGCGGGGATCACCCGGTCGTACACCTGCATGGAAAAGACAATGCCGGAGAGCGACAGCACGTTGATAAACAGCGCGGCCAGCATCACCCAGCTGTAGGGGCGCAGGTCGCGCATCACCAGCCGGTAGAGCCAGTCCGGGCGGTATTTTGAGATGTAGGCGTCCACGCGGCTGTCCTTCAGCGCCGCCAGCGGACGCAGGGCGATGACGTGGCGGATGGCGGGCAGCAGCGTGTATCATCGCGATCGGCAGCCGGTTGGTGTGTCGTCGCCAAGAAAGCTGACGCGCAAGCGTGTCCTCGCCGTCGAAGTTGTTCGATCACGCCGACCTTGCCGTCGCTCAGCGCCACCACCACCGGCAGACGCCAGCTGTTGATCGACTGCTGATCGGCCGTCAGCAGCTGGAACGTCAGCCCGGCTTCACGGGCAAGCTGAGTCAGCGCGGGCACCATCGGTTTGCCTTTCAGCCACGGTGCGCCTGCAATGAGCGCGCCGGGCGAGCAGGCGACGCGGTAGCGCGTGGCAATAATGGCGGTGGCCCAGCCGTGCAGCGGCACCTCGCCACCGGCGGCGCTGGCGGGATTGCCATTGGGTGCGTCCGGAATCTGTCGTTGCTTCATGGCTGGATCTCCACGGTCTGGATGGTGCGGTTATCAAGATCGAACGCATGACGCAATTGCCCGGTGTTGTAGAGGCAGTTGAGCTGCAGCTGATGCAGCTGACCGAGGGTCTGCTGCTGGGTGAAGCGCGCCTGATAGACCTCCTGCTCGGCGTTGAGCACGTCCAGCAGCGGTCGCGAGCCGAGATCGAGATACTGTTGCTGATAGAGCTCGCGGGTGCGGCTGCGCGCCCAGCGCCTCCTGACGCGCCCTGAATTCGCCAGCGTGCTCTGCGACAGGCTCAGCGCTTCGGTTTGCGATTCACTCAGCTGCTGCTGCGCATCGAGGCGGGCGCCGAATGTTCGACCGCCGCATTGGCCGCCTCCACCGCGTGTCCGGCGGCGTTGCGTCGGGCGGTGAGGCCGCCGCCCTGATAGAGCGGCATCTGGACTTTCACCCACGCGGAATACTGGGTGCGATCCCGCGTTTCGTTACCCGCGTAGCGATCGTTGAGGTAATGACGCACCTCCGGCTCCAGCGAGACGGTTGGCGTCATCTGCGCGTTGGCGTAGTCGAGGTTAGCCTGCGGCGACGTTCGCCTGCGCCCAGGCCGCGAGCACCGCAGGCACCAGGCGATCGTCCGGCTCGGCGATATCGCAGCTGCGGGCCAGCTTCTGCGGAAAATCATTGCTGATCTCATTCAGGCTGTTCCAGCCGAGAAAGCTCATCAGCGTGGCGCGGGCGCTGTCGAGGCTGGCCTGATACTGCATCAGCTGGGCGCGCGCCCCTTCGATACGCGCGTCGGTCTGCACCACGTCAGAGAGCGAGGTGGCCCCTTCGTCGTTACGCAGGCGGGTCAGCTTGCCAATTGAGGAGAGGGCGTCGAGCTGCTCTTTGGCGGTGTCGACCATCTGCTGCAGAGGTTTGCACCTGCACCATGGCGATGGCGGTATCGTGGGCGATGGTGTCGATGCTCACCAGCACGTTGGCCTGCTGCTGGGCGACCCCGGCGTTTTCGGCGCGCACCTGGCTGGCCACTTTGCCGAAGTCGTAGAGCATTTGCGAAAGAGAGAGCACCAGCGACGGCGTAAAGCCGTTCTGATCGCCGTCGTGGGTATAGCCGTTGTCCATGCCGGCGTTAATTTGCGGATAGTATTTGGCCTGCGCCACATCGACCTGGCTGGCCTGCTCCAGCATTTTGCCAATCGCCTGTGCGATGTCCGGATGCCACTGGATGGCGCGCTGTACTGCCTGGTTAAGGGTTAAGGTATCCGGCACGTTAGCCAGCGCGGGTTCGGCCACCTGACCGGTTAAGGAGGGAAGATCCTGCTGCTGCGCCAGACCGGCTGAGGTTATGCGCCCCGCCTGCGTCACGGCATCACTGGCAGCCATAAGATGAGAACTGTGAAAAAACACAATGCCAGCACACAGGGCGCTGAGCTTACAGGTACGGCGAGTTGTTGCGCCTGATTGCATCAGATCCATCGATTGTTCACCAGTATAAGAGAGAAAGGGGCACCTCCCTGTGCCCGTTATGCTTCCCTGCGTTACACCCACTAAGCCGTGTGGTTTTGATGCGGTTGCTGCAGCAACTCCTCCAGTGAGACGTTTACGCCTTCCAGGGTAATCAGCTGCGTACTGCTGTACCCCGTGCCACTGCCGTCACGGTCAATCGACAACACCGTATTGCCGTCCGCGGTATGATCCACTTTCACAAAGTCATTGATATTACTGGTGGAATCATTCCAGCCGATCAGCAGACTGCTGACGTCGATCTTGTCACCCTGCGCGACGCTGAAGTCGGTCCAGGTGTCGTGACCGTTGCCGCCGGTGGCATCTGCGCTGCTCAGCAGGTGGTAAACCAGCGTATCTGCGCCGGCACCGCTGGTAATGGTGTCGTCGTAGGCGCTGCTGGTGAGGCTGTCAGCCGCGGCGCTGCCCGTGATGGTCGGGTGAAGCTCAATGGTAAAGGTGTTGCTGGTGATGGTGCCGTCGGACGACGCCAGGGTGTAGGTAAACACCTCCTTATGCGTGATGTTCTGGATATTCACATCCGCGTTCAGGGTATAGGTATAGCTACCGTTGGCGGCGATGGTCAGCACACCAAAGTCCCCGGCCACCGCCGTGCTGCCCACGCTGCTCACGGTGGTGAGATCGCCGTGCTCATTGAGGATGCTCAGCGTGCCGCTGTGGCTGACGTTGCTGTCTCCCCAGATGCTGCCGCTGGCATCGTGCTCGCTGCTGCTGGTGGTTTCCGCCGCCAGACTAGTGGTGGCGAACAGCGCGGTGGCCGCACCGTTATGCAGCGTCACCGTCAGCGTCGCCGAGGTCACTGCACCGCTGGCATCCCGCACCGAGTAGGTGAAGGTGTCTGCGGATGGCAGGGTATCGATATCCAGCCCGGCCTTCAGCGTGTAGGTGTAGTTACCCTTCGCATCAATGGTCAGCGTACCGTAGGTGGTGTTGATCACCGTATTGCCGCTGGACGCCACCGCGCTGCTGCCCACCGACGCCACCGCCGTGCCGGACGGAATCGTCCCGGCGATGGAGCTGGTGTCGTTGGTCAGCAGGTTACCGGTGACCGTCGCGGCGGTGGTGACCGCCAGCGTGGTGAAATCCGACACCGTACTTACCGTGGTGGTTGGCAACACACTAATGTTGGTGGTGGCTGCGACCACCACCGCATAGTTGCCGGTCCCCAGTCCGGTGTAGGTGACATTTGCCCCTTTCAGCGTACCGATCGTCAGCAGCGCGTTAATGTAGTTGGTCTTGATACTGATCAACTGCCACGAGCCGTTCGCCTGCTGTTCGTACAGGTTTAACGAATAGTTGGCGGCCACGCCGAGACTGGTCACCGAACCGTTGAGCGTCACGGTACGGCTGTCATCGTTACCCACGCTGAACAGGTAAGCATTACCGTTGTTCAGTACGCTGGCATTGAGCACCGTACCCAGCCCCACGGTCAGCAACGCGGTGTGCGACGAGTTGACCGTACCGTTGTTCACCGTTGCCTGCGTGCTGGTGTAATCCACCTCGTTGCTGTCGTTGGTCGCTACGATGCGAATCGCACCGGTCAGCGAGGCCCCCGGCGAGACGTTACCGGCGCGATCCGTCTGGATCACCGAGAGCGGCGCACCGGTGATCTGCGCGGTGGTGAGCGTCACCGACCAGTTGCCGCCGCTGCCGACCGTGGTGGTGCCGAGCGCGTTGCCGCTGGCATCGCGCACCGTCACCGTGGCCCCCACTTCACCGCTACCGGTGACAAGGGTACCGGCGCTGTTGATCGCCAGCCCGCTTACCGCCGCCGGAGGCAGGGTATCGACATTCACAGTCGCCGTGATGTTGCCGGTGCTGACGTTACCCGCCGCATCGGTCACCGTGGTGCTCAGCGTGTGCGCGCCGTTCGCCAGCGTGGCGGTGGTGAAGCTCCAGCTGCCATCACTCCCCGCGGTCACAGAACCAATGGCGCTGGCACCGTCGTAGATGGTGACCACGGCACCTGCTTCGGTGGTGCCGCGCAACGTTGGCGTGGTATCGCGCGTAAAGGCACCGTTCGCCAGCGTCACCGGCGTACCGCTGATGTCATCAATGATGGTCAGCGTACTGGCGACCGGCACCACGGTATCGACGATCAGCGTGGTCGACACCTGCGGGCTGACGTTGCCCGCCGGGTCGGTCTGCGTCACGTTGAGCGTGTGGCTGCCGTTGCTCAGCGCGTTGCCCACCACGAAGCTCCAGCTGCCGTTGCTGCCCACCGTGGTGGTGCCCAGCAATGTGGTGCCGTCGTACACCGTGATGCGCGCGCCCGCCTCGCCGTTGCCGCTCAGCAGCGGCGTGCTGTCGTTGGTGACGCCGTTATTCGGAATGGTCACCGCCGTGCTGCCGTTGTTGTTGAGCGCCAGCAGATTGGTGATGGCCGCCGGTGCCGTGGTATCGATGATCACCGTGGCCGCGGTGGTGCCGCTGACGTTACCTGCCGCATCCGTTACCGTCACCGTGATCGGGTGCGGCCCGGCGCTCAGCGCCGCCAGTGGCGTGAAGCTCCAGCTGCCGTCCGCCTGCACGATCGCCGTGCCCAGTGCCAGACCGTTGTCCAGAATGGTGACGCGTGCCCCGGCCTCCGCCGCGCTGACGCTGCCGCGCAGCGTTGGCGTGGTGTCGTTGGTCGCACCACCGTTGACGATGGTGGCACCGGTCGCATCATTAATAATGGTGAGACTGGTGTTCGCTGGCGCCACCGTATCCACGGTGAGGTTAATCACCTCGGAACGGGGACTGACGTTGCCCGCGCTGTCGGTCACCGTCACGCTCAGCGCATGGGCGGCATTGCTCAGCGTCGGCGAGACGAAGCTCCAGCTGCCGCTGGCGTTAGCCTGCACCGTTCCGAGCAGCGTGTTGCCATCGTAAACCGTGACAATCGCGTTCGCTTCCGCCGTGCCCTGTAGCGTCGGCGTGCTGTCGTTGGTGACTCCGTTATTGACGATAGCCACACCGGTGACGTCGTTGGTCAGCGTCAGTCCGGTTGCCGCCAGCGGCGGTGCGGTGTCGACGGTCAGCGCAAGGGACGCTGCGGGACCGGTATTGCCAGCCGCATCGGTGGCCGTCACGCTGAAAGTGTGTAAACCGTCAGACAAGGTACCGGTGACGAAGCTCCAGCTGCCGTTGCTGGCGGCGGTAACCGAACCCAGCACCGTATCACCATCGCGGATGGTCACGATGCTGTTGGCTTCCGCCGTGCCGCTCAGGCGTGGCGTGCTGTCATTAGTGACGCCACCCGCTGCAATCGCCACCGGCGTGCTGCCGTTGTTGTTCACCGCTGCCAGCCCGGTGATAGCCACTGGCGGCGTGGTGTCGATCACCAGCGTGGCGCTGGTAGTGGCACTGACGTTACCGGCCGCATCGGTGACCGTGACGTTGAGCGTATGAAGCGTTTCGCTCAGCGCCGCGGCTGGCGTCAGCGTCCAGTTACCGTCACTGCCCACCAGCGCGGAACCGACCAGCGTGGTGCCATCCAGTACGGTGACGATGCTGCCCGCCTCCGCCCGGCCGCTCAGCACCGGCGTGGTATCGCTGGTGACGCCGCCATTCGGGATGACGCTGCCGCTGACGTCGTTGGTGACCACCAGCGTGGCCGCGCCCGGCGCAACGGTATCGACGGAGATAGTCACCGGCGTGGTGCGCGGGCCGGTATTGCCCGCCGCATCGGTGACCGCCACGCTCAGCGCATGCGCGCCGTTACCCAGCGTCGGCGAGACAAAGCTCCATGCGCCGCTGCCGTTTACTAGCGCCGTGCCCAGCAGCGTGTTGCCGTCATAAACGCTAACCGTGGCGTTGGCCTCGGCGCTGCCGCTCAGCGTTGGCGTGGTGTCGTTAGTCGCGCCGCCAGCCGGTATGCTGACGCCGGTAACGTCGTTAGTGATGGTCAGGTTGGTGGCCACCAGCGGTGGCGTCGCATCAACGATCAGCGTCACGCTGAGCGCCTCGCCGGTGTTACCCGCCGCGTCCGTTTCCGTGACGCTGAAGGTATGGCTGCCGTCGCTCAGTGCCGCAGAGGTGTAACTCCAGTTACCACTGCTGCCGACCGTCAGCGAGGCCACCACATCGCCATCGAGGCGAATGGTCACCACGCTGCCCGCCTCTGCCACACCGCGTAATAGCGGCGTGTTGTCATTAGTGGTACCGCCGTCAGCAATCGTCACCGGCGTGCTGCCGTTGTTGTTGCTGGCCGTCAGCGTCAGATCGTCCGGCGCCAGGGTATCAACGATCACCGTTGCGCTGGTGCTGGTGCTGACGTTGCCCGCCGTATCGGTCACCGAAACGCTCAGGGTGTGCGATCCTTCACTCAGCGCTGTCGCTGGCGTGTAGCTCCAGTTGCCGCTGGACGGCACGGTCAGCGTGGTCAGCACATCACCATTATTAAGGATGGTGACCGTGCTGCCCGCTTCCGCTACGCCGCTCAGGGTTGGCGTGGCATCGCTGCTGTAGCCGCCGTTGAGCACCGGCTGCGCGGTATCATCGTTGGTGATGACCAGCGTCGAAGCGTTCGGTGCGATGCTGTCCACAGTGAAGCTAAGCGCCGGGGTGCGGTCGCTGCTGTTACCTGCCGCATCGCTGACGCCCACGCTCAGCGCGTGCGCCCCTTCGCTCAATGCAGGCGTGGTCAGCGTCCAGCTTCCCCCTGCGCCCACCGTAACCGACGCGATAGCGGTGTTGCCATCGTACACTGTGACCAGGCTGCCCACTTCGGCGCTGCCGCTGAGTACCGGCGTGTTGTCATTGATGACGCTGCCGTCGCTAATCGGCACCGCCGTACCGCTGCGATCGTTGCTGATCACCACATCAGCGGCCACCGCCGGCGCGGTGATATCCACGGTGAAGCCGAGGGTAGCCGATCGCGTCCCCTCATCACCGCCAGGGTTTTGCGCGGTGATGTAGTAGGCGTAGCTGCCTTCAGCCAGCGCCGGCGTATAGCTCCACTGGCCGTTAGCATCCGCCGTAACGCTGGTGATTACCGCATCCGTATTAGCGTTATAAATACGAATCAGCTGACCGGGTTCGGCAGAGCCGCTGAGCGTTGGCGTGGTGTCGCGGGTTACCGCGCCGTCTGCCAGCGTCACCAGCGTCGTGCCCGTGTCGTCAGTGATTTGCAGCGTCGAGGTAGCTGGCGGCAGATCGGCCTGCACGTCGAGGCTGAACGCCGGCGTCGCCGTGCTGACGTTGCCCGCCGCATCGGTCACGGTCACGGTGAAGCTGTGAGGTCCGTTGTTGAGCGCTGCGGTCGTAAAGCTCCAGGCCCCGCCCGAGCCGGCCAGCGCAGTGCCCAGCAGCGTGGTGCCATCGTAGATGCTCACCGTGCTGCCGGCTTCTGCCGTGCCGCTCAGGGTTGGCGTGTTGTCATCGGTCGACGCGCCGTCATCCAGCGGGCCCGTCGTGCCGCCCACGTTATCGGCGACCACCAGGTCAGGAACCGCGTCTGGCACCAGCGTATCGATGGTGACATTCACCGGACCCACCGGCTCGCTGACGTTGCCAGCGGCATCCACCACCTGCACCGAGAAGGCGTAGCTGCCATCCTGTAGCGCGCTGGTTTCAAAGCGCCATACGCCATTGGCATCGGCGACCACCGAGCCAATCACCGTATCGTCCTGCAGCAGATTGATGATGGCACCGGCCTGCGCCGTTCCGCTCAGCACCGGCGTGGTGTCGTTGGTAAAGCTGCCATCCACCAGCGGCAGTGCGGTCGGACCGTTATTGGCGTTGACCTCAAACGACAGCACCGGATCCGGCCCGACGGTGTTAACCGTCACGCCAATGCTCACCGGGTCGCTGACGTTACCCGCGTTGTCACTGACGACGACCGTCAGCGTGTAGTTGCCGTTATCCAGCGGCGACGTATTCAGGCTCCAGTTGCCCTCAGTGTCCACCGTCGCCGATCCCACCAGCACGTTGCCGTTGTACACGTTGACGAGACCACCCGCCTCACCGCTGCCGCTCAGCAGCGGCGTGTTGTCGTTGGTGGCGCCACCGTTGGCGATGGTGACAAGGTTATCCGGATCGTTGTCATTCTGCAGCAGCACGGCGCTGACCGGCTGCGGCGGCGTGGCATCAACCTGAACGGTGAAGCTGGAAGACGGCGCACTGACGTTGCCGAGGCTGTCCGTCACCGTGGCCGTCAGGGTGTGCTGACCATCGGTGAGCACGGGCGACAGGAACACCCATTCGCCGTCCGCATTGGCGGTGGTCGAACCCAGCACCACATTGCCATCGTAAATAGTCACCAGGCTGTCAGCCTCCGCCGTACCGCTCAGGCGTGGCGTGTTGTCATTGGTATAGGTGCCATCGGGCACCAGTACCAGATCGGTGCCGTTGTCGTTATTCACTTCCAGCGTGGCCTGGGCCGGAGCCTGGTTATCAACGGTAAAGGTAATCGGTGCCGACGCCGGCCCGGTGTTACCGGCCGCATCGGTGACCGTCACCGTCAGGCTGTGCGCCGCGTTGGTGAGGGTTGGCACGTTGAAACTCCACGCGCCGTCACTGCCCGCAATCGCCGTACCAATCGGCGCGCCATTATCCAGAATGTTCACCGTGCTGCCCGGCTCAGCAACGCCCGCCAGCAACGGCGTGGTATCGCTGGTGGTCGATCCCGACGGAATATCTACCAGCGCACTGCCGTTGTCATTGGAGAGACTGATTTCCGTCACCTGATCCGGTGCGGTGGCGTCAATCACCAGCTGTGCCGTGACCGGCGCGCTGACGTTGCCCGCCGCGTCGCGCGCCACAACGGTTAAGGTGTAGCTGCCGTCACTCAGCGCACTGGCTGGTGTGAAGCTCCAGCTGCCGCTGCTGCCGACAGTGACGCTGCCCACCGGACCATTCTGCGAGGTAATCACAATCAGGCTGCCCGGATCGCCGCTGCCGCTCAGCACCGGCGTGTTGTCACTGGTTAAGCCGCCGTTCGGGATGGTGACCGGATCGCCGTTGCCATTGTCGCTGGCGACGCTCAGCTGGGTGACCGCCGACGGTGCTACGGTATCGACGGTGATCGCCACACTGGCGCTCGGTGCACTGACATTGCCGGCGACGTCGGTGACCGTAACGCTGAGGCTGTGCGAGCCATCGGTCAGTTCAGGTGAGAAGCTCCATGCGCCGTCGTTATCTGCCGTCGCCGTGCCGATAGGCGTCTGTCCGTCATAGACGATGATGGTGCTATTCGGCTCCGCCGTTCCGCTGAGCAGCGGCGTGCTGTCATTGGTGTTGCTGCCTGAGGTGATTGGCGTGGCCGGATCGACATTGTTGTTCACCAGCAGCAGATCGACGACCGCGTCCGGCGCCGTGGTATCCACGGTAAAGCTAATCGGCGCGGAAGGATCGCTGACGTTACCCGCCGCATCAGTCACCGTTACCGTCAGGCTGTGATCGCCCTCGTCCAGCGTACCGGTAACAAACTGCCAGCTACCATCGGCGCCCACGGTCACCGAACCGATCGGCGTCGTGCTGTCGCCATCGTAGACAGTGATGATACTGCCCGCCGTGGCGCTGCCGGAGAGCTGCGGCGTGGTGTCGTTGGTCGCGCCATTGGCGGCAATCGCCACCAGCGTGCTGCCATCGTTATTGCTCAGCACCACATCCACTGGCGCTGCCGGTGGCGTGAGATCAACGGTGAAGGTGTACGGCGCGGACTCCGGCCCGACATTGCCTGCCGGATCGGTGACGCTGGCCGTCAGGCTGTGACTGCCCGCTTCCAGGGCGGTATCAGGCGTGAAGCGCCAGCTGCCGTCATTGCCGGCGGTAGCCGAGCCGATGATCACGCCGTTATCGCGCACGATCACCACGCTGTCAGGCTCGGCGCTACCGCTCAACACTGGTGTGGTGTCGTTGGTCGCCCCGCCAGAGGCCACCGGTACGGCCGGATCAACCTCATCGTTCTCCAGCAACAGGCCGGTCGGCTCGGCCGGTGCCGTGGTATCCACGGTAAAATCAATCGCCGCGGACGGTGCGCTAACGTTGCCCGCCGGGCTGGTAACCGTCGTGGTCAGGCTATGTTCGCCCTGGCTCAGCGTCGGTACCGCATAGGTCCATGTGCCACCGGCCCCCACCAGCACGCTGCCCAGCACCGTGTTGCCATCGAGGATGGTGACGGTGCTGCCGGCATCGGCGGTGCCGCTCAGCTGCGGCGTGGTGTCGTTGGTCGCGGTGCCGCTGTTGATCGGCTGCAGCGTCTCGCCGTTATCGTTGTTCAGCACGACATCAACGGCGGCAGACGGCGTGGTGAGATCGATTGTGAAATCAAACGCATCAGACACCGGCCCGCTGTTGCCCGCCGTGTCGGTGACAACGGTGGTCAGGCTATGCGTGCCCGCCTCCAGTGCCGGATCCGGCGTGAAGCTCCAGTTGCCGTTTGCATCGGCCTGCGCCGAGCCAATCACGCTGCCATTGTCGTAAATCGCGACGAGGCTGCCCGGCTCCGCGCTGCCGCTGAACAGCGGCGTGGTGTCATTAGTGACGCCATCCGCCGCGATCGGCAGCGGCGTTGCGCCCTGATCGTTAACCAGCAGCAAGTCTGCGGCGGGCGCCGGATCGGTGAGATCGATGTTCACCTCCAGCGGAGCAGAAGGTGCGCTGGTATTGCCAGCCGGACTGGTTTCGGTCGCCGTCAGGCTGTGCGGCCCCTCGCCCAGCGCGGTGGCTGGCGTGAAGCTCCAGCTGCCGTCGTCGTTGACCGTGGTGGTGCCCAGCACGGTATTGCCATCCGAGACGGTGATGGCGCTGCCGGCGGTGCCGCTGCCGCTCAGGACCGGCGTGGTGTCGTTAGTGGCACCGCTGGTGATCAGCACCGGCGTGCCGCTCTGATCATCACTGAGCTGTACATTGCCCGGCGCGGCTGGCGTGGTGGTATCGATGGTAAAGCTGAGGGCGGCCGAAGGTTCGCTGGTATTGCCAGCGGTATCGGTCACCGTCGCCGTCAGGCTATGGTCGCCCGCTGCCAGCAACGGTGCGGTGAAGCTCCAGCTGCCGTCGTTGCCGACGGTGGCGGTGCCCAGTACCGTATCGCCATCGGAAATGGTCACGGTGCTGCCCGGTTCCGCGCGGCCACTGAGCACCGGCGTAGTGTCATTGGTGAGGCCATTGCTGACCGGCACCGGTGTACCGCTCTGGTCGTTGCTGAGCAGCAGCTCGCTGGCCACAGCAGGGGCGCTGGTATCGACGATGACAATCACCGCCGTACTGCCCGGCCCGGTATTGCCCGCCGTGTCGGTAACGGTGGACGTCAGGTTATGCTGCCCTTCGCTCAGCGGATCGGTCGGGGTGAAACTCCAGCTGCCGTCGCTGCCTGCCGTCGCCGTGCCCAGCACCGTATCGCCATCGCTGACGGTCACCGTGCTACCGGGTTCAGCGGTACCGCTCAGGGTTGGCGTGGTGTCATTGGTGCTGCCGCCCGCGGCAACCGGTGTGCCGTCGCCATTACTGAGCTGCAGATTGCCTGCCGCCGCCGGTGCCTGCGTATCGACGGTGACGGTTACCGGTGTTGACGCCGGTCCGGTGTTGCCAGCCGCATCGGTCACGGTGCTGGTCAGGCTGTGGCTGCCATCGCTGAGGGGCGGCGTGGTGAAGCTCCAGTTGCCATCGTTGCCCACCGTGGTGCTGCCAATCACCGTACCGCCATCGGAGATAATCACCACACCGCCAGCTTCGCCGCTGCCGCTCAGGGTTGGCGCAGCGACGTTAGTGCTGCCTGTGCCCAGCGGATCGCCGTCATCGTTGGTCAGCTGGATGCCTGTCGGTGCCGCGGGCGCGACGGTGTCGATGGTGATGGTGATTACCGGCGAATCCGTCACCGTGCCGCTGCCGTTATCGGCGCTGGCGCGGAATGCGTAGGTGCCGTCGGCCAGCGCTGCTGGCGTGAAGCTCCACTGTCCGTTGCTGCCCGCGACCACGCTGCCCAAAACCGTACTGCCGTTGTACAGGGTGACGAGATCGCCCGCCCCGGCCTGGCCACTGAGAATCGGCGTGCTGTCGGTGGTGCTGTCGTTATTGGCCAGTTCGACCAGTGTGCTGCCGTTATCATCGGTGACAATCAGCAGGCTGCTGGTGGCCGGCACGCCCGCCTCAATGTTGACCGTGAACACCGGCGATGCCGGGCTGACGTTGCCGGCCGCGTCAGTCACCGTGGTGGTCAGGCTGTGCTGCCCGTTGGTGAGCGCATCTGGCGTAAAGCTCCAGCTGCCGTTGCTGCCGGCGGTAACGCTACCGAGCAGCGTGGTACCGTCATAGATACGCACCACCGCGCCCGCTTCTGCCGAACCGCTCAGGGTTGGCGTGCGATCGTCGGTGGTCTGGCCGGAAGCCAGCGCGCCGGTGGCGCTGCCCGCGTTATCCGTCACCTGCAGGCCGCTGACGGCGGCAGGCGCGGTGGTGTCAACGCTAAAGGCGATCGGCGTTGATGCCGGGCTGACGTTGCCGGCGGCATCGGTCACCGTGGTGCTCAGGCTGTGATTGCCCTCGCCCAGCGCTGGCGTGGTGAAGCTCCAGCTGCCGTTACTGCCCACGCTGACGCTGCCGAGAACGGTGTTGCCATCGCGAATCGTGACAATACTGCCGGCTTCCGCCGTGCCGCTCAGCAGCGGTGTCGCATCGTTGATCGCGCTGCCGCCCGTCACCGGCTGTGCGGTACTGCCGGCATCGTTCAGCAGTGCCAGATCGCTGGCTGCCGCCGGTGGCGTGGTATCAACCGTAATGTTCAGGGTGACGGTGTCAATCACATTGCCGTCAACGTCGGTAATGGTGGCGCTGAACGCGTGGCCGCCCTCACTCAGGTTGCTCAGGGCAAAGCTCCACTGCCCATTGCCGTCGGCGGTGGTGCTGCCGAGCAGATCGCCGCCGTCAAAGATGCGGACGAGGCTGCCCGCCCGGGTCAGGCCGGCGAGGGTCGGGCTGTCGTCATTGGTGACGGCGCCGTTTTGCAGTGAGACGAGGGTATTGCCGCTGTCGCCCACCAGCTCAATGCTGGCGCTGGCGGGTGGCAGCGCAGCGTCCACATTGACCACAAATTCCGCGGTCGCGCTGCTGACGTTGCCCGCCGCATCGGTTTGCGTAACGGTCAGGCTGTGGCTGCCGTTGCTGAGCGCTGGCGTGGTAAAGCTCCAGCTGCCGTTGGCCCCGACAAGGGTATTGCCCAGGAGCGTGCTGCCGTCGTAAATGCTGATCAGCGCACCGGCTTCGCCGCTGCCGCTCAGGGTAGGAGTGTTGTCATCGGTGGTAGCGCCCGACGTCAGCGGGCCCTGGCTGGCACCCACGTTGTCGATCACCTGCAGATCGCCGATCGCCGCCGGTGCGGTGGTATCGACGGTGACCACGATAGCCGCTGATGCCGGACCGGTGTTGCCGGCGCTGTCGGTTACCGTGGTAGTCAGGCTGTGATTGCCGTCGCTGAGCGCTGGCGTGGTGAAGCTCCAGCTGCCGTTACTGCCGACGATAGCCGTGCCGAGCACGACGTTGCCATCGCGTACCGTAACGGTGCTGCCGGCCTCTGCCGTGCCGCTCAGCGACAGCGTGTTGTCATTGCTGCTGCCGCCGGCGGCAATCGGCGTCACGGTGCCATTGCTGTCACCGGTCAGCAGCAGATCGCCTGCCGCGCCGGGTGCCACGGTATCAATGGTGACCGTCAGGGTGACGGAGGTGGTGACGTTACCGGCGGCGTCGGTGGCAACCGCGCGGAACGCGTAAGTACCATCTGCCAGCGTGGCGGGAGTGAAGCGCCACTGACCGCTGCCGTCGGCAATAGTACTGCCCAGCAGCGTGGTGCCGTTGTACAGCGTGATGACGGCGTTAGCGCTCGCCAGGCCGCTCAGCACCGGCGTGCTGTCTTTGGTGCTGGCGCCATCGCTCAGCGTGCGCAGCGTGGCATCGCTATCGTCGGTAATTTGCAGCGAACTGCTGGTTGACGGCAGGCCCGCCTGAATCGTCACCACAAACGGCGAGGACGCAGCGCTGACGTTGCCGGCAGCGTCCGTCAGCGTCACGGTCAGGCTGTGGCTGCCGTTGCTCAGCGCTGGCGTGGTAAAACTCCAGTTGCCGTTCGCGCCCACCAGCGCCGTGCCGAGCAGCGTCTGACCATCGTAAACGCTGACCACAGCGCCCGCTTCACCGCGGCCGCTCAGGGTCGGCGTGTTGTCATCGCTGCTCGATCCGTTTGGTACCGGCGTGGTGCTGCCGCCGCTGTTGTTGGTCAGGGACACGTCCGTGGCCACTGCCGGTGGCTGCGTATCGACGGTGAAATCAACCGGGCTGGTGGCCGGACTGGTGTTGCCGGCCGCATCGGTGACGGTAACCGTCAGGCTGTGCTGCCCTTCACCCAGGGCAGGTGTCGTGAAGCTCCAGCGGCCATCGGCACCGACGGTGACCGTGCCCAGCAGCGTGGTGCCGTCGTAAATACTGACAATGGTCCCCGCTTCGGCCGTGCCGCTCAGCGTAGGCGTGTTGTCATCGGTGCTGGTGCCGCCCGTGATAGCGCCCTGCACGCTGCCCGCGTTATCCGTGATCAGCAGATCGCTGACCGCCGCCGGTGCCGTGGTATCACCGCCGCCGCCATTGTCGCCGCCGCCGTTATCCCCACCACCGCCGCCGCCACCGCCGTTGTTACCGGCGATCAGCGCACCGATACCGGCCAGTGCGGCGCCGGCGATACCAAAGGCGGTCAGTGTTCCGTCACCCGTGACGTTTTCCGCTAACAGCCCTTCCGTGCTGTCGATAGACACAAACTGGAAGCCTTCTGTGCCGGGATCTTCCACCCACCACAGCGCGCCTTTGTCGTCCTGCAGCACCAGATCGCTGTCGCCGTTAGCATCGTAGAATTTATGAATAACAACGACTTCACCGGATTTAGTGGTGACCACTAAATCACTACCATTGCGTGTGAAAGACTTAATATCAGCCTGATTAAGGTTGAGCTTAACCACACTGGGAGCAGTCAAATTAACCTGATTACCGCTCACTTCAGTAGCAATCGTTCCGCCTTTAGGCGTTACAGAGATATTGTTCATTTTATCGATATCCCGCGCAGTTATAAGCTTAATGGCATCCATAAAAACGCCCGGTATCGCCAGACACCGGTATTCTTCGCGAATAATTCAATGAATTACTCACATCCTCTCCAGGCCGGTTTCATCTGCCAGAGGCACAGTGAAAACGCGCTGAGTCGTTATTTGCCGCCCGTGCGAAAAACAGCTCTGCCGAACTCTTTTCAGACTTGCGCCAACAAATCAGTGAGATAGACGCTCTTCCAGTGGTAGCCTTGCATGCCGTAAATTGATTTTTGCGACAGCAAATCAACCTGACGTTGATGTTCAACGCCCTCAATAATCACGCCGCGACATAATTGATTGAGGTGGTCGAGCAGAATGTCGAAAGTGCGATCTTCGCCAAATTGCCAAAAAAATTTTTTATCAATCTTGACGATGTCGAATATTCCGCTATCGAGCATGGTCAGGTTGGAATAACCCGGACCAAAGTCATCGAGCCATAACGGGGCCGGCGTGATTTTGGCTACGCCTTTCAGGATCAGCAGGTCGGCACTATTAAAACGTGCGGTGAAGAAGGCAGAGATTTCCAGCCGTAATCGCGTCAGCGCGGCCAGTTTTCTTTGTATTTCAGCATCTTTAAAAATGCCTGAAACAATATCTCTGTCTACATTAACGCTGATGACCTGCTCAAACCCCGCATGGTAAAGCTGAATAAGTTTTTCGACCTGGTGGAGGAATAACTGCCATTTTTCGTCAGCAGAAAGCCGACTGAAGAACCCCGCATCCCTGTCAGGGTTACGCTTATTATTGGTATCTGCATCATCTGCGAAACGCGTCAACAATTCCCATGCCACCACTTCACCGGAAATAGCGTGAACCGGCTCCAGCATCAGAATGTAGTCGGATTTGCAGCGCATTTTACGATCCTTACACTGGCTGATAGCGCGTTAAACCGTCAGCTTTTCTCATGTGATTCGTAAGGGAAACATCGATAAAACTTAACACCTTAACTGAAGATTAACTTACAACTTACATTTTGAAAAATAGATTTCAGTGAACAACAGCGTGAACTTTAATCGTTTAAACCAATCAATAAATCTTCATTTTCACTGCATGTTTCATATAAAGATCAGATAATTCTTAGATTTCAGATTTTACTTATCGGCCCTGACAAAAAAATAAAACCAATAATAAATTGATTAATAAGCAATTAATTATAAAGCATTGGTATAAATTCTGGCTTTGTGCTTAAGATGGGATATTGCACTGCTTAAAGCGGGATTCCAGAAAGCGTCAAAAAACCGACAGTCTGCACATCGCTCACCCACCGCCTTATGCTTAAATTTTTATTATAGATAGCCAGAAACTCATAAAAGAAAGATTGGTCATTTGCGGGCAGGTACAACACTAAGCCACAGATTTAAAAAACGTTTTTTTCGCTGCCGATGCGCTTTCGCTGCTGAATTAAGCAGATAGCTTTTGTTAATAAACGGTTTGAATTTGCTGTTTCGGCCGGGATAATTTCAGAGTGATAGCGATCACGAATTGAATAAATGGCAGGAAGGATTGTCAGGGAAGGTGATAATAACGGGCTCCAGCCGGAGCCCGTTGCGGGAAATACACTTACTCGTCTTCCAGATAGGTGTACCCGTAAAGACCCGCTTCAAACTCTTCCAGGAACTGCTGCTGCAGCGCGTCGTCCAGACCGGTGTTTTTCACCTGATCGCGGAATTGCGTCAGCAGGTTTTTCGGATCCAGCTGCACGTATTCCAGCATGTCCGCCACGGTATCCCCTTCGTCAGACAGCTCCACTTCCACGCTGCCGTCCGGGAAGACAAACACGTCAACCGCTTCGGTATCGCCGAACAGGTTGTGCATGTTGCCGAGGATCTCCTGATACGCCCCGACCATAAAGAAGCCCAGCATCGGCGGGTTCTCCGGATCGTACTCCGGCATTGGCATGGTGGTGGCGATACCGTCGCCGTCAACGTAGTGGTCGATAGCGCCGTCGGAGTCACAGGTGATGTCCAGCAGCACCGCACGACGTTCCGGCGCGTGGTTCAGCCCTTCCAGCGGCAGAACCGGGAACAGCTGATCGATACCCCAGGCATCCGGCATCGACTGGAACAGCGAGAAGTTGACGTAAATCTTATCCGCCATACGTTCCTGCAATTCGTCGATAATCGGACGGTGCGCACGGTTGCTCGGGTCCAGCTGTTTCTGCACTTCATGGCACATGTTCAGATAAAGCTGCTCCGCCCACGCGCGCTCCTGCAGGCTAAAGGTGCCTGAAGAGTAGCCGACGTGGATATCATGCAGATCCATCTGGCTGTCGTGCAGCCATTCGCGCAGCGAACGACGCGTGCCCGGCTCGTGCATCTCCTGCCAGGTTTCCCACATGCTTTGCAGCGAACGTGGGGCATCGTCTTGCGGTGGGGTCGCTTCGGTGATTTCGCTGCGCTCAACGCCGATGATGTTAGAGACCAGCACCGTGTGGTGCGCGGTCACCGCGCGGCCAGACTCGGTGATCACCGTCGGGTGCGGCAGGCCGTGCTCTTCACAGGCATCGCCAATCGCCCAGATGATGTTGTTGGCATATTCGTTCAGGCCGTAGTTCACCGAGCAGTCAGACTGCGAGCGGGTCCCTTCGTAATCCACGCCCAGGCCGCCGCCCACGTCGAAGCACTGAATATTGACGCCCAGCTTGTGCAGCTCAACGTAGAAACGCGCCGATTCACGCACGCCGGTGGCGATATCGCGAATATTGGCCATCTGCGAGCCGAGGTGGAAGTGCAGCAGCTGAATGCTGTCCAGACGACCGCGCTCGCGCAGAATTTCCACCAGCTGCAGCACCTGCGTTCGCCGCCAGGCCAAATTTGGATTTTTCGCCGCCGGAGGACTGCCATTTACCGGAGCCCTGCGACGCCAGACGCGCGCGCACGCCAAGGCGCGGCACCACGTTCAGACGCTCGGCCTCTTCCAGCACGATGGCGCATTTCGGTCATCTTCTCGATAACCAGATAGACCTTATGGCCCATCTTTTCGCCAATCAGCGCCAGACGAATGTATTCACGGTCTTTATAGCCGTTACAGACGATCACCGAACGGGTCATGCCCGCATGCGCCAGCACCGCCATCAGTTCCGCTTTGGAACCGGCTTCCAGCCCCAGCGGTTCGCCGGAGTGGATCAGGGATTCAATCACGCGGCGGTGCTGGTTTACCTTGATCGGGTAAACCAGGAAGTAGTCGCCTTTATAGCCGTAGGATTCACGCGCGCGTTTGAACGCGGCGTTAATCGAACGCAGACGGTGTTGCAGGATCTGCGGGAAGCAGAACAGTGCAGGCAAACGCTGGCCCTGTGCTTCGCGGGCTTTCACCAGTTTGGCGAGGTCCACGCGCGCTTCCGGGACGTCCGGATCCGGGCAGACGCTGATGTGGCCCAGTTCGTTGACGTCGTAGTAGTTATTGCCCCACCAGGCAATATTGTAAGTGCGCAGCATCTTGCTGGCTTCCTGGGAGCTCATCGCAACCTCCTGCATAGAACGTAGTACACCCTGTTCGCCCGCTGACGAAGGCGAAAAAGAAGACATGTCGTCAGACATCGCGAACCTCAATTTTCCGTTGAAATATGAAAAAGTTGCCGGATTTTGCTGCTACTGCGCCGGATGGAAATTTCCTCATTCTGCTTATCTTGCCTCAGCAGGTTACCGTGCGCCTTACTGAGGTTAAGTGTAAAACACCGTGCCGGAAGCGGTGAACAACGGGGCAAAATCGTCCCGCATCACCTCACCACAGGCGAGTGAAACACAGCAGAGAAACTGGGGGAATAGCTTAGCCGGCGCTCGTGTCGGGATAATTACCGCAGCGCAGAAAACTTCGACGAGAGAAAAGAGCAGAACTGGAAATGGAAAGGCGTGCCAGCGCGCCAGAACGGCGCCGTGAACCGAAGAGAGCGAAAATGTGGTTCATTGTTTTTATCACCTCCAGCGCCTGCTAACAGCATGCGGAAACGGAGTGGATGAAAATCAGATCAACAGCCTCTGACAGCGCGACGCACAGGGGCGTCATCCATGGGACAACTGCGGCGTTTTATACAGTCTGACGCGGCAAAATGCAAAATCTTTGTCGGCGCGCTGCGGCGGGTGTCAGGAAAATATTCCAGTTGATCTGTAGCGATAAATGCGGATGGCGAAAAAGCACTGGAAAAACGCGCACTGAGTGACCTAAAATAGCCGTCCAGATGGTTTTCCATCTAAACTGATTAACATCCAGGCGGTGTGAGCCTGGTACGCTGACACTTCCTACTGCTTGCGGCTTTGCCTGAAGGGGCGTCGAGCTGGCATCATCCCGCTTACGCTATGCAGTCGAATTCAAACCATTTGCAAGGTAAAGAACAGAATGGCAAAACACCTGTTTACGTCCGAGTCCGTATCAGAAGGACATCCTGATAAAATTGCTGACCAAATCTCCGATGCGGTGCTGGATGCGATCCTGGCGCAGGATCCTAAAGCGCGCGTAGCGTGCGAAACCTATGTCAAAACCGGCATGGTTCTGGTTGGCGGTGAGATCACCACCAGCGCATGGGTTGATATCGAAGAGATCACCCGTAACACGGTGCGTGAGATCGGCTATGTACATTCTGATATGGGCTTTGATGCCAACTCTTGCGCGGTACTGAGCGCCATCGGCAAACAGTCCCCGGACATCAACCAGGGCGTTGACCGCGCCGATCCACTGGAGCAGGGCGCGGGCGACCAGGGCCTGATGTTCGGCTACGCAACTAACGAAACCGACGTGCTGATGCCAGCACCGGTCACTTACGCGCACCGTCTGGTGCAGCGTCAGGCTGAAGTGCGTAAAAACGGTACGCTGCCATGGCTGCGCCCGGATGCCAAAAGCCAGATTACCTTCCAGTACGACGGCGGCAGGATTGTCGGTATCGATGCGGTAGTGCTGTCAACTCAGCATTCAGAAGAGATTTCACAGGCCGATCTGCGTGAAGCGGTGATGGAAGAGATCATCAAGCCGGTACTGCCGACCGAGTGGATCAACGCCAGCACCAAATACCACATCAACCCAACCGGTCGTTTCGTGATCGGCGGCCCGATGGGCGACTGCGGCCTGACCGGTCGTAAAATCATCGTCGATACCTACGGCGGCATGGCTCGCCACGGCGGCGGCGCGTTCTCCGGTAAAGATCCGTCGAAAGTTGACCGCTCAGCGGCTTACGCTGCACGCTACGTGGCAAAAAACATCGTTGCCGCTGGCCTGGCCGATCGCTGCGAAATCCAGGTTTCTTACGCGATTGGTGTGGCAGAACCGACCTCAATCATGGTGGAAACCTTCGGTACCGAGAAAGTTTCAACCGAACAGCTGACGCTGCTGGTGCGTGAGTTCTTCGACCTGCGTCCATACGGTCTGATTCAGATGATGGATCTGCTGAAGCCAATCTACAAAGAAACCGCTGCCTACGGTCACTTTGGTCGTGAACACTTCCCGTGGGAACAGACCGACAAAGCCGCCCAACTGCGCGAGGCCGCAGGCCTGTAATCTCCGCGGGTGCGGGCGAAGGCCCTCACCCCGATCTTCTCTTAGCGGAGAAGGTAAATCGAGCCCGCGCAAGCGGGCTTTTTTACCGGCGAAATTTCCACTCTTTCGTCCCTGACCGCTTCCCCTATCCCGCCTCTGCACCATCACACTTTTTGTCTACAGCACCGCAGGCGCATTTTTCAGCGCTGTCTACACTGTTAGCACTGCGCTTACAACAAAGTGTTAACGATTACATTTTGAAATCCTTTTAATATCTTCAATTTAGAGATTTTTCAGCGTAGTAACGGTGATGAAAATGCGTTATTTTCAGCGTCGTCTGATAGCCGATATTTATAGTGATGTCAGAAACTTAAAGCGTGCTATACCTTACTGGTTATCTACTGATTCCATAATCTGGATTTACGGGTTTCAGCGTTGTGTAACCGATTACACCAATGTGATTTATCTCACATATTTTTACGGGTCGCTCACCTACCCTTAACATCAATAAAACTGATAACCCAACTGGAGGGCATAATGCCTGACAATAAAAAACAGGGGCGTACGTCCAACAAGGCGATGACATTCTTCGTCTGCTTCCTCGCCGCCCTGGCAGGATTACTCTTTGGCCTGGATATCGGCGTCATTGCCGGCGCTCTTCCCTTCATCGCAGACGAATTCCAGATTAGCGCACATACCCAGGAATGGGTGGTCAGCTCCATGATGTTCGGTGCGGCCGTCGGGGCCGTCGGCAGCGGCTGGCTCTCCTTCAAGCTCGGACGTAAAAAGAGCCTGATGATCGGTGCGATCCTGTTCGTTGCCGGTTCCCTCTTCTCTGCCGCCGCCCCTAACGTTGAAGTGCTTATTCTTTCCCGCGTGCTGCTGGGCCTGGCCGTGGGCGTCGCGTCTTACACCGCCCCGCTCTACCTCTCTGAAATCGCGCCGGAGAAAATCCGCGGCAGCATGATTTCCATGTACCAGCTGATGATCACCATCGGTATTCTGGGCGCTTACCTGTCCGATACCGCCTTCAGCTACAGCGGCGCATGGCGCTGGATGCTGGGCGTGATCATCATTCCGGCCATTCTGCTGCTGATTGGCGTCTTCTTCCTGCCGGACAGCCCGCGCTGGTTTGCCGCCAAACGCCGCTTCCGTCGATGCCGAACGCGTGCTGCTGCGCCTGCGCGATACCAGCGCGGAAGCGAAAAACGAGCTGGAAGAGATCCGCGAAAGCCTGAAGGTGAAACAGTCCGGCTGGGCGCTGTTTAAAGAGAACAGCAACTTCCGCCGCGCGGTGTTCCTCGGCGTGCTGCTGCAGGTGATGCAGCAGTTCACCGGGATGAACGTCATCATGTACTACGCGCCAAAAATCTTTGAGCTGGCGGGCTACACCAACACCACCGAGCAGATGTGGGGCACCGTTATCGTGGGTCTGACCAACGTGCTGGCGACCTTTATCGCCATCGGTCTGGTGGACCGCTGGGGACGTAAGCCTACGCTGACGCTGGGCTTCCTGGTCATGGCGGCCGGCATGGGCATCCTCGGTACCATGATGCACGTGGGCATTCACTCTCCAACCGCGCAGTACTTTGCGGTAGGCATGCTGCTGATGTTTATCGTCGGGTTTGCGATGAGCGCCGGCCCGCTGATTTGGGTGCTGTGCTCTGAAATCCAGCCGCTGAAAGGGCGTGATTTTGGTATCACCTGCTCTACCGCGACCAACTGGATTGCCAATATGATCGTCGGCGCCACGTTCCTGACCATGCTCAACACCCTGGGCAATGCGAACACCTTCTGGGTCTACGCCGGTCTGAACCTGTTCTTTATTGTTCTGACCATCTGGCTGGTTCCAGAAACCAAACACGTTTCGCTGGAACACATTGAACGTAACCTGATGAAAGGTCGTCCGCTGCGCGAAATCGGCCAGCAGTAAGGCCAGATGCGTTAACTGGGGCTGCCGCAGGGCGGCCCTTTTTTTATCTGCCGCCTGTGCGCCTGCCTTGCCTCCCCGCTTCGCGCTTTATGCTCTGCCCTTATGAAAGCTCCCCGTCTCCCCATCGCCATTCAGCAAGCCGTTATGCGCAGCCTGCGGGAAAAACTCGCTCAGGCGAACCTGAAGCTCGGCCGCAACTATCCTGAACCGAAGCTGGTCTATCAGCAGCGCGGCACCGCGGCGGGCACCGCCTGGCTGGAGTAGTACGAGATCCGCCTTAACCCGGTGCTGATGATGGAAAACCAGCAGGCGTTTATTGAGGAAGTGGTGCCGCACGAGCTGGCGCATCTTCTGGTGTGGAAGCACTTTGGCCGCGTAGCGCCGCACGGGAAAGAGTGGAAGTGGATGATGGAAGCCGTGCTCGGCGTTCCGGCTCGCCGCACGCATCAGTTCGAACTGGAATCCGTAAGGCGCAATACCTTTTCCTACCGCTGCCGGTGCCAGCAGCACCAGCTCACCGTCCGCCGTCATAATCGCGTGGTGCGTGGCGAGGCGACCTATCGCTGCGTAAAATGCGGCGAACCGCTGGTCGCCGAATAATTATCTGAACTTTCAGGAACTTTCCTGATCTGACTGATTGCATACGGGAACAACATTCGTTACGTTGCGGGCTCGTTTTGACACGGAGTGTAAGATGTCCCGTAATTTTTCTCTTGCGGTCGCCTTTTTGACGACAGCGCTCTCAGGCCACGCCCTGGCCGACGGTATCACCAGTTTCTCTCAGGCCAAAGCGGCCGGTGTTAAGGTCAACGCCGACGTGCCGGGCGATTTCTACTGCGGCTGTAAAATTAACTGGCAGGGTAAAAAAGGAGTCGTTGACCTTGAATCCTGCGGCTACAAGGTGCGTAAAAACGAAAACCGCGCCAGCCGTATTGAATGGGAACATGTCGTTCCGGCCTGGCAGTTTGGCCACCAGCGCCAGTGCTGGCAGGATGGCGGACGTAAAAACTGCGCCAAAGATCCGGTTTATCGCCAGATGGAAAGCGATATGCACAACCTGCAACCTGCCGTGGGTGAAGTGAACGGCGACCGCGGCAACTTTATGTACAGCCAGTGGAACGGTGGCGAAGGCCAGTACGGCCAGTGCGGCATGAAGGTGGATTTTAAAGAGAAAGTCGCCGAGCCCCCTGCCCGCGCGCGCGGCAGCATTGCCCGCACCTACTTCTATATGCGTGACCGTTATGACCTCAACCTTTCCCGCCAGCAGACGCAGCTGTTCAACGCCTGGGACAAGCAGTATCCGGTGACGGAATGGGAATGCCAGCGCGACGAACGCATTGCCAGAGTCCAGGGGAATCATAACCCGTACGTCCAGCGGGCTTGCCAGGCGCAAAAGAGCTAACCTACACTACGGCAATTCGCTTATATCGCATGACACATGGAATTTCTGACTATGCGCATTCCCCGCATTTACCATCCTGAACTGATTACCGCAGGCCGCGAAATCGCCCTGTCTGATGATGCTGCCAACCACGTTGGCCGCGTGCTGCGCATGGGTGCAGGTCAGGCAATACAGCTGTTCGACGGCTCGAACCAGGTTTTCGACGCGGAAATCACGCGGTCTGATAAAAAAAGCGTGCACGTTAACGTGCTGCGTGGCGAAGTGGATGACCGGGAATCGCCGCTGCACATTCATCTGGGCCAGGTGATGTCGCGCGGTGAGAAAATGGAATTCACCATTCAGAAATCCATTGAACTGGGTGTAAGCCTCATTACGCCACTTTTTTCTGAGCGCTGTGGCGTTAAACTGGATGCGGAACGTCTGAACAAAAAGATCCAGCAGTGGCAGAAAATTGCCATTGCGGCCTGCGAACAGAGCGGCCGCAACCGTATTCCGGAGATCCGCCCGGCGATGGATCTGGAAGACTGGTGTGCAGAAGAAGAGAGCGGGCTGAAGCTCAATCTTCATCCGCGCGCCAGCGCCAGCATCAATACGCTGCCGCTGCCCGTTGAGCGCGTTCGGCTGCTGATTGGCCCGGAAGGCGGCCTGTCGGCGGACGAAATTGCCATGACGGCGCGCTACCAGTTTACTGATATTCTGTTGGGACCTCGCGTTCTGCGCACTGAGACAACGGCACTCACGGCCATCACCGCGCTACAGGTGCGGTTTGGCGACCTGGGTTGAAGCATTAACGGAGAAGAACATGATCAAGCTCGGCATCGTGATGGATCCCATCGCAAACATTAACATCAAAAAAGATTCCAGCTTCGCCATGCTGCTGGAAGCGCAGCGTCGCGGCTATGAGCTCCACTATATGGAGATGAACGATCTTTACCTGATCAACGGTGAAGCGCGCGCGCGCACCCGAATCGTTAACGTCGAGCAGAACTACGACAAATGGTACGAATTCGGCACCGAGCAGGACATCGCCCTGGCCGACCTTAACGTTATCCTGATGCGTAAAGATCCGCCGTTCGACACCGAATACATCTACAGCACCTATATTCTCGAACGTGCTGAAGAGAAAGGCACGCTGATCGTCAACAAACCGCAGAGCCTGCGCGACTGTAACGAGAAGCTCTACACCGCCTGGTTCTCTGACCTGACGCCGGAAACGCTGGTGACCCGCAGCAAAGCGCAGCTGAAAGAATTCTGGCAGAAGCACGGCGACATCATCATGAAGCCGCTGGACGGCATGGGCGGCGCATCTATCTTCCGCGTGAAGGAAGGCGATCCGAACATCGGCGTGATTGCCGAAACGCTGACCGAACTGGGTACCCGTTACTGCATGGCGCAGAACTATCTGCCTGCCATTAAAGATGGCGACAAACGCGTGCTGGTTGTAGACGGCGAGCCGGTGCCTTACTGCCTCGCGCGTATTCCGCAGGGTGGCGAAACCCGCGGTAATCTGGCGGCCGGTGGTCGTGGTGAACCCCGTCCGCTGACCGAAAGCGACTGGGAAATTGCCCGCCGCGTCGGCCCGACGCTGAAAGCCAAAGGCCTGATCTTCGTTGGCCTGGATATCATCGGCGATCGCCTGACCGAAGTGAACGTCACCAGCCCAACCTGCATTCGCGAAATCGAAGCGGAATTCCCGATCTCGATCACCGGAATGCTGATGGACGCCATCGAAAAACGTTTGGCCAGAGAATACCGCATGAGTGACAGCTCCCGGGTGACATCACCCATAGCCGGTGCAGCGCGCTTTCAGCACCGGCTATCTTTATGCGGAAACAGTACCTCTGACAATGAATTTACAGCATCACTTTCTTATTGCCATGCCTGCTCTCCAGGACCCGATTTTTTCCGCCGCTCCGTGGTTTATATTTGTGAATACAATGAAGACGGCGCAATGGGTATTATCATCAATAAGCCGCTGGAAAACCTGCAGGTTGAAGGGATTCTGGAAAAGCTGAAAATCACAGCTGAAGCGCGCCTGCCGGAAATCCGTCTTGATAAACCGGTGATGCTGGGTGGCCCTCTTGCAGAAGATCGCGGTTTTATCCTGCATACGCCCGCCCGTTTTCTCTTCCAGCATTCGCATCTCCGACAACACCGTGATCACCACCTCGCGCGACGTGCTGGAAACGCTGGGCACCGCAGAGCAGCCTTCTGAAGTGCTGGTGGCGCTGGGCTATTCGTCGTGGGAGAAGGGCCAGCTTGAGCAGGAGATCCTGGATAACGCCTGGCTCACCGCCCCTGCCGACATGAATATCCTGTTCAAAACCCCGATCGCCGATCGCTGGCGTGATGCGGCAAAGCTGATTGGCATTGATATTCTGACCATGCCAGGCGTAGCGGGGCACGCCTGATGAGCGGAACACTTCTGGCCTTCGATTTTGGCACCAAAAGCATTGGCGTCGCCGTGGGGCAGCGCATCACCGGCACCGCGCGTCCGCTCACGGCCCTGAAGGCGAACGACGGCACGCCAGACTGGAACCTTATTGAGCGTCTGCTCAAAGAGTGGCAGCCGGATGACGTGATCGTTGGGCTGCCGCTGAACATGGACGGGTACCGAACAGCCGCTGACCGCCCGCGCGCGTAAGTTTGCCAATAAAATCCACGGCCGCTTTGGCGTCTCCGTGAAGCTGCACGACGAGCGTCTGAGCACCGTCGAAGCGCGTGCCGGCCTGTTTGAGCACGGCGGCTTCCGCGCGCTGCACAAAGGGCAGCGTCGACTCCGCTTCCGCCGTCATCATCCTCGAAAGCTATTTCGAGACAGGGCTTTAAATCAGCCCGGACGCGGCCGCGCGGTTTCGCGCCGCCGTGTCGGCGGTTCTCAGGGCACGTCCCTGCCGCCCGCCTCGCGCCGGGCCTGCTGGCTCTGGTCAAAGTTCTGCATCCCTGCCTGCTGGCCGGTTTGAATAATGCCGGGCAACTGCCACGTTTTTCCTTCGCGGATAAGATTCGCCGCCGCTGCGGCGTGTTCACCAGCAGTTCATACAGCGCGACGCGCCCGCCCTGCTGGTCGGTAAGCAGCTTTTGCGCCAGCACCGCCCGCAGGCTGCCGGCCAGCTGGTTACGCACCGGATCTTTCTCCTGCGCCGGGAACGTATCGACCAGCCGTTCAATTGCCTGCGATGCCCCGCGAGTGTGGAGCGTCGCCAGCACCAGATGCCCGGTCTCCGCCGCCGTCAGCGCCAGGCGGATTGTTTCGCTGTCGCGCAGCTCACCCAGTAAAATAACGTCCGGGTCCTCGCGTAATGCACTGCGCAGCGCCTCCACAAATGATGGACTGTGCTGGCCTATCTCCCGCTGCTGAATCAGGCAACGTTCACTCTGGTATATAAACTCCACCGGATCTTCGAGCGTGAGGATGTGGCCGTCAGTATGGCGGTTGAGAAAATCGACCATTGCGGCCAGCGTGGTGGATTTGCCGCTGCCGGTCGCTCCCGTTACCAGAACCAACCCGTTGTCGCTGGACAAGAGTTCGGGAATGGCCCGCGGCACACCCAGCGAGGAAAGCTGCGGACAGGTGCGCGGCAACAGCCGCAGAGTGACGGATATCCCCTTCATCTGCTTAAACGCGCTCCCGCGCAGACGCTGGTCTTCCGCCACCGTCACGGCAAAATCGACCTGCCCGTTTGCCCACCAGGTTCCCTGCTGCTCGTCGTTGAGCCAGGCTTTCAACAACGCCCCGACATCAGGCGGCGGAAACGGCGCCGGTTCAAGGCGGCCTAATCTGCGCCAACGGGGTGGCGAATCACTGCACAGGTGTAGATCGGAGACGTTATGCTTTACACTAAGGGCCACAATTTCTTCCACATCCATAGACTACTCCTCGGAAAATGAACGACATTGCGCATAACCTGGCACAGGTTCGGGACAAAATCTCAGCCGCAGCAACGCGTTGCGGCCGTGCTTCAGAAGAAATTACGCTACTTGCAGTCAGCAAAACCAAGCCTGCGAGCGCCATCGCAGAAGCCATTGCCGCAGGCCAGCGGGCGTTTGGTGAAAACTACGTGCAGGAAGGCGTGGATAAAATTCGCTACTTGCCAGGAACTGGCCGGAGGCATCCTGATCTGCAATGGCACTTTATTGGCCCACTGCAGTCGAACAAAAGCCGTCTGGTGGCAGAGCACTTCGACTGGTGCCATACCGTTGACCGTCTGCGTATTGCCACCCGCCTGAACGACCAGCGCCCGGCAGAGATGCCTGCGCTTAACGTGCTGATTCAGATCAACATCAGTGATGAAAACAGCAAGTCCGGCATCGCGCTGAGCGAGCTGGATGCGCTGGCAGCCGAGAGGTGGCCGCCCTGCCGCGCTTAACCCTGCGCGGGCTGATGGCAATCCCGGCGCCTGAGTCAAGTTATGAAAGGCAGTTTGCCGTGGCACAGCAAATGGCTGTAGCATTTGAGGCGCTTAAAGCGCGCTATGAAACGGTAGACACGCTTTCACTGGGCATGTCGGATGATATGGAAGCCGCCATCGCGGCAGGCAGCACTATGGTGCGCATCGGCACGGCAATTTTCGGTGCGCGCGACTACTCAAAATAATAAGGAAACCTGAGGAACGCCATGAAGACGTTGACTTTCCTGCTCTCAACGGTCATTGAGCTGTATACGATGGCGCTTTTGCTGCGCGTCTGGATGCAGTGGGCCCGCTGTGATTTTTACAATCCGTTCTCGCAGTTTGTCGTGAAAATCACGCAACCTGTTGTCGGACCGCTGCGCCGTATTATCCCGGCCATGGGTCCCATCGACAGCTCGTCTCTGCTGGTGGCGTTTATTCTGAGCGTTATCAAAGCGATCGTGCTGTTTATGGTCATCACCTTCCAGCCGATTATCTGGATTGCCGCCGTCCTGATTCTGATCAAAACCGTCGGTTTGCTGATCTTCTGGGTACTGCTGGTGATGGCGATCATGAGCTGGGTAAGCCAGGGGCGTAGCCCGGTAGAGTACGCCTTGATTCAGCTGGCCGAGCCGCTGCTGCGTCCGATCCGCAACCTGCTTCCGTCTATGGGCGGCATCGACTTCTCCCCGATGATTCTGGTTCTGCTGCTCTATGTGATCAACATGGGGATCGCCGAGCTGCTTCAGTCTACGGGCGACATGCTGCTGCCGGGGCTGTGGATGGCGCTATGAGTGCAGTAAGCACCTGCGCTGACGGGCTGGTTTTGCGGCTGTATATTCAGCCGAAAGCCAGCCGTGACAGTATTGTCGGGCTGCATGGCGACGAGTTAAAGGTCGCCATCACCGCCCCGCCGGTTGACGGCCAGGCGAACGCGCATCTGACCAAATATCTGGCAAAACAGTTTCGCGTCGCCAAAAGCCAGGTCATCATTGAAAAAGGCGAACTGGGGCGACATAAACAGGTAAAAATCCTTAATCCGCAATCTATCCCGACGGAAGTCGCGGCTCTGACAGAACAGGACTAAAGCATGCAGAAAGTTGTTCTCGCGACCGGCAACGCCGGTAAAGTGCGCGAGCTGGCCTCGCTATTAAATGATTTTGGGCTGGACGTAGTGGCTCAGACCGAGCTGGGCGTGGAGTCCGCCGAAGAGACGGGGCTGACGTTTATCGAAAACGCGATCCTGAAAGCGCGCCATGCCGCGCAGGTCACCGGCCTGCCCGCGATTGCCGACGACTCCGGCCTGGCGGTGGATTTCCTGGGCGGCGCGCCGGGCATTTACTCCGCGCGCTATTCCGGCGTGGACGCCACCGACCAGCAGAATCTGGAAAAGCTGCTTGTCGCCCTGAAGGACGTGCCGGACGAACAGCGCACCGCGCAGTTCCACTGCGTGCTGGTCTATATGCGTCACGCGGAAGACCCGACGCCGATCGTCTGCCACGGCAGCTGGCCGGGCGTGATTACCCGTGAAGCGGCTGGCAACGGCGGCTTTGGCTACGACCCGATTTTCTTTGTCCCGACCGAGGGCAAAACCGCCGCGGAACTGACCCGCGAAGAGAAAAGCGCGATTTCCCACCGTGGACGCGCGCTGAAACTGTTACTGGAAGCACTGCGTAATGGCTAATTTGCCACCTCTGAGTCTTTATATTCACATCCCGTGGTGCGTGCAGAAATGCCCGTACTGCGATTTCAACTCGCACGCGCTGAAGGGCGAAGTGCCGCACGATGATTACGTTGCGCATCTGCTGGCCGACCTGGACGCCGATGTACCTTACGCACAGGGACGTGAAGTTAAGACCATTTTCATTGGTGGCGGTACGCCGAGCCTGCTGTCAGGCCCGGCGATGCAGACGCTGCTGGACGGCGTGCGTGCGCGCCTGAACCTGGCGGCGGATGCGGAAATTACGATGGAAGCCAACCCCGGCACCGTTGAAGCCGACCGTTTTGTCGACTATCAGCGTGCGGGCGTGAACCGCATCTCCATCGGCGTGCAGAGCTTCAGCGAACCAAAGCTGAAGCGTCTGGGGCGCATTCACGGCCCGGAAGAGGCGAAGCGCGCGGCAAACCTGGCGACCGGGCTTGGTCTTCGCAGCTTTAACCTCGATCTGATGCACGGCCTGCCGGATCAGTCGCTGGAAGAGGCGCTGGACGATCTGCGCCAGGCGATTGCCCTGAACCCGCCGCATCTGTCGTGGTACCAGCTGACCATCGAGCCCAACACGCTGTTTGGCTCGCGCCCGCCGGTGCTGCCGGACGACGACGCGCTGTGGGATATCTTCGAGCAGGGTCATCAGCTGCTGACCGCCGCAGGCTATCAGCAGTACGAAACCTCGGCCTACGCGAAGCCGGGCTACCAGTGCCAGCACAACCTGAACTACTGGCGCTTCGGCGACTATCTGGGCATTGGCTGCGGCGCGCACGGCAAGGTGACCTTCCCGGACGGGCGCATCCTGCGCACGGCCAAAACCCGCCACCCGCGCGGGTATATGGAAGGCCGCTACCTGGAGCGTCAGCACGACGTCGAAGCGGCGGATAAGCCGTTTGAGTTCTTTATGAACCGCTTCCGCCTGCTGGAAGCCGCGCCGCGCGCGGAGTTTGCGCTGTACACCGGGCTGCCGGAGTCGGTGATTCGCCCGCAGATCGACGAGGCGCTGGCGCAGGGGTATCTCACGGAGAGCGAGGAATACTGGCAGATCACCGAACACGGCAAACTGTTCCTAAACTCCCTTCTTGAGCTGTTCATGTAAATTCAGCGGAGAAGGCACGCGCCTTTTCCGCTGGCAGCCGTACTAAACCGCACGGCTGCATCTGTTACGCTCAGGCGACCATCACCTCATTATTGATTAACAGCGTTGCGCTGTGGTCGAGACTCTCAAACACCTGCCACACTTTACCACCGCTCTGCTGCGTCCCCTGCTGCTGCCACTGCTGATAAAATTGCGTGCTATCGCTGAGCTGCACCACGTCGCCGGCATCACCATCAATCAGCCAGCTGCGCGTGCGCTCTGGCAGCAGCACATCCTGGTGCGCCTGCTGCAACAGCTGCTGCGCATCCAGCTGCAGCAGATTGTCTCCTGAGCCGGTGAGATCGATATGCTGCAGGCCGCTGATATGCTGTGTCAGCTGCTGATAATCAAGCTGCTGATGTTCTCCTTCCAGCACCAGCGCAGAGAAGCCCTGCAGCGGTTGTCCACTGTGCGCCGCCAGCCACTGCTGCACATCATTCAGATGCAGCTGCGCGCCCTCCTGTTCCTGCGTTTCCGGCAGCGTATGGTGCTGTACCAGGCTCTCGTCTTTGCCCCAGCGCACAGTATCAATAATCCAGCCGACATCGCGCTTCACCAGCACGTTCCAGCACAGCACTTTTTTATAGGTATCCGGATCTTCGCCCGAATGGACGTCAATATAGCCAATCTGCTGGCCCGCCGGAGCCTGCCAGCTAAAGGTGTTCAGGTCCTGCTCAGACCGGCTGGCGCCACCGGGCTGCAGGTATTCGCGCCCCAGCAGCTCGCCGCTGGGGGAGAAGATATCCACGTAGGTATCGCAATTGTGGAGATAGCCATAATTGAACTCCACGTAATTGGTGGCGCCAAAATCAAACTGCACGACCGAATGATCCAGCATCTCAATCGCTTTGCTTTCATAGCCATCTGGCCGGTTCATGATGCCGGTATAGAAACAGTTGTTGGTGGTGCCATGTTTCAGTTCGGTGACTTTCAACCCGCCGTACTGATACACACGGCCGGTTTGCCAGCTGGTATTGGCGCGACAGTTCCAGTTCTCTTCGCCAGAACTGTGCTTTACGCCAGAGTCATAGTTAATCGCCCAGTTGGGCGCATAGTCACTGACGTTACCCGCCAGATCGACTGCTTTTACCGTAAAGTTGTTGCTGCCCGGCTGCATGTCGCGGTCCGGGGTAATCTGCCAGCGCCCATCGGCCCCCACCGTCGCGCTGCCGGCTGCCACGCCGTTCTGGTACAGCGTCACCTGACTGTAAGGCTCGGCCTGTCCGGAAAAATCGAGCCGCTTATCGTCGGTGGTCTGGCCCGGCAGCACCGGCTGGATGGTGCCGACGTCATCGATAGCCTGCAGGATGGTGGGCGTGTTGATACGGGTGTCGATGGTCAGCGTCCAGCTGTCGCTCCATTGACTGACGTTGCCGGCTTTATCGCTGCTGCGGCTGCGAAAACGCCAGTCGCCGTCCGGCAGCAGATCCTGCGGCGGCGTCCAGTGCCAGTGGCCGCTGCTGTCGACGGTGGCCGTACCGCCGACAACCCACTTTCCGCCCGGTGCGGCATACTGAATGCGCACCACGCTGCCGGGCTCGGCTTCGCCGTGCAGTTCCGGCCGGACATCATCGGTGGGTTTGCCGCGGCCAAACTGGCCCTGATACAGCCCGCGATTGTCGTCGTAATAGCTGAACGTCGGCGTTTCCGGGGTAAGCGTATCGAGATGAAAGGTCCACTTCGGCGACGGCTGACTGCGGTTGTCGGCGCGGTCCTCGGCCTGCGCCGTCAGGTTATAGGTTCCGTCCTGCGGCAGATCGAGCTGCGCCTGCCAGTTGCCCTGCGCATCGGCACGCACAGAGGCGAGAAGTTGGTTGCCATTATAGAGATAAACCAGCGCGTTGCCTTCGGCCTGCCCGCGTACCACCGGCTGATCATCGTTGGTATAGCCGTTACGGCGGATGCTGTTACCGTCCTCCACGCCGCCGGCAACGTGGTCTTCAATCGCTTCGATGATCGGTCTGGCGGGCGGATGGGTATCGATATTGTAATCAACACGCGTAGGTGCGCTGTGATTGCCGGCGGCATCCACGGCGGTGAAGGTGAGCTGGTATTCACCATCGGCCATCGGCTGCGGCGGCATCCACTCGAAGTGACCATTTATCACCGGCACGCGTAGCGGATTGCCACCGTTAACCGTCACGATGACTTCAACGGCGTCCGGCGTTTGTACCGTTCCCTGCCAGCGTTTTTGCGGATCGTTGTACCAGCCGCGTTCGGCAACGATAACCACAGGGGGTGATAAAACCGGGTGTGAACTGGAAGCAGAGGTGTCAGAAAATAACATAAAATTTCCTTAAAAATTAATAATTTCAACAGGCTGAATGCCCGTTGATATAGTTATTAATGCGGAAATTTTGCCGTTATCAGATTCGTCCCGAATCTAAGACAATCTGTTAAATCATGGCTTAAAAGTTGCGGGGATAAAAAAGGCGCCACTGTTCAGAAGAACAATGACGCCGTGATGTTCCGTGCATTCAGCGGCAACGCGGCTGGCTTAGCCCTTTACGTTCTGCATCAGCGTCTTGCGCTGGCTTTCCAGTGCGGTCACCCGGTTACACACTTCATGACCGAAGTTCTGGAAATCCTGCTCCTGATTGTTCCATTCAGTCTGAATCGACTGCTGTAGCCCGCCGAGGTTGCCCATCAGCGCCTGTAGCGGATTGCTGCCGCTGGCGGCCTGTTTGGTGCCCATCTCGTTCAGACTATCCTGCAACACCCCGCCCAGCGTGCTCTGCACCAGCTTCTCGCCGTCGGCGCGCACCTGCTCAATGGCCTGATGATGGAAGGTCAGGCCATCCGGGCGATGCTCGATGATGCGGTTCATCTGCTGCTTGAGCTGGCCGTTCAGCGTGGTCAGGCGATTGCGCACATTGCTGTCCGCCCCGAGTTTTTCGACGATCACTTTATCCAGCGCCACGCGGCCCCGTTCCAGACGGGTGGTTGCGCCGCTGTCGACCCACGGCAGATCGCGACGCAGCGCGTTCTGGTAGTCAATCGCCTGCTGGCGCGTGGCGTTATCGATGCTCACCGACTTGCCGTTGAACTGCACATCGCCCTGCGGCGTGATTTCAAGGTTGCCGTTGCTGCCCACCACCTGCACGCTCTGGGGTTTGATGATCACATCATCCTTTGGATTGACGCTGCACTGATAGTCAGCATGCGCCTGAGCTGCCGCCAGCAGCAGCGCGGCGAGAAGAGCCTTACGAACCATGAAATCTCCTGAGTATTCTGTGCGGGAAAGAGCAAGACAGTTTGCGGTTGTTACCAGGTCGCCATAAATGGCGACCCTACAAAGGACCATCCCCCGCAGGGGCAATCCCCTGTAGGGTGCGCATTTATGCGCACCAGCATACTGCAATAAAACTTAGTCCCACCAAACGTCGAAAAGTTCGCTGACGTGAATATCGTCCAGCTTTTGCGGTCTTCCAGCCATTTACGCACCAGCTCGCCGATGTTCTTCGGTGCATTTACCGGTCTGCTGCAGACACATCAGACCTTCCCAGGCCAGATAGCCGCTACCGTCAAAGGCCAGTTTGTTCGGCTCGATCACCTCGTTGATGAACGCATCCAACGTCCGGATCGATCTGCTCAACGCTGGTGCCTTCCGGGAAACGCCAGGCAACGGAGAAGCCCACTTCCTGGAACTCTTCGATATGCATCTTTTTACGCAGACGACGGCTACGATTCTTTGCCATTATTTCACCCTCTCGAACATTAAGTCCCATACGCCGTGACCAAGACGATGGCCACGCTGTTCAAATTTCGTTACCGGACGCGAATCCGGACGCGGCACATAATCTCTGGCTCGCCGACTGGTTTTTATACCCATCCAGCGAGGACATCACTTCCAGCATATGTTCCGCATACGCTTCCCAGTCGGTCGCCATATGGAAGACGCCGCCCAGCTTCAGCTTGCTTTTCACCAGCTCGGCAAACGGTGCCTGAACGATACGGCGTTTATTATGACGCGCTTTGTGCCACGGGTCAGGGAAAAAGAGCTGCACCATGTTTAAAGAATTGTCAGGAATCATTTTGTGCAGCACTTCCACCGCGTCGTGACACATCACGCGCAGGTTCTCAACGCCCTCTTCATGCGCCGAGGCCAGACAAGCGCCGACGCCCGGGGAGTGCACTTCAATACCGAGGAAGTTCTGCTCCGGACGGGTCTTCGCCATGGTCACCAGCGAGGCGCCCATGCCAAAGCCAATCTCCAGCGTCACCGGCGCGTCGCGACCAAACAGCGCGACAAGGTCCAGCGGCTGTCTCGCTGAACTCAACGCCCATCACCGGCCAGTAGTTGTCCAGCGCGTGTTGCTGCCCTTTTGTCAGGCGGCCCTGGCGGCGGACAAAGCTGCGAATACGGCGCAGCGGGCGACCGTTTTCATCAAATTCCGGTGAAATGACGTCGTTTTTCATAAAAGAGTTGTCTGCTTGTGAGAATGTTCGGGAAACGGGCATTATCCAAAGTTAAGGCTTCTATGCAAGCATGGGAAAGATCCGGTTTACAGCAGATTGACGCTGTGCTGCAATCTGCGTCCCTGATTGTAGCGTAAACGCGGAAATTACCTTCTGATGATGCAAGCGTCTCAATTTTCAGCCCAGGTGCTGGACTGGTACGACAAATACGGGCGTAAAACCCTGCCCTGGCAAATTGAAAAAACGCCTTACAAAGTATGGCTCTCCGAAGTGATGTTGCAACAAACGCAGGTTGCCACCGTGATTCCTTACTTCGAGCGTTTTATGGCGCGCTTCCCGACGGTGACCGATCTGGCCAACGCCCCGCTGGACGAGGTGCTGCACCTGTGGACCGGGCTTGGCTATTACGCCCGGGCGCGTAACCTGCACAAGGCCGCACAGCAGGTGGCGACCCGCCACAACGGCAAATTCCCGGAAACCTTCGATGAGGTGGCGGCGCTACCCGGCGTCGGCCGTTCCACCGCGGGCGCGATCCTCTCACTGTCGCTAGGCAAGCATTTCCCGATCCTCGACGGCAACGTGAAGCGCGTGCTGGCACGCTGCTACGCCGTCGACGGCTGGCCGGGGAAAAAAGAGGTGGAAAAGCGGCTGTGGGAGATCAGTGAAGCGGTCACCCCGGCGAAAGGCGTGGGAGCGCGGTTCAACCAGGCGATGATGGATCTCGGCGCGATGGTCTGCACGCGTTCCAGACCGAAATGCGAACTCTGCCCGCTGAATAACCTCTGCGTGGCCTACGCAACCATTCCTGGGCGCAGTATCCCGGTAAGAAACCCAAACAGACGCTGCCGGAGCGCAGCGGCTATTTCCTGCTGATGCAGCACGGCGACGAGGTGTTCCTGGCCCAGCGTCCGCCGAGCGGTCTGTGGGGTGGTCTATACTGCTTCCCACAGTTCACCAGTGAGCAAGCGCTGCGTGACTGGCTGGCGCAGCGCGGCATTGCTGCCGATAACCTGACGCAGCTGACCGCGTTTCGCCACACCTTCAGCCATTTCCATCTGGATATTGTGCCGATGTGGCTTCCCGTGTCCTCATCCTCCGGGTCGCTGCATGGATGAAGGCACCGCTCTCTGGTATAACTTAGCGCAACCGCCATCAGTCGGGCTGGCGGCTCCCGTGGAGCGCCTGTTACAGCAATTACGTGCCGGTGCAATGGTTTAGCAACGGCGAACGAAGAGGAATGAGTATGGCCAGAACCATTTTTTGTACTTTCCTGCAGCGCGACGCTGAAGGCCAGGACTTCCAGCTTTATCCGGGCGATCTGGGTAAGCGCATCTATAACGAGATCTCCAAAGAGGCCTGGGAGCAGTGGCAGAAAAAGCAGACCATGCTGATCAACGAGAAAAAGCTCAGCATGATGAACCCGGAACACCGCAAACTGCTGGAGCAGGAGATGGTGAACTTCCTGTTCGAAGGTAAAGACGTGCACATCGAAGGCTATACGCCGCCGGAAAAATAACAGCGAGGTGGCCGGGGAACCTCGGCCGTTGAGGCCCGCGTTTTCGAGACAGACACGCACTCCCGGAATGATGAAAAAACTTTTAGCGCTAGCCCTTGTTGCGCCGTTGCTGGTCTCGTGTTCGTCAAAAAAAGGCGATGATTACAACGAAGCCTGGGTCAAGGACACCAACGGTTTTGACATTTTGATGGGGCAGTTTGCCCACAACATCGAGAATATATGGGGATTTAACGAAGTTCTTATCGCCGGACCGAAGGACTACGTTAAGTACACCGACGCCTATCAGACCCGTAGCCACATCAACTTTGATGGAGCGGTACCATCACCATTGAAACCATCGCCGGCACCGACCCTGCGGCGCGCCTGCGTCAGGCGATCATCAAAACCCTGCTGATGGGTGACGATCCGGGCATCTATCGATCTCTACTCCGATGCCGACGATATTCACCATCTCTAAAGAGCCGTTCCTGTACGGTCAGGTCGTGGATCAGACCGGTCAGCCGATCCGCTGGGAAGGCCGCGCCACGAAATTTGCCGACTACCTGCTGCAGACCCGGCTGCAGAAAGCGCACCAACGGCCTGCACGTTATCTGGTCGGTGACCATCATCCTGGTGCCGAACCACCTCGACAAGCGTGCGCATAAGTATCTTGGCATGGTGCGTCAGGCGTCGCGTAAGTATGGCGTGGATGAGTCGCTGATTCTGGCGATTATGCAGACCGAATCGTCGTTTAACCCGTACGCGGTGAGCCGCGTTCCGACGCGCTGGGGCTGATGCAGGTGGTGCAGCACAGCGCCGGGAAAGACGTCTTCCGCGCGCAGGGCAAATCCGGCACGCCGAGCCGCAGCTATCTGTTCGATCCGCAGAGCAACATTGATACCGGCACCGCCTATCTGGCGATGCTGAACAATGTTTATCTCGGCGGCATTCAGAACCCGACGTCGCGTCGTTATGCGGTGATCACCGCCTATAACGGCGGTGCGGGCAGCGTGCTGCGCGTCTTCTCCAGCGATAAAGACCGCGCCCGCAAACTATCATCAACAGCATGGCACCGGGGGATGTTTATCAGACGCTGACCACCCGCCACCCGTCGGCGGAATCCCGCCGCTATCTGTATAAAGTGAGCCAGGCACAGCGCAGCTACCACCGTTATTGATTAGCGCTCATCGCCACCTTCTCCCGCCCGCGGGAGAAGGTGGCGTGCGGTGGGGGAACAGCCCCTCTTATAACATCATATTCGCCACTAACCGCTTGTGCCCGCTGTCATCCTCCTCGCTGTAAACGCCCTGCAACTCCGGCGAGAAGCCCGGCAGCAGGTTGATGCCCTCTTCCAGCGCCAGGAAGTAGCGCTGCACCGCCCCGCCCCAGACTTCGCCCGGCACCACGCACAGCACGCCCGGCGGATAGGGCAGCGCGCCCTTCGGCGGCAATGCGCCCTTCGGCAGCTCGCGATGCGCACCAGCTCCACGTCCCCGCGAATATACGCCTGATTGGCATCCTGCGGGTTATTCATCACCACCTCAGGCAGGCTCTCCTTGCGGAACATCGCCTTCTGCAGATCTTTCACGTCAAAGCTGACGTAGAGATCGTGCATCTCCTGGCACAGCTGGCGGAGGGTGTAATCCCGGTAGCGCACCGGGTATTTCTGGATAGATCGGTCGGCAGCACGTCCGCCAGCGGCGGTCATCTTCCTCAATATGCTGTTCAAACTGGCCCAGCATCGCCACCAGCTGCGCCAGCTTCTCGCTGCTTTCGGCAGGCGTCAGCAGGAACAGGATCGAGTTGAGATCGCACTTCTCCGGCACGATGCCGTTTTCGCGCAGATAGTGCGCCAGAATGGTCGCCGGGATCCCGAAATCGGTGTATTCCCCGGTTTCAGCATCGATGCCCGGCGTGGTCAGCAGCAGCTTGCACGGGTCGACAAAATACTGCTCGCGGGCATAACCCTCAAACCCGTGCCATTTGGCCCCCGGCTCGAAGCTGAAGAAACGACGTTCGCTGGCGATGGCCTGAGTCGGTTTCTGCCGCCTGCCACCGCCCGGCCGCGCCACCTGCACCGGCGGGATAAACGGTTTGATCATATGGCAGTTGGCAATGATCGCCTTGCGCGCCTCAATGCCCAGCTCGACGCACTCCGCCCACAGCCTGCGCCCGCTCTCCCCCTGATGGATTTTGGCGTTCACATCCAGCGCAGCGAACAGCGGATAAAACGGGCTGGTGGAGGCATGCAGCATAAAGGCGTTGTTCAGCCGCTTGTGCGGGCAGAAGCGCGCCTGGCCGCGAATGTGGTTATCCTTTTTATGGATCTGCGAGGTTTGCGAGAACCCGGCCTGCTGTTTGTGCACCGACTGGGTCACGAAAATGCCCGGATCGTTCTCGTTCAGCTCCAGCAACAGCGGGGACGCTTCCGGCCATCATCGGAATAAACTGCTCGTAACCCACCCAGGCGGAGTCAAACAGAATGTAGTCACACAGATGGCCGATCTTGTCGATCACCTGACGGGCGTTGTAGATCGTCCCATCGTAGGTGCCAAGCTGGATGATCGCCAGGCGGAACGGGCGCGCCTCGTCGGCCTTCTCCGGCGCCACCTCGCGGATCAGATCGCGCAGATACGCGTCATCAAAGCAGTGCTCGTCAATCCCGCCGATAAAGCCAAACGGGTTACGCGCCGCTTCCAGATAAACCGGCGTCGCGCCCGCCTGAATCAGCGCCCCGTGGTGGTTGGATTTATGGTTATTGCGGTCGAACAGCACCAGATCGCCGCGGGTCAGCAGCGCGTTGGTCACCACCTTGTTGGCCGCCGACGTACCGTTCAGCACGAAGTAGGTTTTATCCGCGTTGAACACTTTCGCCGCGAACTTTTGCGCATGCTTGGCGGAGCCTTCGTGGATCAGCAGATCGCCCAGCTTCACGTCGGCGTTGCACATGTCGGCGCGAAACACGTTCTCACCGAAGAAATCATAGAACTGTCGTCCTGCCGGGTGTTTTTTGAAAAACGCCCCGTGCTGGTGGCCCGGACAGGCAAAGGTGCTGTTGCCCATCTCAACATACTGGCTCAGGGTGTCGAAAAACGGCGGCAGCAGATCCTCTTCGTACGCCTGCGCCGCCTGCTCCAGCGCCTGCCACTCTTCCGCTGCGCCGTTGATCTCTCCGGTCACGCCCGGCAGCGTCAGCACTGCGTCATCAAAGGCGTTCGCGACAAACACCGGCAGATTGAAGCCGGTCTGGCGCAGCAGCGTCAGCACGCCGCTGCGTGTATCGGCCAGCGAGACCACTACCGCGGCTACGTCGGTGAAATCGGTATTATCCAGCGTCACCACGTCGCGCGCGGTGTTGAGACTCAGGCTTGGCGCTACCGCTACGCTGGCAGCAATTTTCAATGGGTTCATAACACAAATCCCCGTAATGAAGGATGAGTGGGTGCCAGTGGCACAGCAATGAGGAAATTTCCCCGGCGAATAACGTCCGGCGGCCGCAACCGATAGACATCAGTAAAGCCAGATCGCGTCTGTCTTTACTCATATCCAACAGCGAACGGGGCGTAGCCTCACCGCATGGTGAGCGGGAAATGCGAACAACAGATGACAGAGGCGCGCTTGTCATGAAGCGCACGGCGACAAGTGCAGATGTGCATTGTACCGGACATGGCGGCGTCCTCAGCGATGAAGATGGGGAAGAAATTCGGGCGACATGATGGCATCTTTTTTTACCGGGAACAACCAATCAGGGCGGAATTTTGATGCAGAACGCCAATGTGCTACTTCATTGATTTACATGAATAATAGTTAAGGCGTCTATTTTTAACTGCCTGAATAGTCGAAGATTACGCAAAGTTATGCAGAATGTAACACCGGTACGATAGCGACCGCCTGCCGCGCCCATCCGCCTGGCACTCCCTGCGGCAGAAGCGTACTATGGAGCGCACTTCTCCCAACCAGCCGGAGGCTGCATGTTCAAGGCACTGGTCATTGAAAATGATGAACAGGGATACCGCACATCCCTGCAGGATCTGTCAGAGCAACAATTACCCGATCAGGATGTTACCCTCGAAGTAAGCTACTCCACCCTCAACTACAAAGATGCGCTGGCCATCTGCAATAAAGGGCCGATTGTGCGCCAGTTTCCCATGGTGCCGGGCATCGATTTTGTTGGCCGGGTGATCCACAGCCGTCATCCGGAGTGGCAGCAGGACGATGTTGCGCTGCTCACCGGCTGGGGCGTGGGTGAAAAACACTGGGGCGGGCTGGCGCAGAAAGCCAGCGTCTCCGGCGACTGGCTGGTCAAGGTTCCGGCGGCGCTCAGCCCGCTGCAAACCATGGCGATTGGCACCGCCGGCTTTACCGCGATGCTGTGCGTGCTGGCGCTGGAAAAACAGGGCATCACACCGCAGCACGGTCCGGTACTGGTTACCGGTGCCAGCGGCGGCGTGGGCAGCTTCAGTGTGAGCCTGCTGGCGCGTCTCGGCTATGAGGTCGTGGCATCCAGCGGCCGCGCCAGCGACAGCGCCTACCTGCTCGATACGCTCGGTGCCTCCGCGATTATCGACCGTAACGAACTGAGCGCGCCCGGCAAACCGCTGGCGAAAGAGCGCTGGGCCGCCGCGATCGATAGCGTCGGCAGCCACACGCTGGCCAATGTGTTAGCCGGGATCCAGCGTGACGGCGTGGTCGCCGCCTGCGGCATGGCGCAGGGCCTCGATCTGCCCACCAGCGTTGCGCCGTTTATTCTGCGCGGCGTTACGCTGGCCGGCGTGGACAGCGTGATGTGCGCCAAACCGCTGCGTCAGCAGGCGTGGCAGCGTCTGGCGGAGCTGGTTGACGGCGCGCTGCTGGAGCAAATGACCAAAGTGATTCCACTGAGTGAGGCGCGCGCAGGCGCAGAACAGCTGCTGGCGGGCCAGGTGCGTGGGCGGCTGATTGTCGATTGCCGCCAGGCGCCCTGACCCGGTGCAGGGTGCAGTTATGGCCGCAGCTGTATCTGCGGCCGATCCTGCGCTGGCGGCGTAACCACCTGCAGGTCGGCCTGATACCAGCGCGTCAGGATCGGTTCGGTCATCACCGCGTGCGGTGCGCCCTGCGCCACCAGCTGGCCGTGGTGTAACAATAACACCCGATCCGACCACAGTGAGGCCAGATTCAAATCGTGCAGCACCGCGCAGACGCTAAAATGGCCATTGCGCGTCAGCCGGTGCAGCAGGCGCAGAGTGGACTGCTGCCAGTAGAGATCGAGCGCGGAGGTGGGTTCATCCAGCAGCAGCCAGCCGCGCGGGGTCGTCATGCCACAGCTGCGCCAGCACCCGGGCCAGCTGCACGCGCTGCTGTTCCCCGCCCGACAGCGAGCGATAGTCGCGCTGCGCCAGCGGCGCGCTGCCGGTTAACTGCATCACCTCCTGCACCACCGCCTGGCAGTTACCGGTCGGCCAGGGTGCGCGCCCCATCGCCACCACGTCGGCAGCCGGCAGCGGAAAGGTGACGCTGTTTTGCTGGCGCATCACCGCGCGGCGCTGCGCCAGCGGTTCGCGTGGCCAGGCCGCCAGTGGACGATCGCCCAGCCAGCATTCGCCAGCGTCCGCGTGCAGAAAGCCGGTCAGCAGCCGCAGCAGCGTCGACTTACCGGCACCGTTAGGACCGATCAGGGCAACCATCTCGCCTGGCGGCAGCGTCAGGGAAACATCATCGATTAAGGTACGCGTTCCCTGGCAAAACCGCAGTCCGCGCGCCTGCAACTGCTCACTCATTCAGCCCCCTTTGCTGGCGCAGAATCTGCCACAGGAACCACGGCCCGCCCAGCAGACTGGTTAGCAGCCCGACCGGCATTTCGGCCGGAATCACCACGGTGCGCGCCAGCGTATCCGCCAGCAACAGCAGAATCGCTCCCGCCAGCGCCGCGCCCGGCAGCAGCCAGCGGTGGTCACTGCCGAGACAAAAACGCATCACGTGCGGCACCACCAGCCCGACAAAACCGATAATGCCGCTGACCGCCACCGCCGTGCCCACCAGCAGCGCACTCAGCACCAGCAGCTGGCGCTGCGTGCGTTTAACATCGACGCCCATATAGTGCGCGTCCTCTTCGCCTAGCTGCAGCAAATTGAGGCGACGCGCGCGTGTCTGCACCAGCAGCAGCGCCGGAACGATCAGCAGCGCACACACCAGCAGGCTCGGCCACTGGGCACCCGTCAGGCTGCCCATGCCCCACAGCGACAGCTGACGCAGCTGCTGGTCGTTGCTCAGCCACGACAGCACGCCAACCGCCGCGCCGCATAGCGCATTAATCGCAATGCCCACCAGCAGCAGGCGCGCCAGCTGGCCCTGTGCCAGCCGGCTAAAGCTGAAGATCAGCAGCGTCACTACCAGGCTGCCGGCAAACGCTGCCAGCGAGGGCAGCCACAGCGTCAGCAACGGCGGCAGGCTGACCGGCAACACCACTGAGAGCGCCACCGCCAGCCCGGCACCGCTGCTGATACCCAGCAGTCCGGGATCGGCCAGCGGATTACGAAACAGCCCCTGCATCACCGCGCCGGATACCGCCAGCGCCATGCCAGTCAGCACCGCCAGCAATACGCGCGGCAGGCGAATTGTGAGCCAGATTTGCCAGGCCAGATCGCTGAGCGGCGCCTGCCACAGCGTGTGCAGCGACAGCGGCATCGCGCCGAGGTTGGCCGCCAGCAGCATGCACACCAGCATGCTGATACTCATTAACATCAGCCAGCGCATCATCAGGCGGTTAATCATGCTGCACGGCTTCCGCCGCATGGCGCAGGCGCAAAATCGCGCCCGGCGTATCAAGGCCGAAACTCAGCAGCGCCATCTCATCAATCACCAGCAGCGCGTGATGCTGGCCGGCCGGCGTCAGCTGCAGGCCCGGCAGCGCCCACACCGCCTGTTCGCCCCCCAGCGTGCGCAGCCCCTCTTCGCCGACCACCACCAAATCCGGTGCTGCCGCCACGACGCCCTCCTGTGACAGCTGCTGATAGTGCGGCACCGCGCCCATGGCATTGACCAGGCCGGCAGCGCGAATTGCGCCGTCAGCGCCGGTCTGCGCACCAGCCGCCTGGGTGCGTAAACCGCCGTGCGCCATGATAAACAGCACTTTCACCGGCAGCGGCTGCTGCGGTAGCTGCGCACGCTGTTTGTTGACCTTGTCGATCAACGCGCGGGCCGCCTGTTCACGCTGCAGCGCTTTGCCAATGGTGGCGATTTTGTCCGTGATGGCATCGAGGCGGTTATCCCCACTGACCTCCACCACCGTTACCCCGGCGTCCGCCACCTGCTGCAACACCAGCGACGGTTTAGCCAACGTGCTGGCCAGTACCAGCGTCGGTTTCAGTGCCAGAATGCCTTCCGCGTTGAGCTGGCGCATATAGCCGATATCCGGCAGCCTGGTGGCCGCCGCCGGATGCTGGCTGGTGCTGTCGCGCGCCACCAGCTGCGCCTGCGCATCCAGCGCGTAGACGATCTGCGTTACATCGCCCCCGATAGTAATGATGCGCTGCGCCGCCCACGCCGGTAGCGTCAGCAGAGCAAGCAGTGTCAGGATCAGCGCTTTCATACGGCGGCTCCTGTCGGCGTCAGCGCCATCACCTGCTCGCGCCAGCGTGCCTGTTCCGGCGTGCCCTCGCTGCGCTGGCCGTACAGCTGGGCAATCTGCGTGCCATCGGCAGCAAACAGCTCCAGACTGGTGACGAAGCCATCGCCGCCCGGCTTGCGCGTCACCCAGCTCTCGTGAATGCGATCCGCCATCAGATGCAGCGTGAACGTGGGGTTAAAAACGTTAATCCAGTTATCCAGCGGCACCACTTTCCCGATAGTGCCGGTAAAGATCTGGGTACAGCCGCGATTGCCGACGAAAATCATGATTTCATTGCCATCCTGCTGTACCTGGCCCAGCAGCGTTGCCAGCGCGGTGTTGCTCACCTGACGCGCTAAATCATCCGGCACCGCGCGAAACGCCTGCGGCCGCGAGAGATGGTGACGCTTCAGCAGGCCAAAGAACTGATGCACATCGGTCATGGCACGCCACTCCGCTTCGACAGTGCCGGCATCCACCCTGTCGCTGAACGGCGTGGCGCTGACCGGCTGCGGCTGCAGCTGAGGCGCGTGCGCCAGCCGGAAGCGCTCAATCAACGCCTGCCACGCCGGCATCTCCGTTTGCGCGGTGGTGTAAATTTTCAGCACCGCATCGGCGTGACGATCGAAAATCTGTATGCTCTGCCGTTCACCGTGCGCGGTCTGCTCGCGCAGGAAGAAAGCACTGTGCCACTGCGCGGGAAACAGACGCTGGTCGAGCGCACGCGGATTAAGCACCAGCCCGCCATGTTCGCCGAGATGCAGATTGCTGTAGGTTCCCACCTGTTCGTGCACCGCCCAGGCATTGCGCGTAATACTTTTGGTCTCACCCACTGCCGCCAGCGCCGTCAGCAGCGCCGGAAAATCGGCGCGCAGCGGCTGCGCGTCGTGGCCCACGCGCGCTTCGCACAGCTGTGCTTCCCCTATGCACATCAGCGCGGCTAAATCACGCGCGTACATTTTTGGCTGCTGGCCTTTCAGCGCCAGATAGTGTTGATAGCGTTGATGCATTGCGCTTGCTCCCGTGAAAATGCCCTGCGCCACCGCAGGGCGAAAAGTGATTAGAAGTCGACGTTCACGCCCAGTTGCCAGGTGCGTCCCGGCATCACGGCCAGATTGATGTCGTTGCGCTCCTGCGCGCTGGCGCTGGTCAGCGTGCGGCTGCTGAGGTAATCCCAGTATTTACGATCGGTAATGTTGTAGACACCGCCGCTCAGCCTGACGTTTTTCGTCAGCTGCCAGTACGCGGTGGCATCGATCAGGCCGTAGCCCGGCACGCGCATGTATTCGCTGCTGGCGTCGCTGATAGCCGCCCCGCTGTTGCTGTAGCTCTCACGGTTGGTGGCGCTGGCCTGTTTGCCTTTGACGAAGGTGGCGGTGAGCGCCGCGCCGTAACCGCGCGCTTTGTCGTCCCACGCGACGCCGACAATCGCTTTCAGCGGCGCGACACTGTCGAGATCGATGTATTTGTCGCCCAGATAGCGGGATTTCGCTTTCCCCTCGCTGTAGCCGAGCGCGAACGTGCTGCTCAGGCCATCCACGGTCGGGAACCAGCTGCCGTAGTTGACGCGGGTGCTGATCTCCGCCCCATAAATGTAGGCTTTGTCGCGGTTCTCAGCCTGATAGCTGGTGTAGATGTTGGCCGGAACATTAACGAACATCGCCGGGTTGGTGGCGCGGCGATAGCGGGTGTAGGCAATAAAGTTTTTGTAGGTGTTGTAGAACACCGAGGTATTGAGGGTGATGCCGTCGGTCGGCTGTCCTTTCAGACCCCACTCAAAATTGTTGCTGGTCTCGGTTTTCAGATCGGCATTACCAATCAGCGCATACTGCGCGCTGCCGGCGTAGCTTGAACCAAGGTTCCACGAGCCGTACAGCTGGCTGGTGGTCGGGAACTCCACGCCGCGCTTATATTGCAGCCAGGTGGTGACGCCGGATTGATATCGTACTGGAAGGTCAGTGACGGCAGCACTTCGGTGTCTGAATTGGTCTTGCCGTACAGTTTTTCCACCTGCTCTTCGGTCAGCACCGTGCTGCCGTTGGTCAGATCGCCGAGGTTCTTCGGTTTGGTGCTTTGATGAATAACGCGCACGCCGGGAATCACCGCGAAATTGTGGCTATCGAGATCGAAATTGATTTTATCCTGCAGATAACCGGCCACGGTCCAGGAACGGCTGTCTGACTGCGGCTGGGTAATGGTGCCGAAGGTGCCCGGGTTCGGCGCCTGGCGGAACGGACGCTCGCTGTTCTCCACGCGCGCGTTGACGCCGCCGCTCAGCTCGTGGCGGCCGAGGGTTTTGCTGGCGCGCGTGTCAAACCCTAAGGTATCGACGTTGTAGTCAGAGTAGACGAAGCCGTACTGACTGGCGCTGGTCGGTAACCAGGTGGTGTCGTGCGCCTCGGTTTGCTGCCAGTAAACCCGCGTGGTCAGCGTATCGATCATCTCGTTGTACGGCGTCCACTCATCAGCAAGATTAATGCCCCAGCGGCGCGAATCGCTCTGCTGTTGCGCAGTGCCCCAAATAGTGTTGCCGCTGCTGCTGTCCCAGGTATCGTAGTGGGTGTGATTGGTTTTGTGGTAGTAATCGAGGGTGGCGGTCAGCTTGTGCTGATCGTTTGGCTGCCAGATGCCCGACGTCATAAAGGCATCCGAGTGCCAGTTGGCCGGGTAGGCGTCTTTTACGCCGCTGTTGTTGCGCGTCTGCTGGCCGTCGCGGCGGCTGTAGACAAACAGGCCGCGCAGTTCATCATCCCCTGCCGCCGCGGTGATGCCGTTGTGCCAGCTGCGATCTGCCGAACTGTAGTCGCTCTGATAACCGAAATAGTGGGTTTTATCGCTGCTGAGATAGTCGTCCGGCGACTTGTTATGAAACGATACGTTACCGCCGATGGCGGTGTTAGGTTGTTCCACCGATGTAGCGCCCTTCTCAATTTCGACGCTGCCAAACATATACGGGTCGATGTAGTCGCGACCGATACCGAAGGTATTGTTACCGGCGCGACTGACGTACGGACGACCGGTGGCGTCCGGTACCGGAATGCCATCAATATCCAGACCGACACGGTTACTTTCCAGGCCGCGAATGTTGTAGCCGGTATAGCCTGCACGGTCAAAGCCGCTTTTGCCGGCTGACGAACCGCCCGCTCGCGCCGGTGGCGCTGACCAGCGGCTCATAACGCATGATCGAACCGAAGTCATTGGCGCCGCGTTTTTGCAGATCGCTGGCGGTGAGCGTGGTTTTGCTGCCGGCCTGCTGCTTAGGTGCGGTAACGGTCATTACCGGTTCATTGCTGCTGTTGTTCTCTGCGGAACGCGCCAGCGTACTGCTGTCGCTGGCGGCATAGCTGCAGGCTGCGTGGATAGCAGAGGCAAGGACAGCGACGTTAAACAGACGCTGCCGGAAATTTCCCTGAAGGTGTAAAGACATGCGCGAAATACCTGGTTAATTGTTAGTATTCGCTCACTTATTTGCTGCCAGAAAACCACGGCTTTATGCTAAAAACCGTGAAACAGCGCGTCACGCTGGCCAGATAATGTTATCGATCCCGGCACCTGTGGCACAGTGTCATGCGCGCTTCAGTGCACAGCTGCCGTATATAACTGGCCGCGGTGCCGCAGGGATGCCTGTGGTATTTATAGAGAGTAAAATGATGGCGAAAACAATTTAATGCAATTAGTAATCATTATCAATATCATTTGCATCAAGATGTATCTTTGTGCGCACAATTTGTTACCCCATGATTAATCAAGCACTAACAGGAGGGATAGGATGGCAGATAAACCGGCAGTAACCATTCACTACTGTACCCAATGTAACTGGCTGCTGCGTTCGGCATGGATGGCGCAGGAGCTGCTGCATACCTTTGCCAGCGATCTCAGCGCGGTCACGCTCCAGCCCGGCAGCGGTGGCGTGTTCGAGATTAGCATTGATGGTCAGGTAATTTGGGAACGCAAACAGGAAGGCGGCTTTCCCGATGCGGCAGCACTGAAGCAGCGGGTGCGCGATGTCTGCTGGCCGGATCGCGAACTGGGGCACGTGGACAAGAAGAAACCGTAACGCGCTTAGCTGTTGGAGATCTTCTCTGCCGCGTCCTGCAGCGCCGCCACGACAATGTCCACCGTGGCCGGTGAAATCTGCTCCTGCGATAACCGGTGATTGAGCGTATAGCGAAGCGTATGGATCGCCTGCTCCACCTGCGGAATGCTGCGGTTGTTGACCAGGATCGCCAGCGAAGTGAGCCGCCCGATAATCACCGCCACGTTTTCGCCATTTTCCGCCAGCAGCGCGCGGCCCGCATCGTTGAGCGCGTAGGCTTTGCGCGTGGCCTGGGCATCCACCACGCGAATGGCGTCCATCTCTTCCAGCAGCGTCAGGTTGGGATAAATAATGCCGGGGCTGGGGGAATATTCGCCTTTCGACAACTCTTCCACCGACTTGATCAGCTCATAACCGTGCGCCGCGCCGCTGGCCAGAAAGTGCAGCATCAGCAGGCGAATATCACTGGCATCCAGCATCCTTTCGCGCCGCTTTCTGCGTGCGCCGGCACAGCTGGCACGCTGTGCCGCATCGGCGTGCTCTGGAACATCCCGCTGCTGTTTCATCGCCTTCCCGGGGTCAGTTGAGGGAGGTTGATAGTAGTCTGGTGCCTGGTAAAATTCAACACAGGCGGCAGCGGGCGGGCGCCGGTTATTTTTGATGCCAGTAAGCGACGGCGCGCACCAGGTCGCTGTGCGCCGCACGTTGCTGAGTAAAGTAATCGCTCAGCTGTTTCACCGCCGCGCCTTCGCCGGTCAGCCAGATGAAGTAGTCATCAGCAGGCAGCACAATTGGGTCCAGCAGCGGCGTCAGCGCCTCAGCCTGCATCTTGCCGCTGCCGAGCCAGCTCACCGTGACATCCGGCAGGTCACCAAGATACGCGCGGCCGACTGGCTCATCAACACAGGCCAGCAGATGAATCTGCTGTGCCTGCATTTCCTGATAGCGGCGCTTAAACGCCGGCAGACCGGTCTCATCACAGACATAAATCTGACAGGCATAATCCACCGGCACGACGCATGAGCCGCGCGGGCCGCCCATCGCAATGCGATCGCCCGGCTGAGCGGCACTCGCCCAGCTGCTGGCGACGCCGCCGTCGTGGATGTAAAAATCCAGCGTCAGCGAATCGCTGCCGTTAAAGGCCAGCGGCGTATAGTCGCGCGCCGCCGGACGTACGCCGTCAGGCCAGACGATGCCTTCGTCGGTCATGTGTGGCAGCGCCAGCGCACCGCCCGGCGTATCCGGGAAAAACACTTTGATGTGGTCGTCAAAAGAGGGCGAGTGGAAACCCGCCAGATCGCTGCCGCTAAAGACGATGCGCCAGAAGGCATCGGCCACCCGCGTTTTGCTGGCGACGGTGATGTGACGGAAGCGTAATTCATTGCGCACGCGTTGTGGAGCGCGGTGGTGAGTCGGGTTTGGCAACGTTTCTCTCCCTGCAGCGACGGTCCCGCGCTACTGCGCTGCCGCACACCGCTGATGGTGCATGTTATCGAAAATCATTCTCATTAAACGCCTTGCAAGATACCTATGATATATTTTCGACGCAATGCCGAAAAATGCTATTGGCGAAAACGGAACCGGTTTTTTGCATGGTGAGGAAGCGTTTTTTGGCGAGGATTTTCACGGCTTGAGGTCGCCATAAATGGCGACCCTACAGCGTGTCCGCGTATTTTTGAAAGGTAACGGCTGTCGGGGATGTGAATGACGAAAAACAATGCCGTTGAATATCTGCATAGCAGAGCTGCGCATAAAAAAAGCGGAGAGTTGCCTCTCCGCTTGTTACTGTCTGCGCACCCGATTAGCGGGTCAAATCATCGAAGAATTTTTTGACGCCATCGAAGAAGCTTTTGGAGCGCGGGCTGTTTTTCTCACCCGTCGGGCCGCCAAAGCTCTCCTGCAGCTCTTTCAGCAGCTGTTTCTGCTTGTCGTTCAGGCCAACCGGCGTTTCCACCACCACGCGGCACAGCAGGTCGCCCTGCGCACCACCACGAACGGATTTCACGCCTTTGCCGCGCATGCGGAACAGCTTGCCGGTCTGGGTTTCCTGCCGGGATTTTCAGCTTCACGCGACCATCCAGCGTCGGCACTTCGATTTCGCCGCCCAGCGCCGCCATGGCAAAGTTGATCGGCACTTCGCAGTACAGGTTGTTGCCTTCACGCTCGAAGATGGGGTGCTGTTTCACCTGCACCTGAACGTACAGATCGCCTGCCGGTGCGCCGTGCTCGCCCGCTTCGCCTTCGCCGCTCAGGCGGATGCGGTCGCCGGTATCGACGCCAGCCGGGATTTTAACGGACAGGGTTTTGGTTTTCTCAACGCGACCGTGGCCGTGACATTTGTTGCACGGATCTTTAATCAGCGTGCCGCGACCGTGACAGTGCGGACAGGCCTGCTGTACGGCGAAGAAGCCCTGACGCATCTGTACCTGGCCGGAACCGTGACAGGTTGGACAGGTCTGCGGCTGGGTGCCCGCTTTCGCGCCGCTGCCGTGGCAAACATCACACTCTTCCAGCGTCGGAATGCGGATCTCTTTGGTGACGCCGCGAACCGCCTCTTCCAGCGTCAGATCCATGTTGTAGCGCAGGTCGGCGCCGCGGGCTGCGCGCTGACGACCGCGACCACCGCCGAAGATATCGCCGAACACATCGCCAAAGATATCGCTGAAGTCAGCACCGCCGCCACCAAACGCCGCCCGCCGAATCCACCGCCGACCCATGCCGCCCTGTTCAAAGGCTGCGTGGCCGTACTGGTCGTAGGCCGCACGTTTTTGTGCATCGGTCAGGACTTCGTAGGCTTCTTTGATCTCTTTAAATTTGGCTTCAGCCTCTTTGTCACCCTGGTTGCGGTCCGGGTGATATTTCATGGCCAGGCGCTTATACGCCTTTTTGATTTCACGCTCTTCCGCATGTTTTCGGAACGCCTAAAATCTCGTAATAATCTTGCTTTGCCATCGGTTTTTCTGCCCCTTAACATCGCGAGCACGGGCGTGGAGAGATCTCCGACGCCCGTGCTGGTTATCAACCGTGCCCGATCAGGGGCGATTATTTTTTGTCTTTAACTTCTTCGAACTCAGCGTCGACAACGTCGTCATCTTTCGCGTTGTTCGCCGAAGCGTCAGCGCCCGCCTGCTGCTGTGCGTGCTGCTGCTGAGCGATTTCCATCAGCTTCTGGAGCCTGCGCCAGCGCCTGCATCTTCGCTTCGATATCCGCTTTGTCTTCGCCTTTCAGCGCCGTTTCCAGCGCGCTCAGTGCAGCCTCGATAGCAGTTTTGTCTTCCGCTGGCAGTTTATCGCCCGCTTCTTCAACCTGCTTACGGGTGCTGTGCAGCAGATGGTCGCCCTGGTTACGGGTCTGCACCAGCTCTTCGAACTTACGGTCGGATTCCGCGTTCGCTTCGGCTTCACGAACCATTTTTTCGATCTCTTCTTCGTTCAGGCCAGAAGATGCCTTGATGGTGATCTTCTGCTCTTTACCGCTGTTTTTGTCTTTCGCAGACACGTGCAGGATACCGTCAGCATCGATATCGAAGGTGACTTCGATCTGCGGCATGCCGCGCGGTGCCGGGTTAATACCATCCAGGTTGAACTGACCCAGAGATTTGTTATCAGACGCACGCTTACGCTCACCCTGCAGCACATGGATGGTTACCGCAGACTGGTTGTCTTCAGCGGTAGAGAACACCTGGCTGTGCTTGGTTGGGATGGTGGTGTTTTTGTTGATGAGCGCAGTCATCACACCGCCCATGGTTTCGATACCCAGAGACAGCGGGGTAACGTCCAGCAGCAGTACGTCTTTCACTTCACCGGTCAGTACGCCACCCTGAACCGCAGCACCGATTGCGACCGCTTCGTCCGGGTTAACGTCTTTACGTGGCTCTTTACCAAAGAACTCAGCCACTTTCTTCTGCACCATTGGCATACGGGTCTGGCCACCAACGAGGATAACGTCGTTGATATCAGACACGGACAGGCCAGCGTCCTGCAGAGCAACTTTCAGCGGCTCGATAGAACGGTTCACCAGGTCTTCTACCAGGCTTTCCAGTTTCGCACGGGTCACTTTGATGTTCATGTGTTTAGGACCGGTCGCGTCTGCAGTGATGTACGGCAGGTTCACGTCGGTCTGCTGAGCGGAAGACAGCTCGATCTTCGCTTTCTCAGCGGCTTCTTTCAGGCGCTGCATCGCCAGCGGATCGTTGCGCAGGTCGATGCCCTGATCTTTCTTGAACTCGTCAACGAGGTAGTTGATCAGACGGCTATCGAAGTCTTCACCACCCAGGTGGGTATCACCGTTGGTTGCCAGAACTTCGAAGGTTTTTTCGCCGTCAACTTCGTCGATTTCGATGATAGAGATATCGAAGGTACCACCACCCAGGTCGTAAACCGCGATGGTGCGGTTGCCGACTTCTTTATCCAGACCGTAGGCCAGCGCAGCCGCGGTCGGTTCGTTGATGATACGTTTTACTTCCAGACCTGCGATACGGCCAGCATCTTTGGTTGCCTGACGCTGCGCATCGTTGAAGTAAGCAGGAACGGTGATAACCGCTTCAGTTACCGGCTCACCCAGGTAATCTTCGGCGGTTTTCTTCATTTTTTTCAGCACTTCAGCAGAGATCTGCGGCGGTGCCATTTTGGTGCCTTTCACGTCAATCCATGCATCGCCGTTATCAGCGCCGCTGATTTTGTACGGCATGATGGCAACGTCACGTTGAACTTCTTCATCCTGGAAGCGGCGACCGATCAGGCGTTTAATCGCAAACAGTGTGTTTTGCGGGTTTGTCACTGCCTGACGTTTAGCCGGCTGACCAACCAGAGTTTCACCATCCTGGGTATAAGCAATGATAGAAGGCGTGGTGCGATCGCCCTCGGCGTTCTCCAGCACGCGTGCAGTAGTGCCATCCATAATCGCTACACAAGAGTTGGTAGTACCCAGGTCGATACCAATAATTTTACCCATCTAAACGTCTCCACTAAAAATTCAGTCAACATGTGGTTGTGTACCTGTAATAAGGGCAGAACGTGCTTTTTCAACTGCCCAGATTTGATTTTTTTCAGGTCCACACACTGCGGTTGACTACAAGATGGGGTCGCGACGGCATCCATCAAGGGGGAATGATAAAAAAAATTTTAATTTCACCCTGATGAGATCATAGACGCCATCGATTGCGCCCATTATGATGCCGCGCCCCGTCAGGGAGAACTGACGCGGGTTTAACCATTTCACCATATTAATGATGATTTTTTTGAGGACTTATGGGCAACACTAAGTTGGCTAATCCGGCTCCGCTGGGCCTGATGGGTTTTGGCATGACCACCATTCTGCTGAACCTGCACAACATCGGGATGTTCCCGATGGACGGCATTATCCTGGCGATGGGCATTTTTTACGGCGGTATCGCGCAAATCTTCGCGGGCCTGCTGGAATATAAAAAAGGCAACACCTTCGGCTTAACCGCCTTCACCTCTTACGGCTCTTTCTGGCTGACCCTGGTCGCCATTCTGCTGATGCCTAAAATGGGCCTGGCAGACGCGGCAAACGCCCACTTCCTGGGCGTTTATCTGGGCCTGTGGGGCGTCTTCACCCTGTTCATGTTCTTCGGCACCCTGAAGGGCAACCGCGCTGCAGTTCGTCTTCCTGAGCCTGACCGTGCTGTTCGCCCTGCTGGCGATTGGCCACCTGGTGGATAACGAAGGCATCGTTCACGTAGCAGGCTGGATTGGCCTGGTTTGCGGCGCAAGCGCTATTTACCTGGCAATGGGCGAAGTGCTGAACGAGCAGTTTGACCGCACCGTTCTGCCGATTGGTGAGTAATCAACGGCGCGCGGAGCCGTGCCGCTCCGCGCGCTGCCATTACGATGAATGCAGCGAAACATCCAGCTGCGCATTAGCCTGGCGGCTGTCATGCCATAACCACAGCGCCTAATCCCAGCCCCATCAGCGACAGCGCCAGTACGTACCAGGCCGGCGCCATCGGCGACACGCGCCATCATCACCGTCACCGCTAATCGGCGTCAGCCCGCCGAAAATGGCATACGACACGTTGTAAGAGAATGAGATCCCGGTGAAGCGAACCTCCGGCGGGAACGCCCGCACCATCACGTAAGGCACCGCGCCGACCACGCCCACGCACAGCCCCACCAGACCGTACAGCAGGAACAGCTGTTCAGGATGAGTGCCCGCCAGATGGTAAAACGCCCAGCTCGACGCGGCCAGCAGCAGGCTGCCGACCAATAAGTAAGGTGACGCTGGCACCGAAACGATCCGCCGCCAGCCCAGCGGCCAGACAGCCAAAGCAGAGCATGATGGTCGCGATACTGTTCGCCTGTAGACGTCACCGCCGGGGGCGAAACCGTACTGTTTTTGCAGCCAGACACCGGCGACATCAAAATCACCACCACAATGCCCGCCGACAGCAGCCAGGTGAGCAGCATCGACACCACCACCGCTTTTTTATGGCGCACCACGACGGCTTTGACCGGCAGCTCCTGCGCCAGCGCTTTGCGCTGCTGCATTTCGAGGAAAATATCGGCGTCTCCTGCAGCCAGCGGCGCAGATACATCGCCACCAGGCCAAACGCCCCGCCCAGCAGGAACGGAATACGCCAGCCCCGCCATCGTGAATAGCTTGCTGCGTCATGCTGGTATTCACCATCGTCGCCACCACCGAACCGAGCAGAATCCCGACGGTCAGCCCCGCCGTTAACGTTCCGCAGGCGATACCGATGCGGCGCGCCGGAACATGCTCCGCCACAAACACCCACGCGCCCGGCACTTCGCCGCCGATGGCCGCGCCCTGGAGAATGCGCATCAGCAGCAGCAGTAGCGGGGCGAGAATGCCCATCGAGGCGTAGGTTGGCAGCAGGCCAATGGCCAGCGTCGGCACCGCCATCAGCAGGATACTCAGGGTAAACATCTTCTTACGCCCGACCAGATCGCCAAAGTGCGCCATGATGATGCCGCCCAGCGGACGCGCCAGATACCCGGCGGCAAAAATGCCGAAGGTTTGCACCTGACGCAGCCATTCCGGAATATCCGCCGGGAAGAAGAGCTCGCCCACCACGGCGGCGAAGAAGACGAAGATGATGAAATCGTAAAACTCCAGCGCGCCGCCCAGGGCGGCGAGCGTGAGGGTTTTGTAGTCCTGTCGATTCAGAGGTCGGGTGTTATGTGACATAGCGAACCATGTAAATGGGAGTGCATTGTATCTTGTGGTTATTTTTTACAGTATAGTTGTAAAGAAAAAATTACTATACCGTAAATCCATTTTGCCACACCATGGTCGCTACTGTCCATCTTTATGTCTGAAAAGGTTATTATTTTCAGGAGATTGTCTCGCGGCGTGCGCTTTTAGGACGAAAAGCTGCTACCACTTTCTCGTCGGTTTCCACGTACGGCCCGTCAAGCAGCTGTATACAATACGGTACACTTGCAAAGATCCCGTGCACAATCACGCTGCCGTCCTCCGCTTTTAACCCTTCCAGCGTCTCTTTGATCGACTTCGGCTGTCCCGGCAGATTCAGGATCAGCGCCTGCTTGCGGATCACCCCCACCTGGCGGGAGAGGATCGCCGTCGGGACAAAGTGTAGGCTGATCTGGCGCATCTGTTCACCGAAGCCCGGCATTTCGCGATCGGCAACCGCCAGCGTCGCGTCCGGCGTCACATCGCGGCGCGCGGGGCCGGTTCCGCCGGTGGTCAGCACCAGGTGGCAGCTCATCTCATCCACCAGCTCACACAACGTCTGCTCGATGATCGGCTGTTCGTCCGGGATCAGGCGGGTCTGGATCTCAAACGGGGTGGTCAGCGCACTCGCCAGCCACGCTCTTCCAGAGCGGGGATGCCTTTATCCTGGTAAACGCCGCTGGAGGCGCGGTCAGAAATCGACACTAAGCCGATGCGTAAGGTATTCATATCCATTCCATTCGCTGTGTTGACCGCGGGGCGGTGAGAAAAAGGGGAATGGCAGAAAGGATAATACAAAGCACCAGCGAGGGAAACGCGAAAACGCGTGGCGGACCGGGAGCCCGGTCACGCAGAATGATTACAGCAGGTCGCCGATCATTTTTTCCAGTTTTTCCTGGTCAACAGCAAACTTACGGATACCGTCCGCCAGTTTGTCTACCGCCATTGGATCCTGGTTGTGCTGCCACAGGAACTCCGATTCGGTGATGCGCTCCGGACGCGCTTTCACTTCACCGGTGTAGGACAGTTTACGCTCCAGGGTACCTTCGCTCTCAGCCAGCTCTTTCAGCAGCGCAGGCGCGATGGTCAGGCGGTCACAGCCAGCCAGCTCGATGATTTCACCGACGTTACGGAAGCTGGCGCCCATAACCACGGTTTCATAGCCATGCTGTTTGTAGTATTCGTAGATTTCAGTCACGGAAACCACGCCTGGATCTTCAGGCGGCTGCGTACTCTTTCTTGTCGGTGTTGGCTTTGTACCAGTCCAGAATACGGCCCACGAACGGAGAAATCAGGTATACGCCCGCTTCGGCACATGCACGCGCCTGCGCGAAGGAGAACAGCAGCGTCAGGTTACAGTTGATGCCTTCTTTTTCCAGCTGCTCCGCCGCGCGAATGCCCTGCCAGGTAGAGGCCAGTTTGATCAGGATACGGTCGTTGCTGATACCCGCATCGTTGTACAGTTTGATCAGGCGTTTTGCTTTCGCGATAGACGCTTCGGTGTCGTAGGAGAGACGCGCATCCACTTCGGTAGAGATACGGCCCGGAACCAGTTTGAGAATTTCCAGACCAATGTTCACTGCCAGTTTGTCAGTAGCATCCACAACCTGCTGCGCGCGGTCGTTGCTCTGTGCTTTCGCCCAGGTCACAGCCTCGTCAATCAGTTTGCGATACTCAGGGATCTGTGCGGCGTTAAGGATCAGAGAAGGGTTAGTTGTGGCATCCTGCGGCTGGTACAGCTTCATTGCCGCGATATCTCCGGTGTCAGCTACGACAGTGGTGAACTGACGCAGGGAGGTCAATTTATCCGTCATGATAGTCTTTCTCTCTTAATGGATAATTACGTACGACAGATGTAGGATGGTTTACTGTCAGGGTGTAAAAGGCTGTTGCGATAATATCACGCAGGCTAAGCGGCGCAACATCGCCGCGTGCCCTTTACGATAGCGCTAACAAATGGTAGCGATTTGCCGATCTGTGCAGCTTTTTTGCTACACTCGTCGCGACATTTTTCCCATCCATCCCCTGAATACAGCGGGTCAACGAGGACAGACACAATGCTGATGGTTATTTCGCCTGCCAAAACACTCGATTACGAAAGCCCGCTGGCAACCTCACGGTTTACCCAACCGGCGCTGTTAGAAAAATCACAGCAGCTGATTGACGTGGCGCGTGATCTTTCCCCGGCGCAAATCGCCTCGCTGATGAGCATCAGCGACAAGCTGGCGGACCTTAACGCGACCCGTTTCATGCCAGTGGCACCCGAATTTCACCCCCGCCAACGCGCGCCAGGCGCTCCTGGCGTTTAAGGGCGATGTCTACACCGGCCTGCAGGCGGAAGATTTTAGCGAAGCCGACTTTGATTTTGCCCAGCAGCATCTGCGCATGCTGTCGGGTCTGTATGGCGTGCTGCGCCCGCTGGATCTGATGCAGCCATATCGTCTGGAGATGGGGATCCGCCTGGAAAACGCCAAAGGCAAAGACCTGTACCATTTCTGGGGAGACATCATCACCGACAAGCTGAACGCGGCGCTGCACGCTCAGGGCGATAACGTGGTGGTTAACCTGGCATCCGATGAGTACTACAAGTCGGTGAAACCGAAAAAGCTGAACGCGGAGATCGTTAAGCCGGTCTTCCTTGATGAGAAGAACGGCAAGTTCAAGGTCATCAGCTTCTACGCCAAAAAAGCGCGTGGCCTGATGAGCCGCTACATCATTCAGAACCGCCTGACGAAGCCGGAGCAGCTGACCGGGTTTAACAGTGAAGGGTATTTCTTTGACGGAGGCGTCGGGGAAAGGGAACGAACTGGTGTTTAAGCGTCACGAGCAGTAAAACACAACCCCGCCTGCTGGCGGGGTTTTGCGTTAATGGTGTTTCCAGTCCGGTCCCGCACGTTAATGCGCGTCTGTTAAAAACCCGCGCGTTAAATCGCGCCGCCAGAAAAATGCATAACGGGCCGATGTGACCGGCCCGTTGGGTATTTACTTCATCATCAACTTACGCAGCGCCGCAAAATCCGCCGGCAGCTCATGAGACAGCAGCGGCAGGTCAGCGCGCTCGGCCAGCTCTTTCGGCAGCGGCAGCGTTTCGCCCAGAATCTCTTCCACGCTCTCTTTGAACTTCGCCGGATGCGCGGTGCCCAGGAACAGGCCATACTCCCCGGGTTGGTTAAGCTGATCGCGCAGCGCGCGGTAGGCAATCGCCGCGTGCGGTTCAGAGGTATACCCCACCGCTTTCAGCTCGCGCATGGTGGCTTTGGTGGTTTCATCCGTCACCGCGGCGTAGCCCAGGTCGCCCAGACGCCAGATCTTACGGCGGAACAGCTCTTCCACGCGCGGCCAGTTGTTCGGCTGGCTGACACGTCCATGGCGTTGGAGAGCGTCGCCTGCGTGGCGTTCGGCGCCCATTTGCCGTCTTTCAGGAAGCGCGGCACGGTGTCGTTGGCGTTGGTCGCGGCGATAAAGCGTTTGACCGGCAGCCCCAGCGATTTCGCCAGCAGGCCCGCCGTCAGGTCACCAAAGTTACCGCTTGGTACGGAAACCACCAGCTGATTGCGCGCCTCCTGCGGCAGCTGCGCCACCGCTTCGAAGTAGTAGCAAATCTGCGCCAGCAGACGGCTGATATTGATGGAGTTCGCCGAGTTCAGCCCCAGCGCGGCCTTCAGCTCTTCATCATCGAACGCCTGCTTGACCAGCGCCTGGCAGGCATCGAAGTCGCCATCGATCGCCACGGTTTCAATGTTGCCGCCGAGGGTGCAGAACAGTTTTTCCTGCAGCGGGCTGATTTTGCCTTTCGGATAGAGGATCACCACGCGGACGTTTTTCAGGCCGTAGAACGCGTGGGCTACCGCCGCGCCGGTATCGCCGGAGGTTGCGGTCAGGATGGTCACCGGCTTGTCGCCGCTGATGTGGGTCAGCATCTGCGCCATAAAGCGGCCGCCGAAATCTTTAAACGCCAGGGTCGGGCCGTGGAACAGCTCCAGACAGCCAACGTCAGGCTCCACCTGCTTAACCGGAGCCGGGAAAGCAAACGCCGCACGCACGCGCTCTTCCAGCAGCTCCTGCGGGATTTCATCGCCAATAAACGCAGACAGAATTTTGGTGCTGCGGGTGACAAAGTCCTGCTTCAGCAGCTCATCGATTTCGGTCAGCTGAAATTCCGGCAGGTCGTGCGGGAAAAACAGCCCCTGATTTTTGCCCAGCCCCTGAGTCACCGCCTGCGCGAAGCTGACCTGCTCGTTATGATCTTTAAGGTTGTAGAGTTTCATTAATTATCCCAGTACTCGTGCGCCAGCCGTGTCCAGACGGCAAATATGAACAAAGCCTTCCTGATTTTGCAGGTAGTGTTTAGAGAGCCAGTCCGCCACGCGCTGCGCGGTGTCTGGCTTATCGCACAGGGCGAACAGCGTCGGGCCAGAGCCGGAGATGCCGCACGCCTGCGCGCCGATATCCATTGAAGCCTGTCGCGCCTCGTTAAAGCCGGGCAGCAGCTTCGTGCGGTACGGCTCGGCAATGACGTCCTTCATCAGCTTCGCCGCCAGCTGCGGCTGACGGGTGTAGCAGGCGTGAATAAAGCCCGCCAGATGACGCCCGTGGGCGATGCAGTCCTGACGGCGATACTGCGCAGGCAGGATCGCGCGCGCTTCCGCGGTAGAGACCTTAATGCCCGGATAGGCCAGCACCCACAGCCACTCATCAAACCCTGGCACCTGCTGGCTGATGATGCCATTTTCTTCGATCATCAGCTGCATGCCGCCGAGGAAGCACGGCGCCACGTTATCGTAATGAATGCTGCCGGAGATGCGCCCTTCCAGCTCGCCCATCAGCCCCAGCAGACGGCTATTGTTCAGCGGCTTACCGCAGTGCTCGTTCATCGCCACCAGCGCGGCAACCACCGAACAGGCGCTGGAGCCCAGGCCCGAGCCAATCGGCATACTTTTTTCCAGCGTCATGGCGACCGGCACGTTTTTGCCGATCTCCTGACAGAAGCGTTCCCAGCACTGATAGACGATATTCTCGCGCGGTTCGGACGGCAGCTTGCTGGCAAAGCGGCCCACGTTATTCAGGCTGAAGCTGCTCTGCCGCTTCCACCGTGACCGTATCGCCCAGCAGCGAACCATCCACCGGCGTCACCGCCGCACCCAGCACATCAAATCCGACGCTCATATTGGCGCTGGAAGCCGGGGCATAAACTTTGACCATGTTAAACTCCTAACTTCCATGACAGGGTACGCAGCAGATCGGCAAACACACCCGCCGCCGTAACATCGTTCCCTGCGCCATAGCCGCGAAGCACCAGCGGCAATGGCTGATAATAGTGGCTGTAAAACGCCAGGGCGTTTTCGCCGTTTTTCACTTTGTACAGCGGATCGTTGCCATCCACTTCGGCAATCTTCACCCGGCAGACGCCATCTTCTTCAATGTTGCCAACATAGCGCAATACCTTACCTTCATCACGGGCTTTCGCCACGCGCGCGGCAAACGCGTCGTCAAGCTGGGGCAACCTCGCCATAAAGGTGCTGACATCGCCGCTGCTGTCAAACTCGGCTGGCAGCACGGGTTCAATCACGATATCGGAAAGCTCCAGCTCGCGCCCCGTTTCACGCGCCAGAATCAGCAGCTTACGCGCCACGTCCATACCGGAGAGATCGTCACGCGGATCCGGCTCGGTATAGCCCAGCTCGCGCGCGGCACGGGTGGCTTCCGAGAGGCTCATGCCCTCATCCAGCTTGCCGAAGATAAACGACAGCGAGCCGGAGAGAATGCCGGAGAAACGTTGCAGTTCGTCGCCCGCGTTCAGCAGGTTTTGCAGGTTTTCGATAACCGGCAGGCCGGCACCGACGTTAGTGTCGTACAGGAACTTGCGGCGCGATTTGCTCGCCGCCAGACGCATCTGGTGATAGTAATCCATCGACGAGGTGTTGGCCTTTTTGTTCGGCGTCACCACGTGGAAGCCTTCGCGCAGGAAGTCGGCGTACTGGTCGGCCACAGCCTGGTTTGAGGTACAGTCAACGATCACCGGGTTAAGCAGGTGATACTCTTTCACCAGACGGATCAGGCGCCCCAGGTTGAACGGCTCTTTCGCCTCCTCCAGCTCCGCCTGCCAGTTTTCCAGGTTAAGACCGTGGACGTTGGTCAGCAGCGCTCTGGAGTTAGCGATACCGCAGACGCGCAGGTCGATATGTTTTTTCTTAAGCCACTCCTGCTGGCGCTTCACCTGCTCCAGCAATGCGCCACCGACGCCTCCTACGCCAATCAGGAACAGCTCGATCACCTGATCGGTGTTGAACAGCATCTGGTGCACCACGCGAACGCCGGTGGTCGCATCGTCGTTATCCACAACAACGGAAATTGAACGCTCGGACGAGCCCTGAGCAATCGCCACGATATTGATATTGGCCCGCGCCAGCGCGGCAAAGAATTTGGCGGAGATACCGCGCAGAGTGCGCATACCGTCACCGACCACAGAGATCACGGCCAGGCGCTCCTGAATGGAGAGCGGCTCCAGCAGTTCCTCTTTTAACTCCAGGTAGAACTCTTCTTCCAGCGCGCGGCGGGCGCGCAGACAGTCGACCTGCGGCACGCAGAAGCTGATGCTGTACTCGGAAGAGGACTGGGTGATCAGCACCACCGAGATACCGTTGCGTGACATGGCCGCAAAAACGCGCGCCGCCATGCCGACCATCCCCTTCATCCCGGGACCGGAGACGCTGAACATCGCCATATTGTTCAGGTTGGAAATACCTTTCACCGGCAGGCCATCTTCATCGCTGCTGGCACCAATCAGCGTGCCTGGCGCCTGTGGGTTACCGGTGTTTTTAATCAGGCAAGGGATCTGGAACTGGGCAATCGGGGAGATGGTACGCGGGTGAAGCACTTTGGCACCGAAGTAAGAAAGCTCCATCGCTTCCTGATACGACATCGACTTCAGCAGCCTGGCGTCCGGCACCTGGCGCGGGTCGCAGGTATAGACGCCGTCGACGTCAGTCCAGATCTCACAACAGTCCGCGCGTAAACAGGCGGCCAGCACGGCGGCAGAGTAGTCGGAGCCGTTGCGGCCCAGCACCACCAGCTCGCCCTTCTCATTACCGGCGGTGAAGCCCGCCATCAGGATCATGTGGTCAGACGGGATTTTGCTCGCGGCGATACGGCGGGTTGATTCGGCAATATCAACGGTAGATTCGAGGTAGTGGCCCACCGCCAGCAGTTTTTCAACCGGATCGATCACGGTCACGTTATGGCCGCGCGCTTCCAGCACGCCCGCCATGATGGCGATGGAGAGTTTTTCACCGCGGCAGATCAGCGCCGCGTTGACGCTGTCCGGGCACTGGCCCAGCAGGCTGATGCCGTGCAGCACATGTTTGATCTGGGCAAACTCCTGCTCAACGAAGGACTTCAGCTGCGCGAGCGGGAAACCAGGCTGTGCCTCTGCCAGCCCCTGCAGCAGCTCAGCGAAGATACGCTCTGCGTCGCTGATGTTCGGGAGTGCATCCTGGCCACCGATGGTCTTTTCAATCATCGCCACCAGATGGTTGGTGATTTTTGCCGGGGCAGAGAGCACGGTCGCAACCTGCCCCTGCCTGGCGTTGCTTTCCAGGATATCGGCAACACGCAGAAAGCGTTCTGCATTTGCCACTGATGTACCGCCGAACTTCAACACTCGCATGGTTCTACCTCGTTTCCTTTAGCCGAAAAAAAAGCCCGCACTGTTCAGGTGCGGGCTTTTTTCTGTTTTTCCTGTACGCGTCAGCCCGCATCGTTACCTGTGGTAATGATGATGGTTGTGGTAATGGTGGTGATGCTGATGCGTTTCATGGATGTTGTGTACTCTGTCATTATTATCTGTCTGTGCTGTATTCTTTTAGGGTTAAAGGATCGGGCACCTTAAGTCAACGAATTTTTAATTTGATCACCCGAATTCGGGGTGCTGCTGCGCAGTGCTGCGCCGCAGACGCCGAAACGGATTGCGATCGTTCAGGCAGCGTCACAGACGCCCGATCACTCACTGTCCGGAGCCGGTTTTCCCGAGCAATTATCTATAAGTTTTTTCTATATCGTGCAGCAAACGGTGCAGCATGGCGGTGTCCCGCTGCTCAAGCAGACCGATGCGCTGCTGGATCCAGTCCGCCATTTTGGCATCATTGCTGACCTCCAGCGTCACCAGCAGCTGATGAAAGCGCTGGCGCAGCGCCTGCAGCTGCTGCGCGTTAGCCGCCTCAACCGGCGCGGCCGCTACCTTGGGTTGATCAGGGATGCTAATTGATAGCAATACACCATCACCGCCTGGCCTAAATTCAGCGAAGGATAATCCTGCACCATCGGCGCCCCGGTCAGCACGTCCGCCAGTTCCAGCTCTTCGTTTGTTAGCCCGCTGAATCTTCACGCCCAAACACCAGCGCGGCTTTTTCCAGCCACTGACTTTTCTCGCTGCAGCATCGGTTTCGACCAGTGCGCTGGCGTGGCGTAATAGTGGAACTTCGCCCGGCTGCGCGCGGTGGTCGCCACGGTAAAATCGACATCCGCCAGCGCAGCGCTCAGCGTGTCATAGGTTTTCACGTGGTCAAGAATATCACCGGAACCGTGCGCCACCCGCCGCGCGGCCGGATCCTGCCAGGCGTCACGCTGTCCACAATACGCAAATCGGTAAACCCCATGGTCTTCATGGCGCGCGCCGCAGCGCCTATATTTTCGGCTCTGGCTGGAGCGACCAGTACAATCGACAGATGCATTTATGCTCTCTTTTTAATCAGTTAACGGTTAATGGAGACCCGACCTCAATGTTGGCATGCAGCGCGAATTTACAAAATACCAACCGCACGGGCCTGAGAAAATAAGATGTTAAGGATGTTAAAACAGGGCAAAAATGCCGGGCAGGCGTAATTATGCGTAATAAGCAAAATTTATGTGCTAAACCCATATTAAAACATTATTTTTCATGCAATTGAAAAGTTATTGCCTGCATTGGTTTTACGTTTCTGCGTTGATGCATTGCTGATAAATGTCCG
>JBCNOW010000008.1:0-210648 GCA_039593635.1 Enterobacterales bacterium
TCCGTCGCGAAACAAAAAAACGCCCGTCAGGGCGTTTTTTTATCGGCTCAGTGCCACGGCATAATCGGCACCGCGCTCAGCGCATTTTTCGGTGAGCCTTCCACCACTTTGTCGGAATAGCTCAGGTACGCCAGCGCATGACGTTTGCATGGTCAAAGAAGCGCACCACCTGCAGCTTTTTAAACACCAGCGAAGTCCGTTTCTGGAACACCACATCGCCCTGCGCCTTGCCGTTTTTGATTTTATCGCTCAGCTCAACCGGCCCCACCTGCTGACAGGAGATGGCCGCATCGGAAGTATCCTCCGCCAGACCCAGCCCGCCTTTAATACCGCCGGTTTTTGCCCGGCTGATATAACAGGTGACGTTTTTAACGTCGGGGTCGTCAAACGCTTCCACCACGATTTTGTGATCGGGGCCAAACATCTTGAATACGGTATCAACGGAACCAATCTCCTCGGCCAGCACGCTCTGACTCAACATAAATGTTGCCAGCGTGACTATAAGATTGCGAGCTATTGTCATTGAGTTACCATTGCAAACGGAATAGATGTGAATGTAATGTACTGTTAATCGAACCGAGAACCAAACCTAACGGGTTTCAACCCGCATTGATGTAGCACAGTTAACTGGCAAACCACCCCCGCGCCGTTGTGCAATTCGTGCTACTATTCGGTGACTTCATCGTTGCGCCACCAGAGAGTTATGAGGATGTTTTATGGACCAAGCCGGTATCATTCGCGATTTGCTTGTCTGGCTGGAAAGCCATCTGGATCAACCCCTTTCGCTCGATAACGTTGCGCTAAAAGCGGGCTATTCCAAGTGGCACCTGCAGCGAATGTTCAAGGAAGTTACTGGCCACGCCATCGGCGCGTATATCCGCGCCCGCCGGCTGTCCAAGGCCGCCGTCGCGCTGCGTCTCACCAGCCGGCCGATCCTCGACATTGCGCTCCAGTATCGCTTCGATTCGCAGCAAACCTTTACCCGCGCGTTTAAAAAGCAGTTCAATCAGACACCTGCGTGGTATCGCCGCTCGTCGGAGTGGAATTCGTACGGCATTCGCCCGCCGATTCGCCTCGATGATTACCCGATGCCGCAAGCGCAGTTCGTCACGCTGCCGGAAACGGTGCTGGTGGGGCAAACGCAAAGCTATACCTGTACGCTGGAGCAGATCTCCAGCTACCGCGACGAGATGCGCATCCACTTCTGGAAGCAGTTCCTGCTGGAGACCGATACCGTGCCACCGGTGCTGTATGGCCTGCATCAGGTACGCGCCAGCCATGAGAAGGATGATGAGCAGGAGATTCTGTACACCACGGCGGTGCCGGCCGACCAGCAGGCGCTGAGCATGCAGTCAAACCAGAGCGTGATTCTGGAAGCCGGGGATTATGTGCAGTTCAGCTATCAGGGACCGCGCACTGCGCTGCAGGAGTTTATTCTGCTGCTGTACGGCACCTGTATGCCGACCCTCGGCCTGGTGCGCCGTCAGGGCCAGGATATCGAGCGTTTCTATACGCACGGTGGCAAGAAGCGCAGCGAGCCGCCAATGGAGATTCGCTGCGAATATCTGATTCCAATTCGTCCGCAGCAGTAACGGGCGTTGCCGAAGGTCGCCATGAATGGCGACCCTACAGAAAATTCACCGTTTGTCGCCGATGTGCATTACCCATGCACCCCGTAGGGTGCGCATTCATGCGCACCGATATGCGATCATTTATACGCACCGATTCAACCGCAGCAACAACCCCTACCGTTTGTCGCCGATGCGCATTGCCCATGCCCTCGTAGGGTGCGCATTCATGCGCACCGATACGCGATCATTGATACGCACCGATACGCAGTCATTCTGCGCCATGCGCTACCGCGCTTAACGCTGCAGTTCATCCAGCGCAGGGGCATCCAGATGCGAAACATCGCCTGCCGTCTCCACCACCCAGCCGGACGCCAGCCAGGCGCTTTGCTGATAATCAATGCGGGAAATGGAGCAGTTGCGCAGACGCAAACGGCGCTCAGCATAGGCCGGCAGCCCCAGAATGGTACTCACCAGACAGCCCAGCGCCATGCCGTGACTCACCAGCAGCGGGCGGCTACCCGCCGGCAGATCGAGACAGGCATTGAGCGCGGCATGCATGCGCGTCGCCATCTCTTCCATCGACTCACCACCCGGAATCCGGCCGCCTTCGGTGCCATCCACCAGCGCTTTACGCCAGCTCTCCTCTTCCGCCGTCAGGCCGTCGAGCGGACGCTGCTCCAGACAGCCCATATTGAGCTCGCGCAGGCGGGCATCGAGCGTCACCGTACAACCGCAGGCATCAGCGATAATCTCCGCGGTGCGCCGGGTACGTCCTAAATCGCTGGCAATCACGTGGGTAATGCCCAGCGATTTCGCGCGCTCGCCCACCTGATGCGCCTGCTGCTCACCTTTATCCGTCAGCGGACTGTCGGACTGCCCCTGAATACGTCGGGCCGCATTCCACACCGTTTCACCGTGGCGAACAAGGTATACCTGTAACATGCTTATTTTCCGTTATACTGCGACAAATTTGTCTTGAGGGTTCAGGTAATTATGTACCATGTTGTCGCAGCCACCATCAATCCGGCAAAAATCCGCGCAATTGCTCAGGCGTTCAACGACGTTTTCGGCGAAGGATCCTGCCATATTGAAGGGGTCGAGGTCGAGAGCGGCGTCGCCGCGCAACCCTTAAGCGATGCCGAAACGCGAACTGGCGCACGCCAGCGTGTGGCGAACGCGCGTCATGTGCGGCCACAGGCGGATTACTGGGTGGCGATTGAAGCGGGCATCGAAGGCGACTGCGCCTTTGCCTGGATGGTGGTGGAGAATGCGCAGCAGCGCGGTGAATCCCGCTCTGCCAGCTTTACACTGCCGCCGGTGGTGATGGCCGGTCTGGCTGCCGGGCATGAGCTCGGTGACGAAATGGCGCGCTTAACCGGCGTGGAGAATATCAAACACAAGGGCGGTGCGATTGGCGCCTTCACCCACGGCCTGCTGAGCCGCTCCAGTGTCTATCATCAGGCCCTGATTCTGGCGCTCTGTCCATTCACTCACCCGCTGTATCAGCAGTAATCAGCTGCGCCCGAGGCGCGCTTCCAGCCAGCGTTTCAGCTCGGGCGGCGCCTCTTTCAGGCTATTGGATCCGCGGGTGATGGTGGCAATCCCGACGCCCAATTCGTTTTTCAGCTCGCGCTGACTGATATCACCGTTGATCAACGCTTCGATAATGCGCAGGCGCGTGCCTAAGGCTTCGCGCTCATCCGGCGTCATCATCAGCTGCAGCAGTGGCAGCGCTACGTCATCGGAAAACGCGTTGTGCATCAGGTCGATGAAACGCAGCCAGTTGTCTTCAACCGGCTGCGGGGAAAGGGGTTGGCTCATGAAGGCTTCCGTACTCATTAACGAGTACGGAAGCATAACACAGTCAGTAACGGCGATTCCACTCGCCGTCGGCGAGAATCTTATCCGGCTTGCCCATGAAGTAGCGGTAATAGGCATCGTAGGCCAGCACGTTTTTCACGTAGCTGCGGGTTTCCGAGAAGGGAATGGTTTCGATAAACGCCACCGCATCCAGTTTGCCACCGCTGGTATTCAGCCAGCTGCGCACCCGCCCCGGACCGGCATTATAGGCGGCAGAAGAGAAGATGCGGTTCTGACCAAACTGCTGATAGACATACTCCAGATACTGCGTACCGATCTGAATATTGGTCTGCGGATCGAGCAGCTGGCTGCTGTTAACGTAGCCCGGAATGTTGTACATCTTCACGGTATGGCTGGCGGTGCCCGGCATCACCTGCATCAGGCCACTGGCGCCAACCGGTGAGCGCGCTTTCGGGTTCCACGCGCTCTCCTGGCGGGAAATCGCCATGGCGTAGCTTGGCGTGATGCCTTTATCGCTGGTGTATTGCTGATACAGATTGCGCCACGCCAGCGGGAAACGCTCTTTCAGGCTGTCCCACATTTTCGCGGTGATGGTGGCCTGCACGCTGAGATCCCACCAGTCCTGTTCATTGGCGTAGCGCGCCAGCATCTGCTGCTGGGTATGAGTTTTGCTGCTGATCAGGTTGGCCCACTCGCTGCGCGCCAGGTTATCCAGCCCCCAGTACATCAGCTCGCGCACGCGCGCCATCTCCGGCCCCTGCACCACGCTATTGTCCGCCGCCGGGGCCTGATCAACCTGCAGCGGATACTCGACGCCCAGCCGCTGTGCCGCCACCATCGGATAGAAGCCGCGCTGCTGCATCAGCTTACGCAGAATCTCATCCGCTTCCTCTTTGCGCCCCTGCGCCATCAGTAAATCGGCCTGCCAGTACTGCCACTCATCTTTCTCTTTGGCTTCCACCGGCAGCCGGGCAATCCAGGTGTTCAGGCCGCGACGGTCGTTTTCACTCAGCGCCAGCCGCACGCGCCGCTCAATCAGCGCGGTGGATTCGCTGTTCATCACCACCGCATCGCGCCAGCGCGCCTGCTCCGAGGTGAGATCGGCGCCCATCATGCGCCATACCACCGTCTCTTTCAGATCCTGCTCTTCCGCCGGACTCATCTTCTGCGCCTGAACCAGCTGCGGGATCATCATGCGCGCGTTGTCCATATCCTGACGCGCCACGCGGGCAAAGGCGTAGCTGGTGGCCATGCGGGTAAAATCGGTCGGGCCGAGGGTGCTGGCAAAGGTGGTGACGGTCTGGGGATTTTGCTGCAGCGCAATCAGCGCGCTGGCGGTGGTTTGATAATCCGCCGGCAGCATTTTCGCCAGATAATTAACCAGGCTGTCGTTGCCGGCTTTCATCGCCAGGCGGATGCGTTCGAGGATGGTGATCGGCGACAGCTGCCCTGACGCCTGCCACACCGAGAACAGCTTGTCGCAGTCGTTCGGTAACGCGGTCCCGCGCAGCCAGATGGCTTTGGCCCCGTCAAACGCCGCCTGCTGCTGGCCGGTCGCCCATTTGGCGTAGTACCAGTTACAACGCGCCTGCACCGGCTTCGGCTCATCCGGGCTGAAGCTGAGCACGCCCGGCCAGTCCTGGCGGTGCGCCAGCACGTTAACAAAGCGCGTCTGCAGCGAGCGCGCCGGCGGCAGCGTCGGATACTGCTGAATAAAGTTTTTCACCGCCAGCCCGGTCTCCTGATCGAGATCCTGCGCCAGCAGGCGGTACTGCAGGTACGGATAGAGCGGATAATCCTGCAGCGTTGGCATCAGCTGCTCAACCTGGTCCATCTGTTTGTTGTCCCAGGCCTGTTTGATCTGCGCATAGCGCTGTCGTTGCTGATCCAGCGAATCGGCCCACACGCTGCCGGCCGTGCTGACCAGACAGATCCCTATCATCCAGTTACGCCACTTCTCCACTCCGCTCTCCTCATTGCTGCGCTCCAGCTTATGCCGGACTCCCTTCATGCTAACCAGGCCAACCGGCTCTTGCCACGTTCTTCACAAAATTTACCCAGGCGCACCGTGATTGTTCAGCGTCTGCGCCGCAATTGTGCAAATAATCATCAGAAAAACTTATTACCCATCAAATAGCTACGTGTTTTCATTCAGTTACAACTCTGGCACGTGCTTTGCTCTGTTGAATGCCATCTTGTATACCAGCTGGAATTCACTCATGGCATCGACCTTCGGTTTTACGCTTCAGGATTGGCAACGTTGCGCACAGCAGGATGCACAGCAGATCCCTGCACTGCTGGCCGCACATCTCGACGCACTCGATAACCAGGATAATGCCTGGCTGTACCTCGCTTCGCCGGCCCAGCTACTGGCGCAGGTTGAACCGCTGCTGGCGGCGTATCAGCGCAATCCGGCCGCGCTGCCGCTGTTCGGCGTGCCGTTCGCCGTCAAAGACAACATCGACGTGGCGGGCTGGCCGACCACGGCGGCCTGCCCGGCGCTCAGACGTATCAGGCCGCGGCCGATGCCTCCGTGGTGGCCCGGCTGAAAGCGGCCGGCGCGATCGTGATCGGTAAAACCAACCTCGACCAGTTCGCCACCGGGCTGGTCGGCACCCGCTCGCCGTATGGCGCGGTGCCCAACACCTTTAATCCCGCCTACGTCAGCGGCGGCTCCAGTTCCGGGTCCGCTTCCGTGGTGGCGCGCGGCCTGGTGCGGCTTCTCGCTGGGCACCGACACCGCCGGCTCGGGCCGCGTGCCGGCCGGGTTTAACAATATCGTCGGACTGAAGCCGACCAAAGGCTGGCTCTCGGCCAGCCGGCGTGGTGCCGGCCTGCCGCCTCAATGACACCCTGTCGGTGTTTGCCCTGACGGTGGACGATGCCTTTAGCGTCGCCAGCATCGCGGGCGGCTACGACGCCGGTGACGCCTACGCGCGCCAGTCGCTACGCAGCGCACCGGCCAGTTTCCAGCCGCAACCCTCGCTGGCGATCCCTGCCGCGCCGCAGTTTCTTCGGCGATCCGCAGGCGGAAGCCGCGTGGCTCAGCGCGCTGGAGGCAGCTTGCGCGCGAGCGGCGCGACGTTGCAGCCGATTGACTTCTCCCCTTTCCACCAGCTGGCCGAGCAGCTTTATCAGGGCCCGTGGGTGGCCGAGCGTACCGTCGCGGTCGGCGAGATGCTCGACCGCCCGGAAGAGATGGATCCGGTGGTGTACGGCATCGTCAGCAGCGGCCGCCAGTACAGCGCCGTCGAGGCGTATCAGGCCGAATACCTGCGTGCCGAACTGACGCGCCAGATCCAGCAGACGCTGGCCCGGTTCGATGCGCTGGTGGTGCCGACCTCGCCCACCATCCATACGCTGGAAGAGATGCAGCAGGAGCCGGTGCACTACAACTCGCAGTTCGGCACCTACACCAACTTCACCAACCTGGCGGATCTCAGCGCGCTGGCGCTGCCTGGCCCGTTCCGCGCCGATGGGCTGCCGGCGGGCATCACGCTGATCGCCCCGGCCTGGCATGACCGCGCGCTGGCGACGTTTGGCCTGCGCTGGCAGCAGCAGCTGGCGCTGCCGCTCGGGGCCACCGGCCAGCCACTGCCGCCGCAGCCCGCCGCGCTGCCACCGTCGCCTGACCACGTGCGCGTGGCGGTGGTGGGCGCGCATCTGCCCGGCATGCCGCTGAATTTCCAGCTCACCACGCGTCAGGCGGTGTTGGTCGAAGCGACCCAAACCGCCGCCGTGCTACCGGCTGTATGCGCTGGCAAACACCATGCGCACCGACCAAAAAGCCCGGCCTGCTGCGCGGCGACAGCGGCGCCGCCATCGCGGTGGAGCTGTGGGACATCCCGCTGGCGCGCTTTGGCGAGTTCGTCGCGGAGATCCCCGCGCCGCTCGGCATCGGCTCGCTGACGCTGGCCGATGGACGCTTGGTGAAAGGCTTTATCTGCGAACCGGCAGCGCTGCACGCAGGCGCTGGAAATCACTGAATTCGGCGGCTGGCGCAACTGGCTGACGTCACAGGGGAATCACTAATCATGTTCAACACCGTTCTGATTGCCAACCGTGGCGAAATCGCCTGTCGCGCCATCCGCACCCTGAAACGCCTGGGCGTCACCAGCGTGGCGGTCTATTCCGATGCCGACCGCAATGCGCGTCACGTTACCGAAGCCGATGTGGCCGTGGCCCTCGGCGGCGACAAGGCCAGCGACAGCTATCTGCGCATCGACAAAATTCTGGCCGCAGCGCAGCAAAGCGGCGCACAGGCCATCTGGCCCGGCTACGGCTTTCTGTCGGAGAGCCTGCCGTTCGCCGCCGCCTGCGAAGAGGCCGGCATCGCTTTTGTCGGCCCGACCGCACAGCAGATCGGCGAGTTTGGGCTGAAGCACCGCGCGCGTGAGCTGGCGGCCGAGCGCGGGCGTGCCGATGACGCCGGGCACGCCACTGCTCAGCTCGCTGCAGGACGCAGCGCTTGCAGCCGCGGCGGAAGACATTGGCTATCCGGTGATGCTGAAAAGCACCGCGGGCGGCGGCGGCATCGGTCTGACGCGCTGCGCCGACGCGCACGGCCGCTGGAGGACGCGTGGGAGAGCGTGCGGCGCCTGGGCGAACAGTTTTTCAGCGACGCCGGCGTGTTTCTCGAGCGCTGCATCGATCGCGCGCGCCACGTGGAAGTGCAGATCTTTGGCGACGGCAAGGGCAAGGTGATGGCGCTGGGCGAACGCGACTGCTCGTTGCAGCGCCGCAACCAGAAGGTGGTGGAAGAAACGCCGGCGCCGAACCTGCCAGCCAGGCCACGCGTGAAGCGCTGCTGGCCGCGGCGGTGCAGCTGGGCGAGCTGGTCAATTACCGCAGCGCCGGCACCGTGGAGTTCATCTACGACCGCCGCAGCAGGACGCGTTCTATTTCCTGGAGGTCAACACCCGCCTGCAGGTGGAGCATCCGGTCACCGAGTGCGTCACCGGGCTGGACCTGGTCGAGTGCATGCTGCGCGTGGCGGCGGACGAAGCCATCGACTGGGCGATCGTCTGCAGCAGGCACCGCAGGGCGCGTCGATCGAGGTGCGGCTGTACGCCGAAGACCCGCTGAAAAACTTCCAGCCGCAGCCCGGGCGTGTTAACCGAAGTCAGCTTTCCCGCCTGGGGTGCGCGTGGACGGCTGGGTCGACGACCGGCAGCGAAGTGTCGGCGTTTTACGACCCGATGATCGCCAAACTGATCGTGCAGGGCGACACCCGCGACGCCGCGCTGGCAAAGCTGCAGCAGGCGCTCGACGCCACCCGCCTGCACGGCATCGCCACCAACCTCGATTATCTGCGCCAGATCGTGGCGACCGACGCCTTCCGCAGCGGCAACGTCTGGACGCGCTTCCTTGACGGCTTTACGCCGGCGGCCAGCGTCATCGAGGTGCTGCAGCCGGGCACCTTCAGCAGCGTTCAGGATTTTCCGGGCCGCCTGGGCTACTGGGACATCGGCGTGCCGCCGTCCGGCCCGATGGACGACTTCGCTTTCCGCCTGGCCAACCGCATCGTCGGCAACCACGCCAGCGCCGCCGGGCTGGAGTTCACCCTGCAGGGCCCGACGCTGCGTTTTCACAGCGATGCGGTGATCGCGCTGACCGGGGCCGATTGCCCGGCCGACGCTCGATGGCGGCGCGGTGCCATTACTGGCAGCCGGTGACGGTGAACGCCGGGCAGATCCTGGCGTCTGGGCCGCGCGCAGGGCGGCTGCCGCACGTATCTCGCGGTGCGTAACGGCTTTGATGTGCCGGAGTACCTTGGCAGCCGCTCCACCTTCGCGCTGGGGCAGTTTGGCGGCCACGCCGGGCGCACGCTGCGCGTCGCCGACATGCTGCCGATCTCTCGGCCGACGCTGGCCGCCTGCACCACGCCCGCCCCGGTGAGCGAACCTGAAGCGCTGGAGCGCGTCGCTGATCCCCGCACTACGGCAGCGAACTGTGGCGCATCGGCGTGCTGTACGGCCCGCACGGCGCGCCGGATTTCTTCACCCAGGACGCCATCGACGAGTTCTTCGCCAGCGACTGGCAGGTGCATTACAACTCCAACCGCCTGGGCGTGCGGCTGGTCGGGCCTAAGCCCAGCTGGACGCGCGCCAACGGCGGCGAGGCCGGGCTGCATCCCTCTAACGTTCACGACTGCGAATACGCCATCGGCGCGATTAACTTTACCGGCGACTTCCCGGTGATCCTGACGCGCGACGGCCCGAGCCTCGGCGGTTTCGTCTGCCCGGTGACCATCGCCAAAGCCGAGCTGTGGAAAGTCGGGCAGGTCAAACCGGGCGATCGCATCCGCTTCCACCCGATCAGCGTCGACGAGGCGGTGGCGCGGGAGAAAGCGCAGGAGCGCAGCGTAACCACGCTGCGCAGCCAGCACGCACCGGCCTTCGCGGTGCCGTCGCTGGCGGCGAGCGACATCGGTTCTGCCACCCTGTTAGCGGCGCTGCCGGCGACCGCCAGCGCGCCTGCGGCTGTCTACCGCCAGGCGGGCGACAACTACATGCTGATTGAGTATGGCGACAACGTGCTGGATCTGGCGCTGCGCCTGCGCGTTCACCTGCTGATGGAGGCGCTGCGCCAGCGGGCGGATCCGGGCGTGCGAAGAGCTGTCGCCAGGCGTGCGCTCGCTGCAGGTGCGCTATGACAGCCTCGTGATCGGCCAGCAGGAGCTGATGGCGCTGCTGCTGGAGCTGGAAGCCGCGCATGGGCGACGTCAGCGACGCTGAAAGTGCCGTCACGCATTGTCTATCTGCCGATGGCGTTTGAAGACAGCGCCACGCTGGGCGCGGTGCAGCCGCTACAAAGACACGGTGCGCGCCAGCGCGCCGTGGCTGCCGAACAATGTGGACTTCATTCAGCGCATCAACGGTCTGGCGAGCCGCGAAGCGGTGACGCGACGACCCTGTTTGACGCCAGCTATCTGATCCTGGGCCTTGGCGATGTCTATCTCGGCGCGCCGTGCGCGGTGCCGATCGATCCGCGCCATCGCCTGCTGAGTTCCAAATACAACCCGGCGCGCACCTTTACCGCCGAAGGCACGGTGGGCATCGGCGGCATGTACATGTGCATCTACGGCATGGATTCCCCCGGCGGCTATCAACTGGTGGGCCGCACGCTGCCCATCTGGAACAAGTTCCTGAAAAACGCGCAGTTTGCCGCCGGCGAGCCGTGGCTGCTGCGCTTCTTCGACCAGGTGCGTTTCTATCCGGTGAGCGAAGCGGAACTGCACGCAGCTGCGCGACGATTTCCGCGACGGCCGCGCCCGCATCCGCATCGAGCAGAGCGAGTTTGATTTCGCGGCGCATCAGCAGTTCCTCGCCGACAACGCAACGGAAATCAGTGCCTTCCGCGCGCGCCAGGCCGCAGCGTTTGAGCAGGAAGTCACGCTGTGGGCGCAGGAAGAGCAGGAAGCGCCGCTCACCAGTGAAGAGACGCTGGTGGTTGCCGACGCAGAGGACGATGCGCTGGCGGTGTGCGCCGACATGAGCGGCAACATCTGGAAAGTGCTGGTTGCGCCGGGCGATGCGGTGACAGGCCGGCCAGCCGCTGGTGATCGTCGAAGCGATGAAGATGGAGCTGGCGATCATCGCGCCGCAGGCCGGCACGGTGAAACGCATTGCCTGCCAGGCGGGCCGTCCGGTGAGCCCCGGCGACACGCTGCTGTGGCTGGCTTAAGGAGCAGGTATGAACAGTAGCGCGCCCCGCAGCAAAGGCCGTCCCGAAGCGCTGGCCGAAAAGGTTTATCAGGCGCTGAAGCACGACATCTTTGATTTCCGCCTGATGCCGGGCGACCGCTTCAGCGAAAACGAGATTGCCGAGCGGCTGTCGGTGAGCCGCACGCCGGTGCGGCAGGCGCTGTTCTGGCTGGAGCGCGAAGGCTACGTCGAGGTGTGGTTTCGCAGCGGCTGGCAGGTGCGGCCGTTCGATTTCGCCTACTTCGAGGCGCTGTACGACTTTCGCATCGTGCTGGAACGCGAAGCGGTGCGTCGCCTGTGCGCGCATGCCGCCGCTGGCATCTGTGCGGAAACCCTGGCCGCGCTGGTCACCTTCTGGATCGACGATGCCCGGCTGGAGCAGATGGCAAAGCGGTATCGCTGCAGGATGAAGCGTTTCACATGGCGCTGGTGGCGGCGGCAGGCAATCAGGAGATGGCGCGCATCCACGCGGAGTTGACCGAAAAGATCCGCATCATTCGCCATCTTGATTTCACCCGCGATGACCGGGTGGATGCGACCTACCACGAGCATGCCCGGATTTTACGGGCGATCCTTCAGCAACACACCGAGGAGGCGCAGCGCATTTTGACCGAGCACATTTCTCAGAGCAAAGCCGAGGTCAGGAAGATTACGTTGCACATGTTCCAGCAGGCTCGGCTTCAACCCGTTTCACCGTAGCCGTGGTTCCGCCCCGTCGTCCGGCGGGGAATTTGAATAACAAAATATAACACATTTAGGGGTTTAAATGATGAAACGACGTTCTTTACTTAAAGCTTTCGCCCTCTCCGCCACTTTTGCCAGCATGGGCTTCGCCTTTACCGCACAGGCGGCCGACACCATCAAAGTGGGCATCCTGCACTCGCTGTCCGGCACCATGGCGATCTCCGAAACCCCGCTGAAAGACGTGGCGCTGATGACCATCGACGAGATCAACGCCAAAGGCGGCGTGCTGGGCAAGAAGCTGGAGCCGGTGGTGGTCGATCCGGCCTCGAACTGGCCGCTGTTCGCCGAAAAGGCGCGCCAGCTGCTGACCCAGGACAAGGTCGCGGTGGTGTTCGGCTGCTGGACCTCGGTGTCGCGCAAATCGGTGCTGCCGGTGTTCGAGGAGCTCAACGGCCTGCTGTTCTACCCGGTGCAGTACGAGGGCGAGGAGATGTCGCCGAACGTCTTCTACACCGGCGCGGCGCCGAACCAGCAGGCGATCCCGGCGGTGGAGTACCTGATGAGCGAAGACGGCGGCGGCGCCAAGCGCTTCTTCCTGCTGGGCACCGACTACGTCTACCCGCGCACCACCAACAAGATCCTGCGCGCCTTCCTGCACAGCAAGGGCGTGGAGGACAAGGACATCGAAGAGGTCTACACGCCGTTCGGCCACAGCGACTACCAGACCATCGTCGCCAACATCAAGAAGTTCTCCGCAGGCGGCAAAACCGCGGTGGTCTCCACCATCAACGGCGACTCCAACGTGCCGTTCTACAAGGAGCTGGCCAACCAGGGCCTGAAAGCCACCGACGTGCCGGTGGTGGCCTTCTCCGTAGGCGAGGAAGAACTGCGCGGCATCGACACCAAACCGCTGGTCGGCCACCTCGCGGCGTGGAACTACTTCGAGTCGGTGGATAACCCGACCAACGCGAAGTTCGTGGCCGACTACAAAGCCTACGCCAAGGCGCACAACCTGCCGAACGCCGGCACCGTGGTGACCAACGACCCGATGGAAGCCACCTACGTCGGCATCCACATGTGGGCGCAGGCGGTGGAGAAGGCCGGCACCACCGACGTGGACAAGGTGCGCGCGGCGATGGCCGGCCAGACCTTCAAGGCGCCGTCCGGCTTCACGCTGACCATGGACGAGACCAACCACCACCTGCACAAGCCGGTGATGATCGGCGAAATCGAGGACAACGGCCAGTTCAACGTGGTCTGGAAGACCCCGAACAGCCGGTACGCGCCCAGCCGTGGAGCCCGTTCATCGCCGGGCAACGACAAGAAGCCGGATCAGCCGGTGAAGTCGGCGCAGTAAGGGGAGGCTGATGGCCCTCACCCTAACCCTCTCCCGCTTGCGGGAGATGGAACCGATCGAGCCAGCACGCCGCTACCGAACTCACCTGTAGCAGCGTCTCCCTCTCCCTGTGGGAGAGGGCCGGGGTGAGGGCCATGCACCGCACTCATCCGTCCCCTCTCCCTCCGGGAGAGGGCCGGGGTGAGGGCCAGACAACGCCCTACCCCCTAAGGGCCACACCGCACCCAACGTAACCATAACAGGATGATCACCATGACACTCCGCCGTATTCTCAGCTGCCTGCTGTTACTGCTGCCGTGGCTGGCGCAGGCCGGTGATGGCGCTGACTTCGCCGCCGCCAGCCGCACGCAGCAGGCGACATTGCTGCAGCAGTGGGCTGCCGCGCCGGAGGCCAGCCGCTTGCCGCTGCTGCAGGCGCTGCGCAATGAAAGCGTGGTTATCGACCAGCAAGCAAGCAGCCTTTCAGCAACGGCGCATGACCAGCGTTTCCATGCCGCTCGAGGGCGCCCGGCAGCCGGAGGGCGAAGCCAAAGCCGTCTGCTCCTGAACAACCGGCTGCGCGTGCTGATTGCCAGCGCCCTCGCCGCCCACCAGCTGGTGAGTGACGATGCGGCGACTGCGCCTGCGCGCAGCGCAGCAGTTACAAAACGATGCCGCGCCTGACCAGCTGCCGCTGATTGAACAGCGCCTTGCCGCCGAACAGGACAGCAAAGTACGCGCGGTGCTGGCGATGGCCGCCGCGAATCTGCAGCTCGCCAGCCCGGACGCCGCGCTGCGCCTGAAAGCGGTCACGCTGCTCGGCGAATCGGGCGATCCGGCGATGCAGGCCAGCCTGACGCGCTTAACCCAGGCCAGTAACGAACCCGATGCGCAGGTGCGCGCCGCTGCGGCCGCCAGCCTGCAGCACATCCAGCAGCGCCTGATGTGGGGCGATCTGGCTCGGCCAGGCGTTCAGCGGCCTGTCGCTGGGCTCGATCCTGCTGCTGGCCGCGCTGGGCCTGGCGATCACCTACGGCCTGCTGGGCGTGATCAACATGGCCCACGGCGAAATGCTGATGCTCGGCGCCTACGCCACCTGGGTGGTGCAGAATGCTGTTCCAGCGCCTTGCGCCGCAGTGGCTGGCGCTCTACCCGCTGCTGGCGCTGCCGGTGGCCTTCTGCGTCACCGCCGGCATCGGCATGGTGCTGGAGCGCACCGTGATCCGCCATCTCTACGGCCGCCCGCTGGAAACCCTGCTCGCCACCTGGGGCATCAGCCTGATGCTGATCCAGCTGGTGCGCATGCTGTTTGGCGCGCAGAACCTCGAGGTGGCCAACCCGGCCTGGCTGTCCGGCGGCTTGCAGGTGCTGCCGAACCTGGTGCTGCCGTGGAACCGCATCGTGGTCATCCTGTTTGTCTTCGCCGTGTGCTGCTCCTCACCTGGCTGCTGCTGAATAAAACCCGGCTGGGCCTGAACGTGCGCGCGGTGACGCAGAACCGCAGCATGGCGGCCTGCTGCGGGGTGCCGACCGGGCGCGTCGACATGCTGGCCTTCGGTCTGGGCTCGGGCATCGCCGGGCTGGGCGGCGTGGCGCTGTCGCAGCTCGGCAACGTCGGCCCGGACCTGGGCCAGGGCTACATCATCGACTCCTTCCTGGTGGTGGTGCTCGGCGGCGTCGGCCAGCTGGCCGGCAGCGTGGTGGCGGCCTTCGGCCTGGGCGTGGCGAACAAAATCCTCGAGCCGCAGATCGGCGCGGTGCTGGGCAAGATCCTGATCCTGGTGCTGATCGTCCTGTTCATCCAGAAACGTCCGCAGGGACTGTTTGCCCTGAAAGGGAGGGTCATTGACTGATGAGCCAGCCACTGACCTTACGCGCGGTGCGCAAAGCGCCGCGCCTCAGCCTGATTCTCGGCGTCATCGTGACCGCGCTGCTGCTGGTGCTGCCGTTCTGCTGCACCTGCTGCCGGCCAGCCATCCGCTGGCGCTCTCGACCTATAGGCTGACGCTGATCGGCAAGATCCTCTGCTACGCCATCGTCGCGCTGGCGCTGGACCTGGTGTGGGGCTACGCCGGCCTGCTGTCGCTGGGCCACGGGCTGTTCTTCGCCCTGGGCGGCTATGCCATGGGCATGTACCTGATGCGCCAGGCCGCCGGCGGACGGCCTGCCGGCGTTTATGTCGTTTCTCTCCTGGAACGAACTGCCCTGGTTCTGGGCCGGCACCCAGCACTTCCCCTGGGCGCTGTGCCTGGTGGTGCTGGTGCCGGGCCTGCTGGCGCTGGTGTTCGGCTTCTTCGCCTTCCGCTCGCGGATCAAAGGCGTCTACTTCTCGATCATGACCCAGGCGCTGACCTACGCCGGCATGCTGCTGTTCTTCCGCAACGAAACCGGCTTTGGCGGCAACAACGGCTTCACCGGTTTCACCACGCTGCTCGGCTTTTCGGTCACCGCACCGGGCACCCGCATCGCGCTGTTCCTCGCCACCGTCGCTGCTGCTGGGTCAGCCTGGCGCTGGGCTTTGCGCCTGGCGCGCAGCAAGTTTGGCCGCGTCCTGACCGCCGTGCGCGACGCCGAAAACCGCCTGATGTTCTGCGGCTACGACCCGCGCGGCTTCAAGCTGTTCGTCTGGACGCTCTCCGCCGTGCTGTGCGGCCTGGCCGGCGCGCTGTACGTGCCGCAGGTGGGCATCATCAACCCCAGCGAAATGTCGCCGACCAACTCCATCGAAGCCGCCATCTGGGTGGCGCTCGGCGGGCGCGGCACGCTGATCGGCCCGCTGCTCGGCGCGGGCGTGGTCAACGGCGCGAAGAGCTGGTTCACCGTCGCCTTCCCGGAATACTGGCTGTTCTTCCTCGGCGCGCTGTTCATCGTCGTCACCCTGTTCCTGCCGCGCGGCGTGCTCGGCCTGCTGCGCAAGGAGAAAGAGTCATGAGCTGGCAGCGAGGACTGTTTACCCAACCGCGACCCCGGCGCGGATCGCTATCGCCAGCAGACCGATCCGGTGCTGCAGCCCTGGAAGACATCAACGTCAGCTTCGACGGCTTCCGGGCCCTGACCGATCTCTCGCTGTACATCGGCGTCGGCGAACTGCGCTGCATCATCGGCCCCAACGGCGCGGGCAAAACCACGCTGATGGACGTGATCACCGGCAAAACCCGGCCGGACAGCGGCCGGGTGATCTACGACCAGGACACCCTCGACCTGACCCGCATGAGCGAGGTGGAGATCGCCCAGGCCGGGATCGGCCGCAAGTTCCAGAAGCCCACGGTGTTTGAGGCGCTGACGGTGTTCGAAAACCTCGAGCTCGCGCTGAAAACCGACAAGTCGGTGTGGGCCAGCCTGCGCGCCAGGCTCAACGGCGAGCAGCGCGAACGCATCGAGGAGGTGCTCGGAAACTGCTGCGGCTTGGCGGCGAACGCGCAGCGTCCGGCGGGGCTGCTGTCCCACGGGCAGAAGCAGTTCCTGGAGATCGGCATGCTGCTGGTGCAGGAACCGCAGTTGCTGCTGCTGGACGAGCCGGCGGCCGGCATGACCGATGCCGAGACCGAATACACCGCCGAGCTGTTCAAGTCCCTGGCGGGCAAGCACTCGCTGATGGTGGTGGAGCACGACATGGGCTTTGTCGAAACCATCGCCGACCACGTCACCGTGCTGCATCAGGGCCAGGTGCTGGCCGAGGGCTCGCTGGCGCGAGGTACAGGCCAACGAGCAGGTGATCGAGGTCTATCTGGGGCGCTAAGGGGATCTGCCAGCCGTCGGCTGGGGGGGTCGCGCCTGCCTGGTGGCGCCCGTGGCGGGGGGGGGGGGGCCGCCGGGGGGTTTTCGCCGGGGGGGGGGGGGAAAAAAGGAAAAAAAAAATAGGGAAAAAAGGAAGATGTTGCAGGTTAGACAGAACTGCATCAGTACTACGGCGGCAGCCATATCCTGCGCGGCCTGTCGTTTGAGGCTCGTCCCGGGCGAGGTGACCTGCCTGCTGGGGCGCAACGGCGTGGGCAAAACCACGCTGCTGAAGTGCCTGATGGGGCTGATCCCGGCCAAATCCGGCGAGGGCGTTCGCCTGGCAGGGGGAAGGCCAGCTGATTAACACGCGCAAGCCGCACCAGCGGGTGCAGGCCGGCATCGCCTACGTGCCGCAGGGGCGGGAAATTTTCCCGCGCCTGACGGTGGAAGAGAACCTGCTGATGGGGCTGTCGCGCTTCTCCGGCGCCCAGGCCAGCCGGGTACCGGAGGAGATCTACGAGCTGTTCCCGGTGCTGCGCGAGATGAAGCAGCGGCGCGGCGGCGATCTCTCCGGCGGCCAGCAGCAGCAGCTGGCGATCGGCCGCGCGCTGGCCAGCCAGCCGCAGCTGCTGATCCTCGACGAACCCACCGAAGGCATCCAGCCCTCGGTGATCAAGGAGATCGGCGCGGTGATCCGCAGCCTGGCGCAGCGCGGCGACATGGCGATCCTGCTGGTCGAGCAGTTTTACGACTTCGCCGCCGAACTGGCCGACAGCTATCTGGTGATGTCGCGCGGCGAGATCGTCCAGCAGGGGCGCGGGCGCGACATGGAGAGCGAGGGCGTGCGCGGGCTGGTGGCGATTTAGCCGCGCGGCGGGAGGGCAGGCAGAAGACAGGTTGTTAATCTGCAAGAAAAAACTTATGTTTACCCTCCACCCGGCCATTCCGGCCGCAGCGAAGGTTGAGCGAACTGTTACTGATGGAAACCCGCCGCGACGAACGAATCAATAAGCTGGCGCAGGCGCTGAAACACAGCGACACCCTGCACTTAAAACAGGCCGCGCAACTGCTGGGCGTGTCAGAAATGACCATCCGCCGCGATTTAACCGGCGCGACGCAGGGCGTGGTGCTGCTGGGTGGCTATGTCATGCGCGACCCGCGGCAGAACGTGGCGCACTATTTTGTCAGCGACCAGCAAAACCTCAACGTCAGCAAGAAACGTCTGCTGGCACAGCGGGCTGCCGCGCTGGTACAGGCCAACGACACGGTGTTTTTCGACTGCGGCACCACGTTGCCGCTGGTGATAGAAGCGATCGATGACGATCTGCCCTTCACCGCCATCTGCAGCGCGATCAATACCTTTCTGGCGTTAAAAGAGAAGCCGCACTGTCGGGTGATTCTGTGCGGCGGCGAATTCCACGCCGATAACGCCGTGTTTACACCGCTCGAGCAGGTCACGGTGCTGGATGCGCTCTGCCCCAATAAAGCCTTTATCTCTGCCGCCGGCATGGACGCTGCGCAGGGCGCCACCTGTTATAACCTCAACGAACTGCCCATCAAGCATCTGGCGCTGCAGCGGGCGCAGACCAAAATCGTGGTCGGCGACAGCAGCAAGTACGGCAAGGTACTGCCGGCGCGCATTGGCGACTTCTCGCTGTTTGATATGCTGGTCAGCGACAGCCCGCCTCCGCCCGCGCTGCTCGCCGTGCTGCAGGCGGCCAGGCTTACCCTGCACTGCGGCTAGCATTATTCCGCCGCTGCAGAAGAATGCGCGCAATGCGGCTGTGATTGCCGGGTGAAAACGGCTAAACTTCAGCATCTGACGTTCCACCCATTACAGACCAAGAGGCTCATCACAACGTGGCTCAATTCGTCTATACCATGCATCGTGTCGGCAAAGTCGTCCCGCCGAAGCGTCATATTCTCAAGAACATCTCCCTGTAGCTTCTTCCCGGGCGCCAAGATCGGCGTGCTGGGCCTGAACGGCGCGGGTAAGTCCACCCTGCTGCGCATCATGGCCGGCATCGATACAGACATCGAAGGCGAAGCCCGCCCGCAGCCGGGCATCAAGGTCGGCTACCTGCCGCAGGAACCTCAGCTGAACCCGGAACACACCGTTCGTGAATCGGTTGAAGAAGCCGTCGCGGAAGTGGTTGGCGCGCTGAAGCGTCTGGACGAAGTGTACGCCGCAGTACGCCGAGCCGGATGCCGACTTCGACAAGCTGGCCGCCGAGCAGGGCAGTCTGGAAGAGGTGATCCAGGCGCACGACGGGCACAACCTGAACGTCCAGCTGGAGCGCGCCGCCGATGCCCTGCGCCTGCCGGAGTGGGATGCCAAAATCGCGAACCTGTCCGGTGGTGAACGCCGCCGCGTGGCGCTGTGCCGTCTGCTGCTGGAAAAGCCCGACATGCTGCTGCTCGACGAACCGACCAACCACCTGGACGCCGAATCCGTGGCGTGGCTGGAGCGCTTCCTGCACGACTTCGAAGGCACCGTTGTAGCAATTACCCACGACCGTTACTTCCTCGACAACGTCGCCGGCTGGATCCTGGAGCTGGACCGCGGTGAAGGTATTCCGTGGGAAGGCAACTACTCCTCCTGGCTTGAGCAGAAAGATCAGCGTCTGGCGCAGGAAGCTTCTCAGGAAGCGGCCCGCCGCAAGTCTATTGAGAAAGAGCTGGAGTGGGTGCGTCAGGGCGCGAAGGGCCGTCAGTCTAAGGGCAAAGCCCGTCTGGCACGCTTCGAAGAGCTGAACAACACCGAATACCAGAAACGTAACGAAACCAACGAACTGTTTATTCCACCTGGAGCACGTCTGGGGGATAAAGTGGTTGAAGTCAGCAACCTGCGCAAGTCTTACGGCGACCGCCTGCTGATCGACGACCTGAGCTTCTCCGTACCGAAAGGCGCTATCGTTGGGATCATCGGTCCGAACGGCGCGGGTAAATCGACCCTGTTCCGCATGATGTCCGGTCAGGAACAGCCTGACAGCGGCTCTATCACCCTGGGTGAAACCGTGAAGCTGGCCTCCGTTGACCAGTTCCGTGACGCGATGGATAACAGCAAAACCGTGTGGGAAGAAGTCTCCGGCGGTCTGGATATCATGCGTATCGGCAACACCGAGATGCCAAGCCGTGCCTACGTTGGCCGCTTTAACTTCAAAGGCACCGACCAGGGCAAACGCGTGGGCGAGCTGTCCGGCGGCGAGCGCGGTCGTCTGCACCTGGCGAAGCTGCTGCAGGTTGGCGGTAACGTTCTGCTGCTCGATGAACCAACCAACGACCTGGATATCGAAACCCTGCGCGCACTGGAAAACGCCCTGCTGGAGTTCCCGGGCTGCGCGATGGTGATCTCGCACGACCGCTGGTTCCTCGACCGTATCGCCACCCACATCCTCGACTACCAGGACGAAGGTAAGGTGGAGTTCTTCGAAGGTAACTTCACCGAGTACGAAGAGTACAAGAAACGCACGCTGGGCGCCGAAGCGCTGGAGCCGAAGCGTATTAAGTACAAGCGTATGGCGAAATAATCGCTGTGATAACAAAAAGGCGCCGCGGCGCCTTTTTTGTTGTGCTGCGCTAGCTGCCCATCATCTCCTTCACCAGCTCGACGCAGCGCAGGAAACGGGAGTCGTAGTCCGACTCTTCCACGTGCACAAACTCAACGTTGTTTTCGTTGAGCATCTCCACCAGCATGGACTGGAACTCTCGCCTATCCACCGAGCTGCCGAGGCTGCGCATGCCGTCGGCCACCCACGGGGTATTATTTTCCAGCAGGATCACCAGGTCAAAGCGGTATTCGTCAATCAGCGCCTGCACGAACGGGTGTTCGCGCCCTTCGTACTTTTTGCAGAACGCCTGCGTGGTGACGAAATCGGTATCGATAAAGGCCACTTTGTTGGCGTATTTCACCGCGAAATCAATGTACTGCGCGTGTCCGAGCGCGATTTTATCGTAGTCGGAATACTGCAGCGCCATCTCATCGCCGCCGAGGTGCGAGAAGACATAGTCGCGGCCATACTCCCACGCGCTGGTGGTGTTGAAGATGTTCGCCAGCTTGTTGACCAGCGTTGATTTACCGCTCGATTCACCGCCCAGAATAGCCACCGTGCGCACGAAGAACGGCTTCACTTCGGTCGGGATGTAATCCCAGTAGCGGAACGGGTTTTCGCGGATCTGCGCCCCGCTGATGTTCATAAAGGTGCGTTTCGGATCGATCAGCACCGTCTCGATGCCCAGATGCTCGCGGAACTGCGGCGCGTCGGACTCTTCAGAGGTGTAGATCCAGTTAGGCGCAATACCCTTTTCTTCCATAAACGCTTTGATGCCGTTGCTCCACACATCCCAGCCGTGCGGGTACGGCTCCATGCCCTCTTCGTTAAAGGCATGAATACGAATGTTTTTCTGGTACTTAAAGGTCTGCAGCAGCCAGCGCAGGCGGTCCGGCACGGTGGGCTGCTGCGACATGGCGCTGTCTTCAAACAGCTGGCGATCGCGAGTTTCGTCGTAACCCATGATGATGTGCAGCTCGTCAACCTGGCTACAGGCGCGCTGGATCAGATAGATATGCCCGGTATGCAGCGGGTAAAACTTGCCGAACACCACGCCCAATGTTCTTTTGCATACGCGGGAATTCCAGCCCCAGAAAGCGGTGCAGCGCTTCCAGCTTCTGCGCGCTGGGGCTTTTGATTTTGGCGTTCAGCAGTTGGCTCAGGTAGCCTTTGGTCATGCCGCTGGCGTCAGCCACCTGCTGCAGCGTGCAGCCTTTCTGACGGATTGCGGTTTTGATGTAGTCAAATGATGACATAAATTACGGTGCCTCCTGCAAAATCGAATACGTAATTATAAGTCGTCAAAGACATTTAACGCATCTGCGAGTTTTTTCACGCCAAATACCTGCATCCCTTCCGGGATCTTTTTCGGCACGTTGGCGGCGGGCACGATCGCCCGGCGGAAGCCGTGTTTTGCCGCCTCGGAGATACGCTCCTGACCGCTTGGCACCGGACGGATTTCCCCGGCGAGGCCCACTTCGCCGAAGACGACCAGATCCTGCGGCAGCGGTCTGTCGCGCAGGCTGGAGACCATCGCCAGCAGCAGCGCCAGGTCTGCGCTGGTCTCGGTGACTTTGACGCCGCCGACCACGTTCACGAAGACGTCCTGATCCGCCATCTGCAGACCGCCGTGACGGTGCAGCACCGCCAGCAGGATCGCCAGACGGTTCTGCTCCAGACCGACCGCCACGCGCCGCGGGTTGCCCATCATCGAGTGATCCACCAGCGCCTGAATTTCGACGAGCAGCGGGCGCGTGCCCTCCCACAGCACCATCACCGAGCTGCCGGAGGTGATCTCATCGCCGCGGCTCAGGAAGATGGCAGACGGGTTGCTGACTTCGCGCAGCCCCTGCTCGGTCATGGCAAACACGCCCAGCTCATTCACCGCGCCAAAGCGGTTTTTGTGGCTGCGCAGGGTGCGGAAGCGGGAATCCGCGTCGCCGTCGAGCATCACGGAGCAGTCGATACAGTGCTCCAGCACCTTCGGCCCCGCCAGCGAGCCATCTTTGGTCACGTGGCCGACCATCACAATCGCCACGCCGCGCGTTTTGGCAAAGCGCGTCAGGTAAGCGGCGGTTTCACGCACCTGCGCCACGCTGCCCGGCGAGGACTGAATGTCCGCCATGTGCATCACCTGGATGGAGTCGATCACCATCAGCTTCGGCTGCTCTTCTTCGGCGATCATGCAGATCTGCTCGATGCTGGTTTCCGACAGCATGTTCAGGTTGCCGGTCGGCAGGCCCAGACGGTGCGCGCGCATCGCCACCTGCTGCAGCGACTCTTCCCCGGTGACGTACAGGGTTTTCATCTGTTCGGCGAGCTTGCACAGCGTTTGCAGCAGCAGGGTTGATTTCCCCGCGCCCGGGTTACCGCCGATCAGGATCGCGCTGCCCGGCACCACGCCGCCGCCGAGCACGCGGTCAAACTCTTTAAAGCCGGTGGAGAAGCGCGGCAGCGCTTCCAGACTGATGTCCGAAAGTTTTTGCACTTCTTCGGCACGCCGGCATTGCCCGCATAGCCGCTCAGGCGCTCATTGCGGGCCACGCTCGGCGAAGCCGCCACACCACGCACTTCGGTGATGGTGTTCCAGGCATGACAGGCGCTGCATTGCCCCTGCCAGCGCGGATAATCCGCACCACATTCATTACAGACAAATGCGCGTTTTGGAGCTTTCGCCACGGGTTTACCTCGTTATTTCTGATTAAGGCTGCCGGAGAGAATGCAGAACACCCCCATCAGGTCAGCGTGACGGATAGTCACTTCCGTCTTTTCATTCACTTTTGGCTTGGCATGGTAGGCAATGCCCAGGCCGGCAGCTTTGATCATCGGCAGATCGTTCGCGCCATCGCCGATGGCCGACGGTCTGGCCTCCGGAGGGATGTCATATTTCTCCGCCAGACGCGTCAGGGTGTTGGCTTTGTACTGGGCATCCACGATATCGCCGATCACCTGGCCGGTCAGCTTGCCGTCCATGATCTCCAGCTCATTGGCCACCACGGTGGTCAGATGCAGCTTTTCCCGCAGGTAATCCGCAAAGAAGGTGAAGCCGCCGGAGGCGATCGCCACTTTCCAGCCCAGCGACTGCAGCTTCAGCACCAGCTGCGTCAGGCCCGGCATCAGCGGCAGCACGTCGCGCACCTGGCGCAGAATATTGGCATCGGCCCCTTTCAGGGTCGCCACGCGCTGGCGCAGGCTGGCGGTGAAATCCAGCTCGCCGCGCATCGCGCGCTCGGTGACTTCCGCCACCAGCTCGCCGCTGCCCGCCAGCTTCGCAATCTCGTCAATACACTCGATCTGAATGGCGGTGGAGTCCATGTCCATGACCAGCAGGCCAGGCGTTTTCAGGTGGGGGATTTTACCCAGCGGCGCAACGTCCAGCCCGGCGTCATGCGCCAGACGCGTGGCGCGCTGCGTCAGGGAACCCGCCAGGCGGATGACCTGATAATCTTCCACGCACCAGGCCGCGACGATGACCATCGCCGCGCCCAGTTTGGTTTGATACTGGGTCAGGCGTTGCTTATCCAGGCCGCGTCCGTACAGCAGCCAGCCGCTACGACCGGCGTGGTAATCCAGAGGCATCACCTCATCGCCACTTAAAGAGAGCGGCAATCCTGGCCATAAAGAGACATCCGTTGGCAGGTCGCACCAGGTAATGTTCGGCATTAAAGCTCCTGTAATTTCGTTCGCGCCGGAAGGTTCCAGAGGGAAAATAACGCATGAGGCTACCCTGTAACCATCACTTCTGGCAACATTAAGCCGTAAATTTTCAGCTGTTAGGTCATATGGGTGTCTGATGGCTCCAAAACCACTGAAATTCCGGCTTCATCGCGCCGTGATTGTCCTTATCTGTCTCGCACTGTTAGTGGTGCTGATGCAGGGGGCATCGTGGTTTAGCCAGAACCATCAGACGGCAGCGCAACCCGCAGTTTGAAGAGCTGGCCCGCACGCTGGCGCGTCAGGTGACGCTCAACCTTACGCCGCTGATGCGCACCGAAACGCCGGACGATAAGCGGATAGGCCAGGTCTTGCGTCAGCTTACGGAAAACAGCCGCATTCTGGATGCTGCGGGCGTATACGATGAAAAAGGTGACCTGATTGCCCGCGCGGGAGAGCACTTCGACGTGCGCGACAGGCTGGCGCTGGACGGTAAAAAAGCCGGCGGCTATTTCAACCAGCAGATTGTCGAACCCTTTCAGGGAAAGAATGGTCCGCTGGGTTATCTGCGCCTGACGCTGGATACCCACACCCTGCCGACCGAAGCCAAACAGGTGGATAACACCACCAATATTCTGCGCCTGATGCTGCTGCTGTCGCTGGCCATTGGCGTTGTGCTGGCGCGTACCCTGCTGCAGGGCAAACGCACCCGCTGGCAGCAATCCCCGTTCCTGCTGACCGCCAGCAGAACGGTGAAAGAGGATAAAGAGGAAGAGACGGCGGCGGAGAGTGTGGAGACGGAGAGGAAAGAGGGTTGAGGCAGATAGCTCTCTATAGAAGCACGTCGCAGATTAATATTGCCGGGAGGTGGCTGGCTGGGATGGGATACAGAGTGACGGTGAAGGTTGGACAGGACAGCCTGATCCTGACGACTGGCAGCTAAAGAGAAAAAGCCGGAAGGATCGTTAAGATTGCGTCCGGCTACTATTATGGGACCTTAATTTTAATCGCTATTGCACTATCTACGACATCATCAAGCAGCATTTCTTCTTTCTGGGAGAAATTAGCATATTGAGACATAGCTCTGCATGTTGATAGTGTTTCAACTATTTCAAGAGAAAAATCATCACCATACTTAATTATTTCATTATAACGAATAGTGAAAAAAATCGCTGACTCAATTTTACCATTCGCATTAAGCTCAACTATTATTTTTTCGAGCGATCTCATTAATTCATTTAAAGCATTCACCAGGGAACCCTCATAGTTTTAACAACCCATGTTCTGGGGAGATTTGAAACCACAGCTTGATATCCTAAGCCAGGATATCCAGCGCCCTGAGCAGCTGCAGAACCTTCACTTCGGGGCCTTAAGTTCTAATAGATTAATTATGATTACTCTCCAGTCATGACGGATTGTTAGTTTTTGGCATAATAGGGAAATTTATTATCACAATAACAACTGTGACGACTATTTTGCAATCATCTTATGACATCAGCGCTAAAATATCACGCTGAGTATAATAATCTTTAAATTTCCATTAATAGATCGAATTGTTAAAACTATTTTCTTTTCGTAGCGTTTATTTGATAAAATCCGCGAATCGATCCAGCTTTAATAATCAGGCATACAGGTTTTAATGTTTAAACCACCGGTTAGATCTAACTGATCATCTACTACTCTTAAAATTTATGGAGAGTTGTAGCACTATCCTTACCCGAAAAGATATAGCAATGTATCGACATAAGGATAGTTTGAATTAAATTTTATGCTAACACTCTGATAATTATGGACCTTCCCAATATTTATTGTTTTCAGTAGCTCTCTCCAAATCGTCCATATCATCCTCTCCAGGCTCACGGTCAAATTTACCTCCAATCATTCCTCTCATCTTCGATAACAATGTAGTAATATCATTGTCATCAATGAAATTGGTAGTTTCTCGCTCATACGCTCTTCGCTTCTCCTCATTGATTTTTGATTCGTTATAATAATAATGAGCTATATTGTTTAATGACACCAATATATAATCAATCTCCTTATATAAATCATTTTCCTCAGACTCTGTTAAATAGATTTTCTTTTTAATTCTCGACACTACCACCCCCTTTAATTATTATGTGATTATAAATTTTAATATTGTCAGCAACAGTTAATTCATCAGAATGAAACCGTTGATTACGAATTTATTGTGGCTTAAGGTTGGGGCATGTGTTTCAATAAAAATATCGGTTAGACAATGACTCTAAAGACTAAAGACCCGTAAAAAACCATTTATCAATGATGACAAAAACGCACTAAAAAAAGCCAACAAAAACAATCAACTAATGAAAGTTATAATCATTATTACTTAATTAAATAAAGATTACCGTAAAACATCAAGACCAAAACCAGCCTCGTCACTACAATGGCATTACTTTATATCTCTCACACCTTTATAACACCACTAGCCTCACACGAGTTATATTAGCTTAATCAATGGCGTCCTGGCGTTATTATTTACACTCACAGATAATTATCCATACAGTTCTGGACAAGCAAGTTAAGAATAAGTTTGCGAACACATCAACAATCATAACTTTACCAATCCATTATCGCTATCAATAAAAACATTGAACGATTCACTTCTCGCACAATAATGCAGAAACTCTTCACATTTTTTATATTCCTCGTTAAGAGCAATACACCCAAATCCGACATCATCATGTGGATAAATGGCCACATTTAAATCCAGATTAATATAAAAACAAACCTGACCAACAACTCCAGCATGACACATCATCAATCTTGATAGGCCTCTGAAGTCATGACTTTTTTTACTTAAGCTGAGTGAAAAAGCCGGCAAACAAGAATCACCATAAAGATAACTTTCAAACTCTTCGGTCATTGGCAAAAGTAATTTTTTATCTTTCATCTCCTCATATAAAGCCTGATAATTATCAATCGTTTCTTTATCATCCTCTCTTTCATCATTAAATGAAAGAGCTGCAATAACAATTACACCTTCATCCTCTTTACCAAAAAACCCTTCGAATAAAGATATAGCCTCGTCAATTAGAGGGTATGAAAAAGAATCTTTTTTTTCAAAAAAACCGACCCAACTTTTAGACAATCTAAATCCAGAGAAATTAATTTCATTTAGTGAGAGGCTACTTATCGATTTTAATGATCTTTCCATCACTCATACCTATAGTTATTTTATGCCTTGGCTTTGGTTCCGCTTTACCTATACCAACTTTCCATTCACCTTGTTTATCACTATGCGATGTATTACTTTTACTCCATATTTCATTTGTATGATTATTCTTATAATTCCCACCTTTTACTTTAACAAAATCTTCAGGATGTGATGATGGAGTCCTTACTATATCGCCTATTTCAGCACTGTTTACTTTTTTCTTAGGATTATCTAAGTGGCATTTTGAAAGACCCAGGGGATCAATCCATGCCAGCGGGTTCGGCGCATACTGATAAAGATTTAGCCCACCCGCCAGCCCTATCGGGTCCTGACTGATGAATCGTCCCGCATCCGGATCATAGTAGCGGAACCGGTTATAGTGCAAACCCGTTTCTGCATCGTAGTACTGGCCCTGATAGCGCAGCGGCTGGTGTACTGGCTCAGCATGGCGCACCTGCGCATGCTCTACCCGCACCGTGTTGCCCCACGCACGGTACTCTGCCCGCCACGCTACACTACCATCCGCACTGGTCAGCTCACGCGGCATGCCCGCAACGTCATTGTGATACCAGTGTACCTGCGCTGCGTGCTCCGTTTCACCCTGCTGCAGACTGATCTGTGCCAGTGGTGCAAAGCTCTCGTCTTCATAAATCCAGATGTGCTGGCGCGAGCCACGCACTTCGCTCAGCAGACGGTTGCCGTCCCAGATAAAGCACGTCACGCCAAAGGCGTCACGTTTCCAGCTGCGTCGGCCGAACGCATCGTAGCCGTAAGTAGTGCGCTGTTCTGTGCCGTTACGCGTGCTTACCGCCTCTGTCAGCTGGTGCTCGGCGTTCCAGGAAAACTGTTGCACCGTATGCCGACCAATGCGCTTCTCAGCCACGTTGCCAAAGCTGTCATACGCCCAGCGCCGGTCTTCGTGCACCCTTAGACGGTTATCCTTCAACGGCGGCGAGCCGACCTCATTCAGCAAATTATGTGCGGGGTCAAAAGCAAACCGCTCATCCTGCGCTCGCGTGAGTCGGCCCAGTGCGTCATATTCGTAGCGGTGGTCACCGGTGTAGTGATCGACCATCTGCATTAGCTGGCCGTTGCGTTGCCATACATAATCACGTGCCACCGCCGTGCTGTCACCGCGCATAGCGCGCTGGCTCACCAGCCGGCTCATCTCATCATGAACATACTCGCTGGCCAGCGCTCCCTGGGTACGGCGCACCTCACGGTGCAGCATGTCACGTTCGCTTTCGCTGATGACGCGGCCACCAAAATTGACCTGGACGCGGTGACCGCTGCCATAATAAAGGTTACTCAGCTCACGACCGTCCGGTAGCCTGGTATGAGTACGGTTACCCAGCTCGTCATACTGATGGCGCAGCTCGTAATTAATACCACGAATCAGGCTGCGCTCCGCCAGCAACTGGCTGGCATCATCCCATTCCAGCTCCACACGTCCGCCGTGATTGACGCCAGTTGTCAGACGTCCCAGCGCATCGTAACTGAAGCGGGTACGCTGCCACTTTGCATCTCCGCCGCGTGCCACCAGCTTCTCAAGCAGCCTGCCGCAGTTATCGCGCCGATAACGCGTGCGAATTTCCGGACCGCTGCCGTCGCCTCGCTCGGTACGCGTCAGCGCATTTCCACTGGCATCATATTCATAACAGGTGGCAGAACCATCGAACCTCTGTTCACCGATCAGATTGTTATGCGCATCGTAACTGAAGCTATAGCGCGTGCCATTTTCATTGATGAGAGCAACCAGACGACGTGCGCGATCGTATTCATAGCTAATAGGGTTACCGAGCGCATCTGTTCGCGTCAACGGCAGACCGTCCCCCGCCAGCGTCCAGCGTGTTGCCTGATTCTGTGCGTCATACCAGGCTGTCAGGCGCTGCCAGCGGTCAAACTCGAAGCGCTCGACACCGCCATCCGCATGCACAATGCGCTGTGGCAGGCCATCACGACGGTTATAAAGAGTGGTAACGTTGCCTGCGGCATCAGTTTGCTGCCTGAGCCAGCCGTACTTGTCATAATCAAAACATGTGGTGCGTCCGGAACAATCGGTATGGCTAGTTAAAAAGCCGGCACTGTTCCAGCTCAGCTTTTGAACACCTGCTGCCGCGTCGCGGATACGAACCAGGTTACCCTGATCGTTATGGTTATATTCGGTAATGCGGCCAATCTCATCAGTGAAGCGAATCAGGCTGCCTGCAACGTCATAATGGTATTCGCGAATACCGCCCAGCATGTTTGTAACCCGCACTGGCAGGTTCCAGCGAGCGTGGTAATCAAAGCGTGTCGTCTGGCCATCCGGTTCGATAACAGCAGTGCAGTTACCGCGCTCATCATAGCGATAACGCGTCACGCGGCCAGCCTGATTAGTAAGCTGTATGATCTGTCCACGCGCGTTACGGCGAATGCGGATATAGCCGCCCGAAGCATCTCGAAAACCGGTTAACTCGTGGTTATCGTCAAAGTCATAGCGCGTGACGCGGCCCAATGCGTCAGTGATGGTTGTACTGTTACTGGCGTACTCGAAACGCCATTCACCGCCAAGGCTGTCACGATGCGCCAGTACTTTGCCATCCGGTGAGTGTTTATCGTAGTGATAGAAACACTCAAGTTCGCCCCCTCGACGATGTGCCACCATTACATGATTTCGATAACGAAATTCACGCAGCACCTCATCATGCTCATTGCGAACAGCACTTAAATCTCCTTCAGAAGAATAATCATAGCTGCAGAGCTTTTCGGCACTCAGGGGGGCAGATGGATAACAAACGCTTACGGCAGTGATACGTTCAACGCTTCGATCTTCATCAAGCATCAGTCGGGTAAATGTAATATTGAAGCGTCGCCCTGCACTGTCAGTAATTACTATCGGCTGATGTTGCGCGTTGTACTGCAGAGTAAGGCGGTTACCGTGGCGATCGCTGATTGCCGAAAGTAGCCAGCGGCCCTCTCCTGCCTGATGAGTGAAGTGCCAGTTCTGGCTTTCATCAGGCGCAGAAATGCAAAACTCGCCCGGCTGTGGCTGGGAAAGTGATAGCTGCTCATAGCGATGCAACTGCGGCTCCCGACCCGACTGTGGCCAGGGAAAATCAATTTCTCGACCCTGTTCATCAACCAGAATCAGCAGTTCGTTGTCTTTGCGTAATTCCTGAGCGAAAGGTAAAGACCACCCCTGACCTAACCAGCCGTTACCTGTTTCATCGGAGAAATACAAACGCTGCCAGTTAAGCGGTACCGCAGCGGGAAAAGAAAAATCTTTATCATGATCGTCAAAAAGTAATTTAATACCCAGCAAAGGATTTACCGGACTACCAATTGCCATCTCAACCTCTGGCAATGGCCTCTGCGGAATTTTGCAGGGCTCAGTTTTTTTCTGCCCATGCCCTTTATCATTTCCGCCTTTATTGCTGCCGGCCTTTTTCGCTTTAATAACTTCGTCAGCGTCTTTTTTTGCTGCTTTAGTTTCTGCTCTGGCAGCAGAACTTTCTGCCTTCACTGCAGCCTTTTCAGCCAGTGCTGTGCTTTCTTTGGCGACGGTTTTCCCGACTTTTGCCGCCTCAACCGCTTTGCCAGCCTTCGCTGCCAGCTTACCCGCTTTAAAAGCGGCCCCACCGCCAGGCACAAAGTTGGCTGCGGCTGAGGCAGCTGAAAGTGCCGCGTTGCCATAATCGCCCTCAGCGGTATAAATGGCAGCGTTAGCGCCGTCTGCAACGGCACCAATGACGGGTACAGCGCCAAGAACATCCAGGCCGGTGTGCACCCAGTCGCCATAATCGCTCCACCAGCTTTTCTTTTTAGGCGGGTTGGCACTGCCCGCCGTAACGTGGCCCTGGGGCGCAGGCGCATATTGTAATTTACCAATCGTGTTTCCGGTTGCCATTGGAGCTCCGTGCAGGAAATTCAGGTATTAATGAGTAAGGATATGTGCGGGTACTTTCAGATTAATAAAAGGTAAAGTAACGTTGACGCAGCCGCCATTTAAAATGGCGACTAGCTAATCTGTAGGTTGAGGTTTCAATCTGAAGACAATATCCTTTATGGAAGAATCATAAAAGATCATAAATTAAGAGGGTGAGAAAATTAAACCCGCATGCCTTTAGCAACAGCCAGTCTTTTGATTTCCATTAATTTAAGTGCCGTAGCATCATTGTTTTTACCTTCCTTCTTAAGCCTGTCTTCGAGTAGATTGCTAAACCCCCATCCCGCTTTTGTTACTGCGTTTGGGTTGGCGCCATGATGTAAGAGGTATTCAACCTGATCGAGGTCCATTCTTGTCAAAGCAAAAAATAAGCGCCGTTTTACCAGCGGTATCGGGCTTATTAACATCGGCACCTATACTAACAAGATATTCCAGGACGGGCATTGAGTTTTCTGACGTTGCGTTCATGATCAATGGACGTGCACTACTAACCGCATTTTTATCATGACCTCCCGCAATCAACGCTTTAAGATAGCGGGGATCGTTTGAGCGGGCCATAGCATCTGCAGCACTGCCATATTGAGGAATAATGTACAATGGATCTGCGCCTTTCTTTACCAGTTCGGTTACGATTTGAAAACTGGCATCTGTTTTTTTAGCTGTTGCGGTTAAAAGCGCGTACATCAAAAGTGTCATTCCCTTCTTGCCTGACATGTTCAGGATATCGCCCTTAGCTAAGACATCCACTGCAAAAGCGTTTCCCTCTCTGATAGCAACAGCGGCTTTCAAAGCATAACCTGAGAATTATTTTCAGCTGAAACAGCCTTAGCCAGACATTTATTCACAACAAGAAGAATGAATACGAAAGCAAAGAACTTTATGCAGTACGTCCCTGTACTCCCTTTCCTTCTTAAAAGGCCCTCATGCCTTTACTTTCGGCTATTTTTTTGATGTCGAGAAGTTTTTTCATTGTAGTATCATTGTCGCCTTTTTCAATTTTTTTCTGTAGCATTTCTCTAAAACCCCAGCCTGCTTTATTTTTTACGTTAGGATTTGCACCATGTTGTAACAGGAAATCAACTTCATCTAAATCATACCTCCCCAATCCCACCATCAGTGCAGTTTTGCCCGCTGAGTCAGGTTGATCTACATCAGCACCGATACCGACCAGATATTCCAGCACTTTTCTTGAATGGTGGGAAGTTGCATTAATAATTAGCGGACGATAATTGCTCACTGCATTTTTATCCAGACCGCCATCAATTAATGCCTTCAGGTAACGAGGATCGTCTGAAGTCGCCATCACCTCAGCCGCACTTCCGTAATTTGGTATATTAAATAGTGGATCTGCCCCGGCCTTAACTAGTAAAGAGATGATATCAAAGCCCGTTTTTGTATCATTACTACTTGCTACGAGCAATGAATAAACCAGTATAGTCATGTCCTCACCACCTGGCTTATTTAAATTCACATTAGAAGATAAGGCTTCAACTTCTTTAATATTCCCTTCTTTAATCGCTTGGGCTAATTGCAGCTGCTCGCCGCTAAAATAAGCCTCTGGCTCAGACACTTTCATACTTGCACATCCTATATTAGACATTATAGCAAAAGGAATAAATAAAAATAACCTCATGATATTTTTGATATTTTTTATCATACATCCCTCATAATGTACTTAATGTTTCTTCATCAGCCTGTTTTTCTGCTTCTATGCAGGGGATAACCTGACTCATGAAGTGCCTATTGACTGGATTTCCTACGCCACCATCCATATCGTGTTTTAATCCAAGTGCAGCAGGCAGAGCAACTATGATCATCCCTAAAGTTGAACCAATAGCAGCTCCTACAACACCTCCCAGTAATGCCCCTACACCACCTAAAGTAGCGACCAGCGCGCCTCCCCACAAGCCAGGCTCTTGAGCCGACGTTAAAACCTCACCTTTAACGCGATAAGCGTTTATGTTTTCATTTTCAACGGTGCGATCTATTACGCTACCACCATATTTATTAACAGTATTTTTGTTTAATCCTGCCGCATTGAATGTCCAGCCTGGTTTTCCGCTTCCCCTAGAGCAAGCTGAAGCCATGCCTCCTCCAAGTGAATGCCCAACGCAGTCAATCTTAGCCGTGGTGTTTTCCAACTGAGACGCAATTTCCACTGACTGCTTATAGTATGGGGTGGGAAGATTTAATGCTTGCTGCGCATTGGCTGCCCAGTCAGGTCCAGACTGAGTACCCCGAAAAACCACTGAAGCAGACATATCATCTCCAAATACTTCTTTATCTGGAGCATAGACTTTAGCTTTGAATTGCGGTGCACCGGGCGCATTTAAGTCACGCGGTGACAAACCATATTTGGTTAGAGCTTCAGGATCATTACTAATATCACTCCAGCCTTCAGGTATTTCTGGCATAGGCTTAGTGGGATCACGTGGTTCATAAACATAGTCGGCAAGTCTCGCTTTTTCCATCCCTGTATTATTCAGTTCCAGCCTTTCAGCAGCTGCCCGAACTTTTGGGTCACTGCTCTGTTTACCTTTTGCTATAAGCGCCTTGCGTCGTTCCCAGGTTTCTTTTTTGGTCAGATTACCGCCGCGCCCTCCCTTGGCCTTGCCGTTCATGGCAAAGATATCCTGTACGCGGTTGAGGGGAAAACCACCGATATAGGTATCCGGACTGTGCTCAATTGACCAGCAGTCACCCTCAACTGTACCGCTGACTACGCCCTTGTTACGCCCGGCCGCATCTCCAATCGTCGTCGGCACAAAGCTAATGTCATAGACAAAAGCCGGGTGGCCGTTGAAGCGTACGCTTTCCACCGTACTTTTTGAGGGTGCCAGTGTGGCAGTAACCGGATATGGCACTGGCGGCTGAATGCCGGGGGTGAAACACAAATCGGGTAGTAATCCCACCACCTTATACACACCATCTTTGCGTGCAGCGTAATTATCAGCCATGACCTGACTCCTGCGAGATGAGCCCTACCAGTGAAGGCGGCAGTGGTGTAAAACTATCATCATTGGTATCCGCGATTTGTTGTTGTGCCTTCTGCACTATCGCCTTACGTTCTGTTGCAGTGATGAAGCGTAACTCTGTTACTGCTGCCTCAAGCAATTCAGAAAACACTGTGCGATAAGTACAGTGCACTTTGCGCTCGGGCAAATTAATCACCAGCGTATCCAGCTGCAAATCGTAGCTTACTCCAGCCCCCAGTTGAGTGGTGACAAAGGCAAATAAGGTTTCAACCGGGACTGAAAAACTGATTTCCTGTCCGGGCTTATCCTGTTGTGATATAAGATTTTTTAGCGTAACCGGAATATGCGACAGCGGCTTGGGTAATGGAAACTGCATCCACGGATGAGCGCCACACCAGTAATCAAAGCGAAAATCCTGTGGCAGAAAAGGATGACGCTGCTGCTTCCACGCCTCGTCATAAGTACCGGCAAAGCCAATACGCGGTTTCCAGCCACGACCATAAAAACCAAAACCGGCAGGTAATGTTTCATCATCAATGTTTTTAATCGGCTGGGGCAGTAATTCAAACTGTGGCGCTACGATACGCTGTAACTTAAGCTGTTTCTGCGCCCTGACGGGTAACCAGCCAATACCGACGCTGTTAGTGGCGGATGCAATCTCGTCGCCATGCTCTAAGTGGAACATTCCACCCTGCGCATGCTCGTAACGTAATTCGAGAGCCGTTATCGCTTTAGCCTCACTTAATTGCCAGCTAGCCACCATTTTGCGCCACTCGCGTGGGCCATACACGTTGAGTAAACGGGTAAAATCGCCAATACGCGCTCCGACGGTGAAATGACGCGCCGGCTTACCTTCCGGAGCGTGAGCACTACCGTTGATAATGACATCCAAACGCGGCTTATAGGGTGCCAGATCGCTCTCGAATCGAACACTGCTTCTGCCCGGCTCATCGTAATATTCATCCTGTTCAACCAATTCACCCTGATCTTCGCATAACGTAAGTTGGCCGCGGTGAATATCCAGATCGTAACTGACGCGTGTCACCAGCACACTAAATCCATGATCGTGCTGGTCTATCGACTCAAAAAGCTGTGCCGGGAAAGCACTATAGTTGACAAAATTTTCCATAGTTAGTTGATATCTATCTGCGTTCCGTCAATGTCTATCACCTTCTCACCAACCAGCTTAATTTTGTTTGCACTGATGGTAATGGTGCCGTTCTGTTCGAGCACGATCATCGATTCGCCACAAACCAGGGTAATCTTGTCTTCCGCACTAAACTCCGCCGATGTTCCTGCTGAAAGGCCAATATCCCGCCCGGTATTAAGTGAATATTTCATGCCAACGTTGTGCATTTGCATCGCACCGACGTTAGTCATCCAGCCGGCGCCCACATTGAGTACATAAGCAGCACCAATATTGGTATTCTGCGCCAGCCCGACATTTAACATCGAGGCTAATGCGACCGTTTCAGTTTTCGTTTGATCGACTTTCAGCGTTTGGTTGCCATTGATAGTCACTGACTGATTCTGACCAATACGCACATTTTCATTCTGATCAACCGTTTCAGTGCGATTACTGTGCACGGTGATGGTTTCATTACCGTCCACTGTTTCCGTACGATTTTGGTGAATGGTAATGGTTTCGTTCTGATCGACGGTTTCAGTGCGGTTCTTTTTAACCTCAGTGGTTTCGTTGCCGCCGATGGTTTTAGTGCGATTACTACCAACCGAGTGCGTTTCATCATTTTTAACGCTGGTGTCCATGTTGCGCTCGGCCTGGATCCACACCTGCTCTGCGCCCGCTTTATCCTCAAAGCGCAGGGCGTTGGCGTTATCCACGGAGCCATCCTTCGAGCGGCTCATAAAAGCCCATCTGCGTCGCCGCAGCCGGCAGCGCCCACGGCGGCATGCTCGCCTCGTTGTACACGCGCCCGGTGATGATCGGACGGTCCGGGTCGCCGTTGATAAAGTCCACCACCACCTCGTCGCCCACGCGCGGGATCTGCACCCCGCCGAAGCCCTGGCCCGCCCACGCGCTCGACACGCGCACCCAGCAGGAGCTGGTGTCATCGCCCTTCGCCAGACGGTCCCAGTGGAACTTCACCTTCACCCGGCCGTATTTGTCCGTCCAGATACTCTCGCCCTTCGGCCCCACCACTTTCGCCGTCTGCGGGCCGTAGGTGCGCGGCCACGCCGTGCTCTGCGCCGGGCGATAAGAGACCGACGCCGGGATGACTGTGAAATCAGTCCGGTGAATGGTTTCACCTTCGCCGCTGGCGTAGCGGTTCTCCTCGAAGTGGTATCCGGCCGCCGTCACCAGATACTGGCCGTTATCGCTGAAGAACGGCGCGTTGGTCAGGGTGAAGATGTGGCCCGGCGCAATGCCTGCCGCCGTGGCCGTGGCCTGAATCTGCTGGTGCTCAACCTGCCAGCGCTCCTGGCGAATGCGGGCGTAGAACTCCGCATGCCCGGTCTCGACAAAGCGGCCCGGCCAGTCGTAGACATCAATGCTGCCCGGTTTCGGCGATGCCGGGTTCTGCTGGGCCTGGAACAGCCACGCGTTCGGCTTGCGGAAGTCATAGTCGTCGAGGCTGTAAATCCCCGGCGTCACGCTGTCCTCCAGCGCCCACTGGCTGATGCCCTCTTCATCCGTGCTGCCGCCGGACGGCGTCTGGTGGTAAGGAATGGCCTCATAGCCGCTGAACGGCTGGTGCTGCGTGGCGGCGTCGGTGAGCACCAGCGTGTGCTTGTCCGCCTCATGGCTGAAGTGGTAGGCAATCCCCTCCAGCTCCATCAGGCGGCTGATGAAGTCGAAGCTCCTCTCCTGATACTGCACGCAGTAGTCCCACACCCGGTAGCTGCCGGTGAGTTTATCCTCCACGTTAACCTGATGCTCACCGCAGCAGGGTTTTCACAATCTGCGGCACCGTCTGCCCCTGGAAGATACGCAGGTTGCGGTCGCGCTTCATCGGCCACAGGTCCGGCTCCACCGTCAGCTGGTACACCGCATAGCGCGTGCCCGTCAGCTCCACGGCGCTGACCGCCACCCGGGTAATCTTGCCGTTGACGTAGCGGGACGTCAGCAGGCTCTGCGTCGGGATGGTCACCGTGACCGGCTGGCCCAGCAGCTTGCTGCGGTCGATGCGCGCGTCCGTGCCGAGCACGGTCAGCGTCAGCGCGAACGACTCGGACATCGCCTCGCGGCCCGTCAGTTTCCAGAACAGAAGCCCCTCCACCGGGAGCTGAACGGTAATTCGGTTGAGCATAATCTTTATTCCATATAGCTTATGCGATTCGAGGGACTGTGCGTAATCTACGGATTCACCAACCAGACGCCCTTCTTCGCCGATATTCAGCGTCTTGCTCGCGCGTTCTGCCGTTGCCGCTGATGGCAAGTTCAATCTTCGCCTCACCGGCTGGCAGCTTGAGCGAGGCATAGCCGTTGGCCGCCGGACGCAGCGCTTTTGGCTCGCCGTTCACTTTCAGGGTTTCGCCGTCGAGAATGCGGATATAGACCAGCGCAACAGGGCTCGCGGCAGGCGGTGGCGTTTGTTGCGCTGTCTCCGCTTCGCGCGGTTTTTCCGGCGTTACCGCTGCCGTTGCGGCTGGCGCTGACGGCGCTGAAGGTGAAACTGCCGGATCAGCAGCTGGCGCGCTGTTTTGCACCGTCTCTGCCGGCGCCTGCTCAGGTGCATCATTACCGCCGCTGAACATCATCGCTCCGGCGACAACGCCCACCAGCACGCCCGCGGCAACCATGCCCGGGATCTTAAAGCATGCCGCCAGCGATCACCGGCGAAAGCGTTTCGGCTTCGTTCGCCTCTTCAACCGGAACCAGCATGGTGCCCGGTCCGCTGTCTTTTTGGCGGTCAGCACATCGTTAATTCCGGCGACCGGCATCTCAATCAGCGCGGCAAATTCGTCGATAGACTGCGGACGATCCTCCATGTGCAGCGCCAGCGCGCGGTCGATGGCCTGCAGCAGCGGGATGGAGTAGCCCTGCGGCATGATTTCCACCAGCGGTTTGCAGGTGTCCTGAATGGAGCGCACCACGCTGACCGGCGGCGGAGAACCGACAATCAGGGTACGCAGCACCGCGCCGAGGGCGTAAATATCCGTCCACGGGCCCTGCTCGCTTTCGTTGTCGTCGGTGTATTGCTCGATCGGCGCAAAGCCCGGACGCAGCATGGTTTCCGTTTCGTCGGAAAGGTTACCGATGGTGCGGCGCGCGGAGCCGAAATCGAGCAGCACCGGCAGGCCGTTATCCTGGATCTGAATGTTATCCAGCGAGATATCGCGGTGCAGATAGCCTTCGTCGTGGATGGTTTTGATCGCACCCAACAGCATCGGCAGCGTGCGGCGGATCCAGGCTTCGTTGATCAGCTCCGGTTTTTCCTCGCGCAGGCGCGAAAGCGTGGTGCCGCTGTAAAACAGCGTCCCCATGTAGGCCGTGTCGTTTTGCACCCAGAAACGCAGCACGTGCAGCAGGTTCGGGTGGTTAAAGCGCGCCAGCAGACGCGCTTCCTGAATGAAGCTGTTCAGCCCGGCGGAAAACGCTTTGCCAAAGCGTTCGCTGCGCAGCACCAGCGTCATGTCGTCGCCGCGTACGGCGAGCGAGGCAGGCATAAATTCTTTGATAGCGATAGTGCGTTCGAGCTGGTGATCCCAGGCGCGATAGACGATGCCGAATCCGCCGCCGCCAATCACCTCTTTAATTTCAAACTCGTTGAAGCGATACCCGACCGGGAGCGCGTTTGGGACAGTCCGATTGTTATCATTATCCGTCATCTTTTACAGTTCTCTTGATGATTATTACGCGGCAAACTGACAGTGAAACTCGCCCTGCTCGCAGGTGACGTGCAGACGTCGGTACTGCTCGTCGCTGCGGCTGGCGGTAAGTAAGATCTGGCTCATCTGAGGCAGCAAGGTGTTAGTCAGGATAGCATCCACCATGCGGCCGCCGGACTCCACCTCGGTGCAGCGCTGAACAATCTGTTCCACCACGCTGTCGTCAAACTCAGAAATAATGCTGTGATTCTTTCCAGACGACGCTGAATGCGCTTGAGCTGCAGGCGAACTATCTGCCCGAGCATCTCGTCGCTGAGCGGGTAGTACGGCACCACCAGCAGACGGCCCAGCAGCGCCGGCGGAAATACCTCCAGCAGCGGCTGGCGCAGCGCGCCGCTCAAGGCGTCCGGCTCAGGCATCAGCTCTGGATCGGCGCACATGGCGCTAATCAGCTCGGTGCCCACGTTGGACGTCAGAATAATGATGGTGTTGCGGAAATCAATGTGGCGCCCCTCGCCGTCTTCCATCCAGCCTTTGTCGAAGACCTGGAAGAAAATCTCATGGACGTCCGGGTGCGCTTTTTCAATTTCATCCAGCAGCACCACGCTGTAAGGGCGGCGGCGCACGGCCTCGGTTAACACGCCGCCTTCACCATACCCTACGTACCCCGGAGGCGCACCTTTTAAGGTGGAAACAGTGTGCGCTTCCTGGAACTCGCTCATGTTGATGGTGATAACGTTCTGCTCGCCGCCGTACAGGGATTCCGCCAGCGCCAGCGCGGTTTCGGTTTTACCGACGCCGGACGGGCCGCACAGCATAAAGACGCCCACCGGTTTGTTCGGATCGTCGAGCTTCGCCCGCGAGGTTTTCACGCGGCGGGCAATGAGATCCAGCCCGTGACGCTGGCCGATAACGCGCTGGTTCAGCGTGTCGGCAAGGTTGAGTACCGCGTCGATCTCGTTTTTCACCATCCGGCCCAGCGGGATCCCGGTCCAGTCAGAGACGACCGCGGCGACCACGTTTTCATCTACCGCCGCAAACAGCAGTGGCTCGTCTCCCTGTAAGGTGTTCAGCGCCTGCTGCTGCTCCGCCAGCTGGCTGTGCAGCTCAGCGGTGTCTTCCTCACCCGCCGCAAACAGCGCGGCGCGCAGGCGAATAATCTCCTGCACCAGGCTGCGCTCTTCTTCCCAGCGCTGGGCCAGGGCTTCGCGTTTTGTTTCGTACGCGTCGCGTTCTGCGCGTAACGCCGTTACGCGCTCAGCGTCACCGGCACCGACGCGCGCTTCGCGCTCAGCAATCTCAATTTCCACGTCCAGCGCGGCAAGGTGGCGCAGGCAGTCTTCCAGCTGCGCGGGCGGCGCGCTCTGGCTGACCGCGACGCGGGCGCAGGCGGTGTCGAGCAGGGCCACGGCTTTATCCGGCAGTTGACGCGCCGGGATATAACGATGCGACAGCTTCACCGCCGCGCTGACCGCTTCGTCGAGCAGCAGCACCTGGTGGTGCGTCTCCAGCGGCGATACGGTGCTGCGCAGCATCAGAATGGCTTTCGCTTCGTCCGGCTCATGCACCTGCACCGTCTGGAAACGACGGGTCAGCGCCGGGTCTTTCTCGATGTACTTTTTGTATTCCGCCCAGGTGGTGGCGCCGATGGTGCGCAGCTGACCGCGCGCCAGGGCTGGCTTCAGCAGGTTCGCCGCATCGCCGGTTCCCTGCTGGCCGCCTGCGCCAATCAGGGTGTGGATCTCATCGATAAACAGAATGATCGGCGTGGGGCTGGACTGCACTTCGTTGATCAGCGCCTGCAGACGGGCTTCGAACTCGCCTTTCATGCCGGCGCCGGCCTGCAGCATGCCGATATCCAGCAGCCACAGCTGCACGTTCTGCAGCGGCTCCGGCACGTCGCCGGCGGCGATGCGCAGCGCCAGCCCTTCCACCACCGCCGTTTTGCCGACGCCGGCTTCGCCGGTCAGCAGCGGGTTGTTCTGGCGGCGACGCATCAGGATATCGACCATCTGGCGGATCTCCTCGTCGCGCCCGACCACCGGGTCGATCTTCCCGTCGCGGGCGCGGGCGGTCAGGTCCTGGCCGTACTGGGCCAGCGTGCCTGGTGCTGGCTGCCGGGGCGGCACTCTCGGGCGCGCCGACGGCGGCAGCGGCCTGCTGCGTCTCTTTGCTGTTGGCGCAGCATGGCGTCGAACTGCTCGATCAGCACCTCGACGTTAAGGCGGGTAAACTGCGCCGAGATGCTTTTCAGCACGTTGGCCAGATTCCAGGTTTTGAGGATGCCGATCAGCAGATGGCCGCCGCGAATGCGCGTGACGCCAAACTTCAGCGAGCCGTAGACCCAGGCGCGCTCCACGGCGCTGTCGATATGTTCGGAGAGATCGGAAACGGAACTTGCGCCGCGCGGCAGGCGATCGAGCGCCGCAACGATATCGCGCGTCAGCTGCTGTTCATCAAGGGCAAAATGGCGGATGACCTGCTGCAGATCGCCATCCTGCTGCTGCATCAGCTGATGCAGCCAGTGCACCAGCTCAACGTAGGGGTTGCCGCGCAGTTTGCAGAAGGCAGTGGCGCTTTCCAGAGAGGTAAATAACAGCGTATCCAGTTTGCCGAAAAGCACGGCACGGCTAATTTCTGACATGTTAGTTTCCATTAACAATGATTCAGGCTGTGTAACAGGGAAAAGCGATTACCGCTACCTTGCGCGCTGCCTCACCCAACATGAAATCTCCGCGCGGCTGCGGCTGCGGCTGCAGGCCCAGCCAGGTGTTGTAGCCCAATCGCCCATTGCTGCCGAGCGTGGCGCCCTGCACCGCGTCTTCGCGCAGGATCACCCGCGTTTCCCATTCAAATTCAATCCCGGCGTACTGGCGCACCCAGTCGCGCAGCTCGGTGACCCACGCTTCACCCGGCAGAAAGCGGTTGTACTCCTCCGCGCTCAGCGGGCCAATCTCGATGCGAAACTTATGCTGCACGTCGCGGACGGCCACGCCGAGAAAGGCGGATTCACCCATGCGCGGCATGCGGCGACCGGCTCCCAGCTGCGCCTGCTCGCGCGTGGAAAGCGGCATCCACTGCGGCACGTTGCTGACCAGTTTGACCGGCGCTTTAAAGTAGCTGCGCAGGATCTTCTCCAGCCCTTCCGGATCCCGCCCGTGGCGGGTCAGGTGTCCGGCGTGGGTAAAGCGCGCATGGGCAGGCTGAGCGACTGGCCTTTTGTTCTGCTGCGCCGGTAGCCCCATGCCAATCAGCGACGCCAGGTAGCCCTCAAAGCGCCTGTTATCGGCGCGATCCAGCGAGACGGCCGGCTGCGCATCGGCCCAGGCGCGATAAAACAGCAGCGCCAGACGATGGTGAAACAGATCGGCAAACGCGCTCAGGCTGGTGTCCTGATGATGATGGATGCGCTCGCGGGCGTATTCGGTCATGTGGACCGGCAGCGGACCGTTCGGGCCAAACAGGCCGAAGCTGAAAATGGAGACGTCATGAGCGCGCGTCCTCTTCGCGCGGCCGCACGCTGAGCCAGCGTCGACGGCGCAAAGCTCATCGACGGTTGCTGGCCAATGCGCAGCGGTTCAAACTTCGGCAGCGGCGCGCGTCCCAGCGGGTAGCGCTCGCCGCCCTGGGCATCAATGCGCCTTAACAGCTGAAACAGATCGTAGCGCCAGGGCGCCTCACGGACCCCGTGCCAGAACGCATCCGGCAGCTTCGAACTGGGCGATGACGCTGCAGCGGAATGATCAGCGGCCTCGCTCATACCAGCGCCCTTTTACCCATGCGCGGCGCCCAGTAGCCGATCTCGCCGCGCTGCTGGCTTTTCAGGGTGAACTCGGTGAAGCTGTTGATCGCCACCAGCCGGGCGAACAGGCGCTCCAGCACGCTGCCGAAAAGCCACGGGCTGGCGCCGGAAAACGCCCGCTCATCGACCGTCAGGGTAATGCCGATGCCGCGGGCGAACACCACCGGGCCCGGTTCCGGCACGCGGCGGTGAACCGGCTCCAGCACGCAGTGGCGAACGCCCTCTACCTGACGCGCCACCGGCGTTTCGGCCAGGTTGGCGTACAGCCCTAACAGCTGGCGCAGCGCGGCTGCGCCCTCTTCATTTTCGCTGTCCATCAGGCTGAGGTAGTTCATCTGCAGCTGGCTGATCAGCCGCCAGGTGCTGAACCCTTCCGCCAGCGCCGGACGCGGCGGCGTCGGCCCTTTACGCAGGGTCAGTGATTTCACCGGCATGGAGTCGGCCATAATGAACTGCCCGAGCTCCTGCTGCAGCATCAGCGGCAGGTCGCGGCTGGTGCAGAGCACCTCGGCCGAGATATAGCGCAGGTTTTCCTGCCACGGCGCATGCTGCTCATCCACCAGCGAGACAAACACCTCCGAACCGATATAGCCGGTACGGGTGCCGTAGCGCAGGGCATGCTCAGAAAGCGCACGCTGCTCCCGGCGCAGGGAGAAATAGGCCCCGTAGTTGCCCGCATCGCCGCTCCAGGTGCTCCAGAACGGGCGAAACGTCTGGTCGTCGCGCTGACCATCGGCGCTGGCGAAGATTTTTCTGCACCGCGTAAATTTCGTAATCCAGCGGCCGGATGTTATCCACCACCAGATGGTATTCATGCTGGCCTTCGCTCAGCTTCTGCCGCGCGGCCACTTTCGGGAACAGGTTGATCACCGGCGTGCAGTGCAGCGCCAGATGGCTGGCATCCACCACGCGCTCCAGTTGCTCATCAGACTTATCCAGCAGAATGAAAATGTCGAAGGCTTTTTCGTCTTCGCAGCGCTGGAGCAGTGCTCAGCCCGCTCAGGCTGATGAAGCGGAAACGGGCCGGAAAGGCAAAATACTCCTGCAGCAGGCGGTAGCCGTCGAAGTTGCGCAGATCGTCCGGAAGCAGCGCCTGGTCAGGCTCAAAGCCTTCCTGCCGCAGCGCGTCATCCGCCAGCACCTGCCGCTGCGGCTGCGGGCTGACCGTCTGGCAGACGATCCCGGCGTGGTGCTCCATCACCAGCTCCAGCAGCTTCAGCGCCTCAATGTCCGGGCCGCTGAGGAACAGCCGGTCGAAATCCAGGTGCCCGAGGTTTTGCGGGCCATCGCAGGCGATGCGGATCCGCAGGGCGCTGTCGATCCCCCGCTGGCTCAGCCCCAGCTGCGCCAGCGGCAGATCGGCGGGCACGCCGCCCAGCTCAACCTTGTCGATTTTCAGCGGCAGCAGGTTGACCTCATGCGCCGTGGTATAGCTGCAGGTCACGCCTGTTTTTTTCAGCGCCAGGCTGTCCATCATGGTGCCGCGCGGCACGATGAAGCCCTTGCTCAGGTCGCCTTGGCGCGCTGTCGGGCGTAAGCTCCGCAATCGCCATCGACGGCGTGGGTGCGAGATAGTTCGGCGCAATCATCTCCAGCAGACGCTGGGAGAAGCGCGGAAACTCCGCGTCCATTTTCATCTGCACGCGGGAGGTCAGGAAGGCAAAGCCCTCCATCAGGCGTTCGGTGTACGGATCCGCCACGTCGATGCCGCGCATGCCCAGCCGTCCGGCGACTTTCGGATAGCGTTCGGCAAACTCGGCGCCCATTTCGCGCAGGTAGGCCAGTTCGCGGTTGTAGTATTCGAGCAGTTTACTTTCCATGATTACCCCGCATCTTTCAGTTCAAAATGGCCGTTTTCCAGATCGACATCGGTGCGAAACAGAAACTCCAGCGGGTACGGCACGCACCACAAACGCCCTTTGATCTCGATGGAGAGCACGTTGTGCAGATCCAGCGAGGAGGTATCGGACACGCAGCGGACCTGCAGCCCCTGCGGCAAAATGCGCGGTTCAAAATTGATAATGGCCTCGGTAAGTTTGCGCTGAATATCGTGCCATTCGATGTCCGACATGTTCTTTTCCCGGCCAGCGGCGCGACGCCAAAATTCATCACCGAGCGGCTCACGTGCGGCAAAGGCGCTCAAATCGCCGGAAGCATCGTGGTTGATGGTGTTAAACAACCACTGCAGATCCCGCAGCACGTTGCGGCGCAGCGCGGCGTGGGTGATCAGATTGCTGTTGGCCGGCTTCGCGTTTTTTTTCCGGGTCGTTATCGGTGAGACGATCGAGCAGCGAGGGCTGCATTTTGTCGCGCGCGGTTAGCGCATCGCGATTTTTACGCGCGCGGAAACCGCCATGCAGCTGGGCATAGCCGTCGTTGTGCGAGCTGTTATCACGGCTCATCGCTGCCGCCTGGCTGGAACGTCAGCTGCTGCAGCGTCAGCAGCGGATACTCGCCGCTGTCGCTCAGCCACAGCTTCTGGCCATGGCCGGTAAACTGGCTGTCATCGTGGCCCAGCGGCTGCCATTCCGTGACGCTGGCGCGCAGTTTGAAGCGCTCAGTCCGCCTCCGGCTATGCAAGCGGATAACGCGCCGGGATCTGGCACACCTGCTCGCTGCCATCCAGCAGCCGCACCAGCGTATGGCGCCAGACCAAATCGGTCACGCTGGCGGGCGCCTGAAACTGCATCTCCGCGGCAATCGCGCTGAACGGCAGCCAGAAATAGCGGCCGTTGACGATGGCTTCGCAGACCGGCCCGAAGCGGCCATCGCCGTCCATCAGCCACTCGAAAGTCTGTCGTCTGTTCCTGCTGCTGCAGCTGGCCCGGATTGGCTTCGGCCTGCGCCAGCGCGGCGGCACGTTGCTCAGCCCCCTGCGCGAAGTCACCGCGGATGTCGGCGGTCAGCGCAGCCAGCAGGCTTTCACACCACGCCCACGCGCTGCCTGGCAGCTGCGGCTGCGCCGCGCCGCGCAGTACCGCTTCACGCTGCTGCTCACCGGCAATGGCCTGCTCCAGCAGCGTGACGGTCGGCTGCGCCTGCGGCTTCAGCGCCAGCCAGGTTTTCAGCTGGGTCTGCGCGCGCGTCCAGTTGCCCGCCAGGCACAGCAGCTGCACAAACGCCGCGCGCAGGTCGGCATTGGCCGGGCTGGCCTGAATCTGGCGGGTGATATCGGCGAGGTTATCGGCCAGTGAGGCACTGGCCAGGCGCGATTGTAACGACTCCATGCAAGCTCCTTTTGCGTTAGTTGATGGTGCGGTAAACCGCGGCGGCCGGATCGCGCAGCTGCGGATGCAGCTGCTCTACCAGCTGGACTTTCAGCGGTGCGCTGGCGCTCAGCCACGGCGACCACACTTTGCGTACTTCCTGCAGCCGTGCACGCAGCGCGCTCTCATCAGCGGCATCGCTGGCGGGAAATCTCCACCGCCACCGTGCCGTTGCTCTGCCAGCCGTTGAGGCTGTTGACGTAGGGCAGGATCATCCAGCTTTGCGTCTGGCGACTTCTGCCGTTGCTGAGAACCATGCGTTCGTTGTTAACGGTGGTGATCAGCAGACGCGTTTTCGGCGCTCTGCTGTTTATTATTCAGGCCGGCACACCGGGAAGCCGTGAAGGAACGTCACCGCCATCTCTTTCTCGCCGCACCGTTGCCCATCTGCGTCAGGCTGCTGCGGCCGCTCAGCCAGCCATCCTGACCGCAGCTCAGCCCCTGTTTGGACGGCACGAACAGCGCGCTGGTCTGCGCCGGATCGCCCTGCCAGAAGGTGCGCAGGTGGCAGCCGTCCTGCAGGGTAAACTCCTGCCACGGCGTACGGTTAGCGGCCTGCGGCGACCGTCTTGAGCACCGGCGCGGCAGGGGCAACCGCAGCGGTCTCTGGTTGCTGCACGGGCGCGGGCGGCGGCTGTTGCGGACCACCGGTTGCCACTGCTGCGCTTTAGCAGCGCTGCCGCTGGCGATCGGGTTGCCCTCCGGATCGTTGAGCGTCCAGTTGAGCTGCTTCAGCGCTTTGCTGCACTGGTGCCCAGCAGCGCGCCAAGGCGCGGCAGAAAGTTCTCCAGCACCGCGACGTTTTTCTCGCCGTTGGCGACGATACGCAGATCAACATTGCGCTTACACCAGCTCTGCCGGCTGGTTATCTTTGATGTTATCGATCCAGACATCCAGTTTCTGCGCAGGGGACTGCACGATGCGGTAGTTCTCAGCAAATGCGTGCGTGCTGAGGTCAGCAGCAGCAGGCCAAACCCGATAGCCAAAGTTTCATATCGCTTCCTGTGCGTGTCTCAATCGTTCCGAAGAGGGAAAAACTGCGCCGCTTCAGAGAGCGTGTGCAGTAAAGTGGTGTCCTGAGGTGTGCCCATCCATACCGCCAGGGCGCTATAGTTATCCTGCTGACCGTTATCCGGCTGACCGTTGCGGATGATTTGGTTCATCAACGTCAGCCACTCCTCCGGCGTATTGACCATGTGCAGCGACTGCTGCATCTGCTCTTCAGCTGACGCCGTGCCAGAAGCCATCGGTGCAGAGTAAAAAGGCATCGCCGTCTTCGATCTGCACCACATCGCTGTAGCTGGCGTCGCGCTGCTCATCGCCAATGCCCAGCGCCAAATAGAGCAGGTTGCTGTTGATACCTTCGGTCTGATGCCCGGCATCTTTCATCTGCTGCACCAGGCTGTGGTCGGTGGTCACGTGATAGAGCCAGCCGCGGCGAAACAGATACAGGCGGCTGTCGCCCGCGTGCGCCCAGTAGGCCAGCTCGTAGTCCCGGTCGATAAACAGGCTGACCAGCGTGGTGCCCATCCGGCTGTGCTCGCTGCTGGCTTTCTGCTGCTGGCGAATCGCGTGATTCGCGTGGTTGACGTAGTTGCGAATCGACTGCGCATTCAGGTGCTCGTCGCCATCGAAGCGGCTCGATAATGCTGTTGCGCGCCAGTGCGGGCGGCCACGTCGCCGCCGGGAAACCCCGCGATGCCGTCACAGACCACAAAGCAGGCTGAGCGTTCCCCGATTTTCTCCCCGGTCTGATCCTGATTGCTGGCGCGCGTCGCCCTGGCGGGACGTGAGAAGCCGTGGTGATATTCATTCGTCATCCGTGTGGCTTTGTGAGTCTTTGTACTGATTAACCTCCATGTCATAGGCATGAAGGAAGGCTTCGCCGAACAGGGTATGGAAGTCATCCTCAATCTCGCCCGCCGTCTCGCCATAGCTGCGAACAAAATAGTCCCACAGGGCGGCTTTGCGGCTGCCCGGCAGCGCCAGACGCGACGGCGATGCCGTCCTGCGTCGCCTCCTCTTCCAGCTGTTCCGGGTTAAAGGACTGCAGCATCGCGGCGATAATGGCGCGGATCCCGGAGATCATCCCCAGCTGGTGCGCCTGCAGATCGATCAGCGCATCGCGCACCGATTTTGTCGGCGGCATAAAGCCCGGCATCCGGCGTGCCAAACATCTGCATCAGCACGGTTTTGCCGGACGGCAGCAGCTTGAACGGGTTGTTGGCGTCATCCAGCACCATCGTCATATCGGCTTTCACGCCGCGCTTGAGAATCGAGCGCGACGAGAGCAGCGCAACGGTGCCCTGCGAGAACATGCTCAGCATCTGGCCCAGCTGACGCATATTCTCACGGTCGAACTGCGGCACGGGCTGCATATCGCGCAAGGCCCATGCCTTCCAGCAGCGCCTCCAGCAGTTCGCCTTTCAGCGCGTCGCCGCTGCTGTGGCTGGCTGTCGCCTGGCTGGCGGGTGCCGCGTTCTGATGGCTGGAAGCCACCGGATCGATACGCAGCCGCCCTTTCGGCGTCGGCGACGGTACACGTTGCACCGCCTGCGGCGTGGGCAACGTAATACCGCCGTAATCCATCTGCGGCGCAACCGTCTCCGGCTGCTCCGCCTGCGGTTCGATCAGCGGCGGCGTGGCCTGGGTTTCGGTGTCATCAAACAGTGGCGAACTGCTGAGATCCGCCAGCTCGACCGGTGCCGTCTCCGGCGAGGGTTCACTGGGCGTTTCCGGCTGGACGTCGGGCTGCGGCTGTACCGTCTGTGTCGGCGCAATCTCCGGCTGCGCGAGCGGAACCGCATTACCCATCATCAGGCCAAGCGGATCGTCGTGGTTGCGCACGTCGCTGCTGCTCTGGCTGCCAAACAGGCTGAGCGGATCGAGCTCGGTAGCACTTTCGACCTGCGGCTGCGCGGCGGCATTCTGCTGCGCCGACAGTGTGCTGGGGGTGCGATCGTCGAAGATACTTTCCTGCGCGAACAGCGCATCGCCTTCATCGAATAGGCTGGTGTTTTTCGGCTGCTGGCCAATATCCAGCGGCGCATCGTTCACCAGCTGAGCCAGCGGATCCTCCGGGTTGCGATCGAGGCTGGCCGGCGCGGTGAGCGGATTGGCCTCCGGCAGCACCTCGGCCGCTGCTTTGCGCTTCGACAGATCGTCAGAGATCGAGAACTCTTTGGCGAGGCTGTCCCAGATCTCGCTGGGGATCGCGGCGGTGCTGGCATCTTTTTCCGCTGGTGGCGCATCAGCCATTACCGCCGCCTGCACTACCGGCTGCGGTGTCAGCGTGGCGGCCTGCGGCTGCTGCGCGCCGTTGAGATCGTTGACCAGCAGCTGGTAATCATCGATGCCCAGCACGTCGCCATCCTGTAATTCCACCTGACGCCCGCGCTCCAGCGGGATGTCATTGAGCAGCACGCGCGTCACGTTGCCCCGGTTGGTGAGGCGGCATTCGCCAGCGGCGGTGATATGCACAATCGCCTGCAGGCGAGAAATGGTGCGATCGTCATCCGGCAGCACCAGATTGTTGTCCACTCCGCGGCCAATGGTGCCGCCGGGCGGCATAAAGTCACAGCGGGTTTGCGGCGGCTGGTGGCCGGGTTTAGTCGTTATTATCGTAAAGCGCATAACGGGTTCCTGCGGTTAGCGGTTCGGCATCTATATTGCGCGGCTCTCCGGGAAAGACGCGGAATATAGGAAGCGGGTGATACGATGCTGCGAGCAATATCAGGTGATTGAGGCAATGCGTTAAAGCACGATGCGTTGTGTCATATTTGTCATTTAGTCTTTGAGTGAGCTTTGAAATGATTGCAATTTTATTCTGTTGACCAATCAATAAACGATATAATTTTTTGGCTGTAATGCATTATTAGAATTCGTGGCAAAAATTTATTTAGCTCATTAAATAAAACCAACAATCAAACCGATACCCACGCCTAAAAACAACAGAAAAAAACTGATAAGGTTTAAATTATGAAGCCTCAGCATCCATGATATATTTTCTTTAGGCTGTGACTGTATGAAATTGTATGCATTCTTACTTACAGGCTTTCCTTTCGCTAACTTCATCTCTTTCCCATTATAGAGATCAATAAAATAGACTATCTTATTGGCATTAAATAGAGGACCAAAAAAAGAATAGATATTCGTTACTATGTCTAAGTCAAGATCACGACGTCTAAACTCACTGATCAACTCAACGTATTTACGTTCATTCTTTTTAAAGATGCAGTATGAAAAAACCTGCATAATTAACGAAAATAAAATCAATAGAAAAGCTAAATGCAGAAAGAAATCAACTTTATTCATAGTGTTTCCTAATAATATTTTCGCTTTTTTCAGAGTGATTGTTATGCGTATAACTATTTGACATTTTTACATACACTCTGCGTAACTCAGCAATATTATTAAGATAACTATTTTCAAATCGATGTGTTATTTCCCGATCATAGTAAATATCACTATCAGTTTCATTTAGACCCAAAATATAATAATTAAAAGCATAACGCTCGGCAGCTTCAACCTCATAAATAACCGCTATTTTCACTTGCTGTTCATTCTTTCCTGATATAATTCCTACTGCAGAAATCTTGTGGCAACCTGTCGCTTCCCATTCATCCTGACCGATAGTTAACAAAAATTGGTCAACATGCTCGCCATCTCTGCTCCAGCCAATAAAACAGACTGGATGAACCTCCCTCACCCAACCCCGTCCCTGTATCAGCATTCCTATGCTTTTATCGTCGCGTTTGACGGTGAAAGATTGCTGCAGATTCAATTGAACACGCTCGAGTCCGTTGTGCTGAGCCAGGGCCATTATAGCTGGCTTATATTCTTGTTTATCGCCTGGTATAAGCGCTGTCGTCGCGGAAGCAATGTTCCAAACGAGTAAGCAAGGCAGTACACAACAATATAATTTCGCTTTCATGCTATCAAATATCCTGATTCGTATTTATTTTAAAAAGAACATTTATCATGCTTTATTTCGTGTTGTACGCAATGTGCGAACCAGTAAGTGTTTTTTAACCATATTGATTGGTGTGTTTTCAGGCTGATTGATGTCAGCCAGACCTTGTATCACTTAGATTTCCTTCAGCGCACTGGTCTTCTATCCTGCCATTAAGTTTCTTACAACTAACTAAAGCTAAGGATTCTGCCCTAACTGCTAAAGATCTCACAGCACATGCTAATGCAAATAGTAAGGTAAGTCTTTTTATCATGTATTCTCCAATGAGTAGCCATTATCATAACCCTCGTAAATCAAATAAAATAAACCTTGCATTCAATATGATTCTTACAAAGCGGCCCCACAGGGGCCGCTCATGAAAGCAATCATGCTTCTTTATTTTCTTTGATATTCCAGCCAGCACTACTTTCAGCACCTTTACCGCCCGAAGACGTTTGCTCCCAGTATTGTTGTTTGACTTTAGCAGCCTGGAATGCGTAGCTGACGCCTAAAACGTCACCGTTATTAGAACCATTATAGTTTACGGAAACAACCAAAACATCTTCTAAAGTAATTCTTGCATACTCAACTTGTTGACCACCTGCTTTACAAACTGAAAGTTCAACTTTAGATATATGCTTACCGCTTGCACAATGTTTCAGGATTGCTGTAGTGGATTTGTCGATGAGAGCATCTACAGCCAGATTATTAAATGCGGCCTTACCTGCTCCGCCGCCACCGCCTACGGCCATATTACCTGGTTGCGTTGCCCCCCAACCAAAGGAGGTAATATCTGTCCAGCCTGTATGGTTTGAATCTTTAGACTCACCTGTTACACCATCAACTTTCAGAAACATATCAATAGCCATAATTTCAACTCTTCTTTAGTTAAGAAAATGCTTTAGAAGCATCGTAATAGCAAATAGAAAAGTATGGGGCTGCTTAACCAGTCCATAGTTTACCATTGCTCCTAGGTTATCTCCGCTACATGGAGATATAAAATCAAAATTGAATAATCTTGACTTTTTCAAATTGAAACATTATTTTCTTTGAACGCACGTCAATTGTCATTAATCGGAGGAAAGAAAATGAAGGAATCGCCACTTAATATAGCAATGAAAGTAATTTTAAATATTTTAATAATCTTCTCTTTATTTTCAGCATGCTATTGCGGCTATTTATTGATTAAATCCTTATACATAACCATTGCCTTTGAGAAAATTGACCTGATATCCTCAGGATATTTGATTGGTCAGTTATTATTTATTGTTTTCACTATATTAATTATTATTTTATTAAGAAAAGTGAAATCTAGATTTTTTTCCTGACCAGATCCGACAGATGTAAAACAAATACTGAAGCGGTGAAGATTGCCAGGAGAATCACTGCATTCAGTATGTTCATCCATAGCCCGCCGGACCAGTTCATGATGAAAATACAATAACCACCCAAACCAAAAAAAAGCAAACCTGAGATAATGCTAATGAAAAGGCTTAGAATATAGAGTATTACTTTTCTAGACATTCCTGATCCCATCGACATAAACATTGAAAATATTATTGGATAAAGTCGGACTGGTACTCTGTAATTCAATAGCCTCTAAATATGGGTCGAGGTATTCTTTAAGAAGAAAGTAAAGTAAATCCAGATCACCATTACTACGTAATTCATTATATATTTTTGGATTGCGTGCCTTGAGATCGTTTGATGAATAAACCGAGTCTGAAGCCGCAGCTCCAATTGAAAAAATAGATCCAATACCAAGGGAGAAAATGAAGCGCGCAATAGCTTTTTCAAAGAAAAGAATGAGAATCTGACTGAGTGCTATATAATTAAAAGCCATTTTTCCCGCAATTGTACCTCCTACTTTTGCTGCCAGCTTTTCAGCTTGTTCAGCCGTGAGGTTACTCCAATAGTTTTGCACCACTATTGTCGCCATTTTCTTCAGGCTATCCGAAGATGCCCCTCTTTTGATTAGTGCTGCAAGTCTGATTTTATCGGTCTGATTTCTCCATCGATGATCAGTATCAAAGTAATCTTTTGCCACTAAAGAGATATCTTGTGTGAATGAAGTTAAACCACCGATTACACTTTCAAAGAATGTATGCCTGATACTTTGTTTGCCATTAATTAATTGAAGCATACCTTGTGCAATTTTATTTACATCAGACATAATTCACACTCTCCATAGTCATATTTAACCAACAAAAGTCTTTGAAATCTTAAAACCTAATTAAATGAAAAAGCAGCGTAAATCAAAATTTTTTAATAAAGCACGCCTGTATCAGCGTGCTTTGTTATTAAAATCAATTCTCATTCGATTTCAGTGAAGGCAGTTTAGATACCAGACGCAGAGAAACGGTCAGACCTTCCAGCTGGTAGTGCGGACGCAGGAAGAACTTCGCGGCGTAGTAGCCCGGGTTGTCTTCAATCTCCTGCACCTGCACTTCGGCAGCCGCCAGCGGTTTGCGGGACTTGGTTTCCTGGGAGGAGTTGGCCGGGTCACCGTCGACGTAGTTCATCACCCAGTCGTTCAGCCAGCGCTCCATCTCTTCGCGCTCGCGGAAGGAGCCGATTTTGTCGCGCACGATGCACTTCAGGTAGTGAGCAAAACGGCAGCAGGCGAACAGGTACGGCAGACGTGATGCCAGGCGCGCGTTAGCGGTCGCATCCGGGTCGTGGTACTCCGCCGGTTTTTGCAGGGACTGCGCGCCGATGAAGGCGGCAAAGTCGGAGTTTTTGCGGTGAACCAGCGGCATAAAGCCGTTTTTCGCCAGCTCGGCTTCACGACGATCGCTGATGGCGATCTCGGTCGGGCACTTCATGTCCACGCCGCCGTCATCGCTCGGGAAGGTGTGGCACGGCAGGTTTTCCACCGCCCCGCCGGACTCCACGCCACGAATCGAGGTGCACCAGCCGTACTCTTTGAAGGAGCGGTTGATGTTAGCCGCCATCGCATAGGCGGCGTTCGCCCAGGAGTAGCTGTTGTGGTTCGCGCCGTCGGTTTGCTCTTCAAAGTCAAAGCTGTCGACCGGGTTGGTGCGAATGCCGTACGGCAGGCGCGACAGGAAGCGCGGCATCACCAGGCCCAGATAGCGGGCATCTTCGGATTCACGCAGTGAACGCCAGGCCGCGTATTCGGTGTTCTGGAAGATCTTGGTCAGGTCGCGCGGGTTAGCCAGCTCCTGCCAGGACTCCATCTGCATCACGCCCGGTGCGGTACCGGTGATGAACGGACAGTGGGCCGCAGAGCCGATGCGCGCCATTTCACCCAGCAGTTCAACGTCCTGCGGGCTGTGGTCAAAGTAATAGTCGCCAACGATGCAGCCAAACGGCTCACCACCAAACTGACCGTACTCCTGCTCGTAGATTTTCTTGAAGATCGGGCTCTGGTCCCAGCCCACGCCCTTGAAGCGCTTCAGGGTGCGGCCCAGCTCCTGCTTGGAGATGCTCATAAAGCGGATCTTCAGCATCTCGTCAGTTTCAGTGTTGTTCACCAGATAGCTCAGGCCGCGCCAGGCGCTCTCCAGCTTCTGAAACTCTTCGTGGTGAATGATCTGGTTCACCTGCTGCGACAGCTTCTCGTCGATACCGGCAATCAGGTTCTGAATGGTGCGATAGGTGTCGTTCGAGAAGGTAACGGTATTTTCCAGCGCCTGCTGCGCCAGGGTTTTGACCGCGCTTTCTACGGCGGAACGGGCCTGATCGGTTTTCGGGCGGAACTCTTTGTTCAGCAGCGCGCTGAACTCATCCTGGCTGAACGCCTGACCCGCCTGCTGATCGTGTTGTTGAGTCTGGTTGCTCATCGATTATTCCTCGCTACCTTTCGCGCTTTCGTCATTTTTCGGCAACTGGCTCAGGGATTTGAGCAGCGTCGGATCCTGCAGAATTTTAGCGATCAGCTCTTCCGCACCGTTTTTGCCGTCCATGTAGGTCAGCAGGTTAGAGAGCTGGGTACGCGCTTCCAGCAGCTTGTTCAGCGGCTCTACCTTGCGGGCCACCGCATCCGGCAGGAAGTCGTCCATGCTGTCGAAGGTCAGATCGACGTTGAGCTTGCCTTCGCCGGTCAGGGTGTTGTCCACCTGGAACGCCACACGTGGCTTAAGCGCCTTCATGCGTTCGTCAAAGTTATCGATGTCGATTTCGAGGAATTTACGCTCATCGACGGCCGGCAGATTTTCCACCGGTTTGCCGACCAGATCGGCCATAACGCCCATCACGAACGGCAGCTGAATTTTACGTTCTGCACCGTAGATCTCTACGTCGTACTCGATCTGCACGCGGGGGGCACGGTTACGTGCGATAAATTTCTGCCCACTGTTACTCATTGCCATGATGTTCTCCATCAAAGATGCGCGGTGAAGGTGAAACGACAAGCTCCGTGCCTGTCGTCATAATGCCTGGACGCGTTATTCGCGGCGTCCAAAGATGTTTTCCAGTTGGTTAACGCCGTCTGGCGCCAGGTCGCGAATAATGTCCATGAAGTTAAGTTCTGACAGCCGCTGCACCCGTTCAATCATCAGCGGTGCGGGGTGGCTCGGTTCGTACTGCGCAAAATACTGCTTCGCTTTCTCCAGCATCAGCTGCGCGTCGGCGCGGCTGGTGACCTGCACGCTGCGCCAGTCGGTCACCTGCTGAATCGGCTGCGTTGCGGGCGCGGCGATCGCTGCGGTTCAGGCGGGCGGCTCTGCCTGCGCTGCTCCCGCGGTTCGGCAGCAGCTTGCTGATGTCGGTCACCTGACAGGCGCTGGCGACCAGCCCCACGGTTTTCAGCAACTGCTCCATCTCCGGCACGCCGCTTTCACCGAGATGCCCGGTGAGCAGCTCACGGATGGCAAGCAGCCGTTCGTTAATGACGATAACCGCTGCGGTACCCGGCTGGTCGCCGCGCGCCAGCTCGTCAATCAGCCGCGGGCGGCCGCCGGGATAGTCCGGGACATTCGGTTTTGCTGCCGTCCAGCAGCGCCTGGGCATCACGCAGCGAAATTTCATCGCCGTTTGAACGCAGCAGCGAGGCGTTGCGTACCGCGACGGTGAGGTCGGATTTATCGCTCAGCCCGGCCAGGGCGTTAATGCGGTAGAACGGATCGGTTTCGCCATACTCTTCCAGCAGCGGGTAGAGCGGCTCCCAGTAAGCGGCGATCGCCTCCTGCACCAGCAGCAGTCCGTCCGCGTAGCCCGCCAGCCCGCGGCGGCGGGTCCAGGCATGGGTTAACGCCAGCATCACGCGAAGATCTTTGGTGCGGCTCAGCAGGCTGGTGGCGAATTTTTCTACCGTGTTCCAGTCAGCGGGTTCGGCCGGGATAATGGTGTCGCCAAACTGCTGTTCCGCTTTCCCAAGACTTGCCTGATCCATCGCCTGGAAGTCGGCGTCGTACTCCAGGTTTTCGCCGCAGGGCTTTTCGGGGCTTATCGGCGCGAGAAATTCTTCGATATTCATGTGATCCCTGCTTATTCAAACATGGGCGGATAAAGACCGTGACGCCCCGGACGGGCGCCGCCTGCCGGGTCGAACAGCAGGGTGAAAAGCTGCCCGGTGAAGTTGCCGCTGTGAACGTGGGTGTAGAGCGGGTAACCGTCGCAGCGGTTGGTCCACCAGTAGCTGGTCTGACGCAGCGGGTCAAAGCACTCTGCCGCCTGCGGCCAGCCCAGCGTGCTTTGGCCGTCCTCGTCGTAACCAATGACGTCGAGGATGTCAGAGCGCTTCTGTGGCTCGACGGGCTGCGGCGCCGGAATGGACATCAGCATCTCATCCAGCTGCGAGGCGGAAAAGCTGTTGCGCACCGCGTGCAGCCCCAGACGGCCAATCTGCTGATACCAGCTCTCCGCCTGGCTGAGCAGGCTGGTCGACCACTCTGACGGGGCAAAGCTCAGCTGAATGCAAACCGGGTACTGTCGGCCAACGCTGTCGCGGCCGGGCAGCAGGCAGCCCATCTGGATCATCTGGCTGCCCAGCATCGGCGGGACGACGAAATTCCAGACCGGTGCTTTGGTGAACTGGCGTTCGCCACCGCGCTGCTCTTCCTGCTGCCAGGCGAGCAGGCCAACCTGAAACCAGTGCGACCACTGGCGCTGTAAGGTGTCAGGAAAGCGACGCTGCAGGAAATCTCCGGCGCTGGGTAATTTGCCATACCAGCTGTAGCGGTTCATCGCAGGGGTATTCGTCATACGGCTGTCCTTGCGGTTATGGGCATGAGAAACGAGGAAGCTGGAACGGGTTACGAATGCTGTTCGGCGCAAACTCCAGCGTGACCTGATGTCCGTCGACGTTGAAGGTGGCCTGACGGCTCAGGCTACCCGTGCCCGGGCTGGTGCTCGCTTTATCGAAAAAGCGGTTCAGCGCCCAGGCGCCGTTGGTGACCAGCGTCGCCGTACTGCCGTTCGCCAGCCCCAGCTGCATACGGACCTGGTTGGTGCCGCCCGGCCCCGGCCAGTTCATGATCTGCACGGCCTGCGGGCCGTGGCTGTAGCGCAGGAGCTGGCCGTCGACGTCCAGCGTCAGGTTCAGAATGGTGTTATCCATGCGCACGGTGCGCACCGTTACCTTGAAAGACGGCGTGGTGGCGCCGTTAGCAAAGAAGGCATCGCGAATCGACTGCGCCTGCTGGAACGGTCTCAGCAGCCCTTCGCTGCCCGGCAGCGTTTTGCCGTCGATGCCCGGCATAAAGCGCCAGTTGGCCTGGGTGGTATCCACTTTGTTGGTCAGGTTGTCGCGAAAGAAGGTATCCATCAGCCCGGTGCCCGGCGCAAACATGCGCGCCAGATCGTCCGGCGTCACCTCGGTGCTGGCGCTGCGCACCAGCGGGTAGCGGCCGGCGATTGCCTGACGGCAGAAGCCGCCCACTTCAACGTTAATGCGCTTACGCACGTTTTCCAGATCGCGGCGCTGGGTATCGCTGCTGGCCCCCACCGCCATGTTGCTGAACATGGTTTGCAGGCCCCGCCCGGCAAACGACCGGCGCTGGCCTGCAGACGGCTGATCGCCTCACCGGCCGGCGGCTGGCATGCCGCTGTTGGCCGCATCCTGAACCGCGGTCAGGTAACGATACAGCTCATCCACCTGCTTGAGAAAATCATCAAAGACGATGGTCTTTCCCGCCCTTCTCCAGCGGCTGCGCCAGCTCAATCATCGGCGCATAGTGGTCGGTCACCAGCTGTTCCGGTGCCTGACTATCGCGGCGCCCTGCGGCGCGGCATTGGCATTCGTTGTGGCTGAACAGCGCTTCCAGCGTGCGGGTGGCGCGGTTGCTCTGCGCCTGCGCTTTGCCTGGGCATCTTCCTCCGCGTCTTCCGGCGCTGTGCGCGGTTGGCAGCGTCAGCACCTGGCTCAGGTTCTGCACCAGACGGCGCAGCGGCGAGTTTGCGCCGGAGAGCAGGCGCGCGGTGTTGATGCGCTGGGAGAGATCGGCGCTGTTATTAAGCTGAATGTCGGCGAGAAAGCGATCCCAGTTGGCGATAAAGTCGCGCATGTAGAGCTGGCGCACGGCGTTATCGATCTGCTGTTTATCTTCCTGCGGGGGTGCGGCGCCCAGCACCCAGGCATCGTCCTCGTGCAGCGCGCGTGGTTACGCTGTCAATCTGGCTGTTAAAGCTCTTCCAGTAGCCGTCCGGCGTATAGAGCCCCGGCACGCCTTCGCTCACCGGTTTGCCGCTTTTGCGGGAAAACACCAGCTCGCTCTGCGGGCCGCCCAGGTCGGAAAGGGAGACCGGCTTCAGGTTGTCGTCATGTTCCAGCAGGCGCTTCAGACGACCGTAGACGCGGGTGGAAAGCGGCTGCTGGTTGATCAGCGCCTTCTCGCGCGGCCACCAGCGCTTCATCCTGCGCGTACGGCGAGGCCTGAATTTTCGGCTCCAGCAGCTGGCGTCAGATGCCATTCGAGCTGTTGCAGCTGCGCCTGCGTGACGTTCTGCGGCAGGTTACGCTGCAGATTGAGCATCACCCACGAATGCAGGAATTTGCCGTCGTAGTGTTTCGGCTGATACAGCATCTGATAGGCTTTCAGCGCCTCGTAGCTGTATTCCACATCGCTGCCGTTGTCGTTGCGCAGCCAGGTGGTGATGTGCATTGCGCCAACGGCGGGCAGCAGCATCTGATCCAGCGCTTTCTGGTACAGGGACTGAGAGGCATCGCTGACGTCATCCCCGCGATACAGCCCCATGCGGCGGGAGACCGGCGGATCGTTGACATCGAAGGCGTCGCTTTTCGGCAGGTCCACCAGGCCGTTCAGCAGCGGCAGCAGCGCGAACAGGTCACGCTGCGGCTGGTTCTGCAACGCTTTGCTCTGCTGGTCCAGCAGCGGCACCTTCGCATCCACCTCTTCCAGATAGGCCTTGTTTTTGGCATAGCTGGTCAGCCACAGCCCGCCGAGGATCACCAGCAGGGCCAGCAGCGCCGCATAGCCGGACCAGATCACCGCCCGGTTGCGCAGCTCCCACCAGCGGTTTTTGCCCGGCAATGCCCGGCTTCCTGGAAGATGACGTTTTGCAGCAGGTTCTTGATGAAGAAGCTCTGGCCCTTTCCGCGCCGCGGGATTGGCGCTTCTTTGCTGACCGAATCCCAGTTATCGCTCTCTGCCCCTTCCGGCAGGGACAGGGCGCGGTTCAGTTCGCCCATCACGCGGTCGAACGGCAGGCCTTCCTGGGTACCGCTGGCGAAGTAGATCCCGCGCGGCGAGAACTCGGTTTCGAAGTTAGAGCGGGCAAACACCGTGCTCAGGTAATCCGCCAGCAGCGGACGCAGCGCGGCGAACTCCTGCGGGAAGAGATACGCTTCGGCGCGGGTTTTCGCATCATGCTCTTTGAGCATGGTTTCCGGCAGCCCGGCATCAAGGCGCTGCTGCAGCAGAGAAAACTCCTGCTGGAAGTTACCCATCAGGTCATAATCGGCGTGTTTGGTTTGTTCCCACGGCAGCGTGAAGCCCCAGATCTGGTCGCGCTGCGCTTTGTCGTAGTCGGCAAACCACGCGCGGAAGCCTTTGAGCAGGTCGGCCTTGGTCACCATCACGTAAACCGGGAAGCGGATACCCAGCTGCTCATGCAGCTCGGACAGGCGCTGGCGCAGGTTCGACCGCCTGCTGGCGGGACGCCTCGGCGGACTGCGTCAGCAGATCGGAAATGCTGATCGTGACAATCACGCCGTTGATCGGCTGGCGGCGGCGATATTTGCGCAGCAGCCCGATAAATTGCAGCCATTCGCCGGCGTCCTGCACCTGCTCGCTCTCCTGGGTGGTATAGCGACCGGCGGTGTCCAGCAGCACCGCTTCGTTGGTGAACCACCAGTCGCAGTTGCGCGTGCCGCCAATGCCGCGCAGCGCGGTTTTACCGAACCGGTCCGCCAGCGGGAACTGCAGGCCGGAATTCACCAGCGCCGTGGTTTTACCGGAACCCGGCGCGCCGATGATCACGTACCACGGCAGCTGGTAGAGATATTGCGTGCTGAAGCGCTGCGTCCAACTGGGCGCCCTGTCCCGCTTGCTGAAGTGCGCTTTTTTCAGCATCTGGGCGGCTTCATCAAAACGGCTGGCGAGGATCTGCTCCTCGCTGTTCAGGCGTTTGCTGCTGCGGATCCGCCGCCTCCGGGCTGGTGGTGTTCTCGTTGAGCTTGTCCATCAGCTTGCGGTTCAGCCAGGCGTTATACAGACGCGGCAGAAGATGGCTCTGCGCCCAGAGCAGGTAGACCACCGCAATACTGATGATGCGGTTCTGCTCGGATTCGAGCGGGCGGGTGTCCACGATGGACAACAGCGGACCAATCATCCAGATCACCGCCGCCAGCGCCGTGACGCCGAGGAAGCTCCACAGAATGCGGTTGGTCAGTATGGAAAGAAGAGTCGTCAGCATTCCTTAGTTTCCTTGCGGCAATCCGTTCAGCTCGGCCTGCGTATTTTCAGGCGACACCAGCAGAGTAATTTCCACACGGCGGTTACGGGCGCGGTTTTCCGGCGGTCGTGTTCGGCGCCACCGGGTTGATCTCGCCCCGCCCTTCCGCTTTCACGCGGCCAGGCTGAGAGAGGCTTCCCTGCAGCATTTTTTGCACCGACGCGCGCGCGTTCCAGAGAGAGTTCGTAGTTAGAGGCGAAGCGCGCGCTGCGGATCGGCACGTTATCGCTGTAGCCCACCACCAGAATTTTGCCGCTGACGTTATTCATCGCCTGCGGCAATGCGGTTGATGACCGGTTCATAGCGGTCACGCACCACGGTAGAGGCGGAGGCAAACAGCCCGTCGCCTTTCAGGATCACCACGCTGCGATCCGCTTCATCTTTCACCGCCACCAGGCCGGCATCAATTTCCGGCTTCAGGAAGCCGCGCAGGTTCAGCACCGCGGGCAGCTGACGCGCCGGTTGCTGGAATGGTGGTTTCCGGCAGCTGGGACTGGTAAATCTTCGCCAGCACCGGGTTGGTGTTGTCGCCAAGACGCCAGTTAAGCACGATATAGAACAGGCAGGCGATAAACCCGGCCAGCGCCACGCAGGCCCACAGTGGAACCATCGGCCGCCACAGCTTGCGCAGCACCGGACGATCTTCCGGATGCGGAGAAAGCGGCGGCGGATAGCTGCCGCGCACGCCTCGGATCATCTGCCACAGCCGCTGCTTGATGGTTTCAAGCTGGGTGCGACCATTGTCCAGCACCCGGTAGCGCCCTTCGAAGCCGAGCAGCAGACAGTAGTTGATCATCTCCAGCAGCAGGATATGCTCGCGCGGGTTTTGCGACAGCCGCGCCAGCAGCTGGAAGAACTTCTCGCCGCCCCAGGTTTCGTTGTGGAACGTCACCAGCAGGCCATTGCTGGACCAGACGCCGCTGCTGCCCCAGGGGGTCAGCGCGGCGGCTTCATCCAGCGCCGTACACAGGCAGTAGCGCGCCCCGACGATCACTTCGTAGGGCAGCCCCGCCTGCTGGCAGCGGACTTCAAAACGGCGAATCTCATCGATCAGGCGCTGACGCAGCGCCACCTGATCGTCATGAGATACCGAATGACGGATCTGCGGAATCGCGTTGAGCAGCGGATTGGCGGCCGCCACCAGCTGATTGTTGCTACTGGCTCCGGTAAACGCGGCATCACTGCCGGTATCCTGTCGTTCCTGCATATTAAGCGCTCGCTTTATTATTCTGTCGGGCTACGGATGGCCCAAAACTCCATATCCAGCCCCGGGAACTCCCCTGCAAGATGCAGGGCGAATGCGCCGGACTTATCCATCTCGTGCCACAGCTCGCTGCCCTTCTCCAGCTCGAAGTAGCTGTAGCCGGCATGCCACGGGATCTGCGGCGGCGCGACCGGCATGGCGCGCAGCATCATGCCCGGCAGCTGTAGCTGAACCAGATCGCGGATTTTCGAGACCGGTGCGACTTTCATCTGCGCCGGGAAATGGGTTTGCAGGTGTTCGCCCGGCACGTTGGCTTTGACCGCCAGCACGAAGCCGAACTCGCGCACCATGCTGGTTTCCGGCACCGTGGCGATGTTCAGGCCGTGGGAGCGCTGCGTTAAGCGGCAGCTGGATGGCGTGGTCTTCCATCACCAGCGACAGCCCCTGACGCAGCATCAGCATCAGCTTGCTGAAGCAGCTCGCCAGATCGTCATGATCGTAAATCGGCAGCACGCTCTCGGTGGTGCGCTGCGACGTCCAGGTGGCAAGTTCGGTGGCAAACGGCAGCCAGCTGCGCCAGAGCGTTTCCGGGTGCAGCAGCGGCAGCGTTTTCAAATGTGAGACCTCGCCCAGATGACGGTTCACCAGCGACAGCAGCGTAAATTCGATCAGTTCGGAGGTGTTAAAGCGGCCAGGCTGGCGCAGGCGGCCGCCAATCTGCTGGCTGCGCTGCACCAGCAAGCCGTGCAGATCGTTGATCATGCTGTAGAGCTGCGGGCTGTTGTTGGCGTTCAGCATCGGCGGGATGTAGCTGTTATCCAGCCGCACGTGGTTGTCGTTGCGTTTTTCAGTCACAAACGCCACGCCGATGGCCGTCCATTCTGCCGTGAGGTCTTTTTCCAGCATCAGGGTCAGGCGCAGGCGGCCAAACTGTACGGTGGCATCCCCCACCGACATGGCGTTATCGTCTTCCACCTCCTGCTTCCCACGCCAGATAGCGCGCCAGTGAATCCTGCGTCTCCTGAAACGCCACCGCTTCGCGCCCGTTGCGCCGGGCCGGGATCGCCAGTACCACTTTGCTGCGATCAACATTCGCCGGCAGATCCAGCGGGGCCGGACCGTGCTGTGGCTGGCTGAAAGAGAAAAAGGTGCCGTCAGGCAGACATCCGCTGGCGGCACTCAGCGCCAGTTTTCCCTGGCGCAGCAGCGCTTCATCAAATTCGAGATCAAAAAAACCCCAGGTGTAGGCGCGCTGCGACTGCCCCCACTCGCGCAGGGTGCTGTGTAGAAAATTTTCCGACTGCTGGAAATGGTGAGGGCGCAGGAACATCCCCTCGGTCCAGACAACCTTTTCGGCTCGGTTCATAGGCATCCTTACTGCTTAACCACGCGCAGGCCGTTGATATCCGCCACAACGCGGGCATTCAACTCACCATCGTTATTTTTCCAGAACTGCCAGAATGCGCTGTCGTCGCCATCCGGGAAGGGCAGCGCGAGGCGCCAGACTTTACCGTCCAGCGCCTGATACTCGGCCATGATGCCGATGAAGCGCGCTTCCGGCAGGCTTTTCGCGCTGAGGGTTTTACTCAGCTGACCTGACATCAGGAAGAACTGCTGATTGTTGAGCAGCGTGCTGCCCAACGCGGTGGCGGGCTGGTTCTGCAGGGAGTAGAAATCAGCGGACATGAATTCCGCATCGGAGGTCAGCAACATCACCCGGACTTTGAGCGGCGCACCCGCGTTGATCTGCGGATGCGCCTGAAAGTCGAGATTGTAGCGTGCAACCGGCGCCGGACTGTTGCTGCTGCAGGCGGCCAGCAGGCAAGCCAGCAGCAGTAATCCGGCGCGGCGGAGAGAAATCATCGTCATCATTCAGCCCTCCCTGCTTACCGTGTTAGTTGATGATCCAGGTGCCGCTGTTGCTGTTCTGGCACGCTTTGCTGTCGCCATCCACCGCGACGCAGGTCTTTTTCTTGCTGCTGGCGCGGGCGCGACGCTTCGGCTGGTCCGCTTTGATGGTCTGCTCATACAGCGCGCTTTTCACCACCGCGCGGAACGGGACATAACCGATCAGCTGCACCGCCGGCTGAGCCGCCGGCTGCTGCGCTTTTTTGTCATCGGCCGGTGCAGTCTCAGGCTGCGCTTCGTCTGCGGCCTGCGCCGACTCGCCAAGTGCCAGCCAGTTGTTTTCAACCTGGCCAATCACGGTGTAGGTTTCACCGCTTTTCAGCGTATCCACCACTTTGCCGCCGAAGCTCGGGCGGGTCATGATCGAAGCCGGATAGAGCGCGCGATAAGCCTCGTTCACCGGGCTGAACAGTGCCGGCGGCTGGACGGCATAACGGTGCGACAGCGTGACGCCGTCAACGGTGCTGCTGACAATAGTGTCGTCTGTCATCTTTGGCGGTGCTTTACAGCCAGCCACTGCGAAAACAAACATCAGGCCCAACGCCATACGGAGATTCACCATTTTCTTCATGTTTAGTTCCATTAACGCCTAAAAAGTGGCCAGAGGCCGGTTAAGAGCAAAATGAACCGTGCACACGGCGGGAGCCGGCGTCGATTCAGTACCAGTTAAAAAGTTGACCCTTTAATGAGTGTGGCTAACGCATCGCGCCAGCGAGGCAAAAATTGATCAGTCTGAATTAAGTATTAAAAATGCAACATTAGTGACAGGGATGATGTCGGAAGAATTCTGATCGTTTCACAAACGATCAGCAACATGATCAATTTTTGCTAAGCGAAGGGGTCGGCCACAGCCAAACCTCGGTTTCTCTTATGCCATCCCTGGGTTAAAAACTATCACGTTCAATGAATCTGGTTAATCGGTAACGATTAAGAGGATAACAGCAACAACTTACGGCATTCGCTGATAGCATTGCTATTTATTGAGATATATCAACAACATATAAAAGACTGGAAACATCATAGCTACCGCACGAGCCAGGTAAAACCTGCCCGTGAGCATGCAATCACAATCCATTTGTTAATGTCTGACGGAAGTTTACAGAAGCCTGACAAAATTTCAACGCGCCGCTAGCAGAGGAAATTAGTTCAGTAAAGGTTAACAAATATTTTTAATGCAAATTTGCGTCACTTTTGCCCGTAAACCTAAGACTATTCTTAGCAATCCATTAAAACTGTGAAAGATTGTAAATGAAAGATGAAAATTTGCTCGCGCGATCATTAAAAATTGTCATAAAAAAAATGGCGCTGAGCGGCACGCATTTTGTCTGCGCGCGATAAAATCCAGGCAGGCGGTAAAAAAGGGGTGATAAAGACAAACTGACAGTGAAAAAAACCAGCCAGGCGGACCAGGCTGGTTTAATACGCTAAAATAGCGGGTATCGGGATTGTTAAGCAGTCAGAATAGATTGCAGCTCAGGCAAGGTTTTCACCTGCCAGGTGGGCGTGATGTGCGCCGGCAGCGGACGCGTGCCGTGATCGATCCAGCAGGTTTTCACGCCGGCATTCATACCACCGAGAATATCCGATTCCGGCGTGTCGCCGACCATTAATACCCGGCGGCGATCGGGATTGCCCAGCAGCTGCAGCGTATGGTCAAAAATCGCCGCGTCCGGCTTGGGTACGCCCACCTGTTCGGAGATCACCAGCGCGTCAAAGTAGTCACGGAAACCGGTGCGTTCAAGGCGCGCCTGCTGCAGCGCCGTAAAACCGTTGGTGATGATGGCGATTTTTACCTTGCCCTTGAGCGTATCCAGCAGGCGGGCTGCGCCATCAAGCGGCAGGCAGATCTCGGCCATCGCATTAAGAAAGTCGCTGTTAAGCACTTCCGGCGCCACGCGCAGTTTTTCGCCCCACAGCGTGAAGCGGCGCGTCTGGAGCTGCAACGCTGAAATGGTGCCGTTCTGGTAATCGACCCACAGCGGTTTATTCACCGCCTGATAGTCAGCGTAATCCTGATCGCTAAAGTGCACGTCGTAGCTGGCAAACATGCGCTGCAGGCCGGCGAAGGCGTCAAAGTGGAAAAGTGTGTCATCCGCATCGAACAGGATGCAGTCCCAGTCGTTTAACATAGTGCCCCTTTTGAATAACGTCAGAGCGTGAGCGCCATGATGATGGCATCCTCGCGCCCGCTGGCGGTGGGATAGTAGTTTGGCCGCACGCTGACCTGATGAAAATCCAGCTGCTGATACAGCGCAATGGCGGGCTGATTGGAGGCGCGCACCTCCAGCCACAGCGTCATTACCGCACGCTGCTCCAGTTCGGCAATCAGCTGCTGTAGTAACTGACGCGCATAGCCGCGGCGCTGGAACGCGGGATCGACCGCGATGTTGAACAGCGACGCTTCATCCAGCACCACCTGGGTGATGGCGAAGCCGGCCAGCTGGCCGTCCGCGTGCAGGCAAAGATTGACGTAACGTTCGCCCTGATTGCTGGCAAAGGTCTGCTCGCTCCACGGAAACGCATGCGCGCGGCGCTCGATCTCCAGCAGCCGCGGCTGTAAATCAGGGGTGATGAAAGAGATGGCTGTCATGGTTACACATCTGTTGCCACAGCGCGCGTTTGGCCGCGCCGCTGCTGATTAATTCATTGAAAACGGCGCTGGTGAACGTGATGCCGTTAAAAGGATGATCGCTGGTCACGCCCAGCAGCCAGCCAGCACAGTCGACCTGCTCCGGCAGCATCGGCAGCTGTTCTGGCGTCAGCGTCATTACCTGCCCCGGCTGAATGCTCAGCGTCCGTAGTACGTCGCGCACCAGCGGCTCCTGCAGATCCGGCGCCTGCTCAGCGACCAGCACCAGCCGCGTGTCCGGCGTTAGCGTGACGGCAATTTCACCTTGCAGCACGCGCGGACGTCGCAGCTGATACTGCGTAATCCCCATTTGCTGTAGAAGCCAGTCGCGCCTTGTGCTCATGCTGTTACCTGTAATCCTGCCAGAATGCGACGCTATGCTAGCAAACCCATCGAACATGCGCCAACAAAGCACTATAATCGCCGCTCTGATTTAACAGGAGCGTTCCATGTCTGCTTTTACCCCGGCCAGCGAAGTGATTCTGCGCCACAGTGATGAATTTACCGCCCGCCACGTATCTGTTCGCCGGCGATCTGCAGGATGACCTGCCCGCCCAGCTGGAGACCGCGTCGAGCCGCGTGCACACTCAGCAGTACCATCACTGGCAGAACCTCAGCCGTCGCCTCGGTGAACGGGCAGTGTACGGGCTGGTGGCCGGTGCGGCCGACGTAGCCGGTTGCGACACGCTGATCTATTACTGGCCGAAGAACAAACCGGAAGCGCAGTTCCAGCTGCAAAACCTGCTGTCGCTGCTGCCGGTGGGCTGCGATATTTTTGTCGTCGGTGAAAACCGCAGCGGCGTGCGCAGCGCCGAGCAGGCATGCTGGAGAGCTGGGCCACGCTGGAGAAGATCGACAGCGCGCGCCGCTGCGGGCTGTATCACGGTCAGCTGACGCAGCAGGCCAGCTTTGACGCCAGCGCGTTCGGCAATCGCTATCAGCTGGACGATCTCACCATTCAAACCCTGCCGGGCGTGTTCAGCCGTGACGGGCTGGATATGGGCAGCAATCTGCTGCTCTCCACCCTGACGCCGCACACCAAAGGCAAAGTGCTGGATGTCGGCTGTGGCGGTGGCGTATTAGCCGCCGCGCTGGCGCAGCATTCGCCGAAAGTCCGGCTGTGGCTGTGCGATGTGCACGCCGCCGCCATCGAGGCGAGTAAAGCCACGCTGGCCGCTAACGGTCTTGAAGGCGAAGTGTTTGCCAGCAACGTCTTCTCAGACGTCACCGGCCGTTTTGATATGATTATCTCTAACCCGCCGTTCCATGACGGGCTGCAAACCAGCCTTGAAGCCGCCCACACGCTGATTCGCGGTGCGGTGCGCCATCTTAACAGCGGCGGCGAGCTGCGCATCGTGGCGAACGCCTTCCTGCCGTACCCGAAGGTGCTGGATGAAACCTTCGGTTTCCATGAAGTGCTCGCCCAGACCGGCCGCTTCAAGGTCTACCGCACCGTATATGGCCGCGGCACGAAAGCGCGCTAAGCGTAGTAAAACCCACGATGCGACGGGGAAAACGTTGCTTTTTGCAGCAGTCGTTTCACCGTCGCAAAATATGTGTTGACGCAATGAGTAAAACATCTAGAATGCGCCTCCGTGGTTAGCGATACTTTTAAAGTATCGATGGTATGCGAAGGTGGCGGAATTGGTAGACGCGCTAGCTTCAGGTGTTAGTGTCCTTACGGACGTGGGGGTTCAAGTCCCCCCCCTCGCACCATAAATCACGTTGATATTGCTCGCACTGGGCGAAGGTGGCGGAATTGGTAGACGCGCTAGCTTCAGGTGTTAGTGTTCTTACGGACGTGGGGGTTCAAGTCCCCCCCCTCGCACCAATGAGGCGATATCAAAACAGACAACTACGATGCGAAGGTGGCGGAATTGGTAGACGCGCTAGCTTCAGGTGTTAGTGTCCTTACGGACGTGGGGGTTCAAGTCCCTCCCCTCGCACCAACGTTGTCACACTTCTTCTGCAGTACGTCCCCATTGATTGTTGCCGCTCCTATCACGCCTTTGCGTGATATTGTCGTTTCTGCTCGCCGTTAAATGATGTGAAAATTCACCGAGATAGCCGCCAGACCGCCAGCCAGCGCCAGGCAGGAAGGCAGCAGCAGATAATGACGCAGACGATGGTGGAACAGCATCACCACGGTAAGCAGCAGCGCGACAATCATCACTAAGCGCCACTGGCTGAAACTCGGCTCCCACAGCGCAAACACCGGCATGGCCGCGCAGGGCAGCAATACGCCCCAGCCGCTATCCAGACGTTTACCCATCACCCAGCTTACGCCCCACAAGCCGCAGGCGGCCATCATCGCCATGATCATCGCGCAACCCTTCAAATGATAAATATTCCCATTATCATATGACAATATTTCTCATCTTGCAGCGAATTTTTTGCCCTGTCCGCGCCGGATGACAGAATTACTGGAAAATGATAGATTGCCGCCGATAACTATTTTGATAACACAGCAAAAACGTGCTCACTATCCGCGTTGTGGGATTATTTCCTGCGGGTAGCGCTTTGATATTTCAGGGCTGTCACGAGTAATAATAATGAAATTACAATCTTATGATGAGTTGAAACACAGCAAGTATCGGCTGTCGCTGATGCTATTTTTGTTTTTGAATGTCGCCGTTTCGCTTTTTTGTCTGCTGCCGTTTTTCGGCACGGATAATCCCATCAATTCGCTGCCGGTGACGCTGGTGGCGGGCTTTAGCACCACGCTACTGGCGCTATGTTTAATCGCGCCAAATCTAAAATTCCCGTTATTAAATCCTGTCGCATTGCTATTAGGCGCGCTGTGGGCCTGGCATATCAATCATCGTTACCATCTGGTGTTTTATTTTGACGGTAGCTTTTTAATAATCAGTCTGCTGAGCGTATTTTTTATCAGCGCGATTGCCCTGAGTGATTATTTGCTTGCGTTCTGTTTACATATTACGCCACCGGTATTAACCGTACTGTTACTGGATGATGGTCAGCATTTAATGACCATTCTGTTCACCATTACGCTGCCGCTGATCGGCTTCTCGCTGCACCATTTGATGCGCCGCCGCTTCGACACCTTCACCCTGCGGCTGGTGCGCCAGCTGTATGAGGAGAAGCAAAGTTTCAGCGATTTGAGCATGCTTGATCCGCTCACCGGCCTGTATAACCGGCGCGGGCTGAAGAACCGGCTGGATACCATCATGGAAAATCATGCCGGCAGCCACTTTGTGCTGCTGCTGGATATCGATCACTTCAAGGCCTACAACGATAACTACGGTCATGCCATGGGCGATCAGGCGCTGGCGCGGGTGTCGGTTGCGATTCGAGATGCGGTGCGCTCGCGCGATGTGGTGACGCGCTACGGCGGCGAGGAGTTTCTGGTGCTGATGACCAACGTTAACGCCTCGATTGCCATGAAGCTGGCCGAACGCATCCGCCAGTACGTGGTTGATCTGGAAATTCCCCACCGCTTCAATGATAAAGTCTCGACCCACGTGACCATCAGCGCCGGTATCGCGCCGATTTTCGCAGAAGACTTCGACCAGGCGGTGGCCAACGCCGACCGCGCGCTGTATGTGGCGAAGAATCAGGGACGTAACACCATTCTGGCGTGGGAGGATTTACCGAAGCTGGCGCCGGTAAGCAGCGATCTGGTGTAAGCGGTGCGGCGACAACGCCGCGCCCTTTCCGCAGGATTTCACGCAAAATGCGCGGTGGCCAGGCAGTGAGCGCTGCTGGCATCTTGCTCAGTGAATCGGGAACGATTATCATTTGTTTTTCGCTTCCCGTTTTCACTCAGGAGCCGCATGGCCATCATCACGCGTCAGGATCATCGCTTTAGCGCGCATCCGCTGATCTTTATGCAGAGCGACCGCAGCTTAGCCAGCGCGCTGGAAGATCTGATGTGCGACCAGCGCAGCTACATGCGGGAAAACGTGAAGCTGGGCCAGCCGGCCCCCGCAGGCACGCTGACGCTGGCCGAATGGTCCACGCCGTTTCATTATCGCCGCCTGACGCAGCGCTATAGCGACTATCTCTATCGCCACCATCCCGATGTTCCGCAGGAAGCCAAACCGCTGCAGTCGCTGTGGGCCCAGTGGTATTTTGGCCTGCTGCTGCCGCCATTAATGCTGGCGCTGCTGCAGGAGCCGCGCGCGCTCGACTGCTCACCGCAGCGCATTCACGTTGAGTTCCACGAAAACGGCCATCCCTGCGCCTTCTGGATTGATGTGCAGGAGGATGAGGATGCGCGCTATCTCAATCCGCAGCAGCGTATCGAACGCCTGATTCAGCATGGCCTGATCCCCGCCGTTAACGGCATGGCGCAGCACGGTGACATCAACGCGCGGCTAATCTGGAACAACTTAGGCTTCTCGTTTTACTGGTTCCTTGGCGAACTGCAGCAGCTGCTGCCTGCGGCCACCCGGCATCAACTGGAACAGGCGCTGTTTTTCAGCAAATCCCTCTCCGACGGCAGTGATAATCCGCTGTATCGCACCATGATCCCGCGTAACGGCGCGATGGAACGCCGCAGCTGCTGCCAGCGCTATCGCATTCCGGACGTCGAACGCTGCGGTAACTGCACGTTAAATGCCGTGTAAGCGCGGCGTATTCTGTTACAGATTCTCCGTTTCTCCCGTTTACAGCTTTCCCGCCTTATGGCAGCTTTTACGCTCTGTTTTTACCGGAGAAAAAAATGAGCCTGGAGTCGGTACGGCACTTCTTTGCCGAACACGCACCGGATATCGACATCATCGAGATGCCGGAAAGCACTGCCACCGTAGAACTGGCCGCACGCGTACATGGCGTGACGCCGGGGCAGATCGCCAAAACCCTGTCGCTGAAAGTGAAAGAGAGCGTGGTGCTGATTGTCACGCGCGGCGACGCCCGGCTGGATAACCGCAAGCTGAAGGCAGCGCTCGGGGCAAAAGCGCGCATGCTGAGCGTGGATGAAGTGGTGAACTGGACCGGCCATCCGGTCGGCGGCGTGTGCCCGTTCGGGCTGGAAAATCCGCTGACCGTCTATTGCGATGTGTCGCTGCGCAGTTTCGATGAAGTGTTACCTGCGGCCGGTTCGATTCACAGCGCGGTGCGCATTTCGCCGCAGCGCATGGCTGAGCTCACGGCGGCGAAATGGATTGACGTCTGCGAGGCGCGTTAACGCGTCTCTTTCGCCACCGCCCCGGATATTTCGATGCCGCGCGTCTCGCGGCCAAACGCCACGAATACGCAAATCAGCACTGCCACCGTGCCGGCGACAATCGCCATGCCCAGTCCGTAGTTACCGCCGTGGGCTTCAGCGATGCGGGACTGCAGCGGGGCGTTCACCGAAGCAATCAAATTCCCCAACTGGTAAACGAACCCCGGCAGCACCGCACGGGTTCGCATTGGCCGGCACCAGCTCGGTGAGGTAGGTCGGAACCACACCCCAGGCGCCCTGGACCATAAACTGCATCAGGAAGGCGCCGACCCCCAGCGCCACCGCGCCATGGCAGAAGGCCCACAGCGGCAGCACCGGCAATGCCAGCAGCGACGCGCAGCATGATGGCCTTTTTCCGCCCGATACGCTCGGACAGCCTGCCGAACGTAATGCCGCCGAGCATCGCCGCGATGTTGTAGCCCATGGCGATAAGGCTCACCGTGTGGGCGTCAAACTGGTGCTGCAGTTTCAGGAAGGTCGGGTAGAGGTCCTGCGTGCCATGGCTGAAGAAGTTGAAGCAGGCCATCAGCAGCACGGCATGTAAATACAGATTTTCCAGTGCTGGCGGATGATGGGCAGCAGCGCGTGATTCTCTTTGCGCTCGCGTGCCGCCAGCCATACCGGCGATTCCGGCACTTTGAACCAGATAAACGCCACCAGCACCACCGGCAGGCAACCGCCGATGAACATCCCGCGCCAGCCCACCAGTTCGAAGAACAGGCCAAAGATGATCGAGGCGATCAGGTAGCCGCACGGATAACCGGCCTGGAAGAGGCCGGACACCATGCCGCGCGAGCGCTCGGGAATGGTTTCCATCGCCAGCGAAGAGGCCACGCCCCAGATTCCGCCCATGGCCACACCGTAAACCACCCGGAAGGTCAGGAAGGCAGCAAAGTTGGGCGACCATGCCGACAGCAACTCAAACAGCGAAAACAGCACAATGTTGAGCATCAGGATCGGCCGGCGGCCATATTTTTCCGCCAGCCGGCCAAAGATCAATGCGCCCACCGGCCGTACGGCCAGCGTCAGCATAATGGCAATGGAAACATCGGAGACGCTGGTGTTGAAGTAGCGCGCAAGATCGCTGAGCACAAACACCAGAATAAAGAAGTCGAACGCATCCAGCGTCCAGCTGGCGAAACTGGCGAAAGCCACGTTGCGCTGGGTCGCAGTCCAGTTAAACATAAGGGTATCCTGTCTGATTGCTTCCGGCTCGCGGCCAGATTTTTATTGGAACGTTATCCAGCGAATGGTTGCACTGGTTATTATTGTGTTAACCATTTGTATATAGCATGTCAGAAAGGCGCCGCGCGGCGGGGAATTGTCAGCGAGTGATTCGCGATGTAAGGAAGCGTGTCGGCAGGGAAGCGGCGCGCGGTACTCCGCCCGGGAGACCGCACGCCGCAGCAAAATCTTAGCGTTTCAATCCGTTGAACGTCTGCTCAATCACTTCCAGCAGCAGCGGATTGTTTACGTTCTGCATCACATGCACCAGTGCGCCCGCGTCCGCCGGCACGCCGACGTCCAGCCGCAGCGGCGTGCGGTAGCGCCAGGTCTTGCCGCGCGTGGCACCGGGACGCAGCTCAATATCGACGTGATAATCCACGCCGTCCGCCACGCGCTGGTTGAGCAGCCAGGCAATGACCAGCGCATCGTGGATCCAGCAACCCGGCAGATGGCGGGTGCGGATGGAGTAATCAATCCACGGTCGCAGCGTTTCGCGCACAAACTGCGGCAGTGGATGATCGCAGGCGGTCAGGCGCGTGAGATCCTGATGGGTCAGCAGCGTCTGCGTGGTGGCATCCATCGGCACCAGCGTGATGGTGGCGCCGCTGTGCAGCACCTGATGCGCCGCTTCCGGATCGAGGCCAAAATTGGTGTCTTTGATGTAGTCATCCAGCGCAAATACGCCGCCCATGATGACGATCTCCGCTACGGAATCCGCCATCTGCGGATAGCGCTGCAGCGCCTGCGCCACGTTGGTCAGCGGGCCAATCGCCACCAGCGTAAACTCGCCGGGATTGTCGCAAATCAGCTGGCCCATCACGCCCGCCGCATCGTTGCCGTCCGCTGCCACCGTCTGCGGCTGACGCACGCCGCGCCACAGTTCGCCCAGCGCCGGGTCGGCGACGTTATCCAGCCGCGCGCGCCACGGCGCCGGATCTTCGCGCAGCGCCTGTAGCGCGCCCTGCACTACCGGAATGTTCAGTCCGAGCCGCTGCAGCAGATCTTTAGCCACCCGCGCTCCCACCGCGCTCGGCGTGTTGCCACTCACGGTGGTGATCAGCTCGACGGCCAGCGCGCGTGACGCCAGCGCTAAGGCCAGCGCCAGCCCGTCATCGGTGTTAGCACCAGCAATACCATTCCCCGGATCACAATCAATAATTAGTCTTTTCATAGAGTTATATATTTATTTTTGTTGAGATAGCTGGCAGCCACAGGACTCACCGATCTCCAGATGGTGAGGAAATTCGGCCAGCTGCGCCTCGCCATGACCGTTTTTCAGCATGGCGATGGCGCTGCGTGCCATTTCGCGCAGCGGCTGGCGCACGGTGGTGAGCGTGGGCACATGAAAGGCCGACTGCTCGGTACCGTTGAAACACACCAGCGCGACATCGTGCGGCACGCGCAGACCGTGTTCGGACAGCGCGCGAATACAGCCAATCGCCTGCCCTTCGTTACTGGTAAACAGCGCGCGCGGCACCCGGCCGCTGGCAATCATGCGTTGCCCGGCGTCGTAACCGCCCTGGCGCGAATAGCCGGCCGGAAAAATCAGCGCTTCATCTACCGTCAGCCCGTGCTGCGCCATGGCGTCGCGCCAGCCCTGAATACGATCCTGCGCGTTAAGCATCTCGCGCGGACCGCTGATCATGCCGACCTGCTGATAGCCGTGGCTGAGCAGATGCGCCGTGACCTGGCGCGCCGCTTCACGTTCGTTAACGCACAGCATGCTGACGCCGGGACGCGGTTCGATGCGGTCCAGCATCACCAGCGGCGTTCCGCTCGCCTGGATGACATCAATATAGGGATGGCGATCGACGCTGGTGTAAAACAGGCCATCAACCTGACGATTCAGCAAACCCTGAATCAGCTCCAGCTCGCGCTGGCGGTCGTCGCCGGCATCGCCCAGCAGCATTACGTGGCCGTGGTTCAGCGACTCCTGCAGCAGCACGTGCGCCATTGAGGCGACAAACGGGTTTGCGATATTCGGCACGATCAGGCCAAAGGTTTTGGTACTGCCGGAGGCCAGCGCGCGCGCCACCGCATTCGGGCGATAGCCGGTTTGCTGGATGGCGGCCAGCACGCGCTGACGCGTGGCTTCGGCCACCGGGCGCGGTCCGTTGTTGATCACATAGCTGACCACCGCCACCGAGGTTCCGGCGGCTTTGGCGACGTCACTGCGTGTCACATTTCCGGTTGGGGATTTCGCCAATATTGCCTCTGCGTTAATGCCGCTGGCCGGGAGTACCGGCCAGCGTAATCAAAGAATGTTGCACGATCCTGCGCGTCAGATAGCATCCTCCGGCAGATTCAGATCGCGTCCGCGCGTTTCCGGTGCCACGAAGGTGGTGAGGAAACCGATGGTCGCCATGGCCGAGAAGTACACGGCAATTGGCCACCAGTGGCCGGTAAACGACAGCAGCGCCGCCGCTACCAGCGGTGCGGTGCCTCCTGAAAGGATAGACCCCAGCTCTTTGGCAACCGCCATTTTGGTGTAACGGTGTTTGACGCCAAACATCTCCACGCCCCACGCAGCCTGCACACCAAAGATGCCCAGCGACGCCAGCGCCATCCCCACCACAATCACCGGAATCACGATGGCTGGCTCGCGGCTGTCCATCAGGCTAAAGGCGGGCCAGGCGTAAACCATCAGTAACAGGCAGAAGCCGCGATAGGTGATGCGTCGGCCAAAGCGGTCCGACAGCCAGCCGGCAAACGGGATGATCAGGAAACCGAGCAGCGAGGCGATGAACACCGCGGTGGTCGGCACCGATTTGTCCAGCATCAGCACTTTGGCGACGTAGCCGACGATAAAGCCCTGTGCCAGATAGGACGGGCCGTTCTCACCGATGCGCAGGCCCACCATGGTCCAGAATGCGCGGCTGCGCTGCCAGAAGCTGCGGCTGTCGGGTTGCGTCGCGCTTTGCGCCAGCGTTTCTTGGCGCTGCGCCTGCAGTTCCGCCTGCTGACGCTCAAACACCGGCGTTTCACGCAGATGACGGCGAATCCACAGCGCGACCGCAGCAATCAGCACGCTGCTGAGGAACGGAATACGCCAGCCCCAGTCGAGCAGCGTGGCTTTATCCATCTGAATCACCGCCAGCCACACCAGCGACGCAATCAGCGTGCCGCTGTTGGAACCAAGCGCAATCACCGACGACACCAGGCCACGGCGCTCAACCGGCGCGTATTCACCCAGCATCACCGTGCCGCCCGAGAGCTCAGCGCCGGCGCCCAGCCCCTGCGTGAAACGCAGCAGCACCAGGCAGGCCGGCGCCCACAGGCCAATCGTTGCATAGGAAGGAATCAGGCCGATCAGCGTGGTCGAAGCGCCCATCAGAATGATGGTGCTGATCATCACCACCTTGCGGCCCTTGCGATCGCCAATCCAGCCAAACAGCAGCGCCCCGATCGGGCGTGCAATAAAGCCGACCGACCAGGTGGCAAAGCTGGAGAGCAGCGCCATCGCCGGGGTGGCTTCGGGGAAGAACACATCGCCAAAAATGATGCCGGCAGCGAGGCCATACAGGGCGAAATCCGCGTATTCCATCGCGGTGCCCAGCCAGCAGGAGAAGGTGGCGCGCCAGAAATCTTTGCGCCCGGAGGTGGTTTCCAGCCGCGCATCGGCGGCGGAAGCATGTGAACCTTGTTGCGTAACGGAGTGATGTACCGTCATAACCATTTCCCTGAAAGAGGTGAAAACAGTAAACGCCCATCCGTGGGTCGGTTCCCTTGCAACAAGCGGAACTCCCCGGTGGCGACGTTCAGTAGGCAAACCTGGATGAAAGGTCAGTAAAGAATTCCCTGGTGTTGGAATTCATCTATTTGCCTGATTTCGCCGATGTTTTTTTCATCGATCGCATTAGCACGGCAAATGTAACTGGGTCATCTCAAGGCCAACTTCGTCTCTGGCACCGTGAGTTGTCACTGTGAAGACAGTCTATCTACGCGCGTAGATAAATCAAGTGATCAACAGGAAAATAATTAACTTATCTTCACAATGCTGCAGGAGAAAAAGATAAAAACGGCGTTAATTCATGACATTACATTACAGCCAGCGTCATTAAAAAATCCACGCACGCTGCGTGATTAACGACTATTGCTTATCATTGGCAAAAACGGCGACCAAACTTTCACCGCGCCGTTTTCGCACATTTCAGTTAAGTTTTGATGACACCCGGGCATTATTCTTAAAACCGCCCGGGCCGCGCGAAATCCTGCGCGCCTGCAGTAGACTGGATGACCTTCACTCAGGAGCATTATGACCATTATCCTCATGCGACACGGCAAGCCAGACCATCCGGTAAGCGGGCGCTTTACGGCGCGGGCGCTGGCGGACTGGTGTGAAGGCTACGACCAGGCGGTGATTTGTGATGCGCCGCCGCCGCGCAGTATGGCGATTGCGCGCATGGCCAGCGTGATTGCCTGCAGTCCGTTGCCGCGTGCGCGTTCGTCGCTGGCGCGGCTCGGTCTGCAGGCGCAGGACGTGGATGAGGTGTTCAGTGAAGTGGCGATGCCGCTGCTGCCGTTTGCGCGCCTGCATCTGCCGCTGACGCTGTGGCTGGCGCTGCTGCGCTTGCTGTGGCTATGCGGTTACGCCGGGCGCGTGGAATCAGTGCAGCATGCCCGGCAGCGCGCGCAGCGGGCGGCAGACAAACTGATTGCCCTGTCGCAACAGGGCACGGTGCTGCTGGTGGGCCACGGTATTATGAACAAACTGATTGCGCGCCAACTGCGCAAGCGCGGCTGGCAGGCAGAAAAACACGCCAGCAGCCGCCACTGGAGCAGCGCGATTTATCACCGGCCGTTTATTTGATGGCGGCCTTCGCACTCAGGACGACAGCTGAAAGTAGCTCAGGACTTCGCAGCCGGTGCCAGCCTGCGGCGTGGCGATGACCTTCATCTGCGTCAGATCGATCAGGCTAAGCGAACCGTCACCCTGATTAGCGATCAGCAGGCTGCGGTTATCGGCGCTAAAACAGCCATCCATCGGCTGATTGCCGACCGCAACGTCACCCAACGGATTAAGCAAGTCGTCAAACAGCGTCACCACTCCTTCCCCGTCGCCAATCGCCACCAGCCGCTCACCGCTGGCACTGAAGCGCACCACCTGGCACGGCTGCTGATGGCCGGGCAACGTGATGCGCTGGCGGATACGATGGCTCTGACGATCCACCACGTACAGCAGCGGCGCGTCTGCCGCGCTGGCCACCAGATAGGGGTGTTTTGGCGAGGCGGCAATGCCGGCAATCGGTCCCGGCAGCAGGATGTTATCAATGATGCGCCCTTCCGCCTCGCACAGATCCACCACCGTGATGCTGGCGTCCTCTTCGTTTTCAGTAAACAGCTTGCGGCCGCTGGGCGACAGCGTCAGCCGGTGCGCGTTGTGCGACGGCAGCGGGATGGTTTTCTCCAGCGTGTCGCTGTGCGGATCGATCACCGCCACCGCGGCACTGTGTTCACAGCACAGATACACTTTGCCATCGCGTCCCAGCTGGCCGCTGTGCGGCGCCTTGAGCGGTGACAGATCGATAAAGCCGCGAATCTGCCGCCGGCGCAAATCGATAATCGCCACCTTGTGCCCCGGATGCGGATTGTCGCCGTGGACGCCATCACCGTAGATCGGCACATACGCCTTATCCAGCGCGGGCAGCATCAGCAGCTCATGCGGTCGCGGCGGTAAGGCATTCAGCTCCTGCTCAACGGCGAAGCTGTCGGGATTGAGAAACAGCACGCGGTTGCCCTGCTTATCAACCGCCAGTAACCCATGCTTGTGTGGCTGCATAGTGCCTCCTTTTTTTCGTTGCCTGCTCTAAGCGTAGCTAACCTGCCTCCGCGTTGGGCAAGCGGCGGCCAGGCCAGGGGAAAATACAGCGCGGTTAACGGACCGCCGATCGCGCATTTTTATTCCGCGCCGCGGCCTGCGCCTGCAGGAGGTTATTTTATTAGGAATAATCTTAATCGATTAAAAATAAAAAACGCCGTACCTCATCATTTTATTGATACCTCTTTTTAGCCATCCCGGATCCCGGCGTTTCCGGTAAATCTGAAAGCGAAAAAAATTCGTAGCCTTGCCGCTGCGGATCGATTATTAAGCAAGGGTAGTCTTTTTACACACAGCCGTCAGGACACATAAGCGCGCTCAAGCCGCCAGCATCAGGGAATCTTTGCTCCCCATAATCACAATAATCAGGTGCATCATGACAAAAAAACGTCTCCAGCCAGCCCTTACGCTCTGGCAACACTGGCAGAGAATCGCCTTCACCGGCCAGACATTACTGCAGAAAAAACAGCATACTGCGCTCTGCGCGCCGGAATATGATCCCAGCGAAGAGGACAATATCGTGTTGCTTTCGGGTGAGAAAGCGCTGCCGGAAATACCCAAAAAAATCTGGATGTACTGGGACAATGAATATTTACCGAAATCGATGGCGTTAAATATCCAGCAGCTACGGCAGGATAATCCTGACCATCAGGTGTATGTATTAAACCGTTTAACGCTTAAAGAGGTCCTGCCGGATTTTATTTTTACCTCGACACAATTAAGCGAGCAGCAAAAAAGTGAAGTCATTCGCCTCGAATTATTATTACGCTACGGCGGTATTGCGATTGACTGCAGCACGCTGTTATTTGAAGACCTGAGCTGGGTGCACCGTGCGCATCAGGAACGCCGCATGGATGTGATTGGCTATTACCGTGAAATTGCCACCGTCAACTATCTGGCACCGGTGATTGAAAACTGGTTTCTCGCCGCTGCGCCCAATAATCCCTTTATTCGCGAGTGGCAAAAACAGTACGCGCCGATCAAGCATCTGGGGGCGCACAACTATTTTAATGAGCTGGCAAAGCGCGATGATTTTGCCCTGCTGACGCAGAAAATCGCCGAGCCGGCACAGCAGCTGGGTTCGCTGGCGCAGCAGGCGGCGATGCGCGAACATCGCCGCGTGAACCTGTATCTGCGTAAATGTGAGGCCAACGCGTATTACTATCAGCGGCTGAACAACTGGCAAAGTGACGCCTTTGCGCACACGGTGCTATTCCATCAGCGCCCGCATACGCCGCCGCCGGTGATCAAACTGAGCGGCATTGAGCAGCTGCATCTCGACTTCAATCTGCGTCTCGGTAACTATAACCGTCGCAGCCTGCTGGGGGCGATGATGCAGCCCAGCGCACCGCTCAGCGCGCCGCTGGCCTCACCCATCAACAAAGCGCGTGCGTAGCCAGTGGATAAAGGTGGTGACGGCACGCGGCACCTGCGCTGCGTAAGGCCGCACCACCCACAGGCGGTCGGCAAAGGCATCGACCGCCTGCCACTCCGGCAGCACCTGCTGCAGCGTGCCGCTGGCCAGCGCCGCGCTGGCGCTGAAGTCCGGCAGCATAGCAATGCCCAGCCCCTGCAGCGCAGCGTCACGAATCGACTCGCTGTTGTTGGTGGCGAAATTACCCTGAATTTTCACCTGCACCGTTTCGCTGTCATCGCTGTACAGACGAAAGCGCCACTGCGGCGACTCCAGCCCGCGCGGATAATAGAGGCAGTTATGCTGCTGCAGCGCCTGCGGCGTATCTGGCGTACCGTGACGGGTCAGATAGTCCGGCGCGGCCACCAGTAGCGTGCGCGTTTCACACAGCGGCAGCGCGACGTGCGTTTCCGGCAGCTGCTGGCTGTGGCGAATGGCAAGATCGAATCCTTCGCTGCCCAGCGACACCAGCCGATCGCTGACGTTGAGCTGCAACCGCACCTGCGGATAGTCGCGCAGAAAGTCGCCGATAATCGGCACCAGTTGCTGCCGGGCAAACGCCACCGGCGCGCTGATGCGCACCAGACCGCGCACCGGCCCGGCTTCGTCACGCACGCTAAAGAAGCTCTGCGCGATGCGCGCAAACGGCTCACGCAGGTCGTCCACCAGCTTTTCACCGGCCGACGTCAGCCGCACGCTGCGCGTGGTGCGCTGCACCAGCGCCACGCCCGCCATCTGCTCCAGTTCTTTGATTTTCTGGCTCATCGCCGCTTTACTGACATCCAGGCGTTCAGCCGCGCGGGTAAAACTGCCCTGTTCCGCCAGCACCGTCAGCCAGTGCAAATGCACCCAGAGTGCATCGGTTTTAATTTCTTTCATCAGGATTGTTCAAAATAATAAATAATCATTTTAATCAGCGCGCTTTTTCTTTCCGGCAGCAAGCGGCAGCATAGCGTTTCATCCTACTCTTTCCGCGTGGGCAAAAACGAGGATTTATTGATGCCGTTACTGACTTTTGATGTTATTCAGGGCCGTTCTGAAGCAGAGATTCGCACCTTACTCGACGCCGCGCATCGCGCGGTACTCACGGCATTTAAGGTTCCGGCGCGCGATCGTTATCAGATTGTTCATGAAAACAAGCGTTATCAAATGGTCTTTCAGGATACCGGGCTGGGCTTTGCGCGCAGCGACAATCTGGTGATGGTACGCGTGTACACCAGCCCAAGAAGTGAAGAACAGAAAACGCACTTCATGGCAGAGTTAGCGCGCGAGTTGCGGGAGAATTGTGGCGTGCAGGGCAACGATCTGATGATCAGTTTTATCACCAACAGCAAAGGTGACTGGAGCTTTGCCGACGGCGAAGCGCAGTATCTCACCGGTAAGCTGTAACACCCGCGCCCGCCCTGGCTGGCAGCAGCGCGCCGGTTGCTGCCAGACTAAATCAGACTCCGCCTAAACCCGCCTTAAACGATTCGCAATGCATCGCACAAATCTGGTTGGATGTGTTGCAGCCCTGTGACAGCCAATATAGATTGACGCAAAACCCCCGCAGAGGGCCGCAGACGCAGGTAACGCGTTCTTTTTACTTAATGTGAGGATCTGCCGTTGGAGTTGCTTTCAATAGTGCTCTTTTTGGCTGCGATCGCAGTCTATTCGTTTAAAGCCGGGCGAAATAAATTCTGGTTTATCCTGATCTTGCTGCTGCTCACCCTGTTCATCGTGCTCAACGCCACGCTGTACGCCAGTAATTATTTTACCGGCGATGGCATTAACGATGCGGTGCTCTACACCCTGACCAACAGCCTGACCGGCGCGGGCGTGAGCAAATACGTGGTACCCGGGGCTGGGCTTGATCATCGGCCTGTTTTTACTGTTTTGTTTTCTGCGCGCTGGGTTGGGTACTGCGCCGCCGTCGCCATCTTCCCCATCATCTTGGCTACAGCCTGCTGGCGCTGGTGCTGGCGCTGGGCTCGGTCGATGCCAGCCCGGCGTTTCGCCAGATCACCGAGCTGGTGAAATCCCACGCGCGCCAGGCCGACCCGGATTTCGAAACTTATTACAAAACGCCGAACAAGCAGATTAACGCGCCGAAGCTCAATCTGGTCTACATCTACGGCGAAAGCCTGGAGCGTACCTACTTCGATGAACGAGGCCTTTCCTGGCCTGACGCCGGAACTGGGCGCGCTGAAAAGGATCAAAGCCTCGACTTCAGCCATACCGAACAACTGCCCGGCACGGATTACACCATCGCCGGTATGGTGGCCTCGCAGTGCGGCATTCCGCTGTTCGCGCCTTTTGAAGGCAACGCCTCCGCGTCGATGTCCAGCTTCTTCCCGCAGAATATTTGCCTCGGCGATATCCTGAAAAACTCCGGCTATGAGAACTATTTTATCCAGGGAGCAAACCTGCGCTTTGCCGGGAAAGATGTGTTCCTGAAATCGCACGGTTTTGATTACCGCGTATGGCTCGCAGAAGAGCTGAAAAGCCGGGTCGCCGATCCCCAGCTACCGTAACGACTGGGGCTTCTACGACGATACGGTGCTGGATGAAGTGTTGGAAAAGCTATGAGGAGCTGTCGCGTCCGCGGGCAAACGCTTTTCGCTGTTTGCGCTGACCGTGGATACCCACCATCCGGACGGTTTTATCTCGCGCACCTGCCAGCGCAAAAGTTACAGCTATGATGGCAAACCCAACCAGTCGTTCAGCGCCGTCACCTGTAGCCAGGAGCACATCGCGGCGCTGATCAATAAGATCAAAGCCTCGCCGTGGTTTAAAAACACCGTGATCGTAGTCTCTTCCGATCATCTGGCGATGAACAACACGGCATGGAAATACCTCAACAAACAAGATCGCAGCGATCTGTTTTTGGTGATGCGCGGCGATCAGCCGCAGGCGGAGGTTGCTGGACGGCAAACGCAGCACGCTGGATAACGGCGCCACCGTGCTGGATATCCTCGGCGGCGACAACTTGATTGGCCTTGGCCGCAGCAGGCTGTCTTCGGCCTCGCTCTCCAGGCTGTTCGATGACATGGAGAAGAAAGTCCTGGCGTGGAAACCCGACATCATTCGCCTGTGGAACTTCCCCAGAAAGATGAAAGACGTTCACCATCGACCAGCCCAAAAACACCTGTTCGCCTTCTCGGGCAGCCACGTTCCGTCTGCCGCTGCTGGTGCGCGTTTCCGATCATCGCGTTGAACCGCTGCCGGAAAGCGAATACTCCGCGCCGCTGCGCTTCCAGCTGGCCGATTTTGCACCGCGCGATAACTTCGTCTGGGTCGATCGGTGCTACAAAATGGGCCGGCTGTGGTCAGCCGGCGCTGGCGCTGTCGACCGATCTCTGTCTGGCGATGGGCCAGACCGGCGGACAGCCCACGGTGACGCGCATCGACCAGCCGGTGTGGCAGGGCAAAGCGCAGTTCCCGCAGGTGAAGGTCAGCGCGGAGACCTACCAGCTCAACGAGCAGCAAATGCGCATCGAGGATAATGCCATTCGCTACCAGGCGGACAGCTTCCTGCTGACCGTGCCGGGCGCGCCGGCCAGCGTGAAGCGCTTTAGCGGTATTTCACGGCCGGAAAGCTGGGGGCGCTGGTCGAACGCCAACCTCGCGCCGGAGGTGAACATTGAATATGTCGATCCGCTGCCGGCGCGTTTTGACGTAGTGATCACCGCACGCGCCTATGGGGCTAACGCCCATCGACCGATTCCGGTGCGCGTCGGCGAGCAAGTGCAGCAGCTCAATCTGGGTGACGCGTTCTCCACGCAGACGCTGCATTTCACCAACCCCGGCGCCAGCCGCAACCTGATCATCACGCCGCCAGAACCACAGCTGTCTAATCTCGGCAACATTACCGGCCAGGATCCACGCAAACTCGGTATCGGCATGGCGGAGATAAAAATAATTCCGCAGCCCGAAAAGTGATAAAAATGCGTGCCAGACCAGGGCCTGCCAGCGTGCAGGCCCTTTTTATTGCCGCTTAGCGTTACTCATTGTACGAATTGATATTTTTCGAGACGTCGCGCAAAATTCACATCATCACATGGTGCAACTATCACCACCTGGATAACCTTACTGGCAACAGGAAAGGCGACCAGGAGCAACAGGGATGATACCGACGATGATGAACACCCATAAGGCATTCAAAGCGCTGCAGCAGGCGGGCGTGGCCGATCACCAGGCCGAAGTGATGGTCGACATTTTTGCCGAAATGCAGCAGGAAAACAGCCTGACCAAAACGCACCTTTCGCAGGCCATGGAAGGCGTGATGCGGGCAAATCACGCCACCGCGCAACGTGTCGATAAACTGGCACAGAGCCTCAGGCATTTTGAAAATGAGGTCCGCCATACGTTTAAAGCCATTGAGCTGCGGTTTGACAACGTCGATGAGCAATTCCGGAAAATTGATCAACGCTTTGAAAAAGTGGATGAGCAATTCAGGCTAATCGATCAACGCTTTGAAAAAGTAGATGCACAATTCAGAGAAATCGATAAACGCTTTGAAAAAGTGGATGAGCGCCTGCTGGATCTCGACCATCGCATGCAGCTCGGTTTCAATGAGCTCAAACGCGATAATCTCTGGCATCGGCGGCTGATGATGGCGATGGCCAGTGCCTTTGTGTTGTCAGCCGCCAAATATATTTTTGCCGGTTAGCCGGGCAGCCAGCCCGGCGCGCGCGTCAGGCCTGACGTAATGTCTCCAGCCTGGCGCGTTGTTGTCCGCGAGCGTCGAAATTGTCTGCCGCCAGCCAGCGTTCAAAGCCCAGCTTCACCTGCGGCCATTCGCTGTCGATGATAGAGAACCAGGCGGTATCCCGGCTGCGATTTTTATACACCACCACCTGACGAAACGTGCCTTCATAACGGAAGCCCAGCCGCAGTGCGGCGTTGTACGACGGCTGGTTACAGCTGTCGCATTTCCACTCGTAGCGACGATAGCCGAGTTGTTCGAAGGCGTAACGCATCAGCAGATAGTGGGCTTCGGTGGCCATGCGGGTTTGCTTCAGCAGCGGTGAGAACACCACAAAGCCGACCTCCATCACACCGTGCTGCGGTTCAATGCGCATCAGCGCCAGCGAGCCGACCGCCTGCCCGCTTTGCCGGTCAATAACCGCGAAGTGCAGGTAATCCGGACTCTGCTGGCACTGCTGCGCAAATGCCAGATAAGACGCTTCATCGTCAAAGCGCCCGACCGGCAGCCAGGTCCAGTCGCGGCCATCTTCCGCCAGCGCATAAGCCGCATACAGCTCGCGACCGTGACGTGCGGCATCCAGTGGCTCCAGCCGGCAATACTGGCCGGTGAAAATCTGCCCCTGCGGCAGCGGGCGCGGCTGCCACGCCTCCAGCGCCGGGCCGATGGGTTGTCCATAACGATTGGTCTGCGATGACATACGGCGATTCCTTCTGTGTGAGAGTGACAGCGTGCAGCGTGCCACTTTGCTGGTTCCGGAAAAAGCGCCACAATGTGACAAATCGATAGATCCACGGAGGCGCCGATGCGCGCATTAAACCGGCATTCGCTGCTGCTGGCACCGCTAGAGGCCGACGGCAGCCTGACGCTGCAACAGCAGCTGTATCAGCGGCTGCGCCAGGCGATACTGAATGGTCAGCTGGCGGCGGGCACGCGCCTGCCGGCGACCCGCCAGCTGGCGGCTGAACTGCAGGTGTCGCGCAATACGGTGATCGCCGTCTGGTCACAGCTGCAGGCGGAAGGATTTATCCTCAGCGACCGCCAGGGGAGCCGCGTCAGCCGACTGGCGCACACGCCGCTGCCAGCGCAGGCGTCCGACGACAGCGCCGACTGGCCGGTTTCCGCGCGCGCTTCCCGGTTGCATTCGCTGCATCGCCTCTCCAGCCAGGAGCTGGCACTGCGCCCGAGCACGCCGGCGCTGGCGCATTTCCCGCTGGCGCAGTGGCGTCGCGCGCTCAATCAAACCGCGCAGCAGGCACAGCTGCTGGGCTACGGCGATCCGCTGGGTGAATTGGCGCTGCGTGAGGCGCTGGCGCAGCATCTGGCGCTGGCGCGCGGCGTGCGCTGTGCGCCGCAGCAGATTGTGATTACCGAAGGCGCGCAGCAGGCGCTGACGCTGTGCGTCGCGCTGCTCACCAATCGTGGTGACACCGGCTGGGTGGAAGAGCCGGGCTATCGCGGCGCCAAAGCAGCGATGCGCCTCGGCGATCTGCAGATCGAGCCGATTGCCGTAGATGCACAGGGACTGGCACCGACAGCGCAGGACTGGCAGCAGCGCCCGCCGCGGCTTATTTACACCACGCCGACGCATCAGTATCCCACCGGCGCGATCATGAGCGCCGCGCGCCGGCTGGCGCTGCTGGCGGCGGCACAGCGGCATCAGGCGTGGATTATTGAAGATGATTACGACAGCGATTTTCGCTACAGCGGCGAGCCCATTGCCGCGATGCAGGGTATGGCGCAGCCGACGCCGGTGATTTACATCGGCTCCTTCAGCAAAACCCTGTTTCCGGCGCTGCGTATCGGCTACATGGTGCTGCCTGCCCCGCTACTGCCACGGCTGCGGCCGGCCTTGCATGAGCTGTTACGCGGCGGTAACCGGCCGGAACAGCAGGCGCTGGCGCTGTTTTTACGCAGCGGGGATTTCAATCGCCACCTGAGCAAAATGCGCCGTCTGTATCGTCAGCGGCAGGCCACGCTGCGGGCTGCGCTACAGGAGACGTTTGGTGCTCAGGTGCCGCTGCTGGGCGGTGAATGCGGTATGCATCTGGTGTTGCCGCTGGCGGATACGGTGGATGATGTGGCGCTGACGGCGCAGTTGTTTCGCCATGGCTATGCGCCTGGCGCGCTGTCCGGCTTTTATCTGGGCGGGCAAAAACAGCAGGGACTGGTGCTGGGATACGGTAATACCAGCACCAGTCAGATAATGGCAGGCGTGGCGCAGTTAGCGCGCCTGCTGCCGGGCATTAACCCTTGAAGAAAATGTCGCCGGATTTGCCCATCACGATCTTGCCGCTGTCGTCGGTGATCAGGATGTAGTTAGCGTTGATGTAAGCCCAGTGCGTGCCTTCCTGCGGTGCAGGCAGGTGGCGCGGCTGCCACTCAACGATGGTGTACTGCTTTTTACGGTACTCATCCGGCACGACGTCACCGACTTTATACTCTTTGTAATCGATGATGATGGTGTGCAGATCGTAATTATTGGCGGCGGATGGCGCTTCACCCGGACCGTTTTGTGACGGGCGAATCGGCGCGACATCGCCACTGGATTCTGCCGGTTCACTGCTGGCGGGCGCATCGCTGGTGGCCGCTGGCGCTGAGGCGTCCGGTGCGGTTTGCTGCACCTGCGGCGGCATCGGTACGCTATCGGTTGGCTCACCTTCTGCCAGTGCTGCTGGCGTCAGGCTTAAAGCGCCCAGAAAAATTCCTGCTGAAAGAAGGGTGACGTGTGTCCTGCGCATTGGTGATTTCCACTCTGGTTAATTATTTAACTGTCCCATTTACTGACAAGCGCCACGTGCGGAAGGTTCCCGCGCCGCGCTTTGCGCGTCAAATTTCGCTCCACAGCATACCTCAGGCGGCGCGCTTTGCTGAGCAGCAAAATTGCAAGCAACCGTGTTCAGCACCCGGCGATCTTTACGCGCCAAATCACGCAGCAGCGCAATGCCGAGATAGTTGCTCCAGTTGAAGGCATTTTGCAGCACCACGATGGCATTGCCGTGGGCGCGATCGTAGCCAATAAAGCTGGCATAACCGCCAATATACCCCACCTGATAAGTGATCTGCTGCTGATCATAGGTATCGGTTACCCAGGCGATATTCTGCGCCTGGTTGCCATGCTGCTCATAAGGATGATTGACCTGCGCCAGCGCCTGGCCGAGCGCGCCCTGTGCATCGCTGTGCAGATGCGCATCGAGGTAGCGAATCAGATCGCGCGCATTGCTGTACAGGCTGGCGGCCGCCACCATATTGCCGCGAAAGGCCCAGTCCGGCGTCAGCTGACCGCGAGCAATCAGTTTCGGCTGATCGCCGGCGTGGCCCAGCGCGCGCCACGGATAGCCGCGCAGGGTTTGCGGATGGAAGCTGCTGCTGGTCATGTCGAGCGGACCAAACAGCTGATGCTGCGCCAGCGTTTCAATGTCCTGATGCAGGCGATGCTGCAGAATATAGCCCAGCAGCGCATAGCCGAGATTGGAGTACTGCGCCGCCGGGTGCGCGGGGGCGCTGAAATCGGCCAGATAACTCAGCACGGCATCGCTATCCAGATTGCCGTAAAAATTTTCGCCGCTGCGCAGGTAAGCCATAAATTTCAGGAACATCGGCAGATCCATATCCTGACGCGGCAGCCCTGAGGTGTGCGTGACCAGCTGCAGCAGCGTGATACGTTTTGCATCCTCACTCAGCGGCACGCCGCGCGGCAGCAGCGTGGCCAGCGTGTCGTTCCAGTGCAGCTCGCCGCGATCCACCAGCCCGATAATGACCTCTGCGGTAACGCCTTTACTCAGCGAGCCCAGTGCAAACAGCGTATCCGGCGTGATGGGATAACGCTGGCGCACATCGGTGACGCCATAACTGTAAAACTGCGGCGCGCCGCGCTGGTGAATGATGGCGATGCTAGTGCCCGCTACCTGCTTTTGCTGCATGTAGTGGCGCACAATGTCATCGACGTTTTCATGGAAGGAGGCGTGGGAAAGATAGACGCGATCGCCCACCGGTGCGGACGTTTGCGACAGCGTTCCGCAGCCGCTGAGCAGCAGACACAGGGCTGACAGCCGCAGGTGCAACCAGGCGCGAGAAAGCGTCAGCCGCTGAAGCCTGACGAAGCGGGAAGTAGCCATCAATTGATAAGTTATTTTTTATGTTATGCAGCAGGTGCCACTGGTGTTGGTGGCGAAATATACCACAGAACAGCGGGTGCGCCACCTGTCAGCCGCAGGTGGCGCCGGGCATTATTGATTAACCGGGATAACCGATCCTTTGTAGTGCTGGTTGATAAATTCAGCAGTTTGCTTTGATTCGAGATCTTTCGCTAACGCGAGAATGCGCGGGTCGCTGGCCAGCTTTGGCGTGGTGACCAGCACGTTGGCATAGGGATTATCCTTTGCCTGTTCCAGCGCCAGCGCGTCTTTTGACGGCACCAGCCCGGCCTGCAGGGCATAGTTACCGTTAATAATCGCCAGCTGCGCATCATCCAGCGCGCGTGGCAGCTGCGGCGCTTCAACTTCAATGATCTTCAGCTGGTGCGGGTTGTCGCTAATGTCCGCCGTGGTCACCAGCGTACTGGCGCTGCGGCTTTTCAGCGTAATCAGGCCGTTGGCCTGCAGCAGATAGAGCGCGCGGCTCAGGTTAGTGACGTTGTTGGGCACCGCCACCTGCGCGCCATCCGGCAGATCTTTCAGTGATTTCACTTTGTGCGAGTAAATCCCGAGTGGCTCAATATGCACGGTCGCCACCACGGCAAATTTTTCGCCCAGTGCTTTTTCCTGATCGCGCAGATAAGGCACATGCTGGAAATAGTTGGCATCGACGTCGCCACGCGCCAGCAGCTCGTTGGCGTTTAAATTGCCGTTAAGCTCGATCACCTTCAGGTCGAGCTGTTTGTCGGTTTGTTTGATGTAGTTGAGAATCTCACTGTGCGGCACCGGATCGGCGGCCACGCGCAGTGCCGCGGCGGACGCCACGCTGCTGAACAGGGCCATCAGGGCCAGTGACGCTATCATCGTTTTCTGCATGGGCTTTCCTTACGTTTCTTATGATTTCACTGTGCTTAATGCATCAGCGTAATAGCGCTGCGCCACATCGCGATGGGAACGCAGACGCCCTTTGAGGTAGTTCCAGCCCACTTCGCGTAGCAGCGGATTGTCAGGATCGCTGGTCGGGCCGTGGGATTCTGCCGCCAGCTGCGGCGGCAGCTGATACAGCGGTACTTCGGCATCCAGCTGCGCACCGAGGAAAAAAGCGATCGACACGCGTTCACGATTAGCCGGCGGCGACACCACGCGGTGCACGGTGGCGCGCAGATACCCATTGCTGGCAATCTCCAGCAGTTCACCGATGTTGACCACAAACGCGCCCGGCTTCGGCAGCGCATCCACCCAGTGACCGGGGGACACTTCCACCTGCAAACCGGGCTGATCGTCCTGCAGCAAAAAGGTGAGGAAGCCGGAGTCTTTGTGCGCGCCTACGCCCTGCTGGCTGGCTTCTGCTGCCTGACCGGGATAACGAATCAGCTTGATGTGCTCATTGGGCTGGGTGCCATACAGCGCGTCGAACGCATCCGGCGGCAGCGCCAGCGCTTTGGCAAAGGCCCGCAGCAGGCGTAGCGCGATGGCGGTCATCACCTGCTGCCAGGCGTGCATCACCGGACGCAGCTGCGGTAACGCCTCCGGCCATAAGTTGGGCCCCTGCAGCCGTTTCCACGCCGGATCGCCCGGCTGCAGCGTCAGCGCCGCGCGTTCGGCGCCGATATCAAACTGTTCACGCTGATCGCGCTGGTCGCGGGTGTATTCCACGCCGGCGTGGTTGTAGCCGCGAAAATGCGGCGAGTGGATCATCGCCACGCGCTGCTTCTCCGCCTGCGGCAGGGCAAAAAACGCCCGCGTGATACTCTGCACGTTGTGCAGCAGTTGCGGGTTGATGCCGTGATTAATCAGATAGAAGAAACCGACGTCACGCGCGGTCTCCCGCAGCTGCGCCAGATAAGCTGCCTGCTCTGCGTCCGGTAATTCCAGCAGGGCCAGATCCAGTACTGGCAGGGTATCCGCCATGATGTTGTCTCCTCGCTATCGGTAAATCCTGCGTTTACGCTGACATTCGCCGCCGTTTCCCGCCAATACTGTTGCGCGATAAGTTATGGCGATTCCTTTTTAGGCGCACTTCGGCTATCGATATGCAAAAAGCGGTAAATCAGGCGCGCTGCCGCTATAATCGCGCCCAGCAATTTTTGCCCACCAATGCACACCGCAGGAGACGCCGGATGAATCAGGGTCCGTTAACCGAAAAAGAGCTGAACTGGCTTGATGACATGCTGGAAAAATATGGCAACGAACACTCCGTGGTGGACACCGCCGAACTGGACGGCATGCTGACCGCCCTGCTCTCCGGCCCGAACGATATCGAACCGAGCGAATGGCTGGTGGCGATTTGGGGCGGTGAGAAGAAGATTCCTCAGTGGGCGAACGCGCGCGAAATGGACCGCTTCATGGCGCTGACCTTCCAGCACTTTAACGACATCGCCGAGCGGCTGGCGGAGTACCCGGAACAGTTCGATCCGCTGTTCGGCGAGCAGGAGATGGAAGGCCAGCTGTTTACCGTGGTGGAAGACTGGTGCTACGGCTATATGCGCGGCGTGGCGCTGGATGCAGACTGGTCGCAGCTGCCGGCGGCACAGCAACCGGCGCTGCAGGCGATTGCGCTGCACGGCAGTGAAGAACAGCTGGCACAGCGTGAAGCCTTCACCCCGGACGCGTTTGAGGCCAGCATCGAGGCGATTCGCCCGGCGGCGCTGGAACTGCACGAATACTGGCAGGAACAGCGCATGGCGCAGCCCGATCCGGCCCCGCAGCTGCCGCATTTTGCCGGTGAAAAAACCGGCCGCAACGATCCCTGCCCGTGCGGCAGCGGCAAAAAGTTTAAGCAGTGCTGCCTGAATAAAGCCTGAGGCGCTCACCTCAACGCAGGCCAGCGCTAAAACTGGCCTGCGCACCGCGTTAATCCCCGGACGCGAGAAACTCCATCACCGCCGCATTAAGCGGCGCGGGGCACTCTTCAGGTAACCAGTGACCGCAGCCAGGTAACACTTTGCCGGTGACCTGCGAGGCGTAGCGGCTGACCACCTGCTGCTCATAAGCACCCAGTCCGCCGTGACCGCCACCGCCAATCGCCAGCATCGGCACGGCAATTTTCTCGCGGGAGAGCACTTTATTGTCCGCCACTCCCTGATTCAGCACCCGGTAATATTCAAAGGCGGCATTCAGGCTGTGCGGTTTTGCATAGGATTTGCTGTAAAGATCCAGCAGCGCCGGGGTGAACACCGCTTTGTTGGCGGCATGTTCTTTGATGAAATGCTCGAAGAACAGGCGCTCTTTACCGGCGATCAGCTGTTCAGCGAGCTGTCCCTGCGCCGCAAAGAAGCTGAAGTGCCACACCAGGGATTCGCCTTCAGGCGTAAAGGCCGGGAACTGATAGATGCTTTCATCCGGGATCGGCGCTTCCATAAAGATGGCGCGGCGGATGCTGTCCTGATGTTTCACCAGCAGCGGATAGGTATTCCAGATGCCAATGTCGTGCGCCACCAGGTCGAATTTTTTGCCGCCGGCGAACTGTTGTGCCAGCTGATAAAGCAGCGGCGCGACATCGGTGGCGCGATACGAATGCGGCACGTCAGACTGCCCCAGCCCCGGCAGATCCACCGCCACGACGGTGTGGTTTTTTGCCAGTTCCGGCATCAGCTGGTGCCACTCGTACCACGTCTGTCCGAAACCGTGTACCAGATACACCAGCGGTCCGCTGCCGCCCTTCACATAATGCAGGCGCACGCCATCCACAGTTTGATAGCTGCTGGTAAAACCGGCGGGCAGCGGGAATTCATCCGCGGCAGTGCTGGCGGCGGAAAACAGCGCGGCCGAGGCAAGCAGCAGGGTTAACAGTAATTTTTTGAACACGTGATTGATCTCCATTTTGTCATAATGCCATTTAAAACAGTGGGTTAAATTTTTTAAGTCAGCCCGGCAGGTCAGTGACCTTGTACGCGCTGGTGCCGCGCCCCGGCCTGGAAACCGTGCTGACGCGCCTGCAGTGCGATGAGGAAGCCAACCGCCAGCAGCAACAGCAGCGCCAGCGGGAAAGACGCCACACCCCAATGGGTAAGCAACACGCCACCGGCCAGACCGCCGCCGGCAATCGCGCTGTTCCACACCACCACATTCATCGACAGCGCCACATCCGCGCCCTCGCCCGCCGCATCCGCCAGCGCCGTTTGCAGCAGCGTGGCCGCCCCGCCAAACGTCAGCCCCCACAGCGCCACGCCGACATAAACCAGCAGCGGCAAGCGCGCCAGCCAGATGAACAGCAGCGAGACCAGCGCAAACAGCGCCAGACTGCCGAGCACGGCGACGCGCAGGTGGTGATCGACGAGGCGACCGGCCAGGCCGATAGCCACCAGCGCCGCGATGCCAAACACCAGCAGCACGCTGTCCACCTGCCCGGCGAGGCCCGCCTGGCTAACGAACGGCGCGATGTAGGTGTAGAGAATGTTGTGCGCCGTCATCCACGCCAGCACCACGCCCAGCACCGGGCGCACGCCTGGCGTCATGAACACCGTGCGCAGCGGCAGACGCTGATCGCTGCTTTGTCCCGGATAGTCAGGCACCCGCAGCAGCACCCAGCCGATCAGCAGCAACGTCAGCGCCGACATGATGCCGAACGCCGTGCGCCAGCCCACCGCCGTGCCCAGCCAGGTGCCGACGGGAACGCCCAGCGCCAGCGCAATCGGTGTGCCGACCATCGCCACGGCGAGCGCTTTGCCCTGCTGATGGACCGGCACCATGCGCCGCGCATAGCCGGCCAGCAGGCTCCAGGCGAGCCCCGCCGCTGCGCCGGCGAAAAAGCGCGCCACCAGCGTCAGTGCGAAGTGGGTCGAGAACGTGGTGATGGAGTTGAAAATCAGGAAACCGACAATAGCCAGTAACAGCACGTTACGGCGGCGCCAGCCCTGAGTGGCGATGGTCAGCGGAATCGCCGCCAGCAGCGAGCCAAGCGCATAAACGGTTACGGTCTGCCCGGCCAGCGCGGTGGAAATGCCAAGGCCCGCCGCCATCTGCGGCAGCAGTCCGGCCGGTAAGGTTTCGGTGATGATGCAGATAAAGCCGGTCATGGCCAGCGCCAGCAGCGCGCCCAGCGGTAGCGGCCGGGTTTTATCCGCGGCGGTATTCAAAATTGTCACAATCAGCGTTCCCGATGTCATCAGCGTGCAGGTGAGGCGCGCGCCGGTCGTTGAAATTATATGTACCGATCAGTATATAAATTGGCGAAAAGCGACAACCTGTTACGGTTCAGGAACAACCCCGCGGATACGCTATCCGCCGCCCGCCGGCACAAATATATACTGATCGATACATTAATTGACGTGCGAGACCATTGTCAACGACTTATGTATCGATTAGTATTTAAGCATTGAGCTTAATGGAGCAATGAGATGGCCACTATGGGACGGCCGCGTACGTTCGATCGTGATGCGGCCATTGAACAGGCGATGAAGATTTTCTGGCAGCACGGCTATGAGTCGACATCGTTAACGCAGCTGAAGGCGGGAATTGCCGGCGGTATTTCCGCACCGAGCTTCTACGCGGCCTTTGGCTCGAAGCAGGCGCTGTTTCAGGAGTGTGTGCAGCGCTATCTGTCGACTTACGCGCAGGTGGTGGAGCCGCTGTGGGATAACTGCCTGCCGCCCCGTACCGCAATGGAGACCGCGCTGCGGCGCTCTGCCAGCATGCAGTGTGAGTCCGGCCATCCGCTGGGATGTATGGTCGGCCTGGGCGTGATGAGTGCGCCTTCCGCCGAACACGCGGACGTCACGCAGCCGCTGGCGCGCTCACGCGCCCGCACGCTGGCAGGTATGACGGCCTGCGTGCAGCGCGGCATCGACAGCGGCGAACTGCGCGCCGACACCGATGCCGCCGCCATCGCCATCGCCCTCGACGCTTTTCTGCTTGGCGTGTCGGTGCTGGTGCGCGATGGCGTCAACGGCGCGCAGATCGATACCGCCATCGCCCACGTCATGGCCGTGTGGGACGCGGCAAAATCCGTGACGGATTAAGCGCCCCAGCCGCCTGGCGACGCACGCTGAACATTACCCCGCCGGTTTGACTTCGGTGACCAGCGTTGGCAACTGCCATGCGCCGCCGGCGCGGATGGCACGGCACATGCCGGTGGTGGCCTCGCTGCTCTGGACAAACTGGCGACCATCCCATACCCATGCAGCGGTGCTCCAGCAGTCACCAATGCCGCGCCCTTTCTGCGCTTCGCTGATTACGCCGTCGTGATAATCAGATCCGGAATCGGTGATCAGCTGCGGCGTGCCCTGCAGCGCGTTATCCAGCAGCCAGAAACCATAGCCTTCGTTGTAAGCCCCGCGCCAGCACAGCGCGGCAATCAGCACGTGCTGCGCATCCACCGGCGTCAGCGTAGGCGGTTCTGCGCCCTCTTCTGGCTGATCGTCGGACGGCGCGAGATTGTCACAGCTGTCATCATCGGTCAGCGAGGCAATCAGCTTTGGCTTGACCTGCGCCAGTTCGTCCGGCGTCAGCGGGCGCGGCGCGGCTTTCAGCACCCTGACCTGCTGGATCACCGGCATCGCCACTGCCGCCGGTACGCTGGCTTCCGGCTGGTTGCCTTTACGCACCAGCGCGCCCGGCGTGTTCAGTCGTCCCTGCGCCTCATCCATTTTCAACAGCGTGGCAAAGGCCCCGTTGCCGGAGAGCTCAAACGGCTCGGCCGCACCGCGAAACTCCACTCTGGCGCTGCCTTTGATGGCGGCGATCAGCGCCTGGGTCTGCGCGTCGCTTAGCGTCCACTCATCGTTCTCCGCTTTGCTGACTTCGCCCAGCGCGCGATCGTCAATCCACAGCGCCAGCGCATTTACCTGCTGCGCATCATCGTCGCCGGTATCGGCCAGCACCACGCGCCCGTGCGTCAGGCTGTCTGGCCCGCCGGCGCGCGTCAGCAGTACCGATCCGCCCGCGCCTTCTTCGGCGCTGTAGCCGGCGGCGCGGCAGGTCAGCGTATTATCACAAGCCAGCTCCCAGTCTTTATGGCTAAACGAGACGCCTTCGTCGGCCCACAACGGCGTGCTCAGGCTGGCGAACAACGTCAGCGCCAGCAGCAATCGGCTTTTCATGCCATCTCTCCCTAATGGTAAAGGTGGCTAGTGTGATGATTTTTGCGGCGCGGGAGAAGTGAATTTTTTGCGGCGGGTCTTATTCCATCGCTGCCTGTGGTTGTGGCTGACGCGCCATCAGGCTCAGCGCCACCAGCATCGCCAGCGCCACGGCAATCGCGCCGGCGAGATACACCGAAGCCACGCCGCGGTGGGCGGCCAGCGCGCCCGCCAGCGGACTGGTGACTGCCAGGGCGATATCAAGAAACGCCACGTAAGCCCCCATCGCCAGGCTGCGGGTGTGCGGCGGCGCACGGCGCACCGCTTCCACGCCGAACGCCGGAAAGGCCAGCGAATAGCCAAAACCGGTCAGCGCCGCGCCGAGATAAACCAGCGTCGCGTCATCAGCGCCCCAAATCAGCAGCTGACCGCAGGCTTCAATCAGCACGCATACCAGCGCGACGCGCGCGCCGCCCAGCTTATCCGGCAGATGGGCAAAGAACAGGCGTGCCGCGATAAACGCCACGCCAAATGCGGTGAACGCCAGCGACGCGTTGCCCCAGGCCCTGGCCGCAAACAGCAGCGCGATAAACGCGGTGATCATGCCAAAGCCGACGCTGGCGAGCGCCAGACCCAGTCCCGGCCGCCACACCGCGCCCATGACTTTGTAGAACGGCGTGAGTTTGGTCGAGGTCGGCGCGACAGCGCGCACCTGGGTGATAAACATCAGCGGCAGCAGCGGTACCACGATGATCGCCATGGCGATGCCGGTGAAGTGCCAGCCGTGATAAATCGCCACGCCCAGCGGCGCACCCAGCGCCCAGGCGCCGTAAATCGCGATACCGATCCACGCCATCACTTTACCGGCATTGGCCGGTCCCACCAGCCCGAGTCCCCAGCCGAGCGCGCCGGTGGCCAGCAGGCTCTCGCCCAGCGCCAGCACCACTCGTCCCAGCAGCAGGATGGCCACCGAGCTGGCAGGCCGATCAATGAACAGAAGCGAAATCAGGTAGATCACGCCGGAACTCGCCACCACCAACAGCCCGGCCAGCACCGCACGTTTCGCGCCGCGCATATCGGCGAAGTTGCCCGCCCACGAACGCGTCAGCAACGACGCGACAAACTGCGCGCCGATGACCGTGCCGATCGCCAGCGTATCCATGCCGAGATTCTGCTGCAGATGCAGCGGCAGCACCGGCAGCTGCATCCCCATAGTGAGAAAAGCGATAAACACCGTCAGCGTCACCGGCAGCAAGGTGATAAATACATTATTTTTCATCGATATAATCCAGAAAAACTGCCGCGCGCAGCGGCAGCGTGATATCAGAGATGGGTGTAATAGGCAGGCGTAGCGAGCTCGCTCAGCAGGTCCGGGCGGGTTGCAGACCAGTCCAGCAGCGTGCGCGTGCGCTGGCTGGAGACCGCCATGTTGCCCGCCGCCATGTTGGCGAACCAGCCAAAATGATCCCGGTCGCGCTCGCCGCTGGGTAATCCGAGCTGGCGTCCTATCGTCTCCGCGATAGCGCGGAACGGCACCGCCTCATCGGCCACCGCGTGATAAACACGTTCGGTGACGCCCTGCTCCAGCGCCAGCCGATAGACGCGCGCCGCATCGCGACGGTGCACGCCGGACCAGCAGTTCTCACCGCTGCCGCACCACGCGGAAATCCCGCTCTCACGCGCCAGCCGCACCAGAATCGGCACAAAACCGTGGTCGCCGAGGCCATGCACCGACGGCGCCAGCCGTACTGTCGCCACGTGCACGCCGCGCTGCGACAGCGCCTGCGCCGCCGCTTCCGACTGACGCGGTGACACCGGCTGCGGCTGATCCAGTTCCGTCGCCCCGCGCGCCATACCGGACAGGCCGGACGTCACCAGCAGCATGCGATCCGATCCGGCAATCGCCTCGCCGAGCAGTTCGATCACCTGGCGGTCCTGCTCGCAGTTCTGCACGAAGCGCGAGAAATCATGGTTAAACGCGGTATGAATAATGGCGTCCGCAGAACGCGCGGCGTCACGCAGCACGTCAGCATCCTCCAGCGAACCGCGAATAACCTGTGCGCCAGTGACGGCCAGCGCCACGGCTTTTTCCGCCGAACGCGCCAGCCCTGTCACCTGATGGCCCGCCGCGATCAACTCTTCCACCACCGCTGAACCTACCCAGCCGGTGGCCCCGGTGACAAATATCTGCATGGTCTTCTCTCCTGCACGTTAAAACGCGAGTGTTTCGTCGTGTTGATATGATGCGTGCTGTGGAGCGGTGGCGCTAATCGCATCAGCAATGCAGGAGCAAGCCTTGTCGGACAAGGCCTGAGGGCATGAAGACCGCGACTTATTCGGCGAGAGTTCAGGTTTACAGCGCCGCGACAATCTGCTGGCGCAGCCATTGCTGGGCGGGATCGCGATGCAGGCGCTCGTGCCACAGCATCAGAATGTCAAACCCTTCAATCTCCAGCGGCGGTGCAAGCACGCGGAGCTGTGGCGCGTTTCGCACCAGGCGCTCCGGCAGCACGGCGACCAAATCACTGCTGGCCAGCGTGTCGAGCATAAACAGGAAATGCGGCACCGAGAGCGCGACGCGGCGCGTGCGGCCGAGCCTGGCCAGCGCGCGATCGGTGGCTGCACTGAAGCCGCCGCCATCTGGCGAAACCATCACAAACTCCAGCTGGCAAAAGCGATCCAGCGTCAGGGGCTGCTGCAGCTGTGGATGATCGCGCCGGCCGGCCAGCACGTAGCGCTCGCTGAACAAGCGACGCTGATGCAGCGTCGGCGGCGCGTTGTCGCCGGTGTGAAACACCACATCCAGCTCGCCCTTCTCCAGCTGCTGCGCCACCTGCGGCGGATTGAGTGCAAACACCGCCATGCGGCTGCGTGGTGCCGCTTCACGAATGAGTTTCAGCGCCGGCAGGATCAGTGCCGATGACATGTAATCGGTGGCGGCAATGCGCCAGGTGAGCTCCGCGCGCGCCGGATCGAACGCTGCCGGCGGTGCCACCGCGCGCTCCAGCGCTTCCAGCGCCAGACGCAGCGGTTCGCGCAGGGCCTCGGCGCGGGCGGTGGGCAACATGCCGCGCGGACCGGGCAACAGCAGCGGATCGTCAAACAGCACCCGCAGGCGCGCCAGCTGAGCGCTTACCGACGGCTGCGACAGATTGAGGCGCTGCGCCGCGCGCGTCACGTTCTGCTCCACCAGCAGCACGTCTAAGGTGTGCAGCAGATTCAAATCCAGCGAGTACATATTCATACTGTCTATACCTGAGATATCAGTAATTGATTTCTACTATAGCCAGCGCTGGCTTAACCTGCAGCGGTTTTCATCTCACAGGATACCGCCATGAATGTTTTGATTGTGTATGCCCATCCGGAACCGCGCTCGCTGAACGGATCGCTGAAAGACTTTGCCGTGAATCATCTGCAGCAGGCGGGCCATCAGGTGCAGGTGTCAGATCTGTACGCCATGCAGTGGAAAGCGCAGCTGGATGCCGCCGATACGCTGGCGCCCCCGGTGGGCGCGCATTTTGATGCCACGCTGGATTCGCGTTTCGCCTACGACAACCAGCTGCAGGCAGCGGACATTGCCGCCGAGCAGGAGAAGCTGCGCTGGGCCGACACGGTGATTTTTCAGTTTCCGCTGTGGTGGTTTTCGATGCCGGCAATCATGAAAGGCTGGTTTGACCGCGTGTATGCCAACGGTTTTGCCTATGGCGTCGGCGAGCACAACGATCATCACTGGGGCGATCGCTACGGCGAAGGCACGCTCGCCGGCAAGCGCGCCATGCTGGTGGTGACCACCGGCGGCTGGGAGTCGCACTACGCGCCGCGCGGCATCAACGGCCCGATTGAGGATCTGCTATTCCCGATCCAGCACGGCATGCTGTTCTATCCCGGCTTTAGCGTATTGCCACCGCTGGTGTTGTATCGCGTGCAGAAGTCGGCGCAGGAACGCTTCGCCGACTGGTGCGCCGCGCTGGCGCAACGACTGGATCGCTTAGCGCAGGATCAACCGATTGCCTTCCGTCACCAGAACGGCGGTGAATATGTGATTCCGGCGCTGACGCTGCGCGAGGATCTTGCGGAAGGCGAGCGCGGATTTGGCGTGCACGTGACGCGCTGAGCCCCAGGCCGCCAAACCGCAGCGGCGCGCTGCCGTATTATTCAAACAACCAGCGCCCCGCCTGCGCCGACGCAATCAGCATGCCCAGCGTGAAATCCGGCACTACCGGCACTTCACGTTTATTGAACGGGTTGAGGATTTGCGCCAGCGACGGTTCGTCCGGGTAGTAGGTTTCAATAGCGAAATTCGCGCGATCGACCGCGAACTCGCTGAAAAACTCATCCATCAGCGCGGCGGCTTCGTCGCGCTCGAAGTTGAGATCGCTGTCGATATCAATCTGCGGCGTGAGCGTTTTCTGCTTGAACAGATACACGCCGTCATAGCGCCGCACCAGTTCATAGATACGCTGTTCGAGTTGCTCTGTCATCGTCGCCTCTTCGCCTGTGCTGGTAGGATCGCAGGGCATTTTGCCATGCCTTGCCGCGAGGCAGGAGGAAAAAAATGCCAGCCGTGAATACGTATCGCAATCCTGCATAAAAATCCCGGTAGCCATTGCTACCGGGACCCTCATCACTTAAGCGGCAGATAAATATCCGTCAGCAACTCGTGTTCCGCCACTTCATGCACGAAGTTGTGATAGTGGAAGAACAGCGGGAAATCGCGCAGCTCTTCGCCGCTGGCGGGCAGCCATTCGCTGTAGAGCGATCGTGCCAGCTCGGTCAGCGCGCTGTGCGAGCCGTGATGACGCAGCACCGCGCAGCGTCCGCCGGGAATGGTGCTGTTAACGACACCAAAGGCTTTGTCTTCATTAATCGGTGCAGTCACCGAACCGCAAAGGTGATACTGAAAATCCCCGGCTGGCGTGCTGGCCGGATCGTGCGGCGCGACGCCGAACGTCTGGCTGCTGCGCACCGGCGATGCTCCGCTGCTTTTACGCCAGGCAATAAACTGCGCCGCCGTTTCGTTGATACGCTGCGGATCGCCGTGATGCGTGAGCATCGCCACCGGCGTGGTGGGAAACATTTTAATCTCAACTGACATACTCTCTCTCCGTTTGACGGGTGGCTGAGGCATGCGCTGATGCCAGGTAATCCACACCGGCTGCTGACGAAATTCACTCGGCGTCACGTCAAATACCTGTTTAAAGGCGCGACTGAATGATTCGGCATGCTGAAAACCGGCATCGAGCGCAATCTCAATGATTTTCTCGTGCGGATTGAATGCCAGCCGGTACGACGCCCGTTTGAGCCGCATCAGCTGGATGTAACGCCCTGGCGGCATGCCGCACCAGGCACTGAACTGGCGGTGAAAGTGGTACGGCGAAAAGTGCGCCACTTCACTCAGTTGCTCCAGCAGCAGCGCTTCATCAAAATGGCGTTCGATGTAGTCGAACACCTTGTCAAAGCGCTTGCGATAGGTCTCGCGGTGATCGTTTTTGTTTACTGGCATAGCATCCTCTCTGGGGAATGAGTATGCCCGTGTGGCGGGGAGTGGGCCTGATGGATCTTGCGGAATTTTGAGGGAGAGTAAAGCGCGGTGATGATTTTGGTAGGGAATGAGTGGAGATGATTGTGCGCTTATGTTGCGCAATCATTTGAGGGCATCGCAGATTTGGGCTTCATGCTTTTTAAGCATTGAATATGATGAATGAACGGTTCATGCTAAATGATGCGTAGGCCGGAATCAAACATCGCAACTATCCTTATGATCTTAAGGGAATAAAAATTACCACGTCAGGAATGATCACATCATAGATACCATCAGTCCAGATTTGTGGTAATCGAACACTACAAAAAATGATGACGAATATTATTAATGTAAGTTAACTCACGTATTTTTTAGCAAGAATTTCTTAAAGAATACCAAAATAATTTGCAAGTGTATTTTTTATCTAAAAAAACAAGACAATTTTAGTTCAAGCTATAAGCACCCTTGATTTATGATTTATGATTTATGATTTATGATTTATGATTTATGATTTATGATTTATGATTTATGATTTATGATTTATGATTTATGATTTATGATTTATGATTTATGATTTATGATTTATGATTTATGATTTATGATTTATGATTTATGATAATATAAAACGACAAATGATTTTTTTGGAGACATTAACTTGGATACTTTATTTAAGGTTTTTTGAAAAATTTAGTTCAAGACCATTTTATTTACTTTGGTTTATCAGCATGCGAATTATTACAAAAAGAGTCAGCATTAAAAAAACCTAACATAGAAAACATACTATATCTTTTATCTGCAATGATAATGATTCTTTTTTAAGATGGATATATGAACGACTCATATTTAGGTTCAATGTGACATTGGAACCTCATGATCAGGGCGATATTGGCCCTACTACTGGAACGGCAGCATTAGCAATATATTTGGTTTATGCATTTCATTTTTTAAGTGAGCAACAAGATTCCTTAAATCTCAAGTTGCTAACTAATTCAGGATTCATTTATAGCACAATTTTATTGTTATTTTCAATTGAGTCAATGAAACTTAGCAGATTCAATCAGAGATAATAATTAAATTTCGGATGAGTATTAAATATAACTTGGTACTGTAAAAAGCCGATATGACTACACTCCTATATCATATCGGCTTTTTATGTTTTAAGGCATCATAGATACATAATCTACACCAATTCTAGAACTGTATTGCGATGCAATAGCTTGGTATCGTTCAGCATAACCACTTCGAAGTTGGGACTTTAATTTCAGTTTAACAGGTACATTTTTTACGTTGTCATCCATGCTACTCAAGAATACCGCCGAAAGTATATTTTTCTCTTCTCCCGAAACAGTATGCCCGTGGTTTAAAACAACCATATAATCAACCACTGGTAAAGTTCTATCGCCTTCAAATACAGATAAATACTTTCTGGTATTCTTATGAATTACATAAATATACTTAGATTGTTCTGCATTAGGTAATGCTTTATTCTGGTTAGCATTGAAAAGTTCTAACACTTTAATTAAACGATGAGGACTTAATCTTTTATGGTGTGGATCATTACCCTGAGTAGGCACAAGATCGCAAGCAGCAGAAACACATAAATACCATTTTTCAGATTCAGTATCGAAGAAAATTGTACCTGTTGAAATATGTCCTTCTTCAAAATTCTTAGAAGACAGATTCATGTTCAAAGCATGATACATCTCATTAAATGAGCTTGCATTTGCAGGTAAATTCATTTGTTTTGAACAATACTGTAATGATTTCGCTTCTCCACTACTTTCAAAATCATGTTTATATGTTTCAAAAACATCATTAATGAATCCTACTAAAGATTTATTTCCCCTCAATCTTTCATAAAGTTCTTCAGATAAATTACTAAAAACAAACTCAATGTTTTTCCTTTTAATTTCATCAGACGAGGAATTTAATATTTGATTCAACCATCCAGCCTGACCATAACCATCATTAGCCAAGTGGTTATTGAAAGAAAGTGCTTCTGCTTCAATAGTATTTTGAATCTCTGACTTGATGATTTGATAATAAGATGGATTCCATTCAATTAATGATTCATTTAGTGTTTGCCAAATTCTCTCGCCATCATTTTCATGGTCATCTTTATCCTTATGGAAAACACTGATAAATATGTTACCACTTTGAATCCATTTAATACCGGCAGCATCCCCTACAACCATACTTTTTGTATCATAATCTGGAATGACGGCATTTTCAGCGACTGCATATTCAGAAATCATCTTAGCAATGAAATTAATATCATTTTGCTCTGTAAGGGTTCCATCATTTCGTATTACTCTCTTAATGCGCTTACATAGGCAGTCATCTTGGATATATAATACAGTTTCATCCCTCGTTAATGCCCTATCTCCTTTGTGAATCAAATCAGGTAAAATAATACTCTGCCAGTATTCAATTAAATCATCGTTTTCTGTTGCAAGTATTTTGTCATTACAATTTTCGATCCCTCTCAGAGAAGAAGAAATTTGCATCCAAACAGTTTTGAGTTCCTCTCTTGTATAAATAACAATCATATTCAAATGATCTGAATTTTTTAATTCTTTTAAAATTGTAATAGTTTTATCTGGTGCATTGTTATCTAAATGATAGTCCATTATAATCAAATCTGACTTACGGATGCGGTCAACATCAAAGTTTACCGAACCGTTATCAATATCACAGATCATATTCTTGGCTTGAAAATATTCTTCGAGAGTAGCAGCTCGCTTTGAAGAATCAATTTTTGCTGGGTCTAGTTTCATCTCACTGTTAAGTGCTTTAATAGAGTCAGAATAAGTAATAAAATCGTCATCTATCATTACGACTGAACGAATAGCATTATCACAAAAAGTTTTCTGCACAAGGGAATTATAAGTTTTTATAGCCATGTTATGACTCCACTCCATTGAACTTAATTACGAAATTAGCACCATCTTTAATTAAATAGTCATCTTCAACATTTGGGTCAGAGTACCAAATCTTGTGGTGTGCTACAGCTAAATTCTCCCTGCATAAATAAAGCCCAACACCATGACCATTAGCTCTTTTGCTATAAAATAATTCAAATAAACGAGGGATATCATCTGGATCTATCGCAGGACCCGTATTTGCTATTATAACCAAAGAATTAACGAAATCTATTTTGATAAGACGATTATCGGACAAACTAACCCAATACATTGCATTATTTATGATATTAGTGAAAACCGGGTATATTCGTGAAGGTATATCATTGATAGATATGTTCTTGAAATCATCACCGAATTCAATGGTAATACGTTGTCTTTCAAAACGGTCACCAAAAAATTTCAGGATATAATCCATTATATTTTTCCCGGTAATTTTTTGCCTTGACTGATATCCAGATATTTTCAAAGGTGATAAAAATCTGATTTGTTGTGTTAATGATCTATGTGCGTTCAGTGCTAATGTGAAACCGGGATGTTCCTTCGCGGTTGAAGGCAAAGAATTCAGTCCTCGTGTAACCATAGAGTCCATTTCTTCAAGCTCGTGTGAGAGTATTTCGACACTGATACCTAACTGAGCCAGAGCATTTAGACTCTTAGCTTTATCCTCAAAATACTCTCTCTCTTCTTCTGATAGCGAAAAAGCAGATTCTAAATTTACTCCCTCAAACAACCTTTCCAATCCTTTATTTATTGATTGATATTTGAATGTTAGTGAGTCAATAGTTTCAATATAAATACTATCGAGTAAATTTAAAACATTCTCGATCTCAGTATTATTGTTAATTGAGTCAACTATTGATATAGCTTTAGAGTAATATATAGCTCTATCACTTTTGATTTCTTCTCCCCATTTCTTTAAGAGAGCATTTGTTTTTTCATCAATATTATTACTAAACTTTGTTAATCTGGCATTTATGATCCCTTGATTTTTATCAAGATGATTTTTACCTACTAACGAAGGTTCTAATTTATTTAATTCAGAATCTAACTTATTAACTATTAATTTCATCTCTAATATATACGCAGAGAACTCATTGTATTTATCGCGATAGTTTCTATATCTCTCCTCATATACACCAATTTTAGGTGGCTTAGTTGGAGTTTTTATCTCTGTTCTCAATGATTCTAAATTAGCAAGGTCAGTATCTATTTCTTTTATATAATTATAATCATGCTTGTTTTGATTACTATCTAATTTAGTCTTCAATTTTTTTACAGCTTCAAGCGAAGCATCTAAAACGGGAGTTTGCGTTTTTAGTGCCTCAGAGAAACTCTTTTGAGTAGATTTACGAGCTTGTTGCTGTGCTGATTTTCGTAATTCCTTTTCACGTTTAACTTGCTCGAGAAGTTCTTTACGATCTTCGGAATTTCTACCAAAAAATCTATCCGCTAATGATGTTAATAAATCTGAAACTAATGTTTTCAATTCTCTAGCAGCTTGGTTTCGAATGAAGCCTTCCCTTCCAGATTTATCTTTTAGTTCTTTATTATTTGATTGTGTGATACTGATAAATCCGAAAATTCGTCGGTTAGACCAATAGTACCGCCCAGCATTCCATGAACGTCTTTCCTCGATCTGGAAGAAATCATTATCTACTCGTCCATATGGCAACACTCTTAAATTATCCCGAAACACCATAAGCCCAGCATATTTTTTTGCCTTGAGGTCAAAATGTGTATGCTCTCGCTCGGTGTGCGAGGTATTTTGCGGCAGAAATTCTAATGTCCCAATTTGAATTTCAAATGGTCCGACTCCAGAATTAGAATTAACACTTATGCTGGCAGGAATAACTACCTCGCCCTTATCCTCACCAAAAGCTTTTACGCGACCTCTAAACCAACCTTTCTCATCAACATAGCCTACAACAGTATGCTCTAAAGCATCAAAATCGCTTTTACTAAATACATCCGATTGCTTTAATATTTGACGATGGTAACCATTGGCCTTAACTGTATATATCTCATAAGAGAATGATAGATCCTCTAAAATATAAGGATTTACAAATGCCCTTAAAGTGTCAACCAAGCTTTGTTCAACATCAGATAACTCTGCATTATCCTTAGCTAAATCCCCTGCATTGGTTAATAATGACAAATCTCGTCCAAGTTCCAATAAAAAGAGAGCGGTACCATGTTTACCACCGTCTATCTTTTCAACTTTGATTAAGATTTCTTCCCAAGGAACGAAGACACTAGGATCAATTTTAAATTGATCACAAAAATTAATTATTTTATCTTGAGTAGTAATAAAGTCACTTTGCTCATTTACAGCTTTCTCGTCTTCCGAGAATTTTTCCCAAGCTGTTTTTGTGAGAAGATCATTAAAATGACGAACTTCATCTTCATTTTCATCTTCATCTTTGCTGGGAAAGGATACATTCTTCTTAAGCTCAATGAGCAAACCAGATAAAACATCAGAGAGAGAATCTATTTTTTCAAACTCTCTGAATGGAACAGTGACATCGTCAAATGAGAGATACGGATTTTCGAAAAGCCTCCAATCTATTAGTAAGGCAACATAATTATTATCCATTTTCTTAGTAACAAGAAAAGTTACGGGAGATAGAAAAGCAGCAGATAATCGCCCAATCCCTTTTTCTCCTTGAGTTTTTCGGATACCTAATCCGAACCGCTCATTTTCTTCTAAGGTCTTCTTTCTCGTTTTAGATTCGGTGCCAACAACAAGCCAATTATCAATAATTTGTTGCAAGGACATTCCGCAACCGTTATCTATAAGGGCTCCGCAAGGGTAATCGCCATCTATTGTGTATAATGCCACATCTCTTGCATAAGCATCATATGCATTTTTCCAAAGCTCGCTTACAGCAGTTGGACAATCTGCAATCTGCCCCTTACCGAGATGTTCAATTGTCCTTGCTCTCGCTTTAAAGCTAAGAGATCTCATCTGCATTTTTATCATCCCTTTGAGAGTTATTGATTATTATTTCAACACAAGATTTCAGAAGAGTTTTCCCCAGATTTACAGGAACAGCATTTCCCACCTGTTTCCCTTGGCTAATGATGCCTCCAGAAAAAATGTAATCATCGGGAAATGTTTGAAATCTAGCCGCCTGCCTTACAGTAATTCCATGGTTATCCCACGGATGTAGGAAACGGCCCTTTGAAGGATTAAAACAACCAGTCGTTATTGTTGGGCCAGGTAATGATAGCCTTATCCGACCATAAACATCTTTATGACCAACATAGCCATTCGAATGACAAGGCAATCTAAAATCAACATCTTCCCGACTGCCATTAATTGGTGTCAAACTAAATCGTTCAATCATATAATCAGCATGATTCATATGAATATTATTTGGATCACTTTTATTTTCTTTAAGCGTATTTTTAAATTTTAATTTCTGTGCGGCATCTTGCCCTAAAACAGCAGTAATTTTTTCAATAATAGAAGGTGTAGGTTTTTCAAAGATTTCAGAAGCATTAACCCAATAAGGTTTTTTATCTTTGAAATGAGTTGGGGAAGGTGGCCAATCACCTTCGCTGATAGAAATATCATCTCTGAGACCTAAGATAAATACCCGGTTTCTGTTTTGGGGTACTCCATAATCTTTTGCATTTAACTTGAATGGACCCAAGATATTATATCCACTATTAGCGGCAATCCTTTTAAAGTTGTTCAAATAGTCTTTATGTTTTTCCCAAAGCAAACCTGGCACATTTTCAACAAGAAACATCTTAGGCTGAAATATCTTAACAAAATCATAGTAGCGAATAAGTAATTCATTCCTTGGATCGTTAACACCAGCATTTTTTATTCTATGTGATGAAAAACCTTGGCAAGGTGGCCCACCGATAATGAGATCCAACTCTTTTTCTTTAAGTTGTAAGCTATTCATTAACTCATCAAGTGAAATAGTCATAATGTCTTTATTTAACAATTTTATGCTATTTTCTCTTTTTTGAATTAAGTTTTTTCTGTATGTATCACAAGCATCTTTATCAAGTTCTATTGCAGCTAAAATTTCAATACCCAGATCCAGAGCGGCTAACGAAAAGCCTCCCGCACCTGAAAAAAGATCTATGGCCTTGATTTTATTCAATTTATCTTTCACTCTTATAAACAATCGTGTTCTTACAACTAATTTTACAGGAAGCGGGCAGCTATCACAATCCAAAGGTAACATCAAGGCAGTTTCTGGTTTTAAGTCATCCTGTTTAGAATAAATACTTAAACTGAATAAATTTGGTTCCTCATGCTAGCTTTATTTCCTTTATTGAAAAATACCTAAACATTGACTTTTGGATTAGTTTTTCATTATTTTTTGTACTAAATAATTTTTTTGTTCAGATGACGAATATATTCAATATAAATTCTTGAAAGCCAGTGTTGTGTTACCAAATTATAAAAGGAAATATATTGCATGATAAAACAGCTTCATTTAAGTCAAATAGTTTAAGATGATTTATTATCGAAATTAGTACTCCCTCTTCATTTTTTGTTTACATGCTTTCTTATCATTGCTAAAGCAAACACATCTTTCTATTTACCTGATACCTCAAAAACCCTCTGCAAAGCTTGGTATAACTGATTTTGCATTATTTTCGTGAAGTATTTTGCAAAATTAACATCTGTTGTAATTAAAATTCTTTCCAAATTTATTATCGCTTTTTAAGCGGCATATGTTTTAAATATCACAATATTTAACCTTGTCAATAATTGACTTTAACTTGAAATGAGTTATTTATTGGTTATTTAAGAAGGAAAATCAATGATCGATATAAAGAACAACATTGATATTATGTAGATTTACTCTCCTGAGCATGAAAATGAAAGTTTTTATTTATTTAGTATGCTTGCTTCCTTTCAGTTCTATGACGGTTATCTTTTGGATTTATCTGCAAGGGAGTTTTTGGGTTTCTTCCAATATCTTTGTGATTATAAAATCAATAACGAAATTTACTAATCACATGAAATTCCCAACTCATCAATTATGGTTTTGGCTACGACTCAGATAACAGTCATGATAATCGACCAAATAAACTTAACTTCTTTTATGATCGTGTAGAAAAGCTTAGAAATGAACATATTTCATAAAGAATCAATAATGAAAAAAAGAAACTAGGATTGAACATTAACTTCAACGATAAAAATTGGTGAAAATGAACGTCTATAACTTTTCATCCAAGCACTACTAATAACCTTTTGTAAATGGCACTAACTGAGCTTTATTATTTAATATGTTAATGCCCCTCTTACATACCTTTTATTTTTTCAGAATTTTAATGGCGTTTTTTGACATGCCAAGCCATCGCATTATTTAAGAATAAAGCAAAAAAAATATCTTGTAGCTAAACTAGAAAAGTAAAGAATCCCTCTGCATACCTTGCGAAAATACATGGCGCAGTAGGGATTCATTAAAACTATTTACCAGTAAAATCAAGACTGTATTTTCGCTCATGGGTTTACGAAAATTATGATCGCCAACAAACACTAATTCATGATCGCCGCTGATTTCTTTGATTTCCGCTAGTAAAGTCAATGCCTGACTGCTCAAAGGAACAAGATGTGGAGTTCGCATTTTCGAGCCACGGTGTGAATGCTTTACTCCTGGCAATGACCCTCTTTCGCCGGGGATTGTCCATAACGCGTTTTCAATATCAATCTCAGACCACCTGTCAAAGCGTAGTTCGCTGGAACGAATGAAAATGAGTAATGTTATTTTTAAAGCTAACTTCGTGAGTTTCCTGCCTTTAAAGTTATCAATTCGCTCCATGAGCTCAGCGAATCGTTCGAAAGGCAAAGCTGGCCTGTGAACTCTTTTGGCTATAGCAATAGCTCCCGCCATTTCCTGAGCAGGATTGTAATCTATCAGCCCGTTATGGACAGCATATCGCATTACTGCCGTTGTTCTTTGCTGTAGGCGTGAAGCAACTTCCAATCGCCCGGAAGCTTCTACAGCTTTGATAGGTGCAAGAAGATCTCTGGTCTTAAGCTCGGATATTTTTCTTTTACCAATCGCAGTAAAGAGACCATCTTCCATGCTTTTTAAGACCCTCTCGCTGTAAGAATCTGACCATTTACTTTTACAGGCATCATGCCAGTCCCTTGCAACAGCTTCGAATGTCAGGGCTCCGCTCTGCTCAATTTTGTCTGCTTTTTTCTTCTCAGAAGGGTCGATACCTTCAGATACCAACTTTTTGGCCTCATCTCGTTTCCTGCGGGCTGCTCCAATAGAGACCACTGGATAAACACCCAAGGCTAATACTTTCTGTTAGCCCTCAAAACGGTATTGGAGTCGCCAGTATTTTGAACCATTTGGATTGATTAGCAGGCGCATTCCCTGCCCATCAGTTAGTTTGAAGGGTTTGTCGGAGGGTTTGGTAGTCCTAACTTTGATATCGGTAAGAGCCATCAATTGATACCTCCAGTGTTGGTACCAAAATCAATCGAACCGGGAATACCATCAATTACATCATCGTTGGTTGGTATATGCTTAAAGAATCGAGTGGGTATGAAAAGACTAAGCTGAGTTAGAAAACCGCTTAAATTACTGTTCTTATAGACTAAAACAGACGTTAGTGGAGTTGAAAAAAGCTTTTTATGGTGCCGAAGGCCGGACTCGAACCGGCACGTATTTCTACGGTTGATTTTGAATCAACTGCGTCTACCGATTTCGCCACTTCGGCACTGAAGGGGATGCGGAAAACGTGGGGGATTATACCGTTACGCGCTTGCGGCGCAACCGGAATCGATGGGGATGTGCGCTAAGCGTCGAAAAAAGCAGCGCTGCCAAAAACGCTGCGCAAAACCCCGACAGTCGCCTCCGGAACACTCCCAAACTCGCGCGCGGCGGCCACTTCTCCGGAACTTTCTGCCGCCGCATGCCTCTTAACCACAACTGACGCAGTCAGACGTATAAGCACAACGAGGTTGAGATGAAAAAAGCAACACAACGGTTAGTTTGGGGATGGGGTATCGCGGCGGCACTGGTGGCCGGTAGTGCATCGGCGGCGAGCTGGCAGGATCAGCTGAGCAGCGCCGCATCGCAACTGTCGCAGCAGAACAGCGGCAACACCGCCACCAGCAACACGCAGAACGGTGGGCTGTCGCTCTCTTCGCTCAGCGGCCTGCTGAACGGCGGCGATAAAGCGGTGAGCGCCAACAGCATGACCAACGCCGCCGGCGTGATGGAATATTGCGTGCAGCACAACGTGGTGGATAACAACGTGAAGTCGGTGAAGGATCAGGTGCTGAGTAAGCTGGGCCTGAGCAGCACCACCGCGCAGCAGCAGAAAACCGATTACCAGCAGGGGCTGCAGGGCCTGCTGAACACCGGCAACGGTCAGCAGCTGAATCTGCAGAGCCTGAGCAACTCGCCAATGGGTGAGAAGCTGAAAACCAAAGCCTGCGATGTAGTGCTGAAGCAGGGCAAAAAATACATCGGCATGTGATTCCTTCGCGCGGGTTCAGGGGCCGCCTTCCTGCCGTCTGAATCGCCGCTCACCTTATGCCAGCCGGCGCGGGCTGTCCCCCGCGCCCTCTTCTCCCCACGCTGCCGCTATACCGCCAGCAACGCCCGCGTCTCATCCATCACGCGCGTCAGCAGCGCCCGCGCCTGTTCAAACGACTGAATGTTGGTGTAGCCAATCACCAGGCCATAGCGCTTTTGCGTCTGCGCGTACCAGCCCGACAGCGGTCGCACGTACAACGCCTGCTGCGCCCACAGCGTCGCCAGTGCCACGTCCTGGGTGCCGCGCCGCAGAAACGCCACGATGTGCATACCACCGTCGGTCAGTTCAAAGGTAAACAGCCCCGGAAAACAGGCTTCGATGGCCTCCAGCATTATGCGGCGGCGCTGCTGATACAGGATGCGCATCTTCTTGATGTGGCGATAAAAATGCCCTTCGCTGAGGAACTGCGCGAGTATTTTCTGCGGCAGCAGCGGCAGGCCGGTTTCCAGAATCTCGCCCAGCTCGCCGAACTGCGCCAGCGTGTGCTGGGGCATCACCAGATAGCCGATGCGCATCGCCGGCATCATGGTTTTGCTGAAGGTGCCGGTGTAGATCACCCGGTCGTGCACATCCAGGCTCTTCAGCGCCGGAATCACTTTACGCGTGTAGTGAAATTCGCCGTCGTAATCATCCTCAATGATCCAGCTGTCATGCTGCTGCGCCCACGCCAGCAGCTGATGCTTGCGCGGCAGCGACAGGCTGACCGCCAGCGGGCTCTGGTGCGTTGGCGTTACCACCGCAAAGCGCGCGTCGGCGTGATAGCGCAGCAGATACTCCACGTCGACGCCCTGCCCATCCACCGGCACATAGTGCAGGTTGGGTGCGATGCGCTTCAGCAGCTGCTGGCCGAAGAAGTAGCCGGGATCTTCGAACAGCACTTTGTCGCCCGGCTGCGCCAGCACCGCCAGAATCAGTCGCAGGTTAGCGCGGTAGCCGCTGGTGATGAAGATCTGCTCCGGCTGGCAGTTGAGGCCGCGCGAAATGTTCAGGTAGCTGGCGATGGCCGCCCGCAGCGGCGCATATCCCATCACCGGCGGTATCATCATCTCGTCCGGCCGCAGACTGCGCGCCGCTTTCGCCGACAGCAGCCGCCACTTCTTGTGCGGAAACTCGTCCAGCGCCGGGATGCCGAGGCGCAGCTCGCCTTTGCCTTCGGTCACCGGCAGCAGCGCGGGCGTCGTCGCCGGTGCGCGCGGTGGCGTAGCTGCGCTCGCCAGCTTCAGCTGCGGATTGACGCGCGTGCCCTTCGCGCCCTGGCTGACAAAATAGCCTTCGCCGATGAGGATTTCATAGGCGGCCTCCACCGTTTTGCGCGCCACCTGCAGCTCGCCCGCTAGCATGCGGATCGCCGGTACACGATCGCCCGGCCGGAGCTGTCCGGCAAGAATCTGCTGCCGAAAGCGCTGGTAAATCTCTTTGTAACCCACGCGTCACTCCTTTCTCAGCCACTGCGCTATGTCCTACCTTTTTTCACGCGTAATGGCCCTGTTCACTCAGACATAGCAGTTTAAGATGCAGGCATTCCCCCCGCAATACGGATGACAGCCATGAAGATTGTGCATTACGCCACCGCAGAACAACTCGCGCGCTGCTACCCGCTGATGCGTGCGCTGCGCGGGCGGCTGGCGGATGAGGCGCAGTTTATCGCCCAGGCGCAGCGTCAGCAGGCGCAGGGTTATCGCCTCGCCGGTATCGAACATCAGGGACAGCCGGCGGTGCTGGCCGGTTATCGCCTGCTGGAGAATTTTATCCATGGCAGCTTCTGCTACGTCGATGATTTGGTGAGCGATCCCGCGCTGCGCGGTCAGGGCTTCGGCGCCGCGCTGCTCGACGGCTTAGCGGTGCTGGCGCGTGAGTACGGCTGCAGCCGCATGGTGCTGGATACCGCAATCAGTAATACCCGGGCGCAGGCGTTTTATCAGCGCTGCGGCTATCAGGCGCTCGGCCTGCATTTTTATCGCTCTATCGTATGAGGAACCACTGCATGAATGTGCTGCACATTAAAGTCAGCCCGGATCTGGCGGGATCGGCGTCGCGCATCGCCTCGGCGCGTCTGATCGAAAAGCTGCGCAGCCGCCATCACGATCTGCACGAGACGGTGCTGGATCTGGCGCAACAGCCGCTGCCGCATCTGGATGCTTTCACCATCAGGGCTTTTTTTACCCCACCGGAGGTGCGTGATGAAGCGCAGCGTAACGCCATTCGCACCTCGGAACGGCTGGTGGATCAGCTGTTTGCCTGCGACACCCTGGTTATCTCATCGCCGATGTGGAACCTCGGGCTGCCGTCGGTGCTGAAAGCCTGGTTCGACCATATTACCCGCGCCGGCCGCACCTTCGCCTTTACGCCCGAAGGCACCAAAGTCGGGCTGGTGAGCGACAGGAAAGTTTACTGCGTGATGGCCAGCGGCAGCGTGTTTGCCCACGGGCCCTTTATGCAGGATGACCAGTTCACGCCGTACGTGCGCGCGGCGCTGGCGTACATCGGCATCAGCGATGTGCAGTTTATCCGCGTCGACGGCACGCACGACCCGCTCAGCCGTGCCCGCGCGTTACCCGAAGCACTCGAAACCATTGAACGTCTGTTCTGACGGAGGAAAATCATGACTCAACGCGTTAACCATTTCAAAACCACCCCGGCGCTGGCCAAAGCGATGTCGGATTTGTCGAATAGCGTCGCCAGCGCGTCGCTGGAGAAGTCGCTCAGGCATCTGGTGGATATCCGCGCCTCGCAGCTCAACCACTGCGCGTTCTGCCTCGATATGCACATCAAGCAGGCGGCGATTGACGGCGAGCACGAGCTGCGACTGCACCATGTGGCGATCTGGCGTGAATCACCGCTGTTCAGCGCGCGGGAGAAAACCGCCTTTGCCCTGACCGAAGCGCTGACACGCATTGGCGAGCACGGCGTTGACGAGGCGCTGTACGGCGAGCTGCGCGCGCACTTCTCCGAGGTGGAGATCAGTGAGCTGACCTTTAAGATCGCGGTGATCAATACCTGGAACCGGCTGATGATCCTGTCGCAGATGGCACCCGGCGCGCTCGACAGCGCTTACGGGCTGGATCGTGCTGATTTGCGGTAATTTTTATCGCCAGTGGCTGCGGCTGCTGGCGATAGCATGTTTTTCTGCGCGCCCTGACGCTATAGTGAAGTTTTGCACCACACAGGACACCGCGCATGAAAGGCATCAACATTGCGATTTACTTCGATCCCGACCTGATTCGCATCTGCGTTCACCAGCCGGATGACAGCTACCTCAGCCAGACGTTTCATTACGCCGACAGCGTGATTGAGGAGATTTATCAGTGGCTGGAGCAGTTCACGCCGGGTCGTACCCACATTTGCCTGATTGAGCACGACACAGCCGATATCCTCGCCGATGAGCTGGTGGACAACGGTTATCACGTGCATCAGGTGAGCCAGCATGCTCTGCTCAGCTGGTTCGCCAGTGAACCGCCCGCCACGCCAGACGGCTCGCCGGTGCGCGCGCTGCTGCGCTATCTGGAGAATGAGAAGCCGGCAGAGTATCAGTCACGCACGCCGCAGATTGAAGCGCTGATGGAGTTGCTGGATGAGCTGGACGATCTGGAAGGCGTAGAGAGTGAGGAAGATGAGGATAACCTGCCGGATAACGTGCTGCGCCTGATGAAGCAGAAGAAAATCAGCGCCAGCGACGCCGCCCAGCGCCTGTTGCCAGACGTGAATGAACGCATTCGCGAGCATCTGATTCATTATCCCGAGCTGATGACGCCGGATTTGCTGGAAGATTTTTTCCCCGAGCTGCTGGAAGCGATGGAAACGCCGAAGCATTGATGCTGTCCAGGTGCGCATAAATGCGCACCCTACGAAAAAACCGGTGTACAGGGTACTGTAGGGTCGCCATTCATGGCGACCGTTGCGCTGGCAGCTGCGCGCATAAATGCGCACCCTACGAAAAAACCGGTGTACAGGGTACTGTAGGGTCGCCATTCATGGCGACCGTTGCGCTGGCAGCTGCGCGCATAAATGCGCACCCTACGAAAAAAACGGTGCACAGGATACTGTAGGGTCGCCATTCATGGCGACCGTTGCGCTGGAAGCTGCGCGCCTGATATTAACCAGGGAATAAATCATGCTGGAACTGTTCAAAGCCATCGGGCTCGGCCTGGTGGTGATTTTGCCGCTTGCTAACCCGTTAACCACCGTGGCGCTGTTTCTCGGCCTCGCGGGTGACATGAACTTTCAGGAACGCAATCGCCAGGCGCTGCAGGCGTCGATCTACGTGTTCCTGATTATGATGGTCGCCTGGTATGCCGGTAACGCAGTGCTGCACACCTTTGGCATCTCCATTCCCGGGCTGCGCATGGCCGGCGGGCTGATTGTCGCCTTTATCGGCTTTCGCATGCTGTTCCCCGCCAAACCGGTCGGGCATTCGGTGGAGGCCAAACACAAACTGGATGAACTCGACGCCAGCGACGATCCGCGCGAAACGGTGAATATCGCCTTTGTGCCGCTGGCAATGCCGAGCACCGCCGGACCGGGCACCATCGCGATGATCATCAGTTCGGCCTCGACGGTGAAAGCCGGCGTCGATTTCCCCGCGTGGGTGGTAGCCATCGCGCCGGTGCTGACGTTCCTGGCGGTGGCGGTGATTTTATGGATTTCGCTGCGCAGCTCCGGCGCCATCATGAAGCTGGTCGGCAAAGGCGGCATCGAAGCGATTTCGCGCCTGATGGGGTTTTTACTGGTGTGTATGGGCGTGCAGTTTGTCATCAACGGCGTGCTGGAAGTGGCGCACACCTTTCATTAAACAATAAAAAATCGCACCGTACGGTAGCGGTGCGATTCATCGCACAATGCCCGACATCACGCGACGCCGGGCATTGCCATCAGGACAGCGCGCCAGATCGCGCCGCTACGTTTTAGTGCAGCGTTTTCCGCACATCCGCCACCTGTTCTTTCGTCACTGCCGGCGCGTGGTTGCTCCAGCCCTGACGAATAAAGGTGGCCAGCTGCGCCACTTCATCATCGGTCAGACGATACGCAAACGGCGGCATCGCCAGCGTCGACGGCGCTTTCTCCGTTGAGGGCTGCTGCGCACCGGCCAGAATGGTGTGAATCAAGCCGCTGGGATCCTGCGCATTGACGATAGTGGCCTGATCCAGCTCCGGGAAGATCCCCGGCGCGCCTTTGCCGGTGACAAAGTGACAGGCACCGCAGTTGTCGAGATACAGACGCTCGCCTTCGGACAGATTCTTCGCCGCCGTCAGCTTCGCTTCGGTCTTCTGCTGCGCCTGCACGTCGTACGCCTGCAGCGGCGGATTGCCACCGAGGAACTTCAGGTAAGCGGCAATCGCTTGCAGATCGGCATCCGTCATGTGCGAGCTGGAGTGCTCCACCACCGACGTCATCTCGCCGCCCACCGCGGCTTTATCGTTACGTCCGGTTTGCAGATAATCGACAATCTCCTGCTCGCTCCAGCGTGGCATTCCACGCAGCGATGGCACCTCCCAGTTATTCAGGCTGCCGCCGGCGAGGAAGCGATCGTCGCTGCTGTCCAGCGCCTTCTCGTTCATGCCGAGGCCGCGCGGCGTGTGGCAGCTACCGCAGTGGCCGAGGCTTTCCACGATGTAAGCACCGCGATTAACCTCCGCTGACGCGCCGCCAATCGGCTGGAACGGCTTGTCTGAGGTAAACGCCCAGTTCCAGAAACGCATGCCCCAGCGCTGGCTGAACGGGAAGCTCAGCTTTGTTTCCGGCGGCTGTTCGCTGTCCGGCTTCACGCCCTGCATGAAGTAGACGTACAGCGCGTGCAGGTCTTCATCGCTGATTTTGGCGTAATCCGGGTACGGCATCGCCGGGTAGAGGCGCGATCCGTCCGGCAGCACGCCTTTGCGCACCGCGTCCGAGAACTGCTGCTCGCTGTAGTTGCCGATGCCGTGCTGTTTATCCGGCGTGATGTTGGTGGAGTAAATGGTGCCGAGGTTCGACTCAATCGCCAGTCCGCCGGCGTAATCCGCTTTGCCGGCTACGGTATGGCACGCCATACAGTCGCCGAGGCGCGCCAGATACTCGCCCTTTTTAATCAGTGATGCGTCATCTGCTGCCTGCGCCTGCACCGCACAGCTGCCCAGCAGCACCGCGTGAGCGATTAACAATGATTTTAATTTCATGTGCTTATGCCTGTACCAGTGGGCCGGGATTCTGCAAATAGTGCTCTTTAATAGCCTGCGCCGCCATCAGGGTAATCGCGCCGATGGTGTCGGTCGGGTTTGCCTGGAAGTTCTGCGGGAAAGCGTTACCGCCCGGCACAAACACGTTGTGCACATCCCAGCTTTGCAGGTACTTGTTCAGCGCCGAGGTTTTCGGGTTGTCGCCCATCACCGCGCCGCCCACGTTGTGGGTAGAGACGTATTTGGTCAGGTCAAAGTCAGCGCCCATCGGCAGGAAGCTCATGCTCATGCTGTCCGGATTCAGCTCTTTGGCGATGTCGTCAACGATGCCTTTCAGGTGCTGCTGCAGCTTGAGCTCGTTCTGTTTCCAGTTAAAGGTCATGCGCAGCAGCGGCTGACCGCGATGGTCGGTGTAGTGCGGATCCAGATCCAGATAAATATCGCGGTACGACTGGCAGGTGGTGGTAATACTGATCTTCATCGAATGGTTGTACCACTGCTCCAGCCCCTCTTTGTACCCCATGCCCCAGCTTGGAGTGCCTTTCGGCAGCGCGGTGCCAATCGGCGTACCGGTTGCCTGCGAACTGTGGATTTTGGCGCCGCCGAGGAAGCCGAGTCCCGGACCGTCGAAGTTGCCGGGCGAGATGTCATTAAACATCTGACCGGTCGCGCCAGCGGTGGCGAAGGCGTTGAAGTTTTTGTCTTTGAAGAACAGCGTGGCGCCGCCGTTGGAGAGAAACGCATAGTTACGCCCGACGACGCCCTCTTCGGTGATTGGGTTGTAGGGCTTGCCGATGCCGGACAGCAGCATCAGGCGCACGTTGTACAGCTGGAAGCTGGAGAGCACTACAATCTTCGCCGGCTGGAACACTTCGTTGCCGTCGGCGTCAAAATAGAGCACGCCCTTCGCGGTTTTGCCGTCGTCGTGTAGCACCACTTTGTACACTTCCGCGTGCACTTCATAGGAGAAGTTCGGCATGCGCTTCAGCGCATCCATCACCGCCGTCTGCGGCGAGGCTTTTGAGTAGTTCAGGCACGGATATTTCGAGCAGTAGCCGCAGTAGTTGCAGGGAGCGATCTGGTTGCCGTACGGGTTTTTCCACGCGCGCGAGACGCAGGCTGACGGGTTCGGGAACGGATGATAGCCCAGCTTCTTTGCTGCCTCTTTGAACATCACGTTATTCAGCGTATCGTCCAGCGCCGGTAGCGGATACGGCTCGGAACGCGGGCCTTCAAACGGGTCGCCGCCTTCCAGAATCTGCCCGCGCAGGTTGCCGGTGGTGCCCGACTGGCCGCAAATCAGCTCAAACTTGTAGAAATACGGCTCGATCTCATCCCAGGTGAACGGGAAGTCCATCACGCGCATGTCATCCTGCAGGATGCCGGGCTTATAGGCCTGATCGACGTAGGTTTTCAGTTTGATATCGGTGGGCGTGGGGCGAATCAGTACCGCCGTCCAGTGCATGCCCGCGCCGCCGACGCCAGTACCTGGAGCAAATGCGCCCCACTTGCGGGTTGGCAGCGCCGTCTGGTCCATGTTGTAACGCACGGTGACCGCCACTTCTTTTGGCGTGGCGAACACTTTGTTGCGCACGTTATAGGCGTACTCATCGGCCGGTTTCGGGTAAGCGAAATCCGGGTAGTCGCGCTCGCCGCCGCGCTCAAGGGCGCGTACGTCCAGACCGGCCATTGCCAGCTCGATGCTCATCAGCGAGCCGGCCCAGCCGAGGCCGCACACCACGACGTCGACTTCTTTCTTTGTAATCTGTGCCATGTTTTTCTGTCTCACATACCAAATACGGGGATTCAGGCGCGTTCGCCCATCAGGCTGACCGGTCCGAGCGGATACGGTACGTTGTGTTGCTTCACCCACTCGGTGAAGCTGGCGCGTGCTCCCGGGAAGCCGATGGCGATCCAGGCTTTCATGCCTTTGTTGCCGCCGTACATCGGGTCAGCGAGGTAGCCGTGTTTGGTATCGGAAAGCAGCTGGCTGAAGAACTGCGAGGCTTTCAGGTTCGGTTCGCCCAGCGCGGCGAAGTCGATACCGTCGTTTTTATTCACTTTGGTCAGCACCGCGTCTTTCTCAGCCAGCGTCAGCTGCGAGAACGCTTTGTGGTAGGTGCTTTGCGTCCACTGCTCCACCAGTTTGATGCCGGTGCGATACATCTGCTGCGGCGTGAACGGGATCTGATAGCCCATGGTGGCGGGCGCGTGCACGTCAAACGGCCCCTGCAGGTAGATCTCTGCGCCGAACTCCGGGCTGTGCAGCTGCTGGTCAATGAAGATCGGCACGTTGGTTTCCAGCGCACCCGGCGCTTTGCCGTTGCCACCGGCGGGGATCAGGCGATCGGTCGCGGCCAGAATAAATTGCCACTCCTCAGCGCTAAAAAAGATCGGTTTATAGTCGGCAAGGTCCGGTGCTGCCATTTCCGCAGCCTGGGCTGCAGTCAGTCCTTTTAAAACCAGGTCGCTTAATGGCAAAGCCAGCAACGACCCAAGTAAAAACTTACGTCTGGTGGTCGGTTTTTCTAAAAGCATGGCGCGACGACTCTCACTTGCTAAGAAAGGGAATTATTTTTGTTAATAGATTTATAAATCGGCAAACAAGCTGGCAATCTTATGGATACAGATATTTCAGGATGTAAGCATTAAATTATAAATGTGTTTTGATGAGAAACCATCAACCTGACGAAAAGTCGCCAGGCGCTGTGGACGCGCTTTCGCAGCGGGAATTGCGCTTTTAACCGTACAAATGCCAGGAGATTAGCGCCAGAGACTGGGCAAATGACTGAAACAAATCGGCGTGAGAAATAGTCGCTCAGCTTAATTAATCAGAAAAAATCATACTTCCATACCAGAGCTTATTCTTATCAATAACCGCTTATTGGCTCAATGCGCAACGTCTGAGCGGTTTATTTCCTGAATATGACAGCGCGCGCACAAAATAACCGATTAGTTAATTGCCGGTATTAATTGTTATTTCCGGCACAGCTCAGAACAAACCGGCATTTAGCCAGCAGCGCGACAGCGATAAAGTCGTCGCATCAATTACTCAGGATAATCATGATGCGAGCACTCTTATTGTTCTTCACCTTATTCAGCAGCGCCTTTGCCCTGCAGGCCGCCACGCCAAAAGACACGCTGGTGGTGGCCGTGCCGCTCGACGGCATTATCAGCTTCGACCCGGCAGAAAGTTTTGAGACCGTCAGCAACAGCGTGCAGCGCAACATTTATCAGACGCTGGTAGAGGCCGATCGCGATGCGCCACAAAAACTCGCGCCGCTGCTCGCCACCTCATGGCAGCCAGGCAGCACGCCGCACAGCCTGGTGTTCAATCTGAAACCGGATGCGCATTTCGTCAGCGGTAACCCGGTGACCGCACAGGACGTGGTGTTTTCGCTGACGCGCGCGGTGCAGCTCAATAAAGCCCCGTCGTTTATTCTCGCTGAGTTTGGCTGGACGGCGGACAACATCGCCAGCCAGCTGCGGGTTGTGAACGATCATCAGCTGGAGATTCAGTGGCCGGCGCAGATTGGTCAGGACCTGGCGCTGCGCCTGCTGACCGCGCCGGTGGCCTCGGTGGTGGACAGCAAAACTGTGCAGCAGCACATCACCGCCAACGACAGCGGCAACGGCTGGCTGCACACTCACTCCGCGGGCAGCGGCGCATTCAGCATCCAGCAATATGTGCCGCAGCAGGCGCTGGTGCTGAGCGCAAATCCGCACGCCAGCCCGCAGCCGCAGCTGAAACGCATCCTGCTAAAAGGCGTGGCCGATGCCGGTGCACGCCGTCTGCTGATTCAGCAGGGCGATGTCGATGTGGCGTACCAGTTGGGCCCGGACCAGATCGATGCGCTGAAAAACGACAAGCAGTTGCGCATTGAGGCCTTCCCATCGAGCCTGGTCTATTACCTGGCGTTTAATACGCAAAACAAAGCGCAGCCGGCGCTGGATAACCCGGCGCTGTGGCAGGCGGCGCGCTGGCTGGTGGATTACAACGCCATTTCACGCGATCTGCTGAAAGGCCAGTACCGTATTCACCAAAGCTTCCTGCCGCAGGGCTTTGATGGCGCGCTGGAGAATCAGCCGTTCCATTACGATGTGGCCAAAGCCAAAGCGATCCTCGCGCAGGGCGGTATCAGGCCCGGCAGCAAATTCTCGCTGACGGTGATCAATCAGCCGCCGTACATCGACGTGGCGCAGGCGCTGCAGGCCAGCTTTGCCAAAGCCGACGTGCAGATTGAGCTGCAGCCGGTGGCGGAATCGGAACTGTGGAGCAAAATGCGCGGACGTGATTTCCAGTCGATCTTTATTTACTGGGGCGCCGACTATGTGGATCCGAATACCAACGCCAGCGCCTTTGCCTATAACGTGCCGGGTGGCTCTAAAACGCTGGCGTGGCGCGTCGGCTGGGAGATTCCCGAACTGAGCGCACAGACGCGCACCGCAGCTGGTGAGAGCGACGCCAGCCAGCGCCGCGCGCTATATACCGCGCTGCAACAGCGCGTACAGCAGGATTCGCCGTTCGTGGTGATGCTACAGGGCGCACAGCAGGTGGCGGTGCGTAATAACGTCAGCCACGTGCAGCAGGGCATCGGCGTGAGCCTGCTGTTTTTCGATGCGGTAGAGAAGAAGTAGGTGCGCGCTGCCCCTCATCACAGCCTTCTCCCGCCCGCGGGAGAAGGAGCCGATCGCGCAGGCAGCAACCGGAACTCCCCTTATTTTTCACCCAAATATCCCTCTCTCTCCCGCGCACCGCTTGCTATTCTTTGAGTCATTACGCAATGCCGGAGAGCGCAACCATTATGACTACCCCACTGCTGATCGCCCAGACGCCTGACCTTCAACTGCATCTGCTGCCCGCCATGGCTAACCGTCACGGACTGATAACCGGTGCGACCGGCACCGGTAAAACCGTGACGCTGCAAAAGCTGGCTGAATCCTTCTCCGCCATCGGCGTGCCGGTGTTTATGGCCGATGTCAAAGGCGATCTTTCCGGCATTGCGGCCGCGGGCGACGGCTCGGAAAAGCTGCTGGCGCGGCTGGCGAAGATTGGCGTCACCGACTGGCAGGCGCAGAAAAATCCGGTGATGCTGTGGGATATTTTCGGCCAGCAGGGCCATCCGGTGCGCGCGACGGTGTCCGATCTCGGTCCGCTGCTGCTGGCGCGGCTGCTCAGCCTTAACGAGGTGCAGTCCGGCGTGCTGCAAATTATCTTCCGTATTGCCGACGATCAGGGCCTGCTGCTGCTGGACTTCAAAGATTTGCGCGCCATGACGCAATACATCGGTGATAACGCCAAAGCATTTCAGACGCAGTACGGCAATATCAGCAGCGCCTCGGTGGGCGCCATTCAGCGCGGCCTGCTGGCGCTGGAGCAGCAAGGGGCTGAACACTTCTTTGGCGAGCCAATGCTGGATATCCGTGACTGGATGCGCTGCGACGCTGACGGCAAAGGCTTCATCAATATCCTGGCGGCGGAAAAGCTTTATCAGCAGCCGAAACTCTACGCCACCAGCCTGCTGTGGCTGCTGGCGGAACTGTATGAACAGCTGCCGGAAGCCGGCGATCTGGAAAAACCAAAGATGGTGTTCTTCTTTGACGAAGCGCATCTGCTATTTAACGACGCGCCGCCGGTGCTGCTGGAAAAAGTGGAACAGGTAATTCGCCTGATTCGCTCGAAAGGCGTTGGCGTGTACTTTGTCACGCAGAATCCGGCAGACATTCCGGATAATGTGCTCGGTCAGTTGGGTAACCGCGTGCAGCATGCGCTGCGTGCCTTCACGCCGAAAGACCAGAAAGCGGTGAAAAGCGCCGCCGAAACGATGCGCGCCAACCCGGCGTTTAATACCGTGGAGGCGATTCAGGCGCTGGGCACCGGCGAGGCGCTAATCTCCTTCCTCGATGAGAAAGGCAGCCCGTCGATGGTGCAGCGCGCCATGGTGATCGCGCCGGGCTCGCGCATGGGGCCGGCCACTCCTGATGAACGCAACAGCCTGATCAACCATTCGCCGCTGTACGGCAAATACGACAGTGCCGTCGATCGCGAATCGGCGTTCGAAATGTTACAGCAAGGCGTACAGGCCGCGCCACAGCAGGCCGATGCGCAGCCCAGCAAAGGCAATAGCGTGGCGGTGGATGACGGCATTCTGGGTGGGCTGAAAGAGATTCTGTTCGGCAGCACCGGGCCGCGCGGCGGCAAGCGCGACGGCGTAGTTCAAAGCGTGGCGAAAAGCGCGGCGCGCCAGGTGACCAATCAGATCATCCGCGGCGTGCTGGGCAGTCTGCTCGGTGGACGCCGCCGTTAATCGCCCTCTGCTATGATCGTGGTATGGATAAATATCAACAATTAAAACGGAGCAAGCGTCTGGCCCTGTCGCTGCTGCTGATTGCCGCCGCGACCTTTGTCGTGACGCTGTTTCTGCCGCCCACGTTCTGGGTACTGGGGCTGAAGGCGATTGCCGAAGCGGCGATGGTCGGTGCGCTGGCCGACTGGTTTGCGGTGGTGGCGCTGTTTCGTCGCGTGCCGGTGCCGTTCATCTCGCGCCATACGGCAATCATTCCACGCAACAAAGATCGCATCGGCGAGAATCTTGGCCGCTTCGTGCAGGAGAAGTTTCTTGATACCGATTCGCTGCTGGCACTGATTCGCCGCCACGATCCGTCACAGCTGCTGGCGCAGTGGCTCAATACGCCGGGCAACGCCGATCGCATTGGCCGCCACCTGCTGCAGGTGATGCGCGGTTTCCTCGATCTCACCGACGATCAGCGTATTCAGCGCTTTTTGCGCCGCGCGGTGCATCGCGCACTGGATAAGGTCGATCTGACCCAGTCCAGCGCGCTGCTGCTGGACAGCCTGACCAAAAACAATCGCCATCAGGAGCTGCTGGACGCTGCTGTGCAACAGCTGCTGCGTCTGCTGCACAAACCCGGCACGCGCGAGTTTATCGCGCTTCAGATTGTGCGCTGGCTGAAACGCGAACATCCGATCAAGGCCAAAGTGCTGCCGACCGAATGGCTGGGCGAACACAGCGCCGAGCTGGTCGCCAACGCGGTGGATTCGATTCTCGATGAAGTGGCGCGCGACCAGGGCCACGAATTTCGCCTCGGTTTTAACCGCGCGGTACAGCGCCTGATAGAGCGACTGAAAAGCGATCCGGAGATGGCCGAACGCGCTGAGACCATCAAACACTGGCTGAAAGAGGATGAGTCGTTTAACCGTTATATCGGCGAGCTGTGGCAGGACCTGCGCCGCTGGCTGAAGAGCGACCTCAACAGTGACGATTCGCGCGTGCAGGAGCGGGTGCGGCTGGCGGCGCTGTGGCTGGGCGAAACGCTGGCCGCCGATGAAGCACTGCGTACCTCAATGAATCAGCATCTGGAAGACGCTGCGCGCAGCGTCGCGCCGGAGTTTGCGGCGTTTCTCACCCGCCATATCAGCGATACGGTGAAGAGCTGGGATGCGCGCGAGATGTCGCAACAGATTGAGCTGAACATTGGCCGTGATTTGCAGTTTATCCGCATCAACGGCACGCTGGTGGGCGGTACCATTGGCCTGGTGCTGTTTTTGCTGTCGCAGCTGCCGGGCTGGCTGCAGACGTTGCGCTAACGGTGCGGGCATCGACCTGGTCGCCATGAATAAAAAAGGTCGCCATGAATGGCGACCCTACGGTAACGGTGCGGGAATGACAGGGGCGCCCTGAATCGCGCCCCTGCAACCCTCACTACCGCCGTTTCAGCAACAGGTACAAACTGATGGCGAAGAATGCGCCGCTCGGCAGCAGCGCACCCACCACCGGCGGAATGCCGTAAACCAGCGTCAGCGGGCCGAAGATCTGATCCAGCACGTAGAACACAAAGCCGAAGCTGATGCCGGTCACCACGCGCACGCCCATCGGCACGCTACGCAGCGGGCCAAAGATAAACGACAGCGCCATCAGCATCATCACCGCCACCGACATCGGCTGGAAGATTTTGCTCCACATGTTGAGCTGATAGCGCCCGGAATCCTGGCCGCTCGACTTCAGGTACTTCACATAGTTGTGCAGACCGCTGATGGAGAGCGCGTCCGGATCCAGCGCCACTACGCCGAGCTTGTCCGGCGTGAGGTTGGTTTTCCAGGTCGCCGCTCACCGTCTGCGAACCGGTGATCTGTTTCGGATCGGTCAGGTCAGATTCATCCACCTGCGACAGCCGCCACTGTTTGTCTCCGCATCGGATTTAGTTTCCAGACTTCGCGGTGGCGGCGTAGCGCACCGCTTGCAGACGACGCTGGTCGTTAAAGCGATAGATACTGACGCCGCCAAGCTCATCATCACCTTTCACCCGTTCGATGTAGACAAAGTTTTTGCCGTCTTTCGCCCACAGCCCGTGCTGCGTCGAGAGCAGCGAGCCGCCGTACATCGCCTGCGCACGATAGTTACGCGCCATCTGCTCGCCCTGCGGCGCCACCCACTCGCCAATCGCCATGGTCAGCAGCACCAGCGGGATCGCGGTTTTCATTACCGACAGCGCCACCTGCATGCGGGTAAAGCCGGAGGCCTGCATCACCACCAGCTCGCTGCGCTGCGCCAGCATGCCCAGCCCCAGCAGCGCGCCCAGCAGGGCCGCCATCGGGAAGAAGATCTGGACATCTTTCGGCACGCTGAGCAGGGTGTACATCCCGGCGCCCAGCGCGTCGTAGCTGCCCTGCCCGGCTTTTTTCAGCTGATCGACAAATTTGATAATGCCGGAGAGCGACACCAGCATGAACAACGTCATCATGATGGTGGTAAAAATGGTTTTACCGATATAGCGATCAAGAACGCCAAACGCCTGCATTAGATGGCTCCTTTACGCGAGAATCGGGCGCGAATGCGGCGCATCGGCACCGTATCCCACAGGTTTAGCACCACCGCCAGCGCCAGAGTATGTCCAGGTTAACCATCCACGTCCAGACCATCGGATCCAGCTTACCCTTCGCGCCGTTGGAGCGAAGCGAGGTCTGCAGCAGGAAGAAGATCAGGTACAGCAGCATCGCTGGCAGCATCGAGAGCACGCGGCCCTGACGCGGGTTCACCACGCTCAGCGGCACGACCATCAGCGCCATCATAAACACGGTGAAGACCAGCGTAATACGCCAGTGCAGCTCGCGCGCTGGCGCGCGGGTTGTCGGTATTCAACAGCGTACGCATATCCATCTGCTCGGTATCCGTTGGATCGAGCGCCACCGCCTGATGGCCGATAATGGCCTGATAGTTCTGGAAATCGGTAATACGGAAGTCGCGCAGCATCGCGGTGCCTTCAAAGCGGGTGCCTTTGTTCAGCGTCACGATCTGGGAACCATCTTTGCGCTGAGCAAGCTGGCCGGAGTCGGCCACCACCACTGACGGGCGCGCGTTGCCTTTGGGACGCAGCTGCGCCAGGAATACGTTGTTGAATTTACTGCCGTCGACGCTCTCAATAAACAGCACGGAGTTGCCGTCAGTCGCCTGCTGGAACTGCCCCTGCGCCAGCGCCGCCATACCGGGGTTCGCTTTCGCTTCGGCCAGCACTTCATCCTGATGACGGGAGGACATTGGGCCCGCCCACATCACATTCACCGCCGCGACAATGCCCGTGAACAGCGCCAGTATCATGGCCGCTTTCACCAGCACCGCCTTTACTCAGGCCGCAGGCATGCATCACCGTGATTTCACTTTCGGTATAGAGCTTACCGAGCGTCATGAGCAGGCCGAGGAACAGACTCAGCGGCAGGATAAGCTGCGCCATTTCCGGGACCCCCAGACCAAGCAGGGAAAGCACCAGATTTGTTGGAATTTCGCCGTCAACGGCCGCACCGAGGATCTTAACCAGCTTCTGACAAAAGAAAATCAGCAGCAGGATGAAGAGGATCGCCAGTTGGCTTTTGAGCGTCTCCCGCACCAGATATCTTATGATTATCACTTTAAATACGCCCGTAAAAACCCGTCTTTTTGCAGGAAAATCGCTTGTTTCATGGCTTAAACGTCATTTATTCTCTTGAGTCGTCGAAATCGTCGCTAAGAATAGTATGACGAACGCGTTAGGGTGGTGAAAAAACAACACATTGTCACCCCGGACTTTTTCTGACGTGCCGAAACCGTAGTAACGTAAGATTAACACGAAGTCACCACAACAGCGGACATGAGTTACGAAAGGTTTCAATTCTATCCGTAGCAGCCGCCGTTGTCTTTAAGATTCAGGAGCGTAGTGCATGGAGTTCAGTGTAAAAAGCGGTAGCCCGGAGAAACAGCGGAGTGCCTGCATCGTTGTGGGCGTCTTTGAACCGCGCCGACTCTCCCCGATCGCCGAGCAACTCGATAAAATCAGTGACGGCTACATCAGCGCCCTGCTGCGCCGTGGCGAACTGGAAGGCAAACCTGGGCAGACGCTGTTGCTGCACCATGTTCCGAACGTCCTGTCCGAGCGTATTCTGCTGATTGGCTGCGGCAAAGAGCGCGAGCTGGATGAGCGCCAGTATAAGCAGGTCATTCAGAAAACCATTAATACGCTGAATGATACCGGTTCGATGGAAGCCGTCTGCTTCCTGACCGAGCTGCACGTCAAAGGCCGCAACACCTACTGGAAAGTGCGTCAGGCGGTCGAAACCGCAAAAGAGAGCCTGTACAGCTTCGATCAGCTGAAGACCAACAAAAGCGAGCCGCGTCGTCCGCTGCGCAAAATGGTCTTCAACGTGCCAACCCGTCGCGAACTGACCAGCGGCGAGCGCGCTATCCAGCACGGTCTGGCGATTGCCGCCGGCATTAAAGCGGCAAAAGATCTCGGCAACATGCCGCCGAACATCTGTAACGCCGCGTACCTCGCCTCTCAGGCGCGCCAGCTGGCTGATTCCTACAGCAAAAACGTCATCACCCGCGTGATCGGCGAACAGCAGATGAAAGAGCTGGGCATGCACTCGTACCTGGCGGTCGGTAACGGCTCGCAGAACGAATCCCTGATGTCGGTCATCGAGTACAAAGGCAACACCGTCGAAGATGCGCGCCCTATCGTGCTGGTCGGTAAAGGCCTGACCTTCGACTCCGGCGGTATCTCCATCAAGCCTGCCGAAGGCATGGACGAGATGAAGTACGACATGTGCGGCGCGGCGGCGGTTTACGGCGTGATGCGCATGGTGGCGGAACTGCAGCTGCCGCTTAACGTGATTGGCGTGCTGGCAGGCTGCGAAAACATGCCTGGCGGGCGCGCGTACCGTCCGGGTGACGTCCTGACCACCATGTCCGGCCAGACCGTTGAAGTGCTGAACACCGACGCCGAAGGCCGTCTGGTGCTGTGCGACGTGCTGACCTACGTTGAGCGCTTCGAGCCTGAAGCGGTGATTGACGTCGCAACCCTGACCGGCGCCTGCGTGATTGCCCTGGGCCACCACATCACCGGCCTGATGTCGAACCACAACCCGCTGGCGCACGAGCTGATCGGCGCGTCCGAGCAGGCTGGCGACCGCGCATGGCGTCTGCCGCTGGGTGACGAGTATCAGGAACAGCTGGAGTCCAACTTTGCGGATATGGCGAACATCGGCGGCCGTCCTGGCGGGGCTATCACCGCGGGCTGCTTCCTGGCGCGCTTCACCCGCAAGTACAACTGGGCGCACCTGGATATCGCCGGCACCGCATGGCGCTCCGGCAAAGCCAAAGGCGCAACCGGTCGTCCGGTGGCGCTGCTGTCGCAGTTCCTGCTGAACCGCGCGGGTTTTAACGGCGACGAGTAAGAGCCGGGGCGAATGCTGCGACGGTGCGCATGAATGCGTTAAATACCGTGTGGCCATTGGAACGGTGCGCATGAATGCGTTAAATACCGTGCGGCCATTGATACGGTGCGCATGAATGCGCACCCTCGGGGGATGGTCGTATAAATGCGTTAAATACCGTGCGGCCATTGAAACGGTGCGCATGAATGCGCACCCTACGGGTGTAGGGTCGCCGTTCACGGCGACCTGATTATCAGCCGCACGGTTTACAGGGTCGCCGTTCATGGCGACCTTATTATTGGACGCCACAATCTTACTGTCGCACAATGCGCCCCACTGTCATTGATGGAAATAACCTGCCATGAAAAACGCCACCTTCTTCCTTCTGGACACCGAAAGACGCATATCAGCGATGGCCTCAGCGCCGTCGAACAGCTGGTGTGTGAAATTGCCGCAGAACGTTGGCGCGCAGGTAAACGCGTTCTGATTGCCTGTGAAGATGAACAGCAGGCGATTCGGCTGGATGAAGCGCTGTGGGCGCGCCCGGCCGGAGAGCTTTGTGCCGCACAACCTGTCTGGCGAAGGTCCGCGCGGCGGCGCGCCGGTCGAAATGGCCTGGCCGCAAAAGCGCAACAGCAGCGCGCGCGATATTCTGATTAGCCTGCGGACGGACTTTGCAGATTTTGCCACCGCTTTCACAGAAGTGGTAGACTTTGTCCCTTACGAAGAATCCTTGAAACAACTGGCGCGCGAACGCTATAAAGCGTACCGCCTGGCTGGTTTCAACCTGAATACGGCAACCTGGAAATAATGGAAAAGACATATAACCCACGCGATATCGAACAGCCGCTTTACGAGCACTGGGAACAGCAGGGCTATTTCAAGCCTAACGGCGATGAAAGCAAGGAAAGTCCTTCTGCATCATGATCCCGCCGCCGAACGTCACCGGCAGTTTGCATATGGGCCATGCCTTCCAGCAGACCATCATGGACACCATGATCCGCTACCAGCGCATGCAGGGCAAAAACACCCTGTGGCAGGCGGGTACTGACCACGCCGGTATCGCCACCCAGATGGTGGTTGAGCGCAAGATTGCCGCTGAAGAGGGTAAAACCCGTCACGACTACGGTCGCGACGCGTTCATCGACAAAATCTGGCAGTGGAAGGCGGAATCCGGCGGCACCATCACCCGCCAGATGCGCCGCCTGGGCAACTCCGTGGACTGGGAGCGCGAGCGCTTCACCATGGACGAAGGCCTCTCCAACGCGGTCAAAGAAGTCTTCGTGCGCCTGTACAAAGAAGACCTGATTTACCGCGGCAAACGCCTGGTGAACTGGGATCCGAAACTGCGCACCGCGATTTCCGACCTGGAAGTGGAAAACCGCGACGAGCAAAGGCTCACATGTGGCACATCCGCTACCCGCTGGCCGACGGCGCGAAAACCGCCGACGGCAAAGATTACCTGGTGGTCGCCACCACCCGTCCGGAAACCCTGCTGGGCGATACCGGCGTGGCCGTCAACCCGGAAGATCCGCGTTACAAAGATCTGATCGGCAAATTCGTGGTGCTGCCGCTGGTAAACCGCCGTATTCCGATTGTGGGCGACGAACACGCCGACATGGAGAAAGGCACCGGCTGCGTGAAAATCACCCCGGCGCACGACTTCAACGACTACGAAGTGGGCCGTCGCCACGACCTGCCGATGATCAACATCCTGACCTTTGACGGCGATATCCGCGGAGCGTGCGGAAGTGTTCGACACCAACGGTGAAGTCAGCGATGCCTGTTCCGATGAAATTCCGCCGCAGTTCCAGAAGCTGGAGCGCTTTGCCGCGCGTAAAGCGATTGTCGCTGCCGTTGACGCGCTGGGCCTGCTGGAAGAGATCAAACCTCACGATCTGACCGTGCCGTACGGCGACCGCGGCGGCGTGGTTATCGAGCCGATGCTGACCGACCAGTGGTACGTGCGTGCCGACGTGCTGGCGAAACCGGCTGTTGAAGCGGTGGAAAACGGCGGCATTCAGTTCGTGCCGAAGCAGTACGAAAACATGTACTTCTCCTGGATGCGCGACATCCAGGACTGGTGCATCTCCCGTCAGCTGTGGTGGGGCCACCGCATCCCGGCCTGGTACGACAACGACGGCAACGTCTACGTTGGCCGCAGCGAAGACGAAGTGCGTCAGGAAAACAACCTGGCCGCGGACGTTGCGCTGCGCCAGGACGAAGACGTGCTGGACACCTGGTTCTCCTCCGGCCTGTGGACCTTCTCCACCCTCGGCTGGCCGGAGAACACCGACGCGCTGCGTCACCTTCCACCCCACCAGCGTGCTGGTCACCGGCTTCGACATCATCTTCTTCTGGATCGCCCGCATGATCATGCTGACCATGCACTTCATCAAAGATGAAGACGGCAAGCCGCAGGTTCCGTTCAAGACCGTCTACATGACCGGTCTGATCCGCGACGACGAAGGCCAGAAGATGTCCAAGTCCAAGGGCAACGTCATCGACCCGCTGGATATGGTCGACGGCATTTCGCTGGAAGAGCTGCTGGAAAAACGCACCGGCAACATGATGCAGCCGCAGCTGGCGGAGAAGATCCGCAAGCGCACCGAGAAGCAGTTCCCGGACGGCATTGAGCCTTACGGCACCGACGCCCTGCGCTTCACCCTGGCGGCGCTGGCCTCCACCGGTCGCGACATCAACTGGGACATGAAGCGTCTGGAAGGTTACCGTAACTTCTGTAACAAGCTGTGGAACGCCAGCCGCTTCGTGCTGATGAACACCGAAGATCAGGATTGCGGCTTCAACGGCGGCGAGATGACCCTGTCTCTGGCGGACCGCTGGATCCTGGCGGAATTCAACCAGACGGTGAAAGCGTTCCGCGAGGCGCTGGACAGCTACCGCTTCGATATCGCGGCGGGCATTCTGTACGAATTCACCTGGAACCAGTTCTGCGACTGGTATCTGGAGCTGGCCAAGCCGGTCATGAACGGCGGCACTGAAGCGGAGCTGCGCGGCACGCGCAACACGCTGATTACCGTGCTGGAAGGTCTGCTGCGCCTGGCGCATCCGATCATTCCATTCATCACCGAAACCATCTGGCAGCGCGTGAAGGTGCTGGAGGGCATCAACGCCGACACCATCATGCTGCAGCCGTTCCCGCAGTTCGATGCGGCGAAGGTTGATGACGCGGAAGCGTCGGCGGATACCGAGTGGCTGAAACAGGCGATCGTCGCGGTACGTAACATCCGTGCCGAAATGAACATCGCCCCGGGCAAACCGCTGGAGCTGCTGCTGCGCGGCTGCAGCGACGAAGCGGCGCTGTTCGTCGCGTCACCGAGAACAACACCTTCCTGAAAACCCTGGCGCGTCTGGAAAGCATCACCGTGCTGCCAGCCGATGACAAAGGTCCGGTTTCCGTGACCAAAATCATCGACGGCGCAGAGCTGCTGATCCCGATGGCAGGTCTGATCGACAAAGACGCCGAGCTGGCGCGTCTGGCGAAAGAAGTGGCGAAGGTCGACGTGGAAATTGGCAAAATCGAAAGCAAACTGGCGAACGAAGGCTTTGTCGCCCGCGCGCCGGAAGCGGTCATCGCGAAAGAGCGTGAGCGCGTTGCCGAGCTGGAGCAATCAAAAGCAAAACTGATTGAACAGCAGGGCGTGATTGCGGCATTGTAAGCGCTTCAGTCCTGACGCTTAATCGAAGCCGGGCACTGCCCGGCTTTTTTCTATCGGAAGATTATGATGACCACCGCCACGCCACTTAACCTGCAGGTGCGCCCGATTGTCGCCGCCGATAATCCGCGGATTGCCCAGGTGATCCGCGATGTCTCCGCCGAGTTCGGCCTGACGGCGGATAAAGGTTATACCGTGTCCGACCCGCAGCTCGATCGGTTGTTTGAGCTGTACAGTGCGGCGGACAGCGCTTACTGGATTGTGGAGCATGAAGGTCAGGTGGTCGGCGGCGGCGGCGTGGCACCGCTGGCCTGCAGCGCACCGGATATCTGTGAGTTGCAGAAGATGTATTTCCTGCCGTCGGTGCGCGGGCTGGGTTTAGCGCGCGAACTGGCGCTGCGCGCAATGGATTTTGCCCGCCAGCGCGGGTTCCGGCGCTGCTACCTGGAGACCACCGGCAGCCTGACGCGCGCCATTAAGCTCTATCAGTCGCTGGGCTTTGAACAGATTGAGGACGCGATGGGCTGTACCGGCCACGTGGATTGCGAAGTGAGAATGCTGCGGGTGTTGTGAGGGAAAAACCGCTCACTTCTCTACCGCAACGCCCTGTGCCAGCTGACCAATCAACGCCCCCAGCGTCTCTACCGCCGCCTCAGCGCGTGCATCCCACGGCCAGGCGGTGTTGAAGCGGAAGCAGTGGCTGAAACTCTCGCTGCTGGAAAACAGCTGGCCCGGCGCAATACTGATGCCCTGCTGCAGCGCCAGATGATACAGCTGCGTGGCGTTGATCTGCTCCGGCAAGGTAATCCACAAAAAGTAGCCTCCGGGCGTATCGCTGATGTGCGCCTCGGCGGGCAGCACGCGGCGCAGCGCCTGCTGTGCCAGCTGTTTGCGCTTCGCCAGCGTCTGGCGCAGCTTTTTCAGATGCGTATCGTAGCTGCGGGTGCTGAGAAAATCCGCCAGCGCCAGCTGCATCGGCGCGCTGGTCGAGAGCGTACTCATCATCTGAATGCGCTGCACGCGCTGCGCGTAGCGCCCCGCCGCGACCCAGCCCACGCGAAATCCCGCCACCAGATTTTTCGAAAAGCTGCCGCAGTGCAGCACGTAACCCTCGCGGTCGAACGCTCTGGCCGGCAACGGCTTATCGTGGCCGTGATACAGGTCGCTGTAGACGTCGTCCTCTATCATCGCCACCTGATAACGCGTCAGCAGTGCCACCAGCTGCTGTTTGCGCCCGGCGCTAAGCGTGAAGCCGAGCGGATTCTGCCGGTTGGTCATCAGCCAGCAGGCTTTCACCGGCCAGCGCTGCAGCGCCTGCTCCAGCTCATCCAGATCGATGCCCTGCTCCACATCGCTGGCGATAGCAATCGCGTTCAGCTTGAGCCGTTCAATCGCCTGCAACGCGCCATAGAAGGAAGGGTTCTCGATCACCACCCAGTCGCCTGGTTCGGTCACCGCCTGCAGGCTGAGGTTCAGCGCTTCCATCGCACCGTTGGTAATGACGATGTCATCCGGCGACAGCGTAATGCCCTGCTGCGCATATCGCTGGGCGAGGATTTTTCGCAGCGCTTCATTACCGGGCGGCAGATTATTCAGGGCATCGGTGGGTTTAAGATTGTGCGAGACCTTCACCAGCGAGCGCATCAGTTGGCGCTGGGGAAACAGTTCCGGATCGGGAAAGGCAGAACCAAACGGCATGATGGCCGGATCGCGCGTCGCCTGCAGCACATCAAACACGAAGCTGTTGGTATCGGCCTGGTCGGTTTTAGCGATTGCCTGCGTCGGCAAACGCGGACGACTCTCCGCCGCGCGCGGTGCCACGTAATAGCCCGACTGCGGCTTCGACACAATCCAGCCCTGGCTCTCCAGCACTTCGTAAGCGTGCATCACCGTCATCAGGCTCAACCCGCTCTGCTCCGCCTGCTGGCGCAGCGACGGCAGCTTTTCACCCGGCGGCCAGATGCGTGCTTCGATTTGCGTACGTAGCTGATCTACCAGCTGCTGGTATTTGGCCATGGCGCCTCCGCTGCGGAAATGTCGCGCGCCAGTTTACATGGATTGGTTCGGAGAGGATATCGCGTCCTCAGAGACATTCAGAACTGATGTTGCATCGTACGACTGGAAGCTGAGCGAAGGTGTCGGGGATGCTGCGGCTTTTTGTTGGGTTGGGTGCGGTCTGGCCCTCACCCCGGCCCTCTCCCGCACGCGGGAGAGGGAGAAAAGACACACAGCGTGCACGTGGGAGAGAGAGAAAAGACATACCGCGCGCACCCGGAGACAGGAGCGACAGGCGGCAGAAACCAGCCTCTACTCCACCGTCAGCGCCGCGGGTTTGTCCTTAACAAAGTCCGGCAGCTCGCTGATGCGCTCTGGCGGCAGCGGTTTGCCCAGCAGGAAGCCCTGCAGGGTGTCGCAGCCGAGCCCGGTGAGGAACGCCTGCTGATCCTGGGTTTCCACGCCTTCGGCCACCACTTTGAGATCCAGCGACTGCGCCAGCGCGACGATGGCGGAGACGATGGTGGCATCTTCCGATTTCGCCTGCAGCTCGTTAACAAAGGCGCGGTCGATTTTCAGCTCGCTGGCCGGTAAGCGCTTGAGATACAGCAGGCTGGAGTAGCCGGTGCCGAAGTCATCAATCGAGGCTTTTACCCCCATGCTGGTCAGCTCGGTGAGGATGCGCACGCTCTCTTCCGGATCGCGCATCGCCGTGGTTTCGGTGACTTCCAGCGTCAGCAACTCCGCCGGGATCTGATGCTGTTCCAGCGCCTGCGTCACGGTGTCGACCAGGTTGCACTGCTCAAACTGTAAGGCAGAGAGGTTCACCGCCACCGACCAGTGCGGATGGCCCTGCTGGTGCCAGATGTGCAGCTGGCGGCAGGCCTCGTTGATCACCCAGTTGCCGATATTAATGATCATGCCGGTCTTCTCGGCGATAGGTAAAAACTTGTCCGGCGTCAGCAGGCCGCGCGTCGGGTGCTGCCAGCGCAGCAGCGCTTCGAAGCCAATGATCGGCCCGCTCGGCGCGCAGTACTTAGGCTGATAGAACAGACGCAGCTCGTTGCTATCCAGCGCCTGCCACAGATCGTTATTAAGCTGCAGCTGCGACTGCGCCAGCGTGTTCATGGACGGCTGGAAGAAGTTGTAGCCGTTACGGCCGTTGTTCTTGGTGTGGTACATCGCGGCGTCGGCGTTAAACATCAGCTCGCGCTCATCCTTGCCGTCACCAGGATAAACGGCGATGCCGATACTCAGCGACACCATCAGCTCGTAGCGTGACACGCTAAACGGGCGATCCACGGCTTTTACCAGCGCATCCGCCACCGCTGCGGCATCATTGGGATCGCCGATCTCAATCAGCAGCACAAACTCGTCACCGCCCAGCCGCGCCAGCGTGTAGTGCCCTTTCATCTGGTTGGTCATGCGTTCGGTTACCGCAATCAGCAGGTTATCGCCGACGTGGTGACCAAAGGCATCGTTGACCGCTTTGAAGCCGTCGAGATCCATAAACATCAGCGCAAAGTGCGAGCGCTCGCGGTTGGCCTTGTTGATCGCCTGCTCGAGGCGATCTTCCAGCAGGATGCGGTTCGGCAGTCGCGTCAGGTTATCGTGCAGCGCCAGCTGGGCCAGCTCGCGATTGGCCTCCGCCAGCGAGCGCGCGAGAATCGAAGTGCGCGCCTGCATACGCGCGTCGAGCATCGAAACCAGCAGCGTAATGCCGAGGATCGCCAGCGTCACCACCGTGACCAGCATCGCCAGCCAGTCGCTGTTCACGCCGTGATGGGTGGCGTGACTGTGCATCGGGAAGTTCGCCGCCGCCATGCCGGTATAGTGCATACCGGCAATGGCACAACCCATCACCACGGCCGCCCCAACGCGCAGTAGCGTGACGCGGCCATGTCCTTCGCGCAGGTTGAACGCCAGCCACAGCGCGGCACCGGAAGCCACCAGCGCAATCAGCACCGAAACCGCAATCCAGCCCCAGTTCCAGCTGATGCCCGGCTCAAACATCAGCGCTGCCATGCCGGTGTAGTGCATCGCCACCACGCCGGATCCCAGCACCAGCGCGCCGCCCAGCAGCCGTCGCCACGGCAGATTGCCGGACGAGCACACCAGCCACAGGGCAAAGATGGAGGCGAGAATCGCCACCACCATTGAGGCGGCGGTGAGCAGCGGATCGTAGCTCATCACCATATCCAGGCTCATCGACAGCATGCCGATAAAGTGCATGGCCCAGATGCCCACGCCCATGGCGAAACCGCCGCCCAGCAGCCAGACCAGCGCCACCCGGCCGGTGGAGGAAGCGACGCGCCCCGCCATATCCAGCGCGGTAAACGAGGCCAGCATCGCTACCAGTATCGAAACGAGAACGGTAAACGCATCGTACGAAGTCACTAACATAGTGATTTCCCATATAAAAAAGCTGTGTTAAGTCAGCTGTGGTGTTGTTGAAATGAAAAAGAAAATGTTGGTTTTATAATTGAAATTATCGGCAGACCGGCTGCCGATATGAGTCACTGAACGATGAAAGCTTCCGATGTGAAGGAGAACAAAAATTGCTGGTCAGGCGCCGGTGAGCGGCAGCACGTTATCAGGAAAGTGCGGTGCAATCGGCGGTGATGCGGTGAATTCGCCGATGCGCTCCGCCGGCGTCGGTTTGCCCAGCAGATACCCCTGCAGCGTGTCAAAGCCAAGACCGGTCAGCAGGCGCTGCTGCTCTTCGGTCTCCACGCCCTCCGCCACCATGCGCAGGTTAAGGCTTTGCGCCAGCGTCAGCATGGCGGTCACTACGGTTGCATCCTCGCTGTCGGCACGCAGGCTGTTAATAAAGGCACGATCAATTTTCAGCTCGCTGGCCTCAAGGTGCTTGAGGTGCAGCAGATTGGCGTAGCCAATGCCGAAGTTGTCGATGGCCACTTTGACGCCAAGCCGCTGCAGTTCGGCGATGCGCTGCTGGCTGAACTGCGGATCGCGCATGGCGATGTTTTCCGTGATTTCCAGCATCAGCGCGCCTTCCGGCAGCTGGTAGCGCTGCAGCGTCTGGCGCAGCGTGTCGATCAGATCGCGCTGATGAAACTGCAGTGCGGACAGGTTAACCGAGACGCTCCAGTCGCGGTTGCCCTCGTCCTGCCACTGCCGCAACTGGCGGCAGGCTTCGTTGATCACCCAGTTGCCGAGCGCCACAATCTGGCCGGTTTTCTCGGCGCGCGCCAGAAACATATCCGGCATCAGCAAGCCGCGGCGCGGATGCTGCCAGCGCAGTAACGCCTCAAAACCCATCAGAATGGTCCCGCCCGCGCGAAACTTCGGCTGGTAGAACAGGCGCATCTCCTGGCACTCCAGCGCGTTCCATAAATCGTTGGCCAGCGCCAGCTGATGCTGCGCCACCGCGCTCATCACTGGCTCAAACAGGCTCCAGCCGTTACGCCCGCTGTGCTTGGTGTGGTACATGGCCGAGTCAGCGTTAAACATCATCTCCTGCGGGCTGCGGCCATGCTGCGGGAAGATCACGATGCCGATGCTGAGCGAGACGCGCAGCGAGTAACGATCCAGCTCAAACGGTGCATCAATGCTGTGCACCAGCCGCTGTGCCAGCGCTTCAGCCTGGGTCGCCGCGTACTGCGGACACAACATGACAAACTCATCGCCGCCGAGGCGTGCCAGCAAAATGTCCGCATCCAGCTGGGTGCGCAGCCGTTCCGCCACGGCGACCAGCAAACGATCGCCGACGTGATGCCCCCAGGTATCGTTCACCGCTTTGAAGCCGTCGAGATCCATAAACATCAGGGCAAAAGGCTGGTCATACAGCGTCGCCTGTTTGATTTGCGTGCTGAGCTGCTGGTCGAGCATCACGCGATTGGGCAGTGCGGTGAGAGTATCGTGCAGCGCCAGCTGGCGCAGCTCGCTGTTGGCGCGCCGCAGCCGGGCGGCAAGACGCGCCGCGCGCAGCTGGGCATCCAGCATTGAGATCAGCAATGTCAGACCGAGAATGGTGAGCGTGATGATGGTTACCCACACCGCCAGCCCCTCCTGTCCCATGCCGTGGTGCTGCATGCTGCCCGGTGCGCTGAACTGCGCGGCCGCCATGCCGGTGTAGTGCATGCCGGCAATCGCCACCCCCATCGCCAGCGCCGCGCAGGCGCGCATCAGCAGCAGGCTCTCGCCGTGGCGCAGGTGAAACGCCAGCCATAGCGCGGCACCGGATGCGCCGTAGGCAATCAGTACCGACAGTGCCACCAGGCGCAAATCCCAGTGAATGGCGGGTTCAATCAGCAGCGCCAGCATGCCGAGATAATGCATGGCAACCACGCCGCTGCCGAGGATCACCGTGCCGCGCAGCAGCCGGCGGCGCGTCAGATGGCTGCCCTGCAGGCCCTGCGCAAAGGCGAAGATGCTGGTGAGAATTGCCAGCAGCAGCGAGAAGGCGGTGAGCGGAATGTCATAGCGCATGGTCATCGGCATCATCATCGCCAGCATGCCAATGAAGTGCATCGCCCAGATGCCAATGCCCATCGCCGTACCGCCGGCCACCAGCCACAGTTTCGCCAGCAGGCCGCGCGACACGGCGACGCGCCCGGCGGTATCCAGCGCCGTAAACGCCGCAATAAACGCCACAATCAGCGAAACGGCAACCAGAACGCTATCCCAGGTAACCAGCAACATGTGCGCTCCTCAACTCAACCCGCGGCAGCGCAGGTGCGGTATCGTCAATTAACAACAGAAAAAGTGAAAACATCAATGAGAGGCAGCTAATGACCACCCGCGCTGTGGCGACACAAAAACAGATCCAGAAATAACTGGAGGTATTGCACGGCTATTTTTTATTCTCATCGTCTGTCGCGGCCGGGAAAAGTAATGATATCTGATTAATGCATGAACATAGCATTGAACCTGAAGTCGCGGTAGAGGGGGAAAACACTTGCCGTTTGGTTTTTTTAATGGGCCGCCAGCCCTTGTTATGACTGCGTTATCGGTGAAAAGGAGAAATTGATTAGCGAAAATTCTCCGGTGCGTTGTACAAGCGGCAAAAGGGTGTTCTATAGTAAATAAAACTGATATAAATCACTAACTCAGCCTTTAAGAATTTTCTTAGGTGGCAGGGCATTAAGTTCGTTTGCCGATCGCGGCGTCTTGTTATTTACGGGTTCGTTTCATTAATGAATCACCAGGCGAAAAAGCACTGACCTTGGATAATCAGTAAGGATTGATTATGAAACTCAAGCTTTTTCTTTTGGCTACCAGCCTGAGCGCCGCGCTCGCCCCTGCAACGGTTTTTGCTGCCACCACAACGGGAACCATCAATGCCACATTGACGCTCACCACCGGCTGTCTGGTGAACGGTCAGTCCGCCACCAGCGGGGTTAACTTCGGTACACTGAACTTTGGTAGCAGCGCTGCAACCTTTGATACCTTAAACGCCACCCTGGTGGGGGCATCCGGGAACGGCATTTTTGTCCGCTGCACCACAGGCCAAACCTTTAATGTGCAGGTCACCAGCAGTAATCCGGCACCGGCCACCATTTACGGTACGGTGAGCGGCCAGCCGCGTTACCTGATCCTCGGCTCCAACAATACGCAGGGCATTGCTTACACGCTGTACAGCGACGCCGCGTTTACCACCGCCATCGCCAACAACACCAATATTGCCGCCAGCGGCACCACCGATCCGACGCTCGGCACCAACTATGCCATTTATGGTCGGGTGGTCGGCGGCGGCTTTAACCCACTGATTCCGGCCGGTACCTACACCGATACTATTAACGTGGCGGTGAACTACTGACGCCAGCGGTGGGGTAAGAAGGATGGTCTGGCTGCTGCGTGCTGGCAGCCTGGCCCTGCTGATAGGGAGCGTCCCGGCCTGGAGTTTGCCGACGGCCACCTTCCAGGTCTCTGCGTCAGTGGTGGCAGGCTGCGTGATCTCCGGTACCAATACCGGCGTGTTTGGCACGCTGAATTTTGGCACCCAGTCGGGCGTGGCGAGCAGCGGCGTCAGCGCCAGCTACGTGCAAAGCACCACCCTCACCCTCGCCTGCACGCCGGGTACCGCCCTCAGCATGAGTATCAATGGCGGCAGCAATTACACCAGCAGCCGCAATCTCAAACACACCAGTAACACCGATACCGTGGCCTACAGCCTGTATACCAACGCAGCGCACACCACGACGATTCCGGTTAATTCGCCAGTGGCACTGAGTTACAGCAACGCCAATAACATCGTGCTGCCGATTTATGGCCTGTTAACCCTGCCCGGCCCGACGCGCGCCGGGACCTATACCGATACGTTAACCGTCACCCTGAGCTGGTGACGGCAGCATAAAAAGGATGAAAGATGATGAGCCTGCGCGCCCTGCTTCTGTGGTTTCTTCTGGCCCTGTCGCCCGCCAGCTTCGCTGCCAACTCGCTGATGATCTGGCCGATCGATCCCGCCATCAACCCACAGGAAAAAGCCAGCGAACTGTGGCTGGAGAATCGCGGTAACGCCACCACCATCATGCAGGTGCGCATCTTCAACTGGCAGCAGATTGACGGCCAGGAACAGTATCAAACGCAGCAGCAGGTGGTCGCCAGCCCGCCGATGGTGCGGCTGGAGCCGGGGCAGAAGCAGCTGGTGCGTCTGATTCGCCAGAGCGCGCCGCCCGCCGGCGTGGAGCAAGCCTATCGCGTGGTGCTGGACGAGATCCCGACGCCGCGCTCGCCGGGCGAGAATCAGGCCGGGCTGACGTTTCAGATGCGCTACTCGGTGCCGCTGTTTGTCTATGGTGATGGCCTGACGCGCGACAGCGCCAAAGCCGATCTCAGCTGGCGTCAGGTCAGCCGCGACGGCAAACGCTGGCTGGAGCTGACCAATAGCGGCAACGGCCACGCGCGCCTGAGCAACGTCACCGTCGGCGGTCGCGCGCTCGGCAACGGCCTGTTTGGCTATGTGCTGGCTCACAGCAGCCACCGCTGGCCGCTGAACAGCCCGGTGAGCGGTGAACTCGCGGCCGAGGTGAATAAAAATCACTGGCGCAGCGCTGCCGCGCGCTGATGAAGCTGACGCCGCCTTCCTGCGCGCTGGCAGTGACCAGCGTGCTGTGCTTTTCCCCGCTGAGCAGCGCAGAGACCTTCTCTGAGCTGCCACCGCCGCCTGCCGTCAGCCACAGCGCCAGCGGCCAGCAATACATGCTGGAACTGGTGGTGAACCAGCGCGAACGGGGCGAGATTGTGCCGGTCGAGCGGCGCGACGGTGAGTTCTGGCTGCGCAGCGGCGATCTGCAGCGCGCCGGCATTCCGGCGGCGAAGCTGGCTGGCGAACAGGTCGCTCCCGGTCAGTTGGGTGAGGTTAAAGTGGAATACGATGAACGCCGTCAGCGCCTGCTGCTGACGGTACCGCCCGCCTGGCTGCCAGAGCAGACGCTTGGTCAGCCGCAAAACGGTCCGCGCTATCCCGGCCAGGCCAGCAACGGCGCGCTGCTCAACTACGACTTCTACGCCACGCGCACCGACAACGCCGGTTCGCGCCTCTCCAGCTGGAATGAGCTGCGCCTGTTCGGTCCGGCCGGCCAGTTCTCCAGTAACGGTGTCTATATCCAGCAGCTTGCGGGCGACACCCGCGGCCAGCAGCAGGGTTACATTCGCTACGACACCTGGTACAGCAACGAGAACGAGAACGCCGCGCTGAGCTGGCGCGCCGGCGATTTGATTACGGATGCGCTGGGCTGGAGCAACAGCGTGCGCCTTGGCGGCGTGCAGATCGCGCGTGACTTCAGCGTGCGGCCGGATCTGGTCACTTACCCGCTGCCGGCCTTTAGCGGCCAGGCGGCGGTACCGTCGTCAGTCGATCTGTTTATCAATGGTTACCGCAGCGCACAGGCCAGCGTTCAGCCGGGGCCGTGGTCGCTGACCAATGTGCCGTTCGTTAACGGGGCGGGCGATGCGGTGATCACCACCACCGACGCGGTCGGCCGTCAGGTGACGACAACGCTGCCGTTCTATGTCTCCAGCAGCCTGCTGAAAACCGGCCTGTCCGATTACGCCTTCTCCGCCGGGGCGATTCGCGAGAACTACGGCATCAAAAACTTTGATTACGGCGCAGCGGCGGCCAGCGGATCCTATCGTTACGGCCTGCGCGACTGGCTGACGCTGGAATCGCACGCCGAAGGCAGCAGCGACGTGGCGATGGGCGGTGCCGGCGCACTGGTGAAGCTGGGCAGTCTGGGCGTCATCAACGCCGCGCTGGCGCAGAGCCAGCTGGACGGCAGGCCCGGTACCCAGTACAGCTGGGGTTACCAGTACAACAACAGCTGGTTCAGCCTCGGCACCCAGCACACGCTGCGCAGCGCGGATTTCGGCAACCTGGCGCTGGTCGGCAGCCGCGGCGACAGCGCCAATACCAGCTATTCGCTCGCCAGACGCAGCGCGCAGTACACCGCCAGCCTGTCGCTCAGCCAGTACGGCAGCCTCGGTCTGGCGTATCTGGACATCGCCGGCGGCAGCGGCGATCGCACCCGCCTGTGGAATTTATCGTGGAGTAAAAACCTGTGGGGCAACAGCAGCCTGTACATTTCCGCCAGCCGCGACCAGCAGCAGGGCGACTGGAGCGGCGCGATTTCGCTGGTGATTCCGTTTGGCGAACAGAGCAGCGCATCAATTAGTGTCGAGCGCGATCAGCAGGGACAAAGCAATCAGCGCCTGTACGTGTCGCGCGCCATGCCGAGCGACGGCGGTTTTGCTTACGATGCGTCATGGGCGCATCAGGGCGGCGACAGCGGCGATTATCGTCAGGGCAGTCTGCGCTATCGCAACAACAAGATCGATACTTCCGCCGGCTTTTACGGCGACGATGACAACACCACGCAGTGGGCTGATTTCACCGGCTCGCTGGTGCTGATGGACAACCATGTGTTCGCCGCCAACAACATCAACGATGCCTTTGTGGTGGTGAAAACCCGCTATCCGGACGTGACGGTGCGCTACGAAAACCAGACGATGGGCCGCACCGATGACGCCGGCTATTTGCTGGTGCCGTCCATCAGCAGCTATTACGGCGCAAAGTACGATATCGATACCCTCGATCTGCCGGCTGACATGACCGCGCCAAAAGTGGAGCAGCGCTTCGCGGTGAAGCGCAAAAGTGGCTATCTGCTGAATTTCCCGGTGGAGCGCCTGCGCGCCGCCAGCGTGATCCTGCACGACAGCGACGGTCAGCCGCTGCCAGTCTCCAGCCAGGTGTTGCGCCGCGATCGCGCCACCGAATATGTCGGCTGGGATGGCCTCGTGTGGATGGAAGATCTCAGCGCCAGCAACCCGATGCGCGTGGTGACGCCGGACGGACGCCAGTGCGAGACCACGCTGGCTATCGCTGAGGGTCAGCCTAAAGCGCTGCAGACTTACGGTCCACTCACCTGCCCGCTGCCGCCTGCCGCGCCCGGTACGGCCGTGAATGCCGCCAACAACTCACAGTCAGGGATCTCGCCATGAGGAAATTTCTGTTCTTGCTGCTGTGGCTGCTGCCGGCCAGCAGCTACGCGCTCTGTTCGCTTTCGGCCCCCAGCGCCAGCTTTGGCACGCAAACCACGTTTTACGTGCAGTCGACGGCGGTCAATACTTCCAGTAACACCAACGTTAACTGCGGCACCGGCACGCTCAACCTGCTGGGCAGCGATTACGTCGCCTATGCGTTTACCACCGCCAACTACCTGAGCGGCACGCGCGCCACCATGAAGGCATCGGCCAGCGGCACCGATAACGTGCCGATTCAGCTGTGCATCGACAGTGCCTGTGCCACCGAACTGCGCCAGGGCGGCAGCTATCGCTGGAACTCTTCCGCGCTGCTGGCGCTCGGCAACAGCCTCAATTTTGTCATTCCACTCTATTTCCGCACCGTACCCGGCCAGGTGATTGCCGCCGGCAGTTACACCACCACCATCACGCTGACGGTGAGTTATAACGTGTGCGCCGGGCTAAATGTGGCCGGCGTGTGCGTCGGCACCGTGCAGAGCAGCAGCGGGACGGCGATGCCGATCACCGTGAATATGGTGATCACTAACGACTGCACCACCATTACGGCGCCGAACGTCAGCTTCGGCAGTGCGCCGCTGGTCGGCAGTTTTTCTACTGTGCAGCAGACGATTAACGTGGTGTGTTCAAAGGGCAGCACGTATACGGTGGGACTGAGTAATGGCAGCTATTTCAGCGGCACCACGCGCCAGATGGCGAGCGGCACCAACCGGCTGGCGTACGATATTTATAAAGGCACCACCACCACTAATCGCTGGGGCCCGAGCGGCAGCGACCGCTGGAGCAGCGCGACCTCGACATCGCTCAACGCGGATACCGTGACGCGCAACTTTACCTATACGGCGCAGATTCTGACTACGCAAAATACGCCCGCAGCGGGGAATTACAGCGATAGCGTGGTGGTGGATGTGGCGTTTTAGCGGGGTGGGACGGGAGCTGGCTGGCACCCTCATCCCCCGCCTTCTCCCGCCAGCGGGAGAAGGGGCCGATCGCGCGGATGTTGAGGTGAAGTGCAGGTCTGCGAAACCGCACTGAACGGTTTCCCTCTCACGCGTGCGGGAGAGGGTCAGGGTGAGGGCCAGCAGGCAGAGCAGGAGCTGGCTGGCCCCCTCATCCCCCGCCTTCTCCCACTGGCGGGAGAAGGGACCGATTGAGCGGGGGTTGAGGTAAAGCGCAGGTCTGCAAACCGCACTGAACGGTTCCCTCTCCCGCGTGCGGGAGAGGGTCAGTGTGAGGGCCAGCGCGCAGAGCAGGAGCTGGCTGGCCCCCTCATCCCCCGCCTTCTCCCGCTGACGGGAGAAGGAGCCCACCGCGCGGGCGTTGAGGTGAAGTGCAGGTCTGCGAAACCGCACTGAACGGTTCCCTCTCCCGCGTGCGGGAGAGGGTCAGGGTGAGGGCCAGCACGCAGAGCAGGAGCTGGCTGGCACCCTCATCCCCCGCCTTCTCCCGCACGCGGGAGAAGGGGCCGATTGAGCGGGGGTTGAGGTGAAGCGCAGGTCTGCGAAACCGCACTGAACGGTTCCCTCTCCCGCGTGCGGGAGAGGGTCAGGGTGAGGGCCAGCGCGCAGAGCAGGAGCATGCTTGCCCCCTCATCCCCCGCCTTCTCCCGCCAGCGGGAGAAGGAGCCGACCGGGTGGATGTTTAGGTGAAGCGCAGGTTTGCGAAACCGCACCGAGCGGTTCACTCTCCCGCGTGCGGGAGAGGGTTAGGGTGAGGGCCAGCAGGCAGAGCAGGAGCTGGCTTGCCCCTCATTCCCCGCCTTCTCCCGCCAGCGGGAGAAGGGGCCGATCGCGCGGGTGTTGAGGTGAAGCGCAGGTCTGCGAAACCGCACCGAGCGGTTCCCTCTCCCGCATGCGGGAGAGGGTTAGGGTGAGGGCCAGCAGGCAGAGCAGGAGCTGGCTGGCACCCTCATCCCCCGCCTTCTCCCGCTGGCGGGAGAAGGAGCCAACCAAGCGAGTGTTGAGGTGAAGTGCAGGTCTGCGAAACCGCACCGAGCGGTTCCCTCTCCCGCGTGCGGGAGAGGGTTAGGGTGAGGGCCAGTGAGAGAAAGTCAGAGTGAGTCCAGCGCGCGCACTCGAACTACAGCGACGCGCCCACTACCGTTGCGCTGTGCCGCGCCTGGTACTGTTTCACCATGCGGCCAATCAGCAGCGTGCCAACCAGGCCGCACACCGCGGCAAACGACAGCCAGACGCCAGGCATCGCTTTATCGCCTGTAGCATGAATCAGATAGCTCGAAATCGCCGGCGTAAAACCACCAAACAGCGCGGTCGCCAGGCTGTAGGCCAGCGAAAAGCCCGAAGCACGTACTTCAGCCGGCATGATCTCCGCCAGATACACCACCATCGCGCCGTTATAGCTCGCATACAGGAACGATAACCACAGCTCCGCTTCCACCAGGTGCGCAAAGGTCGGCGATCCCACCAGCCCGTGCAGCACCGGCCAGGTCGTCAGGATCATCAACACGGTAAAAGTAATCAGCAGCGGCCGCCGCCCGACGCGGTCCGACAGCGCGCCCATCACCGGCAGCCAGAACAGGTTAGAGATGCCAACAAACAGCGTCACGAGGAAGCTCTGTTTGTCACTCATCATCAGCACGGTTTTACCAAAGGTCGGGGTGAACGCGGTAATCATGTAAAACATCACCGTGGTGGTGACCACCATCAGCATGCCGGCCAGCACCAGCGCCCAGTTTTGTCCCACGGAACGCACAATCTGGCCCATTGACGGGTGCGATTTGCGCTGGCTGAACGCTTCGGTCTCTTCCAGCATGCGGCGAATCCAGAACAGGAACGGCACAATCAGACAGCCGACCACAAACGGAATACGCCAGCCCCATTCGGTCACCGCGTCCTTCGCCAGCAGATGATTAAGCCCCAGCCCCAGCAGCGCGGCAAAGATTACCGCTACCTGCTGGCTGCCTGACTGCCAGCTGACGTAAAAGCCTTTACGGCCTTTGGGAGCCACTTCAGACAGATAAACCGAAACGCCGCCGAGCTCCACGCCCGCCGAGAAGCCCTGCAGCAGGCGGCCAAGCAGAATCAGGATCGGTGCCGCCGCGCCCAACGTGGCGTAGCCTGGCACCAGCGCGATAGTCAGCGTACCGAGCGCCATCAGGCCGAGCGTCAGCAGCAGCCCTTTGCGCCGGCCATGATGGTCAATGTAGGCCCCCAGTATAATCGCCCCGAGCGGACGCATCAGGAAGCCGGCGCCAAAGGTCATCAGCGTCAGCATCAGCGAAGCAAACGGATCGTCGCCCGGGAAAAAGGTTTTTGCAATGGCGGTGGCGTAGTAGCCAAACACCATAAAATCGTACATCTCAAGAAAGTTACCGCTGGTAACGCTAAAGATGGTTTTGGCACCGCCCTGCGATGACTTTTGTAAAGCGTGACTTGAGCTCATATCGTCCTTCCTGGTTTTTCTCCTGTTTTAGCCTGCCGGCGCGTGAATAGATGTGATCCTGTTCACCATTGCACTTTACAAAAGTACGAACAAAGGTAACAAACAGTTAACACGACCGGTCCGATCAGCTTATGAGGAAAGTTAATAATTCTGGGCTTTCCAGGTGACAGGTGCAGCACAGACTATCGACTTTACGAGTGGTATAAATTCAGCGATATCAATCCCCAACAATCAATATCATGAGCCATATCCCACTCTTTTTAATGCCTTTTTCATTAGCAGAACTTATTAAGATCAGTCTTAGAAACGAGACGATTCTGATACATGCCGCCATCCCCTCCCCCTTTATGCTGGGCAGGCAACGGTAATCACGCCGTTGTTGATTTTGGTGGAGAATACTTATGCTAACACCTCTCAGCTTTGACCCCTTTTCATCCATTAATACCTTGCGAGTGGGCACACCTTATCCGCTGCTGAGCGGCAGCCTGCCGGCGCAGGCCGGTGAAATCATTGAATTCATTATCAACGATCACCGCTACAGCACGCCGATTGCCGCCGACGGCAGCTGGTCATTTCAGCCGCCGTTCTCGCTGAGCGAAGGCAGCCACGACATGGTAGCGCGCATCGGCGACAGCGGCGAACCGCATCCGTTCTCTGTTGACGTCGCGCTCTCGGTGCCGGACAAACCAGCGATCACCGCGCTGTTTGACGACGTCGGCAGCGAAACCGGCCCGGTCGGGCGCGGACACACCATTGATGACACCACGCCCAAAGTGCAGGGCTATGCGCTGCCGGGCAGCACGGTGCGGCTGTACGATCACGACAGGCTGATTGGCAGCACCGTGGCCAGAAAAAGCGGCGAATGGTCGCTGGAGCCGCTGCTGGGCGCGGGCGGGCATCAGCTAACCGTCACCGCCACCGACGAGTTTGGCCGCGTCAGCGAACCTTCTGACCACTTTGACATCACTGTGGTTGAAAGCGGACCGGTGCCGCCGACCATCAGCTACGCCATTGACGATGTCGGCACCGTGCAGGGCCAGCTCGCCAGCGGCTCCACCACCGACGACTTCTCGCCGCTGATCGTGGGGCGCGCGGAGCCGAACAGCATCGTTTATCTGTTCGCGCAGAACGATCACGGCGGCATCGGCTATAAAGGCAGCGTTAAAACCGATGCCAACGGCGACTGGGTAATTCAGTCACGCGCGATGATCAGCGGTGACGGCATCTATACCTTCTATGCCTCCTATGAGAACAGCAAAGACGACTACCGCCCGGATTTCAGCCTTAATATGTCGGCGCTGGAGAATCTGCGTCCGGCTATCGACTGTGCGCGTGACGATACCGGCGCCCATACCGGCCAGGTGTACCATCGCGGCACCACCGACGATAAAACGCCGGTGCTGGAAGGTCGCGGTGCGCCGGGCAGCATCGTTGAGATTGAGTACAACCTGAGTAACAGCGGCTGGCACAGCGCGGGCAGCGTGACGGTCGATGCGCAGGGCAACTGGCAGTTCGCTGGCTTTGAACTGACCTATTTTGGCGAATGGGGTTTCCGCTCGCGCGGCGTGGCCGATGGTAAAGCCAGCGCGTGGAGCGATAAGTTTGAGCTGCTGGTGATCCCCGGCGCGCCGCTGGAACCGACCATCGACTACGCCTGGGACAACGCGGGCCCGCTGCAGGGGCCGGTTTATCAGCACGACTCAACCGATGACACCACGCCAACGCTGCACGGCAGCGGCACGCCGGGCCAGGTGATTGAGATCGAATATGGCGTGCAGGGTGAAGGCCTGCGCCACGCCGGCAGCGTGCTGGTCGATGCCGACAGCAAATGGAGCTTCACCTCGCCGTATCTGCATCAGCCTGGCGTATGGGAATATCAGGCGCGCGCCTCAACCGGCGAGATGAAGAGCAACTGGAGCAGCAAATTCGTGCTCGACGTCAGCCCTGACGCCGCGTTCGATCAGCAGGCGCATGATGAAACCCAGCCGGACGCGCTGACGCTGCACCAACTGCTGAGCGAAGGTGGCAAAGGCCTGTTCATTGAGGATGACAGCACCCAGCTGCTGGTGAACGGCAAGCCGGGCGACAGCGTGCAGCTGCAGGATATTCTGCCGGCAGGCGAAGCGGTCGATGGCTGGACGCAGCAGACCGGCACCCTGACCATCGCCGGTACGCAATATCACGTCTGGAGCCACGGCGACGCTGAACTGCTGGTGCAGGACGGCGTACAACTGCAACTGGTGTAACCCCCCCGATGCCGTGCGCGTAGCACGGCATCATCCTGCCCTCTTTCCCCGGCTTTTCACCCACTCGGACTTTTCTCCCTTCGGGACAGGTCTCATACAGCGTTTTACGTCATCTATTACAAAATGCGCCCTTTATAACAAGGCGCAGCGGGCTTTGCTGCAATAGACCCAACGTAAAACACAGGAAAAAATCCATGGATCTGTTTGATTTTAAAGAGGTGAAGTACCTCGAGCGCGACACCAACACCCCAACGTTTTTCGGTAAAATCGATTCAGAAGTGGGCAAAGGCGGCCAGGTAATGATTACGCTTGGCGACAGGAATTTCTTTGTCGACATCAACCCGCAGGACGGCAGCTGGAAGTGGACGCCACCAGAAGCGCTGGCCGACGGTGAATACAGCCTCTCCTTTATGACCATCGATACCGCCGGTAACCTCAGCACGCCAACGCAGCGCACGCTGATCGTTGACACCACGCCGCCGGCCGCACCGACGCTGCTTAACCTGTACGACGATCAGGGCGCCATCACCGGCAGCTTTGACGCCGGCAAAATGACCGATGACCGCCGCCCGACCCTGACCGGCATCGCCGAAAAAGGCACCGTGGTGTATCTGAAAGAGGGCAACACCGTGATCGGCAGCGCCAAAGCCGACGAGAAAACCGGTCTGTGGACGCTGGAGCCGACGGTGGATCTGGCGGATGGCCGTCATAACCTGACGCTGGTGGCGGCGGAAACCTTTGCGGATAAGCTGCGCGAGGGTAAGCCGTCGGACGAGTTCAGCATTATCATCGGTAAAGACGGCGACGTGCCGAGCGATCCGGGCGGCGTGGCCAAAATCATTGAGGCGATCGACAATGCTGGCAGCCTGACCGGCTCACTGAAGAGCGGCGGCATTACCGATGACACCACGCCCGAGCTGCGCGGCAGCGCGCCGGAAGGCAGCGTGGTGCGCATTCAATACCGTAACGATAAAGGTGAATGGATCGACGGCGGCAATGCGGTAATGAACGGCACCAGCTGGAGCTGGACGCCAAGCCCGGCGCTGGGTGCCGGTAACTGGGAATTCCGCGCCAATGCCGGCAGCGGCTGGACCGATGAGTTTAAACTGGATATCGATCTCGCACCGGCAGCAAAAACGGAAATCACCCACGCTTACGATGACTTTGGCCCGTTCACCGGCACGCTGGGCAACGGCGCCATCACGGACGACCGCACGCCAAACCTGCACGGCCGCGCCGAATCTAACAGCCTGGTGTATATCCACTATCGCAATGTGCTGGGCGCATGGGAACTGCTGGACAGCGTGACTGCCGGCGCCGATGGCCGCTGGGAGTATGAGACTGACCGTCTTTCTCCGGGGACGTATGAGTTTCAGGCCGGGAGAACGGCAACCCGTGATGCGAACGGTAAACCGTTTGGGCTGCAGATTGTGGCGCCGGGCAGCGTCGCACCAGAGATCGCTATGGCCTGGGATGACGTGGGCAAAATCACCGGTGAGGTGAAATCGGGCGGGCTGACCAATGATACTCAGCCGGAGCTGCGCGGCAGTGCCGAGGCGAATGCGGTTGTACAGGTCGAGTACTCACGCGACGGCAAAACCTGGCATAGCGGGTCGACGGTTGCGGATGCGAATGGCCGCTGGTCGTTTACGCCCAAGGACGAGCTGGAATATGGTAACTGGGATTTCAGGGCGAAAACCACTAATGGAACTAGCTATAGTGCAAATTATTCGTTAAACATTATTGACAGTGAAACCATTACTCATGTTTACAACTTTGAAGACATTACCCCTGTCAATATCAATAAAGATGTTAATTACGGGAACCTGACATTTATCTATAAAAAGCATGACAATGTTACTACAGCAATAGAAGATCATGAGCGCTGGGGCGGTCTTTTCGTCATCCGAAAAGATAGCAATGTTAATGAGTTCGTGCAAAAAGTTAATTTCCAGGAAAAAAATAAATTACTTTGAACTCACCGCACTTGATTGGGAAAGTTCCAAATCCTACATCAGCTTCTTTGATGAAAGCGGGAAAGAACTGGGGCGAGTTTACTCCAATGATGAAAGAGGAAATAGCAGAGAGGTATTACAATTCTACTCTGGTAACGCAGAAATTAGTTACGCTGAAATCCATATTATTGGGTCGCTTACTGGCTACGGGATTGATAACATCATAACTGAACGCTACTCTAAACATGAAATAAACACTAACAGTCATGGTTTTGATAACCTTGAAGGATACGATGCAGGATATCTATTTAACAGGACCGGAGAACGTCTGAAAAGTGGATTATTTGTTAAAACAATTTACGGCACTGACCTTGGAATAATTGCCGACCCAGGTGCTAACAAAAACAACATTTTCTACATTAGAGGGAACTCATCATATGAGTTTAACTTCGAAAAAACAGATAAATTTTCTTTTGATTTTAGCCACTTAGATAATGCCAACACCCATAAGATAATAGTTTACTCAACTAATGGTTCTATCTTGCATGAAGAATACTTACCAGCAACAGAATCAAAAGTAAAGCATTATGAATATTTCTCACCACCGGGAAGCAGTATTTCACATATCGAATTTATTGTAGGAAGCGATAGTGTTCCCGGCAATACCAATGGAGGCTTCGCCATAGATAACATCGCCTGGGGTGCAAACGTTGACTCAGGCCTGGAATCATTTGACAAGTATGACAATGACTTCAAGTTCGATATGACAAAAGTTAACACTTTATGGGGTGGCGTTAAATTCTCCGGAAAAGCGCATGAGGGTGCAGTTTCACATATAGCATCATCTAAAGTTTACGGTGGCTTCGGAGAACATCATGCATTTTTATTAGGCGACAACTCAACGTATACGTATGACTTTGGCAGCACGGAAAAGATCGAATTTGCACTGAACGCCGTTCATTCAGCCAACCGACATGAAATTATCGTTTACTCAACAACCGGTGAAATTCTCTTCCGTGAAATGCTCGCAACCGTGGATTTAAAAACCGTAACACCTCCCAATACCTATCAGTTTATCGCACCGCCGGGTAAAAAAATTGGTCACATCGATTTTGTACTGGGTCAGGAGGGAACAAGTGATGACAGTGATATCGGCATTACAATTGACGATATCAAATGGGGCGAATATGTCCATCCGGAGGTCAACACCAACGGCGGCAAACTGTACCTGTTTGACGAAAACGACCTCTATGACCCGATCCAGGTTTTCGACGCCGATAATCAGCTCTATCAGCTGCTGGTCAACAGCGAAGATCAAACGGTGATTTTTGCCGACCAGGTTGAGGACGGCAGCAGAACCAGCGTGATTCAGATGGACAATGCCGGCAATAACGCCCTGACGCTGAGCCTGCAGGATGTGCTCAGGCACGGCAGTGAGAACCTGGCGATTGATGATGCCACTAAGCAAATCATCGTCAACGGCAACCAGGGCGACACCGTGCGCCTCGAAGACATCCTGCCAGAGGGCAGTGAGCAAAACGGCTGGGCCGAGCAGGCTGGCACCGTGACCATCGCCGGCACCCAGTACCACGTCTGGAGCAACGGCGACGCTGAGCTGCTGGTACAGGACGGCGTGAAAACCGAGCTGGTGTAAGGGAGAGCCATCATGAACCAGATTCTTAATGCATCTTACCGCTACACCGACGACCCGCGCCGCGGCTACAGCGGCACCAGTCCGCAGGCGCGCAACGGCTTTGCGGAAATCGTCATCGACGGCAACAAGCCGTACACAGTCAGTGTCGGCCCGGACGGCCGCTGGAGCTGGACGCCGCCCGCCGACTGGACGCCGGGCGAACACATCGTGTCGGTGCGCATGATTGATGCCGCCGGCAACATCGGTGACCCCGCTCAGTTTATTCAGGTGGTCGACTACACGGCGCCGGACGCGCCGCGCCTGCTCAATATGTACGATGACCAGGGCGACATCACCGGTAGCTTCGACGCCGGACGCATGACCGACGACCGCCGCCCCACCCTGACCGGCGTCGCCGAAAAGGGCACCGTGGTATACCTGAAAGAGGGCGATACGGTGATCGGCAGCGCGCAGGCCGACGCCAAAACCGGCATCTGGACGCTGGAGCCGGACGTCGACCTGAGCGACGGCACCCATCAGCTGACGCTGGTGGCGGTCGAAACCTTTAACGGCAAGCTGCGCGAGGGCGAGCCGTCTGCGCCGTTTGAGCTGCTGATTGGCCGCGACGGGTCTGCCGCCACGGTCATTTCCCACGCGGTGGATGATGCCGGCCCGGTCACCGGTTCGCTGCTGAGCGGCGCGCTCACCGACGACGCCACGCCGCAGCTGCACGGCAGCGCCCCGGCGGGCAGCGCGGTTTTTGTGCAGTACCGCAACGCCAGCGGCGAATGGGTCGACGGCGGCGCGGCGCAGATGGACGGCACCCGCTGGAGCTGGACGCCACCGGCTGAGCTGGAAGCGGGCAGCTGGGAGTTTCGCGCCGGTCAGGAAGGCAGCTGGAGCGACAGCTTTACGCTCGATATCGCCTTCGCCGGCAGCGACGCGCTGCACGCCACGTTGACCCACGCCACCGACGATTTCGGCCCGGTCACCGGCACGCTGCTGAGCGGCGCGCTCACCGATGACACCACACCAACCCTTAGCGGGCGCGGCGAAGCCAACAGCACCGTGGTGGTGCGCTACGGCATTGCTGGCGAGTTCACCCATTCCGTGGTGGTGACAGTGGGCGCGGACAGCAACTGGAGCTTCACGCCGCCGGCGCTGGAGTACGGCGTCTGGTCGTTTGCCGCGCAGGCGCAGGGCGACAGCCAGTGGAGCGATACGTTTGAGCTCGTCCTGATGCCGGGCGGCCAGCACACGCCAGAAATCCTCCGCGTGTATGACGACGTGGCGCTGTATATCGGCGAAGTCAGCAACGGCGGCATCACTAATGATCGCCAGCCGGAGCTGAGCGGCGTCGCCGAGGCCAACAGCGTGCTCAACGTCTACGACGGCAGCACGCTGATCGGCAGCGTGCAGGTCGGCTCAGACGGCAACTGGCGCTTTATCACGCCAGAGCTCAGCGATGACTCGCACAGCCTCAGCGTCAGTTACGGCGCTTACGACGCTGGCCTGCCTGCGTACAGTATCGTCGTGGACGCCACGCCGCCGGGCGAGGTGGAAATCAACGCGCTCGCCCCGCTCGGCCTGACGCTCAGCGACGTGGTGGAAGCCGGTCAGCAGGGCCTGTTCATTGACGACGGCAAAACCCAGCTGCGCGTCAGCGGCCAGGCCGGCGACAGCGTGCAGCTCAGCGACATCCTGCCAGAAGGCGAAGCGGTCAGCGGCTGGACGCAGCAGGCGGGCACCGTCACCATCGCTGGCAGCCAGTACCACGTATTCAGCCACGGCGATGCGGAACTGCTGGTGCAGGACGGCGTGAAAATCGAGCTGGTGTAATCCCCCGATGCCGTGCGCGCAGCACGGCATCAACTTCTCCTTTTCCTCTGTTTTTAATCCGTTCGGATTTTTCTCCCTTCGGGACGTATCTCATACGGCGTGTTACGTCATCTATTACAAAATGCGCTTTCAATAACAAAGCGCGGCGGCTTTCGCTGCAATAAACCGACGACCAACACAGGAATATCTTCCATGGAACTGTTCAATTATGAAGAGGTGAAATACCTCGAGCGCGACACCAACACCCCCACGTTTTTTGGCTATGCAAATTCAGAAATTGGTAAGGGCGGCACCATGCTGATTACCGTCGGCAAAGAGACCTTTACGGTAGATATCGACCCTGCCAACGGCTACTGGAGCTGGACACCTGCAACGCCGCTGGATGATGGTTACTACAACATGTCTTTTCAGTCGATTGATAAGGCTGGCAACGTCAGTACACCCAGTCTGCGTACGCTGATTATTGATACCACGCCGCCAGCAGCGCCGACGCTGCTGAACATGTATGACGATCAGGGCGACATCACCGGCAGCTTCGATTCTGGCAAGATGACCGACGACCGCCGCCCGACCCTGACCGGCATCGCCGAAAAAGGCGTGATTGTTTATCTGAAAGAAGGCAATACGGTTATCGGCAGCGCGAAGGCGGATGAGAATACCGGGATGTGGAAGATCGAGCCGGAGGTTGACCTTACCGACGGTCAGCATGATTTGGCGCTGGTGGCGAATGAAACCTTTGCCGGTAAGGTGCGCGAGGGTGAGGTTTCGGATGAGTTCATCATTATTATTGGTAAAGACGGAGAAGTGCCGGTTGATCCAGGCGGCGTGGCGAAAATTATTGATGCCGTCGATAACGTCGGCAGCGTGACCGGCTCATTGAAGAGCGATGGCATCACCGACGATACCACCCCAGAGCTGCGTGGCAGCGCGCCAGCAGGCAGTGTGGTACGTATTCAGTACCGTAATGCTCAGGGTGAATGGGTTGATGGCGGCAATGCGGTGATGAAGGGCACCAGCTGGAGCTGGACGCCGAATCCAGCGCTAGGCGAAGGAAACTGGCAATTCAGGGCAAATGCCGGTGACGAATGGAGCAACGAATTCAAACTCAATATTGATTTGACGCCTGCAAGCGAGACCACGATTGCTTACGCCTGGGATAATTATGGTCATGCCACTGGCATGTTAGGTAATTCCGCCCGGACAGATGACCGTACCCCCACGTTACACGGACGCGCCGAAGCAAACAGTATTGTTTATATTGAATACGGAAAAGCTGGAGCACCATGGATTCCAGGTTATTCAGTTCAGGTTGGTGCTGATGGTAACTGGGAGTTCACAATACCTATCGAATTAGGTAATGGTAACTGGGAGTTTCGGGCAAAAAGTGGTAACAGTGGCACGTTCACGCCTAAGTTCAAACTCAATGTGATTGATAATAACCTTGCTCCAACTATTGATTTTGCCCTGGATAATGTGGGTAAAACACAAGGCAAATTAGCGTCTGGTAGCGTAACTGACGATACAACTCCCGAGTTACAAGGCCATGCCGAAGCCAACAGCACAGTCTATATAGAATACTATCTTGGAAACAACAGTAAAAACATCGCCTCAGTTACTGCTAATATATATGGAGAGTGGACATTTTCTCCACCAAAACTTAACTATGGGAACTGGACTTTCAATGCTTATACAAACGACAAAGCGCAGAGCTCTTTTGAAATAAAAGTCAGAGAGGCTGATCTTATCAGCCATCGTGAAGATTTTAGTAACGGAACCTATATAATTCAGCAAGGCACTTCAGTTACCCTGGCCTCTGGCATCAAAGTATACAATCAGTATGGAAATGCTTCCCAAAGGAATGAATTTTTAGTCGGACCAGACTTAGGCACTGGGAACCCTTCAAATTCTAAACAAACAGCAGTACATTTTTATATTGATAAATCTAACTACTTTAAGTTTGACGCCCAGGCTCAACAAGCCACTCATAATATGATACGGTTTTATAATGAGAAGGATGAACTTATCGGCTCCATCGAAATCTCAAAATGGGGCGGAATGAAACCCTACGAGTTCATTGCCCCACAAGGTCAGTTAATAAGCAAAGTATCGGCGTTCAATAGTTTTTATGATGACGGTACAGGCAATTCACGCTACGACACTATTTTTTTAGACAATTTCGAATGGGGTATTAAAGATAATATGGTTAAATCTACTGATACGTCATTGAATGAAATATCCATATTAGATTCCGATACGTTTGGTGCATTAGATAATATAACTGTCGAAGACGTTTTCTCTAAAGGAACTAAGGATTTCTTCATTGACGACGGCAAAACCCAGCTGATGATCAACGGTAACCAGGGCGATACCATGCGTCTGGAAGATATCCTGCCTGAAGGCAGCGAGCAGGAAGGCTGGACGCAGCAAACCGGCACCGTGACCATCGCTGGCAACCAGTACCATGTGTTCAGCCACGGCGACGCGGAACTGCTGGTGCAGGACGGCGTAACGGTGAATCTGGTTTAACCGCAGTTTGCCACCGCATAATGACATGGCGGCCTGCTCGGGCCGCCATAATAAAAAAGGTCGTCATGAATGACGACCCTACAGATATGGTGCTGGTATTACGCCGGTGAAACTATTTCTTCACCGTCTCCATGCCCATCAAACCAATCTTCAGATAACCCGCTTCACGCAGCTGATCCATCACCGACATCAGCGTTTCATAATCGACCGATTTGTCCGCCTGGAAGAAGATGGTGGTCTCTTTGTTGCCTTCGGTTTGCGCGGTGAGCGCATTCACCAGCGTCTCTTTGGTCACCGCATCGTTACCGATGTAAATCTGTTTATCCGCTTTGATCGACAGATAAACCGGCTTCTCCGGACGCGGCTGTGGCGCGCTGGTGGAAGCAGGCAGATTGACGCGCACATCCACCGTGGCGAGCGGCGCGGCGACCATGAAGATGATCAGCAGCACCAGCATGACGTCGATAAACGGCGTCACGTTGATTTCGTGCATTTCGCCGTTGTCGTCCAGATTTTCGTTTAGACGCATCGCCATAATACTTAACCTACGCGCAGTTTGGACGCCGCATGGACCGGCTTCACGGCGCTGGCATTCAGGTCGAGATCGCGGCTTTGCAGCAGCAGAACCTGTGCGGCAACGTCGCCGAGCGTGGCTTTGTAGCTGCCAATCATGCGCGCGAAGATGTTGTAGATAACCACCGCCGGGATCGCCGCAACCAGACCGATTGCCGTCGCCAGCAGCGCTTCCGCGATACCCGGCGCAACCACCGCGAGGTTGGTGGTTTGGGTCTGCGCAATACCGATAAAGCTGTTCATGATGCCCCAGACCGTACCGAACAGACCGATGAACGGGGCGAAATCGCGCCGATGGTCGCCAGATAACCATTGCCGCGTCCCATGTGTCGGCCAACGGCCGCAACACGACGCTCCAGACGGAAACCGGTACGCTCTTTAATGCCTTCGTTATCTTCACTGCCGGCGGAGAGTTCCAGCTCGTTCTGCGCTTCATTCACTAACAGGGTGGTCAGGCTTTTCGCGTGGAAGGATGAGGTCATCTCAGAAGCCTGATCCAGAGAGCGGGCTTCGGCCAGCTGCTGCTGTTCCCGCTTGAGGCGACGCTTCTGCGAAATCAGCTCGGCGCTTTTGCTGAAGAAGATAGCCCAGGTGACAACGGACGCCAGAATCAGGCCGATCATCACAATCTTAACCACGATGTCAGCATGATGATACATGCCCCAAACGGAGAGATCCGTCTGCATCAAATTATTACCCACTCTGTATCTCCAGGACGCAAATCACAAAATCTGAACGTAATAATATCAAAACGTCGTCGAATTGATAGTAGTTCTCATTAGTATTTACATAGTGCCGTAATTTTCGCTCACATTCCTTGCGCTTACGCAGTAAAAATTTCTTATGCGCTTTTTTGCTAATATTTTCTGCTTATTCGATAAGCATGCGGGTGCAGTTTTTTACAATCGTGGTAGTCTGGACGTCCAGACGTATAAAAACAGGGTTAGCGAACATGACAACGAAGCATCTTGATACCACGCTGGTACAGGCAGGACGCAGCAAAAAATATACCCAGGGATCGGTTAACAGCGTGATTCAACGCGCCTCCTCGCTGGTGTTTGACACCGTTGAGGAGAAAAAAATCGCCACGCGCAACCGCGCGAAAGGCGGGTTGTTCTATGGTCGTCGCGGCACCCTAACCCACTTTTCTCTGCAGGAGGCGATGTGCGAGCTGGAAGGCGGCGTGGGCTGCGCGCTGTTCCCATGCGGGGCGGCGGCGGTTGCCAACACCATTCTGGCGTTTGTGGAACAGGGCGACCATATCCTGATGACCAACACGGCCTACGAACCCAGCCAGGATTTCTGCACCAAAATCCTCAGCAAGCTCGGCGTGACGACCGGCTGGTTTGACCCGCTGATTGGTGAAGGCATTGCCGAACTTATCCAGCCAAACACGCGCATTGTGTTCCTGGAATCGCCGGGTTCAATCACCATGGAAGTGCACGACGTGCCGGCTATCGTGAAGGCCGTGCGCAGCAAAGCGCCAGAGGCGATTATCATGATCGACAACACCTGGGCGGCGGGCGTGCTGTTTAAGGCGCTGGAATTCGACATTGATATCTCGATTCAGGCGGCGACGAAATACCTGATTGGCCACTCTGACGGGATGATTGGCACGGCGGTATCCAACGCGCGCTGCTGGGACCAGCTGCGTGAAAATGCCTACCTGATGGGCCAGATGGTGGATGCAGACACCGCCTACATGACCAGCCGCGGCCTCCGCACGCTGGGCGGCGCGCCTGCGTCAGCATCATGAAAGCAGCCTGAAGATTGCCGAATGGCTGGCGCAGCATCCGCAGGTGGAGCGCGTGAACCATCCGGCACTGCCGGGCAGTAAAGGCCATGAATTCTGGCAGCGTGACTTTACGGGCAGCAGCGGGCTGTTCTCGTTCGTCCTGCTTAAAAAACGGCTCAATAATGACGAGCTGGCAAGCTATCTGGATAATTTTACCCTCTTCAGCATGGCCTACTCCTGGGGCGGTTTTGAATCCCTGATCCTGCCGAACCAGCCGGAACAGATCGCGGCCCTGCGCCCCGGCGGCGAAGTGGACTTCAGCGGCACCCTGATTCGACTGCATATCGGTTTAGAAAACGTGGACGATTTAATTGCGGATTTATCTGCAGGGTTTGAACGTATCGTGTAGAGTGCGGGCTGAAAATGTACTCCCCGGACGCTTTAAACCATCCGGTGCGGCGTAGCGGAGATCAACGATTACGCCGTCCCGGACGGTTAAAAGTACAATAGCCTATTTGTGCTCTGCTGTTCCAAGGAAAGTCCATGGCTGTTATTCAAGATATTATCGCGGCGCTCTGGCAACACGATTTTGCCGCGCTGGCGGATCCTCACGTCGTGGGCATCGTCTATTTCGTGATGTTCGCGACGCTGTTTCTGGAAAATGGATTACTGCCAGCCTCGTTTTTACCCGGTGACAGCCTGCTTTTGCTTGCCGGGGCGTTGATCGGCAAAGGCGTCATGGACTTTACGCCCACCATGGTGATCCTCACCTCCGCCGCCAGCCTGGGCTGCTGGCTGAGCTATCTGCAGGGCCGCTGGCTTGGAAACACGCGCGTCGTAAAAAGCTGGCTGGCGCAGTTGCCGCATAAATACCATCAGCGTGCGACCTGCATGTTTGACCGGCACGGCCTGCTGGCACTGCTGGCCGGGCGTTTTCTGGCGTTTGTTCGCACGCTGCTGCCCACCATGGCGGGCATTTCCGGGCTGTCGAACCGCCGCTTTCAGTTCTTCAACTGGCTGAGCGGCCTGCTGTGGGTCGGGGTTGTAGTGACGCTGGGCTACGCGCTTGAACATGATCCCGTTTGTGAAACACCACGAAGATCAGGTGATGACCTTCCTGATGGTGCTGCCGATTTTCCTGCTGTTGCTGGGCCTCGGCGGCACCATTGTGGTGATCAGGAAAAATTTGCAGTGCAACAGACCAAGCCTGAGCCTCTGTAAAGCGCCGCCGTTTCAGGCGGCGTCAAACGGCTGCAGCGCCCCGGTCTGGCGCGCGCGGGACGCATCTTCTCCCGGCGTGACGCCGAAATAGCGCTTAAACTCCCGACTGAACTGCGACGCGCTTTCATACCCGACGCGCATGGCCGCCGCGCTGGCCTTCATGCCGTCGTGGATCATCAGCATCCGCGCCTTATGCAGCCGGTAGGTTTTGAGGTACTGCAGCGGCGAGGTGCTGGTCACCGACTTAAAGTTATGGTGAAACGCCGAGACGCTCATGTTGGCTTCCGCCGCCAGCTGGTCCACGCTGAGGTTTTCGGCAAAGTGGTTCTCGATGCGGCGCAGCGCCCGGGCCACCTGGCTGAACTGCGTCTGGCGATTGACCAGCGACAGCAGCGCGCCGCCAATCGGCCCGGTCAATACGTAATAGATGATTTCACGTACCAGCTGCGGGCCGAGCACGCGGGCGTCACGCGGTTTATCCATCACATCCAGCAGCCGTTCCGCGGCGCACAGCATCTCCTCGCTAAGGAATGCAGAGTGAATGCCGGAGGTTTGCGGCTGCGGCTGAAACTGCTCGTCATCGCCAATGCTTAACAGCAGATCCTGCAAACTGGCCGGATCCACGGTGAGACTCATACCGGCCAGCGGCTGCTGCGGCGTGGCGTCAGTTTCGCACTCCACCGGCAGCGTAACCGTGAGCATCAGATATTTGGTGGCGTCGTAGCGAAACACCGTGCTGCCGAGGTAGCCGGTTTTGTGTCCCTGAAACAGGATCACGATGCCCGCCGGATACAACATCGGCGTGCGTGGCAGCGGTTCCTCTGCGTAGATCAACCGCACATTTTCCACCGCACACAGCGGCTTTTGTGGCTCGCGCATCAGTGTGATCACGCGCTGGGCCAACTGGCGGCAAAGGGCATCGTTCGGCATGGCACTCTCTCGGGCAGCAAAAAACGCAGTGTGCCGCATTGCTGCATAAAGCTCCAGATGGCTGGAGAATCAGGCAAGATTTTTGCAGGATTGCACCGGGCGAAAGTGCCGTTCGGTTGCCACAATGATCCTCAGGTCAGGTTTGTTGACTAGACTTAAGCACATCGTTTTTACGGTAAGTCACTGCAACCGATAAGGAGTCACTATGGCAGAGCAACCCCGGATTAAACTGCACGACGGCAACATGATGCCGCAACTCGGCCTTGGCGTCTGGCAGGCCAGCATTGATGAAGCACGCAACGCCGTGCTGGAAGCGCTGAAGGTCGGCTATCGCTCCATCGATACCGCCGCCGCGTATAAAAATGAAGAGGCGATTGGCCAGGCGCTGCAGGAAACCGACGTGGCGCGCGATGAGATCTTTATCACCACCAAACTGTGGAATGATGACCAGCAGAACGTTGAGCAGGCGATGGAGACCAGCCTGAAGAAGCTGCAGCTGGAGCAGGTGGATCTCTATCTGATGCACTGGCCGTGTCCGCAGAAAGACCACTACGTCGATGCGTGGAAGAAAATGGTGGAACTGCAACAGCAGGGCCTGGCGAAAAGCATCGGCGTGTGTAACTTTCATGAAGCGCACCTCAAGCGGCTGATTGATGAAACCGGCGTGTCGCCGGTGGTGAATCAGATTGAACTGCATCCGATGCTGCAGCAGCGCACGCTGCATGCATGGAATGCGCTGCATCAGATTCAGACCGAGTCATGGAGCCCGCTGGCGCAGGGCGGCGAAGGCGTGTTTGATCAGGAGATCATTCGCGAGCTGGCGAAGAAGTACAGCAAGACGCCGGCGCAGATTGTGATTCGCTGGCATCTGGACAGCGGCCTGGTGGTGATTCCGAAGTCGGTAACGCCGGCACGCATTCAGGAGAACTTCCAGGTGTTTGATTTCCGGCTGGATAAGTCAGAAGTGAGCGAGATCGCGAAGCTGGATAAAGGCAAGCGACTGGGACCGGATCCGGAAGAGTTTAATGGGTGACGTGGGTTAAGGATGCGATGGGTGAAGGGTGCGGTTTGCCCCCTCACCCCGGCCCTCTCCCGCGCGCGGGAGAGGGAGATGTCCGCGCAAATCTGAAGCGGTGTGCCAGTGGGTAATACTGTGCAACCAGGCACCCTCACCCCGGCCCTATCCCGCACGCGGGAGAGGGAGATGTCCGCGCAAATCTGAAGCGGTGTGCCAGTGGGTAACACTGTGCAACCAAGTCCCCCTCACCCCGGCCCTCTCCCGCATGCGGGAGAGGGAGGTGTCCGCGCAAATCTGAAGCGGTGTGCCAGTGGGGAATATTGCACAAAACGGTCCCCTCTCCCGCTGGCGGGAGAGGGTTAGGGTGAGGGAACAGCAACGCTCCTCGTCCCCGGTTCTCTCCCGCGCGGGTTAGGGTGAGGGAAAAGAAACGCACCTCACCCGACCGGATTCACCACCATCTGCCCTGCCGTGCCGCGATCGGCGAGCTCCAGCGTCTGGCTGTGGAACAGGAACGGGAAGTGCGGCCACGAAGGCTGCGGGAAACTCACCAGCAGTTCAACCTGGCCGTCCACCCAGACGGTATCTTTCCAGCCGCGATCTTCCGGGAACGGCATCGCGCCGTTCACGTTGCGGATCAGGAACGTCACCCCTTCAATATGGAACGACTGCGGCATGTCTGAACGCACCGTCCAGCGCTCCCAGGTGCCCTGCTGCGCGGTGATATCAATACGGTTCACGTCCCACAGCGCGCCGTTAATGCCCGGATCGTCGCCCAGGCTGATATCACGGCTGCGCACCGGCGAGCCGCTCATGATCTCCTGCGGCAGCAGACGCATCGGCAGGCTGTCGGTCACCAGCGGCAGCAGGCCGGTTGGACGCAGGGTCAGCACCAGCGTGGAGACCAGAATGCTCGACGGCTCAAAGAACCCGCGAATACGATCCACAATGCTCGCCGCCTTCACCGCAGGTGACGGAGACTTCATCGCCGTTGGTCATATCCACCAGAATTTCGCGACGCTCACCCGGCGCCAGCGCCAGCTGTTTCACGGAAACCGGCGCGGGTAAAAAGCCCTGATCGCCGGAAATCACGTGCAGCGGCCGGCCATCGCTCATCTGCAGCTGATAGCGGCGCGAGTTGGAGGCGTTGAGCAGGCGCAGGCGCACCCAGCCGCGGGACACTTCGACATACGGGCTCTGCGCGCCGTTAACCAGCAGCGTATCGCCGACGAAGCCGCCGCTGCCCGGCTCGCTGTACTCCGGCGTGCCGAAGTTATCCAGACGTTTGTCCTGAATAATGACCGGGAAATCATCCACGCCGTAGTGGTTCGGCATCGGCAGCGATTTGCTGATCTCATCTTCCACCAGCCACATGCCGGCCAGGCCGTTATAGACCTGCTGCGCCGTGCGGTTAGGCGTGTTGGCGTGATACCACAGCGTCGCCGCGCTCTGGCGGATCGGCAGCACGGGCGCCCAGTCGGCGTTGGGGGACATCATGCGCGCCGCACCGCCAATCAGCGGGCCCGGCACCTGCAAACCGCTGATGGTCATGGCGACCGGTTCATTCAGCCGTACGGTTGCTGTAAATCAGCTTAACGTCATCGCCGTTCCACACGCGAATGGTCGGCCCAAGGTAGCGCCCGTTAATGCCCCAGACCGGCGCACGGCGGTTGCCGGGGTGAACGACCAGTGGCTGCGCTGAAGCGTCAGGAAAAGCGGCTGCCCGCGACGGGATTCAATCAACGGCGGAATGGGCAGCGGCTGTTGCTGCCCGGCGGCGCTGGCTGTCAGCGGCATCGCACCCGCACAAAGGGCGATCCCCGAAGCCTGAATAAACTGACGCCGACTGAGTGACATATAAGCTTCGCCTTTGAAGCGTGGCGTGAAGACGCCGTGTCCATGTTGTTATTTTTAATCGTGTTGTGGCGCCGGGGGCGGTTCCGGTGGCGCGCCGGCCCGGGCGCGGCGCACCCCGGGTCCGCACAAATCTGCGACCCGACAAACGGCGGGACACGGCGCGCATCAATGCACCCGACAGCTCGAGCCATGGCGCGCTGCGGGTTAGCCATTTTTTGCCGGCTAGATTTTACCGTTTTTTTCGCGTTCGGCGACTTCAGCGTTCAACTCTTCCAGCTTAGCAGACATTAATTCACGGCAGTGGGTCGCCAGCTCGCGCACCTGACGTGGTTTTACCAAACTGCGTGGTATCGACGGGCGGCAGCATTTCGACAATCACCAGCCCATTGTTCAGGCGGTTAAGATTAATCTTATTAGAAGTATTGGAAACGCACACGGGAATAATTGGAACGCCCGCCGCAATTGCAGCATGAAACGCACCGGTTTTAAACGGCAGCAGACCGCGACCGCGGCTGCGCGTCCCTTCCGGGAACATCCAGATGGATATTTTGCGTTTCTTTTTAAAATGGTTCACCACTTCCGCAATGGTGCCGTGCGCTTTTGCACGGTTATTACGGTCGATCAGCAGGTTACCGGTCAGCCAGTAAAGCTGGCCGAAAAACGGGATCCACAGCAGGCTTTTTTTCCCCACCGTCACGGTTGGCGGCAGCACGATATTGGAGGCCGTCACCATATCGTAGTTGTTCTGATGGTTGGCGATATAGATGGCGTTACCGAAATTCTCCGCCCCTTCAGGCAGGCGTTTTTCAACCTTCAGGCCAAACAGCGGCGCAAGGCGACCAAACATATGGCCAAAGGTGGCGACATGCTTCGGATTACGCGGGCTGAACAGGCAGTAGATGCAGCCGAAAATACAGACCAGAATGCAGTAGATAACGGTAAGAATAAGACGAACAATATATAGCATAGCGACCTCTGAAGCCCTGACAGCTGACAATTATACTTCACCTGTGGCCAGGTAAGGACTTTATTACGAGCGCGTATTGTTAATCGCAACGCACGAATTAACAACGATTTTACGGGAAATTTTATTGAAATACCCCCCGGGGGGGGGGGGGTTGGTCACGTCATTACTCTTCGCTATTCGCGTCACTTTTTGGCCGCGCTGGCGCGAATCAATCTCCACGCGGTCGATACGCTGCAGGCCGCGCATCAGCGAACCGCGGCGGCCGCGCTCGCCCACCACTTTCTGCAGCTCTTCCGGACGCAGTTTGATTTTACGCTTGCCGACGTGGATGGTCAGCGTGCTGTGCGGCGGCAGAATGAAGAGGTGCGCCAGGCCATCTTCGCCTTTCGCGGCTTCCGCCGACGGGATGTTGATGATCTTGTTGCCCTTGCCTTTCGACAGCTCCGGCAGGTCGCTGACCGGGAACATCAGCATGCGCCCCGCGGAGGTGATCGCCAGCAGCATGTCGCTCTCGTTCTCAATCACCAGCGGCGGCATCACGTGGGCGTTGTCCGGCAGGCTGATCAGCGCTTTACCGGCGCGGTTGCGCGACACCAGATCGTTAAAGGTACAGATAAAGCCGTAGCCCGCATCGGAGGCCATCAGCAGCTTCTGGTCATCGGCTTCCATCAGCATGTGGTCAACCGTCGCGCCCGGCGGCAGCGTCAGCTTGCCGGTCAGCGGTTCGCCCTGCCCGCGCGCGGAAGGCAGCGTGATCGGGTCGATGGCGTAGCTGCGGCCGGTGGAGTCGATAAACGCCACCGGCTGGTTGCTCTTGCCTTTCACCGCCGCTTTGAAGCTGTCGCCCGCTTTGTAGCTCAGCCCCGGCGCGTCGATATCGTGGCCTTTGGCGCTGCGCACCCAGCCCCTCTGCGACAGCACAATGGTCACCGGCTCAGACGGCTGCATGTCGTGCTCGTTCATCGCCTTCGCTTCTTCGCGCTCGTGCAGCGGCGAACGGCGGTCGTCGCCAAAGGCATCGGCATCGGCCTGCAGCTCTTTCTTCAGCAGGTTGTTCATTTTGCGTTCGGACGCGAGGATCGCCTGCAGCTGATCGCGCTCTTTTTCCAGCTCGTTCTGCTCGCCGCGGATCTTCATCTCTTCCAGTTTGGCGAGATGGCGCAGCTTCAGTTCGAGGATCGCTTCGGCCTGGGTTTCGCTGATGCCAAAGCGCGACATCAGCGCCGGCTTCGGCTCGTCCTCGGTACGGATGATCTCGATCACCTCGTCGATATTGAGGAACGCCACCAGCAAACCTTCGAGGATATGCAGGCGCTTAAGCACCTTCTCCAGGCGATGGTTCAGACGGCGGCGCACGGTATCGCGGCGGAACGTCAGCCATTCGGAGAGGATCTCCAGCAGGTTTTTCACCGCCGGGCGACCGTCCAGGCCGATCATGTTCAGGTTGATGCGGTAGCTCTTTTCCAGATCGGTGGTGGCGAACAGGTGGTTCATCACCTGCTCCATATCCACGCGGTTGGAGCGCGGCACAATCACCAGACGGGTCGGGTTCTCGTGGTCCGACTCGTCGCGCAGGTCGTCCACCATCGGCAGCTTTTTATTGCGCATCTGGGAGGCGATCTGCTCCAGCACGTTCGCACCGGAAACCTGATGCGGCAGCGCGGTGATCACCACGGCGCCGTCCTCTTTATTCCACACCGCGCGCATGCGCACGGAGCCGCGGCCGTTCTGGTAGATTTTGCGGATTTCGGCGCGCGGGGTGATGATCTCGGCTTCGGTCGGGAAGTCCGGCCCCTGCACGATATCCAGCAGCTCGTCCAGCGTGGTTTTCGGCTGTTCAATCAGGGTGATGGCGGCTTTGGCCACTTCACGCAGGTTGTGCGGCGGAATGTCCGTCGCCATGCCCACCGCGATACCGGTGGTGCCGTTCAGCAGGATGTTCGGCAGGCGCGCAGGCAGCATTTTCGGCTCCTGCAGCGTGCCGTCGAAGTTCGGCACCCAGTCCACGGTGCCCTGGCCCAGTTCGCCCAGCAGCACTTCGGCATATTTCGACAGGCGGGATTCGGTATAACGCATCGCCGCGAAGGATTTCGGATCGTCCGGCGCACCCCAGTTGCCCTGGCCATCCACCAGCGGATAGCGGTAGGAGAACGGCTGCGCCATCAGCACCATCGCTTCGTAACAGGCGCTGTCGCCGTGCGGATGGTATTTACCCAGTACGTCACCGACGGTACGGGCGGATTTCTTGAACTTGGCGCTGGCGTTCAGCCCCAGCTCGGACATCGCGTAGACGATGCGGCGCTGAACCGGCTTCAGGCCATCCCCGATAAACGGCAACGCCCGGTCCATGATGACGTACATGGAGTAGTTCAGGTAGGCGTTTTCCGTAAATTCATGCAGCGCAAGGCGCTCTGCGCCATCCTGTGTCATTTCACTCATTAAGCTGGCATCCTCACTTCGTGGCCCGCAACGGCGGGTCATCCGGCGGTCATTTGGCGAGGATAGTACCTTATTCGCGGGATTTAGTCACAGGGAAGCCGTTGAGGACAGAAAGAATCTCCCGGCTTTAAATAACGTGACGCCGGTTGGAAAAATAAAAAGGATTGGGAGCATCATCACACTTATTTAGCGCGTTATTGTGTGAGCAAACTCGCATTTAATTTCCTGTCATCGCGGTGTATTAATGCTGTCCGCCTGACGGGACAACATTTAGTATTGTTGCTGCCGCCATCCTTTCCTAAATTCATACTCCATACGACACACCTTTTTCGCGACGGCTTGCTGGCAATGAAATAAATGCCACAAGGAAAAATCCCATTAGGTTTTACCAAAATAAAGGGTGACCGAATGCAAATACTGACTTCGCGACAACACCGGTTAGTGAAATTGCTGTTGCAACAGGCGGCGCCGCAGCCGATTGGTCAGCTGGCGTTACAGCTCGGTGTCTCCGGAAAGACCATTCAGCGCGACCTGCAGTGGCTGGAGAGCTGGCTCAGCAACTGGGCGCTGACGCTGGAGAAAACCCCTGGCCGCGGTGTGCGGCTGCGGGTTGAGGATATGCAGCAGCGTTTGCAGCTGGAGCAGCAGCTGAACGGCGACGAGGCCGGCGACGCGCTCAGTCATAACAGCCGGCGGATAAAAATCGCCTCCCAGCTCCTGAGCGATGCACCGCGCGCCACGTCAATCAGCAAGCTGTCCGAGCGCTACTTTATCAGCCACGCCTCGATTGTGAACGACCTGAAAGTGATTGAAGAGTGGCTGCAGCCGCTGGGATTAACGCTGCAACGCGGCCCGGGCGGCACGCACATAGAGGGCCATGAGCAGGCGCTGCGTCAGGCGATGGTGTCGCTGATCAACGATGTGATGCAGCAACAGGTCGCCGGTACGCCGCTGCTGCCGCGGCTCGATCCCGGCAGCCAGCAGGCGCTGGTGCACTATTTTGGCGAAGAGGATGTGGCCTTTGTGCAGACGCTGCTGCAACAGATGGAGCAGCAGCTGAGTTATCCGTTGGGCGATGCCTGGTATCTCAATCTGTGCACGCACATCCTGATCATGATGCACCGCATGGCGCAGGGCAACGCGCTGGCGCTGGACATTCTCACCACCGCGCACGATCTGGATCAGTCGATTCTCACCATTGCCCGGCAGATGGTGGCGCGCATTGAGCAGCGCATCGGCTGTGCATTGCCGGCCGATGAAGTCGGTTTTATTTATCAATATATCGTCTCCTCCGGCATTGTGGTGGAAGAGCGTGGCGATCAGGTGACGCTGCATAATCAATTTTCCACTGCCGAGTCGGTTAAAATAACCTGCGAATTAATTGATCGTTTCTCGGCGTTTATTCAGCAGGACTTATCTCAGGACCGTTTATTATTTGACGGTTTACTGGTGCATATAAAGCCATTATTAAACCGGCTTAAATATCACATTCATATTCGCAATCCGCTGCTGGATGATATTAAACAGGAAATGAAAGAGATATTTTCTCTGACCCAGCAGGCAATGCAGCTGACCGCGCGCACCTTCGCCCTGTCGCCGGTGGCTGAGGATGAAATTGGTTATCTGTGCGTCCATTTCCAGGCGGCACTGGAGCGGCAGATCGCCCACAAACGCATCCTGGTGGTGTGCTCCAGCGGCGTGGGTACCTCGCACCTGCTAAAGAGCCGCATATTACGCGCTTTTCCGGACTGGGAAATTGCCGGCGTGGTGTCAGCCAGCAATCAGGCGGCGTTTTGTCAGCACCACGCGGTGGATTTGGTGATTACCACCATCCACCTCGACGCCGGTGCCATTCCGGCCGTGTATGTCAGCGCCTTTTTTAATGATGACGATATCCGGCGGGTCACTGACGCCATGATTGGCAGCCAGCTGCCCAACGGCACGCCCTGCGCGTTGGCCGCACACTGATTGAATGAGGAGCAACCATGGACATTTCCCGCATTCTGACGCCGCGCCGCGTTAACCTGGCGCTTAGCGCCACCAGTAAAGAAGAGGCGATCAACGAACTCACCGATCTGCTGGTGAGTGACGGCGCCATCAGCGATCGCGCCGCGTTTATTGCCGATGTCTGGCTGCGTGAAGCGGAAGGCTCGACCGGCTTCGAAAACCATATCGCGATTCCGCACGGCAAATCGTCGGCGGTCAAACAAACCACGCTCGCCATTGGCCGCACCCGGCAGGACATTCCGTGGGAAACGCTGGATGGCAGCCAGGTGCGCTGCATCATCCTGTTCGCCGTGCGGCTGGAAGATCAGAACACTACCCATATTCGCCTGTTGTCGCAGGTGGCCAGCGCGCTGGCCGATGATGAGGTGATAGCCCGACTGCTGGCGGAGAATGACCCCGGCAATATCATCCGGCTGTTTAGTCAGTACGCCGAAACCGACCTCTGTTAACACCCAACACCTTGAGGTGCCACATGAATATCGTCTGTGTAGCGGCCTGCACCGCAGGCATCGCGCATACCTACATTGCGCGCGAAAAACTGATTAAGGGGGCTCACGCGCTGGGCCACACCATCCACGTTGAAACCCAGGGCACCATCGGCACTGAAACGCCGCTGACGCGTGAGCAGATCGACGCCGCTGACGTGGTGATCCTCGCGGTTGACGTCAAGATCAACGGCGAAGAGCGCTTTCAGGGCAAACCCATCGTGCGAGTGAAAACCGAAGTGGTGATCAGGTCACCGGTGAAATTCCTCGAAAAAGTGGCGGATTCACTGGCGCGCGCCTGAGGAGATCGATCATGAGCGATCACAAACGTCAGTACGGCCAGGAGATCAAAGGCCACCTGCTCACCGGCATCTCATGGATGATCCCGCTGATCGTCGCCGCAGGCATCTGCATTGCGCTCGGCCAGGTGATTGGCGGGCCGGACGTCGGCAAGCAGACCGGCAGCATTGCGTGGATGCTGAACCAGATTGGCGGCTGGGGAATGGGGTTGATTGTGCCGCTGATCAGCGCCGCCATCGCCTACTCCATTGCTGACCGTCCCGGCTTTGCGCCGGGCCTGATTGTTGGCTTTATCTGCGGCCAGATCGGCACCGGCTTTATCGGCGGGATTCTGGGCGGTTTCCTGGTGGGTTACACCGTCCTGCTGCTTAAGCACTAGATCCGGCTGCCGAAATCGATGCAGGGGCTGATGCCGATCATGGTGCTGCCGCTGCTCAGCACCATCATCGCCGGGCTGCTGATGATGACCTTGATCGGCAAACCCATCGTCTGGCTGCAAAAAACGCTGATTCATCTGCTGGAGTCCATGCAGGGCGGCTCCCACTTCGTGATGGGCGCCATCCTCGGCGCGATGGCGACCTTCGACTTTGGCGGCCCGATCAACAAAACCATGTCGCTGTTCGCCGACGGCCTGCTGGTCGAGTGGCATTTACGGGCCGGAAGCGGTGAAGTTTGTCGGCTCCATCATTCCGCCGTTCGGCATCACCCTCTCGTATCTGCTGACGCGCCACAAATACACCAACGCTGAGAAAGAGGCGCTGAAAGCCGCCTTCCCGATGGGGATCTGCATGATTACCGAAGGCGTGATTCCGATTGCGGCGCGTGACCTGCTGCGCGTGGTTGCCAGCTGCGTGGTGGCCTCGGCGCTGGCGGGCGGCCTGATCATGGTGTGGGGCGTGGAAAGCGCCGGTGCCGCACGGTGGCATGTTCGTGGTCCCGCTGTTTACCAAACCGTGGCTGTTCTGCCTGGCGCTGGGCATCGGCACCGTGGTCTGCGGCGTGATGCTGTCGCTGATGAAAAAACCGGTGACGCAGCAGGATGAAGAGTTCGATGACGTGGAAGCACCCGGCGTCCGCGATGAAGAGATCAAATTCACTCTGGAATAAGGAGCCCGCATGTTTGCCATGATGAATGACCTGATTCAGGCCGCCTTCCAGCACCAGTACGCGGTGCTGGCGATCAACTGCTTCAACCTCGAAACCGCGCGCGCGGCGATTCAGGCGGCGGAACAGCAGCGCGCGCCGCTGATCCTCAATGTATATCAGGGGCACAGCGCGCATTTTCCGCCAGCGGTGGCGGCGCCGCTGGTACAGGCGCTGGCGGCTCAGGCTGCGGTGCCGGTGGCGCTGGCGCTTGACCACGGCAAAGCTTTTCCGCTGATTGGTCAGGCGTTTCGTGCCGGCTTTACCGGTCTGATGATTGACGCATCGGCCGAGCCGCTGGCGGACAATATTCGTCAGACCGCAGCGGTAGTGAAGATGGCGCATACCGCTGGCGTGTGCGTTGAAGGCGAACTGGGGCATATCGCCGATGCGCCCAAATATGAACTGGCCGATGCCGCCGTGAAGATGACGCGGGTGGAAGACGTACTGCCGTTTATTGAGCAGACCAGCATCGATCTGCTGGCGATTTCGGTCGGTACCGCGCACGGGCTTTATCCGCCGGGCGTAAAGCCGAAGATCGATTTCGAGCGACTGCAGCAGCTGCACGCGGTGACGACGCGGCCGCTGGCACTACACGGCGGCTCGGGCACCCCGGCGGAGGATATACGCCGCGTCAGCGCCTGTGGCGTCGCTAAGATCAACGTCGGCGCTGCGGTGTTCGACGCCGGTAAGCACGCGGTGCAGCAGGCGCTGCGCCAGCACCCGCAGGCTGAGCTGGCCGATGTGCTGGCGCTGATGGAATCCGCCTGTCGCGAAGTGGTTATTGAATATCTGAGCTGGTCAGGGTCGGCAAACCGCTACTGACGGCGCGCACGCTCCGATCGCGGCGCAATTTCCAACTGTTTCTTTTTATCCCTCATCGGGTCGGCGCGTGCGCCGGGCTCTGGTAAAACTCACGCTAAGGAAACATAAACATGTTGATTTCAATGAAAGAGATGCTGGCCCCGACCCGTGAACATCGCTTCGCCATCGGCGCATTTAACGTCGCTGACAGCTGCTTTATCCGTGCCGTGGTGGAAGAAGCCGAAGCCACCAACACGCCCGCCATTATTTCTATCCATCCGAGCGAACTGGAATTTGTCACTGATGAATTTTTTGGCTACGTGCGCGAACGCACTCTGAAAAGCCGCGTGCCGTTTACCATTCACCTCGATCACGGCGCTTCAATTGCGCAGGTGCTGCGCGCTATTCAGTGCGGGTTTACCTCGGTAATGATTGACGGCTCGCTGCTGCCGTACGAAGAGAACGTGGCGCTGACCAAAGAGGTGGTGAAGCTGGCGCACGCGGTGGGCGTGTCGGTGGAAGGCGAGCTCGGCACCATCGGCGATACCGGCACCACGGTGGAAGGCGGCGTGAGCAAGGTGATCTACACCGAACCGGCGCAGGCGGAAGATTTTGTGCAGCGCACCGGCGTCGATACGCTGGCGGTGGCGATTGGCACCGCGCACGGTATTTATCCCAAAGATATGAAACCCGAGCTGCAGATGCACATTCTGAAGGATATCTCCCAGCGCGTAGACATTCCGCTGGTGCTGCACGGCGGTTCGGCCAATCCGGACGCGGAGATCGCCGAGGCGGTGACGCTGGGCGTAGGCAAGATCAATATCTCCAGCGACATGAAGTTTGCCTATTTCGCCCGACTGCGCGAGATCCTCGCGCGGGAGAGCTGGTGGGATCCGAATGTGATTTATCCGGACGCCATCGCCGCCGCGAAAGCGGTGATTCGCTACAAGATGAATCTGTTTGGCGGGCTGGGTAAAGCCGGATTGTATCGTTGATTTCAAAACAATAAATAGGGCCGCTACGCAAGTGCAGGATGTCAGTTGCACATGCCGTAGCGGCTTTATTTATCGCGCGTATTCACCCGCCTCACTGCTGCTGATTGCGCAATAAATTGCGCCGCTACGGGACGGTAACGCCTGTCGTAATACCCTTTATCGCTAACGATTACTTCACTATGCCCAGCCACTGTCTGGCGATCTGCGCATATTCACCGGTGGCGGTGCTGAGGTGCAGCCACTGATCGACATACAGCTTCCAGCTCATATCATCACGCGGAATCATGTAAGCCTTCTCGCCATATTGCATCGGCTGTTGCGGATTGATGGCACACAGCGACGGATAGTGCTGCTGCTGGAACAGCGCTTCGGAAGCATCGGTAATCATTACGTCGGCTTTGTTATCCACCAGCTGCTGGAAAATCCCGGTGTTTTCCGCCAGCCGCAGGCTGGCCTGCGGCAAATGACTGTGCACAAACGCTTCGTTGGTGCCACCAGCCGGCTCGATTACCCGCACCTGCGGCTGATTGATCTGCTCAACCGTCTGGTACTTCGCTTTATCCGCGCAGCGCACCAGCGGAATCTTGCCATCGACGCCCAGCGGCTGGGCGAACCAGGCGACCTGCTGGCGCTTAAGCGTCACGGAGACACCGCCCAGCGCGATATCACACTGTTTCGCCACGAAATCCTCGCTCAGGGTTTTCCACGTGGTTGATACCCACTGCACCTTTGCGCCGAGGCTGGCGGCCAGCGACTGCGCCATGCTGATGTCCAGCCCTTCATACTGGCCGTCGCTGCGCAGAAAGGTGTAAGGCTTGTAATCACCGGTGGTGCAGACCTTCAGGGTTTTGCTCTGGCGAACGTCATCAAGGTGGGATTGCGCCTGAGCCGCGCCGGCCACCAGAACTAAGGCACTCAGTATCACAGTTTTCATGGTGTGTTCTTTTTAAGTGGATGTTGGTTTGCGTGCGGATTGTTGCATAAGTGACGGCATTATTGCTTTGAGAGCAAAAGTCTTGTGATCAATCACGCATTTTTTTGCCCCGCGCGCGCGCGTAGAGTGGGCGGCATCTATGAGAAACGGAGCGAATTATCCATGAGCAAGATTTTGATTATCGACGGCGGCAAGACCTTTGCCCATTCCAAAGGCGAGCTGAACCATACCCTGACCGAAGTGGCGGCCAGCCAGCTGCGCGATCTGGGCCATGAGGTTCAGGTGACCGTTGCCGATAGCGACTACAACGTGGCGGAGGAAGTGCAGAAATACCTCGACAGCGACGTGGTGATTTATCAGATGCCGGGCTGGTGGATGGGCGAGCCGTGGACGGTGAAAAAGTACATCGATGAGGTGTTTACTCTGGGCCACGGCGCGCTGTACGCCAGCGATGGCCGTTCGCGCAGCGATGCCAGCAAAAAATACGGTTCCGGCGGCCTGATTCAGGGCAAAAAATACATGCTGTCGCTGACCTGGAATGCCCCGCTGGAAGCCTTTACCGATGCCGACCAGTTCTTTGAAGGCGTCGGCGTGGACGGCCTGTACCTGCACTTCCATAAAGCCAATCAGTTCCTCGGTATGGAAAGTCTGCCGACCTTTATCTGTAACGACGTGATTAAACAGCCGGACGTGCCGCGCGATATCGCACGTTATCGGACTCATCTCAGTCAGATCTTTGCTTAACTGTAAGCACACCGGGAAAAAACAGAAGGAAGCGTTATGTTAACTGTGGTTGCAGAAATTTGCGTTAAGCCGGGCCGCCGTCAGCAGGTACTGGAGGCGATTAATAAACTGATCCCTGTGGTGCTGGAAGAAGAGGGTTGCCATCAGTACGATGCGCTGGTCGATCATCAGGCGCAGGTGCCGTGGAAGCAGAACTCGCCAGACTCGATCTTTATGCTTGAGCAGTGGGAATCGCTGCGCCATCTGGAGCAGCATCAGCAGATGCCGCACATGGATGCACACCGCGCCACCATCAAAGATGACGTGGTGGACGTGAAAATTCTGGTGCTGGAACCGACCGCCTGATTTTCTCCGATACAGGCATAAAAAAAGCCCCGGTTTTGCGACCGGGGCTTTTGTTTAGCAGCTAATCAATGATCAGTGCTGTTCGTTGTGCAGGTTCTGCACCAGCAGTTCCGCATCACCGTTGCTGTAGACGTTGTACTCGGTGCCGCCGACGGTGACGGTACCGGTCGCCTGCTGCCAGGAGCTGGCATCTTCACCGGCTGGCAGGATGTCTTCCAGCGTCAGCGCCTCGCCCTGTTTAGCGTTCACTACCAGCTGTGACTTGCCGTTGTCGATAAACAGTGAATCCTGACCCTGCGTCATGATGTCGTTCAGCGACATGCTCATCAGCCCTTCTACATCCGTGGCACCCGCAGCGAAGATGGAGTTGATCTCTGGCGGCGGCGGCGGGGTGACGTCGACGTTGGTCTTAACGGTATGGTCGATGACCAGTTCGTTGCCGGCTGCATCGCGAACCGTGACGTTAAAGGCATAATCGCCTTCTGCCAGTTTGTCTGACTCATAGCGCCACTCGCCGTTTTCTACCACGGTAGAACCGATCAGCTGGGTACGCGCTTCGTCGCCCCAAATCATCACGATAGTACCGTCTTCTGAGCCTTTACCTTTGAAGATCAGGGTGTCATCGTTGGTGTCCGGCCGCACCGGGATTTCAGTGCCGGTTTTATCTGCAAACACGCCTTCAAAGTTAGCACCTGCGCCACCTTCAACCGGCTCAGGAATGGTGGTATCAACCTCGAAGTTAATGGCGGCCTCTTTATCACCTTTCACACCGGATTTGCTCACCGGCTGAACTTCAACTTTGTGGTTACCCTCGCCCAGCGCTGGCAGCTCATAGCTCCACTCGCCGTTTACGACGTCAACCACGATCGGCTCCAGATCGTCGATGTAGATGATGACCTGCGACAGATCCGGTGACGTGCCCTTCAGCGTTGGCTGTTTGTCATCGGTGACCGTGCCATTTTCGATCTCACCCTGGATAGGACCGACGTTATCCTCCAGTATGTACGAACCTTCCATTGAGCCAGGCTTTTTGGTGTCGATGATCAGATCGATAGGATCGGATGGCTGCGATTCGTTGCCGGCCGGATCGGTGATCTCGATGATAACCTGATAGTTACCGTCATCGATTGGGTTCTCAGGTTTCACTTCCCACTTGCCGTCTTCGCCCACGATACCGGTACCAATCACCACCGGATTACCTTTACCGTCATCAATGATGACTTCCACTTTGTCGCCCGGGGTACCACCTTCGCCGCCGAAACCTGGACGGTTGTCATCAATGGGCTTACCTGGTTCAACCGGACCGGTGTTGTCACCTTCGTTATCGACAATCGTTGGTGGTTGCGGCTGATCCGGAGGCGTAATATCGATAATCACGTTGATTGGATCTGAGGTCGGTGACTCTTTGCCGGTGGCCGGATCTTTAGCGATCAGTTCAATATCGTGTGAACCTTCCGCCAGCTCCGGCAATTCAATTTCCCATTTACCATCTTTAACGACAGTTGAAGCCACCGGCTCTTTTTCGCCGTCAACAATCACGTAAATGATGTCGCCGTCGTTGCCTTCACCGCGCAGCACTGGCGTGGTGTCGTTAGTTGAATCGCCTGGCTGCAGCACGCGCTCTTCATCACCGTTGTTGGCGACCATCTCATCCACTACCGGTGCCGGCAGGATATTGCTGTCGATAACCAGTTTGAACGGATCGGTTTTCTCAGAAACGGTGCCGCCTTTGCTGATGGAATCCACAACCAGCGAGTGCTCACCTTCACCCAGCTCAACGTCCAGTTTCCACTCACCGCGATTGTCCGCCTTGGTAGAACCGATCAGTTTGTCGCCGTCCCATACGCGCACAATCACGCCAGCATCTGCTTTACCCGACAGGGTTGGGGTTTTGTCATCGGTGATGTCACCTGACTTCAGCGGTCCGGTAACGCGTCCTTCGTCATCCAACACCTCACTCAGTGATGGCGTGCCAGGCAGAGAGGTATCCAGCGTCAGCGCGAAGTTGTCAGAACGCGGGCTTTCGGCGCCGAAGCGGTCAGTGTAGCTGGCGCTAAACACGTGGGTGCCGTCGGTGGTCAGTTCCGGCGTGAAGCTCCAGCGGCCATCGGAACCGGCTTTTACGCTGCCAATCACGTTGGAGCGAATATCGTAGATTTTTACCAGACTGTCCGGCTGAGCAACACCGTACAGAGTTGGGGTTTTGTCATTGGTGTAGTTGCCCGGCGTCAGATAGGTATCCGCGCTGCCTTCATTATCAATCACGCGCATAATCTGCGGCGCTTCTGGTGCAGAGGTGTCGATATTGCGGATAAGCTGAGTTGATGGTCCCCAGTTACCCGCACGGTCCAGATAACGAATGCCGGCAACGTGCAAACCCTCTTTCATTTCCGGCGAGTCAAACTGCCATTTGCCGCTGCCATCAGCACGGGTGGTGTAAACGGTTTCATCAATAACGATCTGTACTAATGCATTGGGTTCAGCATTATCAGCACTCAACGAAATAATGTTTTTATTGATGGTTTTAATGGGTTTACCCGGAAACGGAACCGCGTCCATAGTGGTTGATTCTGCTGGCGTTACAGATACCGCTTCGTTAACCGCCTGAGTGACCACACCGTCAGCAATCGTCAGGTTGAAAGCATCAGAGATCGGGCTTTCATGACCAACCGTATCCTTCGCCATCACGGTCAGTTGGTGCTCGCCGTCTGCCAGCTCCGGCGTGATGCTCCATGCGCCCATTTTGTCTGCTACCACTGAGCCGATCTCTTTACCGTTATCGTACAGGGTAACAATGGTGCCAGGCTCTGCCACACCAGCCAGCGCCGGCGTTTTATCGCTGGTGGCTTCACCCGGCGTCAGGTAGTGATCTTCCGCCGCAGCGTCATCAATCACGCGCCAGATTTCCGGTTTTGCCGGAGGCGTCGTATCCATATCAAGAATGAAGATACGCGGTGGGCTCGGGTTAGTCGCTTTATCAATCGATACCAGCTGAATGACATGGGTGCCGTCTAACCAGCTGGTTTTCGGGTCGAATGACCATTTACCGTCCTCGCTGATATCAACCATGTGCACTTCACCATCGATTGTAATCTCCAGCTTGCCGCCGTTGGCACCTGCTACGCTCTTATCAATCCATTTATAAAACTGATCTTTGGTCGAGATAACGGTCGCGTTATCTGCTGCTGTAATATTAGCCATGATGTGTATTCCTTTTACGTTAAATAATGTTTCGGGATTTCCAGCCGAATACAGGTTTAATTTCGCTCTTTATGCCTGAAGACAATACGAGAAACGTCTTAATCGATTAAGTTATATGAACCCTTAATAACTTTATCGAGGCACAGCGCCTCACACCTCATCAATATGAGATGTGAGAATGCGCTGCTAAAATAATTAAATCAGATTACTTGTTTTCAACGCTGATAATAACCCGGCGCTCGCTGGCATAGCATGCTTTCTGCTCCTGCAGGCTGCCTGAACAGTTAGTATCAACCTGAGACTCACCCATGCTCTGCGCGGTGATATTGGCCGCATTCATTCCCTGAGCAATCAGCAGTGCTTTCACCGCCTCAGCGCGACGCTGGCCCAGCGCCATATTGCTGCTGTCGCTGCCAATCGGATCGGTAAAGCCGGTGACGATGATGTGGCGTTGAGCAGCATTTTCCTTTTTCAGCATGCTGGCAAAACTGCTGAGTGCTTCGCGCCCCTGTGCGGAGATGTCGTTGCTGTTGGCGCTGCCGAAACGGAACAGCAGGTCAGATGAAAACGCATAGTTATCATAAGCTTCAGTTGTTCCTTCCTGACAGCGCTGTACCGACGATGCGCGTGACAGCAGATGAGCCTGACGTTTGGTGCTCAGCAATTCCTGCTGCGCCTGCTGCTGGCTGACCACCAGCGGACGACCGCTGTCATCGAGGTTAGCGCGAATGTAGTAGGTTTTACCGGCAGCCAGTTTATCAGTCCACGATTGCGCGCGTTTACCCTGATAATCTGGCGCATCGTTGACATAACTGCCCAGCGAATGCGTGCCCGGCGCGACACAAAACACCGTATAGCCACCGGCCAGTAATGACGTCTGAAATTCACCGTCGACATAAATATTCGCCGGTTTTTCTCCGGTTAATAAAGCCGGACGATAATAAACCACCCGCGCCTGCTCTGCCGATACTGGCGATAAACTGCGCCATGCGGCACCAAATGAATTTTGCGCCTGGGTTGAAAAAGTCGTTAATACTGGCGCACACACCAGTGAAGCTAAAAGTAATTTTTTTGCAATTTTCATTTAAGTTTCACAGGTGCAATAAATTGCACCTGTATGCTCCAGATAAATTAGAATTGTTCGATTTCGTTCTGTAAGAACAGCGCATCTGATTGGGAATTATTTTCAGCCATTACACCACTCTGGCTTTCCTGATTATTCCAGTCATTAAACGCATCGTTATTAAGCTGCAGTAATTCCGCATTAATCGGCTGCTGCTGATCGTCGGCCTCATTGAACAGTTCATGATTGTCCAGGGAAAGCAGAGCGGAAATATCAAGACCGGCCAGCTCAAGCGCATTAATCTCCGGCGGCGGCGGTGGAATGGTGTCGACTTCCACTTCATAAATGTCCGTTTTGCCGGTCACTTCGCCATCGCTGGAGAACACGCCGCGCAGTTGATAAACATCATCCGCCAGATCCGGCGTCGTCAGCTCCCATTTGCCGTCAGCCCCAATCGTGGTAGTGAAGCTGTAGCTGTTCTCGAGACCGACAATGTAGATGGTTACCAGTTCACCCGGCACGCCTTTACCGGCTACAATGATGCTCGGATCGTTCATCGCGCCGCCGTTTTCGATTGGCGTACGCACGCCGGCGTCGTTGTTGTCTTTAAAGATATGCTCAATCATGCCAGAAACCGGAACGTCCGGATCGGGCAGGCCGTCGACAGGATCAGGATCGCCCGGCTCTTGCGTGTCGCCTTCAAACCCAATCGTGACCTTTTCTGAGGCCGGCGATTCGTTACCGGCCGGATCGCGCACCACGATTTCCAGCTCGTGCTCACCCGGTTGCAGATTGTTTTCCGGCGTGAAGGTCCACTTGCCGTCTTCTACAATCACCGAACCAATTGGCTTGCCGTTGTCGATAATGACCACGATATCGCCATCTTCACCGGTACCTTCCAGCGTCGGACGCAGATCTTTTGTGGTGGAACCGTCTTCCAGCGGATTACCTTCGCTGTCTTTAATCACACCGATGCCCGGATTTTCCGGCGCCACGGTGTCCACATCAACGATGAACGGATCGGATGGCAGTGATTTGTTACCCACCTGATCGACCACCACGATGCTCAGCTCGTGTCGCCCATCCTGCAGCGCCGGAGCCGTAAAGGTCCAGTTACCCTCGGCGTCCACCTTTGCGGTGCCCAGCTTCACGCCATCGTTCCAGATTTCTACCGTCGAGCCCGCTTCAGCTTTACCGGTCAGCGTTGGCGTATTGTCTTTCGTCACGCCGCCTTTTTCGATCAGCACCGGCGGATCCTGCATATCGTCCATCACGCTGCCGATGGTGCCTTTGGCTGGTGCCGTCAGATCGATGATGAATTCCCACGGATCGCTCTCTTCACCCACCACGCCTTCGGCGTTACGCTCGGCGGTAACGATGCTGTGATTGCCAGCCGCCAGCGGTTTTTCCGGCGTAAAGGTCCAGTTACCCTCGTCATCCACCAGCACTTCACCCAGCAGCGTCTCACCATCCCATATTTCAATGGTATTGCCTGGCGTACCGGTGCCGTTGAAGGTGGGCATGGTGTCGTCGGTGCGGCCGCCATTTGCTACCGAACCGGTCACGTCGCCGATATCATCAATCACATCGCTGATGGTGGGCTTGCTGATATCGCCGCCGCCGCTGCCGCCGCCGCCTTCACCTTTGCCGCTGTGGCTGCCGTCGTTATTGTCGTAGTGGTGTTTCGCCGCGACATAGCCGAGGCCCGCTGCTGCTGCGATAGCCGCCAGGCCACCCAGCGCAATCAGTGCCGGCGACCATTCAAAGCCGCTGGCCAGTGCGTAGCCGGAATTATCATCAACGCTGCCTTCACCCAGCGCCAGCGCGGTGGTTTCGCCGTCGGCCAGCGCGGCCGCTTCGTGGTCGGCATTGCCGTCCGTCGCGACGTAAGCGTGCATTTCGCCGTCTTCCGCTTTACCCACTAAGGTGCCGGATTTAGCGAAGAAATCTTCGATAATCAGATCCGGCTTGCTGGCGTCTGAGCCTTCCAGCATCACCAGCAGGTTTTTCCCTGCGCGTTTAACGGTGATGTTTTCAGGCGCGGTGCCGTCCTGGTTCTGCGTCAGCAGATATTTACCGTTGGTAATTGCCTGAATCTTCACTGCTTTGCCGTCTTTACCGGCGCGCAGCACTTCCGCTTTGGTTATGGTTTTCTTATCGATAACCGCCACACTTACGGGTGAAACGTTCATGATTCTTCCTTCCGTCGATTAATTTTGACTGCGCGTTTGCAGGCAAGCGCCGCAATCTCCCTGGCTCTGCCCACGGGTGGGCTCAAAGTTGCGACATAATCCGGAAAGAGATAAATCCGAGACATAAGAAATGTCCCGTTAGGAAAAAATTCTTAAATGGGCGACCGAAAGATAGCTAAACCATTAACCGATTGAATTAAAGCGTTTTTATCGATAGAGGCACAACATAACAGGAAAGGTTATTCAAACAGAACAGGACTATAACAGATGATTTTCCTGAATTTTTTCCCGTAAAAAATCCAGAAAACAGGTAATGCGTGAACTGAGCGACTGGTTGCGATAGTACACCGCGTGAATCGGCAGGCGCAGTTCGCGCGTGTCATTTTCCAGCACCTGCACCAGCCGGCCGCTGGCGCGATCCTCGCGGCTGACAAAATCCGATAGCCGCACAATGCCCTGCCCGGCCAGCGCCAGCTGGCGCAGGGTTTCGCCGCTCGACGCGCACAGCGTGGGTTTGATGCGCAAAAACTCGCCTTCACGCTGCCATACCGGCCAGACATTGTGCGCGTCCAGCTGGCTGAATCCCAGCAGCTGGTGCGTCAGTAGCTCTTCCACGCTCTGTGGCGCGCCGGCTTTTTCCAGATAGGCCGGACTGGCCAGCAGGCGAATCGCGCTGCTGCCCAGCACGCGGGCGCGCAGCGTGGAGTCGCGCAGTTCGCCAATGCGAATAGCGATATCGGTTTGCTGCTCAAGCAGGTCGATGACAATGTCATCGGTGTTCAGCTCCAGCTGAATTTGCGGATAGCGCGCGCAAAATTCGGCAACCAGCGGCACGATAACATGCAGGGTAAATGGCGTATTGGCGTTGACGCGCAACCGTCCGGAAGGAATGTCGCGCCGCTGCGCGATATGCTCTTCGGCCTGCTCCACCGACGCGAGGATTTGCCGCGCGTGATCGAGAAAAATCAGCCCCTCTTCGGTCAGCGCCAGGCGACGCGTGGTGCGGTGCAGCAACGTGGTTTGCAGTTTGCTTTCGAGGCGGCTCAGCGCCCGGCTGATGCCGGAGCTGGTTTGATCCAGCTGTTCCGCTGCGGCGGTAATCGAACCGGTGTCCACCACCGCGACCCAGGCGCGTAACTCTTCCAGTGTGATTTTCACTCTTCCTACCTCAGCGCATTGCTACTTCGAGACCGGTCTTAGCCTCGTTCTCACGGCTGCTGAGGTAGATTGCTCCACGTTCAGCAGCGGCAGGATACCACAATGCAGCAAAACGCAGGGATTATCGCTGGCCCGGGTCAGCAGGCGGCCTGGTTGTGCCGCGCCCAGCGCGGTTTTCATTGACGGCCATGCGCGGATAGGGCAGATCGGGACGGGCAGCGATGGCACGCGTTGCAGGCATAAAAAAGGGACGCCGCAGCGTCCCGTTTGCATCACACTTCGAGGTCGGCGAGGTCGCCTTTTTCCTGTAGCCAGTTGCGGCGGTCTTCCGAGCGTTTCTTCGCCAGCAGCATGTCCATCATCCGTAACGTCTGCTCGACGTCTTCTTCGTCGACCGTCAGTTGCACCAGACGACGGGTGTTGGGATCGAGCGTGGTTTCGCGCAGCTGCAGCGGGTTCATCTCACCCAGACCTTTAAAGCGCTGCACGTTCGGCTTGCCTTTTTTCCGCTTCAGCTGCTCCAGCACGCCCTCTTTTTCGTCTTCATCGAGCGCGTAATACACCTCTTTACCGAGGTCGATGCGGTACAGCGGCGGCATCGCCACATAGACGTGGCCCTGCTGCACCAGCGAGCGGAAGTGTCTCACAAACAGCGCGCACAGCAGCGTGGCAATGTGCAGGCCGTCGGAGTCCGCATCCGCGAGGATACAGATTTTGCCGTAGCGCAGCTGGCTCAGATCGTCGCTGTCCGGATCGATGCCGATCGCGACCGAGATATCGTGGACTTCCTGCGAGGCCAGCACTTCATCAGACGAGACCTCCCAGGTGTTCAGGATCTTACCCTTGAGCGGCATGATCGCCTGATATTCGCGATCGCGCGCCTGCTTGGCCGATCCGCCCGCCGAGTCCCCTTCCACGAGGAACAGCTCGGTACGGTTGAGATCCTGTGCGGTACAGTCGGCCAGCTTGCCCGGCAGCGCAGGGCCGCTGGTCAGCTTTTTACGCACCACTTTTTTGGCGGCGCGCAGACGACGCTGGGCACTGGAGATGGCCATTTCAGCCAGCATCTCAGCCGCCTGAACGTTCTGGTTCAGCCACAGGGTAAACGCATCTTTCACCACGCCGGAGACGAACGCCGCGCACTGGCGCGATGACAGACGTTCTTTGGTCTGACCGGCAAACTGCGGATCCTGCATCTTCACGGAGAGCACGTAGGCGCAGCGATCCCAGATATCTTCCGCCGACAGCTTCACGCCGCGCGGCAGAATGTTGCGGTATTCGCAGAACTCGCGCATCGCGTCCAGCAGGCCCTGACGCAGGCCGTTGACGTGCGTACCGCCCTGCATGGTCGGGATCAGGTTGACGTAGCTTTCGGTCAGCAGCTCGCCGCCTTCCGGCAGCCACAGCAGCGCCCAGTCCACCGCTTCGGTATCGCCGGTGAAGTTGCCGACAGAACGGTTTTTCCGGCAGCGTCGGCAGGCCGTTTACCGCTTCGCACAGGTAGTCGTTCAGGCCATCCTCATAGCAGCCAGGTCTGCTCGGTGTTGTTGACGTTGTCTTTAAAGGTGATTTCCACGCCCGGGCACAGCACCGCTTTGGCTTTCAGCAGATGCGTCAGGCGGGAAACCGAGAAAACGCGGGCTGTCGAAGAAGCTTTCGTCAGGCCAGAAGTGGACGCTGGTACCGGTGTTGCGTTTGCCGCACGTGCCGACGACCTGCAGATCCTGCACTTTTTCGCCGTTTTCAAAGGCGATGTTGTACACCTGACCGTCGCGGCGGACGTTGACTTCCACGCGTTTCGACAGGGCGTTCACCACGGAGATCCCCACGCCGTGCAGGCCGCCGGAGAACTGGTAGTTTTTGTTGGAGAACTTACCGCCCGCATGCAGGCGGCAGAGGATCAGCTCAACGGCCGGCACGCCCTCTTCCGGGTGGATATCCACCGGCATGCCGCGGCCGTCGTCGATAACTTCCAGCGACTGATCGGCGTGCAGGATAACGTCAACGCGCTTGGCATGGCCTGCCAGCGCTTCGTCCACACTGTTATCAATAACTTCCTGGCCCAGGTGGTTTGGGCGCGTCGTATCGGTGTACATCCCCGGGCGGCGGCGAACCGGCTCAAGCCCGGTGAGTACCTCAATGGCATCAGCGTTATAGGTTTGCGTCATGATTTAAGCTAGCAATTCGCATTGATTGTCAGTGGCTGTGCAGTCCAAGAAAATCGACAATCTGGGTGAAATGATTCTCAAAGCCCGTGAAAGCATGGTTTCCGCCCTCTTCTATAGTCTGGCGGCAGGATGCGTAATACGCCACTGCCTGGCGGTAATCCAGCACTTCATCACCCGTCTGCTGCAGCAGCCAGATGAGATCCGGCGCTTCAAGCGGGTCGACCTGCATAACTTTGAGATCGTAAATATGGCGTGACTCTAGCACATATTGCTGCCCGGTGTAGGGGTTCTCGTTTTCGCCAAGAAAGTCCCTCAGCAGCTCAAACGGCCGAACCGCCGGATTAACCACCACGGCCGGCAGCATAAAGCATTGCGAGAGCCAGGTGGCGTAGTATCCGCCCAGCGATGAGCCGACCACGCCAAACGATTCACCGCCGTGTTCCAGCACGATCGATTCCAGCATCTCCGCCGCCTCTGCCGGGTAAGGCGGCAGCTGCGGGATAATCATCTCAACGTGCGGGTGATGCTCGCTCAGCCACTGGCGAAACTGCGTCGCTTTTGCGGAGCGCGGCGAGCTGTTGAATCCGTGCAGATAAAGGAGCGTAGACATCAGTAGCCTTCTGAAGCGGTATCCGGGCGGAACTGTGCGCCCTGCAGACGGCAGACTTCGGTGGTCAGCGTGCCGTCGGCATGCAGTTCCAGCCAGCGCCAGCCCGGTGCGATGGTATCCAGGGTAAAGTTGGCGCAGTGCGGCTTAAACTGCACGCAGGTCGACGGCGTCGCCAGCATGCGGCGTCCGTTCCAGTCGAGATCCTGTTCCTGATGAATGTGCCCGCACAGCAGATTTTTCACCCGTGGGAATTTCGCCAGCACGCTATCCAGCGCCGCGGAGTTGCGCAGGCTGTGTTGATCCAGCCAGCTGCAGCCCGCCGGTAGCGGATGATGATGAAGTAACAGCAGGGTATGACGTTCAGGCTCAGCAGCCAGTTTGGTCTCAAGCCAGTCGAGCTGAAACTCGCTTAACTCACCGTGCGGGACGCCAAACACCTGGCTGTCGAGCAGCAGGATCTGCCACTGGTCCCCCGCCAACACACACTTCGCCGGAGAGATCCCCGCTTCCAGGAGAGAGCTGTACATTGCAGGCTGGAAGTCATGGTTGCCCGGAAGCCAGACGCACGGCACGCTAAAGCTCGCGATGCCTTCAGCAAAATGCTGGTAGGCCGCGGAGGATTGGTCCTGCGCCAGATCACCCGTTGCGACAATCAGGTCGCAGTCGCGATGTTCAGCGTGAATGGCGCTCAGTACCGCCTGATAACTCTCCCAGGTATTAACCCCAAGCAAAGTTTCATGCTTTTCGGCAAAAAGGTGGGTATCGGTGATTTGTAATATCCTGACTGGCGCCCCACCAGCAACAGTCAGGTTCAACAGGCTTTCCAAATGGTGTCCTTAGGTAGGTTTATGACGCTAACAAACCGGAATCGCCATTGCTCCATGTGCTAAACAATATCTTAGCCAGTCGGCTAAAAACTGGTTAATTTGATGCTTTTCGTCGCGTTGATGCAACTTTTTATTCGGATAATCATACCGCGCTTTGAAGCGAAAGATCTGCTGACTTGAACACACTTCAGCGACCATCGCGTCGTGATAGAGGCGCACCGTCATCGACGGCAAGCTCCAGTAGCTAATGCTGGGGGCCGTTTGCTCAATCTCCACCAGCGTAGTGTAGCGCGTTGATTCTGTTATCGTTAACCGATACTGCGCGTTGCTCACCTGATAGCTTACCGTTTCGCCGGGTGCGTCGTTTCGCGGCAGCAGGCGGCGCAGCTGTGCGAAATTGGTTTCGCACAGGCGCATCATTTCTGGGAAGTCAGGCGTATAGCGCTTCATTTTTTCCACTCGTTTCGTAATGTCTGATAATGCAGCTGCAGCCATTGCAGGGCGATGACAGACGCTGCGTTGTCGATTTTCCCCTCTTCTACCCACTGGTAAGCCTGCTCCCGGCTCACCACATGAACCCGAATATCTTCGTTTTCATCAGCCAGACCGTGAATGCCTTCTGCGGTCGTGGCGTCCACTTCGCCCACCATTATGGATAAGCGTTCGCTGGTGCCTCCCGGGCTTGCCAGATAGCTCAGCACCGGTTTGGTACGGCCGACCACCAGCCCCGCCTCTTCCAGCGCCTCGCGCCGGGCGACGTCCTCAACCGACTCGCCTTCTTCGATCATCCCGGCCACCATCTCCAGCAGCCACGGGCTCTCACTGACGTCATAAGCGGCGATGCGGATCTGCTCCACCAGCACAACTTCGTCGCGCACTGGGTCAAAGGGTAGCAAGACTGCCGCATGCCCGCGCTCAAAAATTTCGCGTCTGATTTCGCCGCTCATTTCGCCGTTAAACAGGCGATGCCTGAAACGGTAAAGATCCATCGAAAAAAAACCGCTATAAAGCGTTTCTCGTGCAATAATTTCTACATCGTTTTTGGCGAAAGTCACGGGCAACTTATCTGGTTCTGGTTTCACTTGGCATGAGTCTGGGTCCTGGTATGCAGATGGTGATGAAATTGTGAATGAATTAAGCGCAATGTTTGTGCTGCCGTTTGTAAGGCTATATGGTAGATTGGTGCAAATTACCGCCAGATGGCACGTTACGCCAACCTTTTGGTGTGGATGATTCTGTTAGAATCGGCAATTATTTTTTAATTAGATCAGCGCTAATACTGCTTCACAACAAGGAATGCAAATGAAGAAATTGCTCCCCATCCTTATCGGCCTGAGCCTGACGGGCTTCAGTGCAATGAGCCAGGCGGAAAACCTGTTACAGGTCTACCAGCAGGCACGTCTGGGCAACCCTGATTTACGTAAATCAGCGGCCGATCGTGATGCTGCGTTTGAAAAGATTAACGAAGCGCGTAGCCCATTGCTGCCGCAGTTAGGTTTAGGTGCAGATTATACCTACAGCAACGGTTTCCGCGACGCTAACGGCGTTAACTCCAATGCTACCAGCGCCTCACTGCAATTAACACAGACGCTGTTTGATATGTCCAAATGGCGCGCCCTGACCCTGCAGGAAAAAAGCGCGGGCATCCAGGATGTGACCTATCAGACCGACCAGCAGACGCTGATCCTGAACACGGCCACCGCGTACTTCAACGTGCTGAGCGCCATTGACGCGCTCTCCTACACTGAAGCGCAGAAACAGGCGATTTACCGCCAGTTAGATCAAACCACCCAGCGTTTCAACGTGGGTCTGGTGGCGATCACTGACGTGCAGAACGCCCGTTCACAGTACGACAGCGTGCTGGCCAACGAAGTCACCGCGCGTAACAACCTTGATAACGCGCTGGAATCACTTCGTCAGGTGACGGGTAACTACTACCCTGAACTGGCCTCCCTGAACGTGGACAGCTTCAAAACCGATAAGCCGCAGGCCGTTAACGCCCTGCTGAAAGAAGCGGAAAACCGTAACCTGGCGTTATTGCAGGCGCGTCTGAGCCAGGATCTGGCCCGCGAGCAAATCCGTCAGGCGCAGGATGGCCATCTGCCAACCCTGAGCCTGAGCGCCTCTACCGGTGTCTCTGATACGACCTATAGCGGTTCTAAAACCAACTCAGCCCAGTATGACGACAGCAACCAGGGTCAGAATAAAGTGGGCCTGAGCTTCTCCCTGCCGCTGTACCAGGGCGGCATGGTGAACTCCCAGGTGAAACAGGCGCAGTACAACTTTGTTGGCGCAAGCGAGCAGCTGGAAAGCGCGCACCGCAACGTGGTGCAGACCGTGCGTTCCTCCTTCAACAACGTGAACGCCTCTATCAGCAGCATCAACGCCTATAAACAGGCCGTTGTCTCTGCCCAAAGCTCCCTGGATGCGATGGAAGCCGGTTACTCCGTGGGTACCCGTACCATCGTTGACGTGCTGGACGCGACCACCACGCTGTATAACGCCAAACAGCAGCTCTCCAGCGCACGTTACCAGTACCTGATTAACCAGCTGAACATTAAGCAGGCGCTGGGTACGCTGAACGAGCAGGATCTGCAGGCGCTGAACAGCGCACTGGGCAAGCCAGTCTCAACGTCGCCGGACAGCGTTGCACCGGAGAACCCGGAGCAGGTTGCTGCGGTTGATAACTTCAACGCTGACAGCAGCGCGCCTGCTGCACAGCCAGCCGCTGCGCGTACCACGACGTCCACCAGCAAAGGCAATAATCCGTTCCGTAACTAAGCGTGTCATCAGGCCCACTGCGGCCTGATGCCCTCATCCCGGTCCTCTCCCACAGGGAGAGGACGCATCTGAATCACATCCGAACGTAAGCCAACGTAAAGATCCCCCTGATTCCGCCCCTCTTCGCTTCATTTTCAACCACTCATCCTCTATCCTGAGCGTTATAACCACTGGGTCCTGGAAGACAAACATGAAACGGACAAAATCCATAAATCACGCGTCGTTCCGCAAAAGCTGGAACGCGCGTCACCTCACTCCTGTTGCGCTGGCGGTTACCGCTGTCTTTATGCTGGCAGGCTGTGAAAAAAACGATGAAACGGTTTCGCTGTATCAAAACGCGGACGACTGCTCTGCTGCCACCGGTAAAGCGGCCGAATGTAAAACGGCCTACACCAGCGCGCTGAAAGAAGCGGAACGCACCGCGCCGAAATATGCCTCACGCGAAGACTGCGTAGCGGAGTTTGGCGAAGGTCAATGCCAGCAGGCACCGGCTCAGGCCGGCACTGCACCAGAAAATCAGGCGCAGGCGCAGTCCAGCGGCAGCTTCTGGATGCCGCTGATGGCGGGCTACATGATGGGCCGCATGATGAGCGGCGGCGCGGGCTACCAGCAGCAGCCGCTGTTTAGCTCCAAAAACCCAAACAGCCCGGCATACGGTAAATACACCGACGCCACCGGTAAAAACTACGGTGCAGCAACGCCTGGCCGTACCACGACCGTGCCTAAAACGGCGATGGCACCTAAGCCAGCAACCACCAGCACCATCACCCGCGGTGGCTTTGGTGAATCTGTGGCGAAACAAAGCACCATGCAGCGCAGCGCAACCGGGTCTTCGACTCGCTCAATGGGCGGCTGATTATGGAACGAGTCAGTATTGTCGAGCGCCCGGACTGGCGCGAAAAAGCCACTGAATACGGTTTTAACTTTCACACCATGTACGGCGAGCCGTACTGGTGTGAAGATGCTTACTACAAGCTGACGCTCGCCCAGGTTGAAAAGCTGGAAGAGGTGACGGCTGAGCTGCACCAGATGTGCCTGAAGGTGGTGGAAAAAGTCATCGACAGCGACGCGCTGATGACCAAATTCCGCATTCCGAAGCACACCTGGGGTTTTGTCCGCCAGTCGTGGAAAGCGAATCAGCCCTCGCTCTACTCTCGCCTCGATCTGGCGTGGGACGGCGTGGGCGAGACCGAAGCTGCTGGAAAACAACGCCGATACGCCAACCTCTCTGTATGAAGCGGCGTTCTTCCAGTGGATCTGGCTGGAAGATCAGATGAACGCCGGCAACCTGCCGGAGGGCAGCGACCAGTTCAACAGCCTGCAGGAGAAGCTGATTGAGCGTTTCGCCGAGCTGCGCGAGCAGCACGGTTTCAACCTGCTGCACCTTGCCTGCTGCCGCGACACGGAAGAAGACCGTGGTACGGTTCAGTATCTGCAGGATTGCGCCGCTGAAGCGGAACTGGCGACCGAGTTCCTCTATATCGAGGATATCGGCCTGGGCGAAAAAGGTCAGTTTACCGATCTGCAGGATCAGGTGATCAGCAACCTGTTCAAGCTCTATCCGTGGGAATACATGCTGCGCGAGATGTTCTCCACCAAGCTGGAAGACGCGGGCGTGCGCTGGCTGGAACCGGCCTGGAAGAGCATTATCTCCAACAAAGCCCTGCTGCCGATGCTGTGGGAGATGTTCCCGAACCATCCTAACCTGCTGCCAGCGTATTTTGCGGAAGATGCATTTCTCCGCAGATGGAAAAATACGTCGTTAAACCGATCTTCTCCCGCGAAGGCGCGAACGTCTCCATTATCGAAAACGGTAAAACGCTGGAAGCGGTTGAAGGGCCGTACGGCGAAGAGGGCATGATCGTCCAGCAGTTCTAGCCACTGCCGAAATTTGGCGACAGCTATACGCTGATTGGCAGCTGGCTCATCAACGATCAGCCCGCCGGGATTGGCATTCGCGAAGATCGCGCGCTGATCACCCAGGATCTGTCACGTTTCTATCCGCATATTTTTGTGGAGTAGAGACTTGCGACTGGTGCCCTCACCGCCCGGTCTGCGGGTGAGGGTGCAAAAAATAAAAACGGCAGCCGCAGGGTTGCTAATATAAAAATGCTTTTATTACCCCACCTGCACCGACAGCATACTCAAACTCCCCATCTCAATGCCGTCAACCGGGATCGTAACCGGCTCCTGACCGTCCCACGCGCCCAGAACATACAGCAGCGGCAGGAAGTGTTCCGGCGTCGGGTTAGAGAGCGAACCGCCTTCGTGATCCAGATAGTTCACCAGCGGATGCTCCTCAACCGGGCCTTGCCAGGTCAGATTCGCTTTGACGTAGTCGTTAAAAGCGGCCGCCCACGGGTAAGGCGTATTCTCACCGTGCCAGCGCGCCGTGCGCAGGTTATGCACCACGTTGCCGCTTGCCACCAGCATGATGCCTTCATCACGCAGCGTCGCCAGCTTGCGGCCCATCTCCAGATGCCAGGCTGCCGGTTTGGTGCTGTCGATACTCAGCTGCACCATCGGGATATCCGCATCAGGGTACATTTTTATCAGCACGCCCCACGAGCCGTGGTCAAAGCCCCAGGCTTCTTTATCCAGCGCGACCGGGACCGGAGCCAGCAGATCGACCAGCCGTTGCGCCAGCTCAGGCGAGCCTGGAGCCGGATAATGCGTGTCGTACAGCGCCTGCGGGAAGCCACCAAAATCATGAATGGTTTTGGCGCTTTCATGGCGGTCACGCCAGTGCCGCGGGTGAACCAGTGCGCAGACACCACCACAATCGCCTTCGGACGCGGCAGCGTCTCGCCCAGCTGACGCCAGTACGCGGGTATAGACGTTGTCTTCCAGAACGTTCATTGGGCTACCGTGGCCTAAAAACAGGGCTGGCATACGGAAGTCATGATGATATCCTCTGGCGTCGGGATCGCGTTAATGACTGTCACGATACGCGCTTTCGCCAGGGGATGAACGCTGATAAGCGTGAAGATCATCATCAGGAAATTTGAATGTAAGGGAATGTTTGCCGGACATAACTTTACGCTAAATAACTCGATATTTTATGGGGTTAACTATATTGTAACTGGTAATCATTATCATTAAGGAGCCCATTCATGTCAGTCCCTTTGATGCTGACCATCCTGGCGGGCGCTGCCACCTTCATCGGCGCGATTCTTGGCGTGCTCGGTCAGAAGCCGTCTAACCGCGTACTGGCCTTTTCGCTGGGCTTTGCCGCCGGCATCATGCTGCTGATCTCCCTGATGGAGATGCTGCCTGCCGCGCTGGGCATGCGGAAGGGATGTCGCCGGTGCTGGGCTACGGCATGTTTGTCCTTGGCCTGCTGGGTTATTTCGCCCTGGATCGCATGCTGCCCCACGCGCATCCGCAGGATCTGATGCAGAAAAGCGGTCAATCGCCCGCCCCACGCAACCTTAAACGTACCGCGATTTTGCTGACGCTCGGCATCAGCCTGCATAACTTTCCCGAAGGCATGGCGACCTATGTCACCGCCAGCAGCGATCTGGAAATGGGGCTGGGCATCGCCCTGGCGGTCGCGTTGCACAATATTCCTGAAGGACTGGCGGTGGCCGGGCCGGTGTATGCCGCCACCGGCTCAAAAGCGCAAAGCGCTGTTCTGGGCCGGAATTTCCGGCATGGCGGAGATTCTTGGCGGCGTCCTGGCCTTTCTGATCCTGGGGCCGGCTGGTCTCACCGGTGGTGATGGCGGCCATTATGGCCGCGGTTGCGGGGATTATGGTGGCGCTGTCGGTGGATGAACTGATGCCGCTGGCGAAAGAGATCGACCCACACAACAATCCCAGCTATGGCGTTCTGTGCGGCATGTCGGTAATGGGCCTGAGCCTGACGTTGCTGCAAACCAGCGGGGTTGGCTGACGCGAGATTCGTCTCATTCACCACCACTTCGGCCTTAACTCTCAACGACTTAGTCTTGTTAAGGCGTAGTCGAGACGGGTCTTGTTAACACCCGACGGCGGGCTCATTACACTCCACGCGACTCTTAGAAAGCAGTGGAGTGTTATGTTAATTCAGGGAGCCATTTTATGCCTGGCGATGAATATCTATCATGAAGCGCGCGGCGAACCGGTAAAGGGACAGATTGCCGTCGGCACTGTCACCATGAACCGGGCTAACTGGGACGTCAAAGAGATCTGTCCGGTGGTGTACGCACCCAAACAGTTCTCCTGGACGTCTCTGCACAAACATCCCCATCGCCATCCGCCGCAGCATGACAAAAGCTGGCAGCGCGCGCAGCGCCTGGCCCAGCGGATTGTCGAGGGTAAGCTGGCGGATGTGACAAAGGGCGCGACCTTCTTTCATGCGCACAGCGCCAGACCGGCGTGGCGCCACGCCTTCCAGCGTACCGTGGTGATAGGCAATCACGTTTTTTACGCCAGCCGTTAATCATAAAAAAAGGCCGGATGCATCACATCCGGCCTTATTTATTTCACGTCGGCTTAGCTGGCCTGACGGGTTTCATGCTGGCGGCGCCAGGCCACCAGATCTTCAATCGTCACCACCGGCATGTTGTGCAGCTTCGCAAAGGTGATGCACTCCGGCGCGCGCGCCATGGTGCCGTCATCATTGGTCAGTTCGCACAGCACGCCCGCAGGTTTGAAGCCCGCCAGCGTCACCAGATCGATGGTCGCTTCGGTGTGGCCGCCACGGGTCAGCACGCCGCCCGGCTGCGCGCGCAGCGGGAAGACGTGGCCTGGACGATGCAGATCGGATGGTTTCGCGTCATCGGCAATCGCCGCACGGACGGTGGTCAGACGGTCAGCCGCCGACACACCGGTGGTCACGCCATGCGCCGCTTCAATGGTCACGGTAAAACCGGTGCCGAAGGCGCTGGTGTTGTTCTCAACCATCATCGGCAGATCGAGCTGCTGGCGGCGGTCTTCGGTAATACACAGGCATACGATGCCGCTGCCGTGACGGATGGTCAGCGCCATCTGCTCAACGGTCATGTTTTCGGCGGCGAAAATCATGTCGCCTTCGTTTTCACGGTTTTCATCGTCCAGCACCATCACACCGCGGCCTTCGCGCAGTGCATCCAGTGCATGTTCAACACGTTGAGTTGAAGTGCCAAAAGAGGAAAGTAGCGTCTGATTCATGGTAAAAAAACCTCATTAACTAAATTATGGTTACCAGAATCAGGGCAGTCTTAGGAGCGCCGTATAAGCGGCAAAAAAATAACGTGAGCGGGCGCATGCCCGACTGGATCGTTACTCTCTCCCATCCGGACTTTAACCGTCGGCCCCGGAATTACACCGGATCTGCTGACCTTTGAGTGTTCACCCAAAGCGCTCGCGGGCTTTCAGCGTGACGCTGATTTACCGCCGGTGGGGAATTTCGCCCCGCCCTGAGAATAAGCGAGATAACTATAACGCTATTGATTATCCTGGTCGGGCAATCAACAAAAGTGCAAATGCTTTTGCACTTCATGCGTTGCGGATTTCGGGTTTAACCTTTTCGTTTCTGGCATTACACTTAATGCTTGATGAGTCGGAACACGCGCTGTTATCAGCCACCGTAACCAGGAAACGACAATGATTGACCCGAAAGAAAATTGAGCAAATTGCGCGTCAGGTTCATGAATCCATGCCGAAAGGCATTCGTGAGTTTGGTGATGATGTTGAAAAGAAAATCCGCCAGACGCTGCAGGCGCAGTTGGTTCGCCTTGATTTAGTCAGCCGCGAAGAGTTTGACGTGCAGACCCAGGTTCTGCTGCGCACCCGCGAGAAACTGGCGCTGCTGGAACAGCGTCTGAGCGAGCTGGAAAACCGTAATGCCGGAGAAGTGCCGGCGGGCCCCGGCTATTCCGGCGGTGATCACGACCAGGAGTGCCGTGCAGGCAAAATGCGATCACGCCCCAGTAAAGCTTTATGCGGGCGGGAGTGTCGCTGCCCGCCGGCTCCGTTTTTTTACTGACTGTCTTTCTGGATCTTTTTGATGATGTTGGTGGTTGAACACCCGTCCTCAAAGTTGAGCACCATCACTTCACCGCCGTTGGCCCAGACCTCTTCGCTGCCCGCGATTTCCTCCGGTTTGTAATCCCCGCCTTTCACCAGCAGATCCGGCAGAATTCCGGCAATCAGGCGCTGCGGCGTGTCTTCTTCAAACGACACCACCCAGTCCACCGCTTCCAGCGCGCCGAGCACGATCATACGCTGCTCCAGCGGGTTCACCGGACGCGTTTCGCCCTTCAGACGTTTGGTCGACGCATCGCTGTTGACCGCCACAATCAGGCGATCGCCCAGCTTGCGCGCGTTCGCCAGATAAGAGACATGGCCCGCGTGCAGAATGTCGAACACGCCGTTGGTCATCACCACTTTTTCACCGCGCTTGCGCGCCGGCGGCAACGGCCACTTTCAGCTCGTCTTCGGTCATCACGCCAAAACCGGTGTCGGCGCGGCCGCGCACCGCGTTTTCCAGCTCGATTGGGACGAAACGGTTGAGGTCCCGAGTTTACCGACCACCACGCCCGCCGCGGCGTTCGCGAAGTAGCAGGCCTCTTCCAGGGAGTTACCCGCCGCCAGCGTTGCCGCCAGCACGCCGATCACCGTATCGCCGGCACCGGTCACGTCGTACACTTCCTGCGCCTGGGTTGGCATATGCAGCGGCGCCTTGCCCGGCTGCAGCAGCGTCATCCCCTGCTCGGAGCGGGTCACCAGCAGCGCAGAGAGCTCGAAGTCAGCAATGATCTTCATGCCGCGCTCAACCAGCTCTTCCTCGGTTTTGCATTTGCCCGCCACCGCTTCAAACTCGGAGAGGTTTGGCGTCAGCAAGGTTGCGCCGCGATAGCGCTCAAAGTCGGTGCCTTTCGGGTCGATCAGCACCGGTACGCTGGCCTTACGCGCCAGCTGGATCATCGTCTGCACGCTGGCCAGCGCGCCTTTCGCGTAGTCGGACAGCACCAGCGCGCCGATATTGCCCAGCGCCTGGTTAATACGCTCGTGCAGCGGCTCGGGATCAACGCCTTCGAACCCTTCTTCAAAGTCGAGGCGGATCAGCTGCTGGTTGCGTGACAGCACGCGCAGCTTGGTGATGGTTGGGTGGGTCGGAACCGAAACGAAGTCGCACTTCACGTTCACGTCCGCCAGCGACTTGCTCAGCGCGCGCGCCGCATCGTCGATACCGGTCAGGCCCACCAGACGCGAGTGCGCGCCCAGAGAAGCAATGTTCATCGCCACGTTTGCCGCGCCGCCGGGACGCTCTTCAATGGTATCGACCTTAACCACCGGCACCGGTGCTTCCGGGGAGATGCGGCTGGTCGGCCCATACCAGTAGCGATCCAGCATCACATCCCCAACAACCATTACTCCAGCACGTTCAAACTCTGGCAGTGTTACTTTCATTCCTGACTCCAGAAAGATTCACAATTTGCGCGCGATAATATCACACTTGTTTTGTTACGCACGGCTCCACCAGCCATTTCTGCCAGCTTGCCGTCACCTGGGCGCGCTCTGCGGTAAAACAGTCCAGCGCCACGTGGCCCGGCTGCTCCTGCAACGCCAGGTGATGAAGTTCATCGCGCAGCGTGGTGTAGGCGCGGGTTAAGGCCTGCGCCTCCTGCTCGTCCATAATGTCGTTTTGCGCAAGCAGTTCCAGAATGCGCACGTTATCGGACCAGCGGGTCAGCTTCGGCTTGTCGTGCGCGTGGAGCAGCACCAGATACTGGGTAATGAACTCAATATCGGTAATCCCGCCCTCGTCGGCTTTGATATCAAAGCGATCGCGGTGTTTATTACCCAGGTGCGCGCGCATTTTCTCGCGCATCTCGCGCACTTCGGTCTGCAGCGTACTGCCCTCGCGCGGGGTGGTCATGACGTCCTTACGAATGGCATCGAACTGCGTTTTGAGTTGCGGATCGCCATACACTACGCGGGCGCGCACCAGCGCCTGATGCTCCCACGTCCAGGCTTCATTCTTCTGGTAATCGGCAAACGCGTCCGTTGAGGTCACCAGCATACCCGCCGCGCCGGACGGGCGCAGGCGCGCATCCACTTCATACAGAATCCCCGACGAGGTGCGGGTGCTGAACAGGTGCATGATGCGCTGGGCCAGGCGCAGATAGAACTGACGCCCGTCAATCTCGCGCTCGCCGTCGGTCATCACGTCAACCGGGCAGTCGTGCAGGAAGATTAAATCCAGATCGGAGCTGTATCCCAGCTCCCAGCCGCCGAGCTTGCCGTAACCGACCACGGCAAAGCCTCGACCCTCACGATCAGCAAGGTGCTTCGGCTGGCCGTAGCGGGCCACCATCTGCACCCACGCCTGCTGCACGACCGCGTCGATGATCGCCTCCGCGAGCCAGGTTAAGTGATCGCTCACTTTCATCACCGGCAGCGTTCCGGCGATGTCCGCCGCCGCCACGCGCAGCATCTGGGCCTGCTTAAACTGACGCAGCGCCTCCAGCTGCTGCTCTTCATCCTCTTCCGGCACGCGCAGCAGATACTGGCGCAGCTCGTCGCGGTAGGCGTCCGTCGCCGTGGGCTGATACAGCGTGTTCGGATCGAGCAGTTCATCCAGCAGCAGCGGGTAGCGCGCCAGCTTGTTGGCCACCATCGGCGAGGCGGCGCAGAGGCGTAATCAGGTGCTTCAGCGCGCCGGGAAACTCGCTCAGCAGTTCAAGATAGGTGGTGCGCGTGATAATGCCGCTCAGCAGCGGCATCATGCGCGACAGCGGCACCGGCGCGTCCTCACGCGAGCAGACCTCGCTCAGCAGGTGCGGCATCAGATGATCCAGCACCTGGCGACCGCGCGGGCCGATGGTGCGGCGCTTGTTCAGCTCCAGACGGAAATCGCGGCAATTAAGGCCACCACGCGATGGCGGGCATCGTCGCTTAGGTGCGCCAGCACCGGCGTGGTGTCATCTTCCTGAAGCGCATCCTGCCACAGTTCACGCCAGTGTTCGGAGAGCGCATCGTCCGGCGATTCACTTTCGTCATCGCCGATCAGCTCGTTAAAGATGCGGCGCACGCCTGCCATATGGGCATCCAGCCGTTCGGTCAGCGTTGCCCAGTCGTCCACGCGCATGCCCCAGGCCAGACGCGCCCGGTTAAGGTCATCCCCCGGCAGGGTCTGGGTCTGTTCGTCGTTGATGCTCTGCAGCAGGTTTTCCAGACGGCGCAGGAACAGATAGGCCTCGCGCAGGGTTTGCGCGTCGCCGTCCGGCAGCAGGTGCAGTTGCTCATCGATGGCGCTCAGCGTCGGCAGCAGCGAGCGGGACTGCAGCGACGGCTCGCGCCCGCCGCGAATCAGCTGGAAGACCTGGACGATAAATTCGATTTCGCGAATGCCGCCCGCGCCGAGCTTGATGTTGTCCTTCAGCCCACGGCGGCGCACCTCGCGGGCAATCATCCCTTTCATATTACGCAGGGACTGGATCACGCTGAAGTCGATGTAGCGGCGGAACACAAACGGGCGCAGCATGGCGGCACGCAGCTCGTTGGCGTAAGCGTCGTCACTGTCGCCCATGATCCGCGCTTTGACCATCGCGTAACGCTCCCAGTCGCGCCCCTGCTCCTGGTAGTAATCTTCCAGCGCGGCAAAGCTCAGCACCAGCGGGCCGCTGTCGCCAAACGGGCGCAGGCGCATATCCACGCGATAGACAAAGCCGTCCTGCGTCGGCTGATCCAGCGCCTTAATCAGACGCTGGCCCAGGCGGGTAAAGAACTGGGCGTTGTCCAGCTCGCGCCGGCCGCCGCGCGTGGAGCCGTTCTCCGGCCAGGCAAAGATCAGGTCGATATCGGAGGAGAAGTTCAGCTCGCAGCCGCCCAGCTTGCCCATCCCCAGAATCAGCAGCGGCTGCGCAACGCCCTGCGGCGTTGCACGGCGTGCCCCACTCGCGGCAGCAAGCCTGCGTACAGCCAGTCGCGCGCGGCGACAATCAGCGTTTCCGCCAGCTCGCTCAGCTGCTGCAGGTGCTCTCTTCGCTGACCAGCTCCAGCGCCTGCGCCCAGGCAATGCGCACCATCACCCGACGGCGGAACTGGCGCAGAACGCGCATCAGGGTGGCCCTTCGTTATCCACCGGCTGCAGCGCCGCTGCCAGCCAGGCCGCATAGTGCCGCCACTCGTCGGGCTGCGGCGGTTGCTGCTGCAGCTGTTGCCACCACGCCGGATGCTGCTGCAGGTTGTCCACGATAAAGTCACTAAAAGTCAGCGCGCCAGCCTGCTGCGGCGTGATCGCCGTCAGCGGCAGGCCCAGACGTTCTGCCACGCTGGCGAGCTGCGCCTGCATCAGCGTCGGTAACGGTAACGACATCTTCCCTCCCTGATGATTGATGGTGCCGTAGCCTTAGCGTTTCGCACCGTTATTCAGCCAGAACGGCGGTTGACGGATCGCCAGATTGACCAGCTGAATCAGACCGCGCTCCTGTTTTTCACGAATGGCGTGCTGCAACTCCTGCCAGCCCGCCAGCCACTGGCTGACTTCTTCAGCCGGATACGCCCCCGCCAGCAGGTGCACCGCCAGCAGCTGGCGGTTCAGGCGCGTAGCTTTGTCCTGAAATTCATTAAACAGCTGCACGTCGACGAAGGTTTCACGCAGATCCGCGCCGATGCGCCCCAGCATGATGTCGCTGAAGCGTTTAAACGAGCCCTGCAGCTTACTTTTGTTCTTCTCGTCCAGCCACGGCTGCCACTGCGACTCCACCAGCCAGTGAGTAAGTGCTAACTGGGCTTCAACCGAGGTCGGTGAGAAGCAGACGGTTTCCGCGCTGGCCTCGCTGTCCGCCAGCAGCTCTTCCAGCCGGGTCAGCTTCTGACGCAGTTCGCTATTGGCCTTGCGCGGCACCAGCGTGCCAAACAGGGAAAACGCCTGACGCAGCGTTTCCAGCGCTTCAATTACCCGTGCCCGGGCGTCTTCGTTACCGCGCAGCCAGACTTCTTCATGGTACTGCCAGTGGCCGAGCGCCGCGCTCATGGCGTGAACCATGCCCTGCTCCACCGTGGCTTTGGCGGCAATTTTCTGCAGCGGCAGCGCGCGCAATGGTCGCGGCGCGTTGCCCTGCGCCAGCTGATAACCGCGTGCCGCTTTGCTCAGGCTGCCGAGGCGCAGGCCGCCCATGGCGATCAGCGCACTGGCGAAGGTCAGCATATCACTGCGCGCTCCACGCTTAAGCTCCAGCTCCACTTCATACAGCGGCTCGCTCAGCTCCCCTGCGGCAACGCTGCCGCAATCGAAAGCCACTTCAATTTCGCTGTCGCCAACGCTCACCAGCCAGGTTTCACGCTGGAAATGGGTGCTGAACAGCGGCTGCAAACGCGACTGAAGCGCGGCAATATCGGTCCCCTGCGGCCAGATCTCTGCCGGCAGGCGGGCAATGTCCAGCTGCGGCTCGCTGAGGTCGACGTTGTATTCCGGACGCTGATGCAGACCGCCCAGCGTTTTGCCGGCGGTTTTCAGCGTCATTTCATAGCGCTGATCCACGCCGCGAATCCGTAGGCCCATATCCCAGCGGCGCAGCTGGTTGTCATCGGTTTCGTAATAGATGTTGGTCAGCTCACGCGCGGCGTGGTGCTGATGTGGCCAGGCGGCAAGCGTCTGCGCCAGTTTTTCGGCGGCTTGCGGGGTGGCAATGAACTTTAATTCGATTTCAATGGTCATAATTTTTTATTCAATACGCTGCTGGCACTTACGAGTTTAATCTGGCGAAGAGTAATGCACCGCAAGCCTGCTGTCTCTGCTTTCTTGTGCTTTTACGACCCTTTTCGCACCGCATTGAGACCAGGATAGTTCTCATTCAGATTTATGCGAAGCGACTCCAGACTGTGCCGGTAAATTTACGCCCATCATGAAAAAACGATATCGAATGAAAAAAATCACACTTGCCGCTCTCTCTTTGCTGGCTTTCAGCGCCATCGCACCGGCCCACGCGGCCGATGAAAAACGTTACATCTCCGACGAATTATCCACCTGGGTACGCAGCGGCCCTGGCGATAAGTATCGCCTGGTGGGCACGGTGAATGCCGGGGAGGAAGTCACGCTGCTGCAAACCAATAATGACTCGCAGTACGCGCAAATCCGCGATGCAGAAGGCAAAACTAACTGGATCCCGCTGTCGCAGCTGAGCGCCTCTCCCAGCCTGCGCACTCGCGTGCCGGAGCTGGAGAACCAGGTCAAAACGCTGACCGACAAACTGACCAACATCGATAACACCTGGAACCAGCGCACGGCTGAAATGCAGCAGAAAGTGGCGCAGAGCGACGGCGTGATCAACGGCCTGAAAGAAGAGAATCAGAAGCTGAAAAACGAGCTGATTGTCGCGCAGAAGAAAGTGAACGCCGCGAACCTGCAGCTGGATGACAAACAGCGCACCATCATCATGCAGTGGTTTATGTATGGCGGCGGCGTGCTGGGCGTGGGCCTGGTGCTGGGTCTGCTGCTGCCGCACCTGATCCCAAGCCGCAAGCGTAAAGATCGCTGGATGAACTAAAGCCGCCACGCCATTTGTGGTTTGCCTGGAGGGGATCGTAAGATGCCCCTTTTGGCATGCCCGCTTTTTCGCCAAAGTATGCAACAATAACGTAACAAGCGTGCGCGGCACGCAAAAGTGGATTGCCTCTGGAGTGGTTGCGTGAAGAGTTATCTGGTCGGTGGTGCGGTACGTGATGCGTTGTTAGGTCTGCCGGTCAAAGATAGAGATTGGGTGGTGGTGGGCGCCACGCCCGGAAGAGATGCTCGACGCGGGCTACCAGCAGGTAGGCCGCGATTTTCCGTGTTTCTCCACCCGCAAAGCCGCGAAGAGTATGCGCTGGCGCGCACCGAGCGGAAATCCGGCTCCGGTTATACCGGCTTCGTGACCCAGTTCGCGCCGGACGTCACGCTGGAGCAGGATTTACTGCGCCGCGATCTCACCATCAACGCCCTGGCGCAGGCCGAAGACGGGCACGCTGATCGACCCTTATCACGGCCAGCAGGATTTGCAGCAGCGCACCGTCTTTTGCGTCACGTCTCCCCGGCTTTTAGTGAAGATCCGCTGCGCGTGCTGCGCGTGGCGCGTTTTGCCGCCCGTTACGCCCACCTCAGTTTCCGTATTGCCGATGAAACGATGGCGCTGATGCGCGCCATGACCAATGCGGGCGAACTGGCGCATCTGACCCCAGAGCGCGTCTGGAAAGAGACGGAAAATGCGCTGCATGACCCGCAACCCTCAGGTCTATTTCCAGGTGCTGCGCGACTGCGGCGCGCTGAAGGTGCTGTTCCCGGAAATCGACGCGCTGTTTGGCGTGCCCGCCCCGGCGAAGTGGCACCCGGAAATCGACACCGGCGTGCACACGCTGATGACGCTGACCATGGCCGCCATGCTCAGTCCGGACCAGCTGGACGTGCGCTTCGCCACGCTGTGCCACGATCTGGGCAAAGCGCTTGACGCCAAAAGAGCTCTGGCCGCGCCATCATGGTCACGGCCCGGCGGGCGTCAAGCTGGTCGAAGGGCTGTGCCAGCGTCTGCGCGTGCCGAACGAGATCCGCGATCTGGCAAAACTGGTGTGGCGGAGTTTCACGATCTGATCCACACCATTGAACGCCAGCCGGCTGACGCGCTCGTGAAGCTGTTCGACAACATCGACGCCTGGCGCAAGCCCCAGCGCGTGGAGCAGATTGCGCTGACCAGCGAAGCCGATGTGCGCGGGCGTACCGGTTTTGAAGCCTGCGATTATCCGCAGGGCGATTATCTGCGGCGCGCATTTGCGCTGGCGCAGGCGGTGCCCACCAAAGCGGTGGTTGAGGCCGGTTTTAAAGGCGCGGAGGTTCGGGAAGAGCTGACGCGCCGGCGCGTGCTGGCGTTGCAGGAAGGGTTAATCGACGCGCGGCCAGCGTAACCGGCCGCGCCTCGCGCATTACAAGAAGACCACGTAAACCGCAGCCGCGACGATAAAGCGGTAGATGGCGAACGGAATAAACGAGATACGTTTAATCAGCTCAAGGAAGGTTTTGATGGCAATCAGCGCCACAATAAAGGCGGTGATGAAGCCCACGGCAAACATCGGAAAATGTCGCCGCGTGGTGAGGAAGCCCATGCTCTTATAGAGATCCAGTGCGGTGGCGCCCATCATCATCGGCACCGCCAGCAGGAACGAGAACTCGGATGCCGCATAGCGGCTTACGCCCATCAGCATCCCGCCGGAGATGGTCGCCCCGGAACGGGAGAAGCCCGGCCACAGCGCCAGACACTGGAAGCAGCCAATCATAAACGCCTGGCGATAGGTCATATCATCCAGGCCTTCCGCGCGCGGCGTTTTTGGCTTCAGCACTTCCGCCGCAATCAGCAGGAAGCCGCCCACCACCAGCGCGTACATCACGTTGATCGGGTTAAACAGCGATTTGATGGTGTCGTGGAATACCAGCCCCATCACCACCGCCGGGACCATCCCGAGCAGGATATGAATCAGCGTCAGGGGTCCCGTTGCCGACGCCTTCGTGGCGGCTCCTGGCCGAAGTGAATGCCGATCAGGCCAAACAGGCGGCGCCAGAACATCACGACCACCGCCAGAATCGAGCCCAGCTGAATCACCACCTCGAACGTTTTTGCGGTATCACCTTCAAAGCCCAGCAAATGGCCAACGATAATCATGTGGCCCGTGCTGGAAACCGGCAGGAACTCCGTCAATCCTTCGACCACACCCAGAATTGCTGCCACCAGCAGCGAGTGCATATCGCTCATCAAATTTTACCCTCTATCCGTTTTAAACAGTAAAAAGGCGGTCGCGCACCGCTACCGCCTGAAATTATGCCTGCACCTTGCTGAAGGAAACCTTAAGGATTTCGGTCACTTCCCCTTCATCAGCGCAGCGGCCTCCACTGAGACACACCATAATTTGGTTTGGTTTAACTATTATGAATTTAAATACTTCCTTTCAGATTTGTCCCACGCTCAATGATCACGCCCACGCTCGCCGCCCGCGCCACGGCACCCGGTTTGCTCAGCTTGATGCGTACTCCACGGCGAGTTGAAACGCGTCAGCAGCAGTTCGGCCACCTCTTCCGCCACCCGTTCCACCAGCGCAAAACGCTGCCCTTCCACATGACCGATGACCGCTTCGGTGATATCGGCATAGCTCAGACAATCATTCACATCATCGCTTTTCGCCGCCTGACGGTTATCCCAGGCCATTTCGATATCGAACACCAGTTTCTGCTCGATGGTCTGTTCCCAGTCGTAAACACCAATAGTGGTGATTACCGAAAGTTGCTCTATAAATACAATATCCATCACGACCTGCCTGCTTTTTGGCTAAACCGGATACCACTTCCGGCGAATTATGCGTATTATCCACAGATTGATGCAGAGAATAAAACGACTTTTTCACAACGGAACAGCGTTATGAGTGCAATCGCGCCTGGAATGATCCTCCTCGCGTATCTTTGCGGCTCAATCTCCAGCGCCATTCTGGTCTGCCGCCTCGCCGGTTTACCCGATCCGCGAGCAAGTGGTTCCGGCAATCCGGGAGCGACCAACGTGTTACGCATTGGCGGCAAGGGAGCAGCCGTAGCGGTATTGATTTTCGATGTTCTGAAAGGAATGCTGCCCGTCTGGGGCGCCTATGCGCTGGGCGTTACGCCGTTCTGGCTGGGGCTTATTGCCATCGCCGCCTGTCTCGGCCATATCTGGCCGGTATTTTTCGGTTTTCAGGGCGGCAAAGGCGTGGCGACGGCGTTTGGTGCCATTGCGCCGATAGGCTGGGATCTAACCGGCGTGATGGCGGGCACCTGGCTGCTGACCGTGCTGCTGAGCGGCTACTCATCGCTGGGCGCGATCGTCAGCGCGCTGATCGCCCCGTTCTATGTCTGGTGGTTCAAACCGCAGTTCACCTTCCCGGTGTCGATGCTCTCCTGCCTGATTCTGCTGCGCCATCACGACAATATTCAGCGCCTGTGGCGCCGTCAGGAAAACCAAAATCTGGTCGAAGCGTAAGAAGAAAAAAAAAGAGTAAGCCCGGCGGCATCTCAGCAACCGGGCTGTTTTATTATCAGATGCCGCCGGCAGTTCCGCCAGCGGCCAGCGCGGACGCACGGTGACACGCTCAGGTCGGACGTTGCACCCGCATTCAGGCGCACCATTCCGGCGTAGGCGATCATCGCCCCGTTATCGGTACAGAATTCCGGACGCGCGTAGAACACTTCGCCGCCGCGCTTTTTCATCATCTCCGCCAGCTTCGCGCGCAGCGTGCGGTTGGCGCTCACGCCGCCCGCCATCACCAGACGCTTAAAGCCGGTCTGATCCAGCGCGCGCTTGCACTTGATCATCAGCGTATCCACCACCGCATCTTCAAACGCGCGGGCGATATCGGCGCGGGTCTGCTCGCTGTCGTCGTCATTGTTGCGGATGGTATTCGCCGCAAAGGTTTTCAGCCCGGAGAAGCTGAAATCCAGCCCCGGACGGTCGGTCATCGGACGCGGGAAGACAAAGCGCCCTTCCGTGCCCTGCGACGCCATTTTCGACAGCATCGGGCCGCCCGGGTAATCCAGCCCCAGCAGCTTGGCGGTTTTGTCGAAGGCTTCACCGGCGGCATCGTCGATCGACTCGCCCAGCAGCTCGTACTTGCCAATGCCCGTTACGCTAATCAGTTGGGTATGCCCACCCGAGACCAGCAGCGCCACAAACGGGAATTCAGGCGGATTTTCTTCCAGCATAGGTGCCAGAAGGTGCCCTTCCATATGGTGAACCGGAATGGCCGGAACATCCCACGCGAAGGCCAGGGAACGGCCCACCGTGGCACCGACCAGCAGCGCGCCGACCAGACCCGGGCCTGCCGTGTAGGCGACGGCATCAATATCAGTTGAGTTCAATCCGGCCTCTTTCAGCGCCGCCTGAATCAGGGGAACCGTTTTACGCACGTGGTCACGAGAGGCCAGTTCAGGTACGACGCCGCCGTAGTCAGCGTGCAATTTCACCTGACTATACAGCTGGTTGGCCAGAAGCCCTTTTTCGTCGTCGTAAATGGCGATGCCGGTTTCATCGCAGGATGTTTCAATACCCAGTACACGCATGACTTGTTTTACCTCGTTTCAATACCGCGCAGTGTAGAGCCTGGGCGGGTTGATGTAAAACTTTGTTCGCCCCAGGAAGAAGGCTCGTGTATACTCCTCACCCTTATTAAAGTCCCTTTCAAAATCGCATCGGTGCTTTACAAAGCAGCAGCATTTGCAGTAAAATTCCGCACCATTTTGAAATAAGCTGGCGTTGATGCCAGCGGCAAACCGAATTTATTAAAGGTGAGAGTTACATGCCGGTAATTAAAGTACGTGAAAACGAGCCGTTCGACGTAGCACTGCGTCGCTTCAAACGTTCATGCGAGAAAGCAGGTGTTCTGGCTGAAGTTCGTCGTCGTGAGTTCTATGAAAAACCAACGACTGAACGTAAGCGCGCTAAAGCTTCTGCAGTGAAACGTCACGCGAAGAAACTGGCTCGCGAAAACGCACGCCGTACTCGTCTGTACTAATCTCTTGAGGGTCAACACCCTCAATTGACAGACAGAGTAGTAGTCGTAAGGCCGTGCTTCCGGAAGGAATGCGCGGCTTGTTTTCGTTTATAAGTCGCTTAAATTTTTGGGGCATATGGCCGGAAGAATCCCACGCGTTTTCATCAATGACCTGCTCGCCAGAACCGACATCGTCGATCTCATCGACGCGCGGGTAAAGCTGAAAAAGCAGGGCAAGAACTACCATGCGTGCTGTCCGTTCCATAACGAAAAAACCCCCTCCTTCACCGTAAACGGTGAAAAGCAGTTTTACCATTGCTTCGGCTGTGGCGCACACGGTAATGCCGTCGATTTTTTAATGAACTACGACAAGCTCGAGTTCGTTGAAACCGTCGAAGAGCTGGCGGCGATGCATAACCTTGAAGTGCCGTATGAAGCAGGCAGTGGGCCAAGTCAGATCGAGCGCCATCAACGGCAAACGCTGTATCAACTGATGGATGGCCTGAATTCGTTTTACCAACAGTCTCTTAAGCACTCTGCGGCTGAGCCTGCGCGTCAGTATCTGAACAAGCGCGGACTGAGCGACGATGTCATTGCGCGTTTCGCTATTGGTTACGCCCGCCCGGCTGGGACAACGTGTTAAAGCGTTTTGGCGGCAATAGCGAAGATCGTAAATCTCTCATCGACGCAGGCATGCTGGTCACCAACGACCAGGGACGAAGCTACGACCGCTTCCGTGAACGGGTGATGTTCCCGATCCGCGACAAGCGAGGCCGGGTAATTGGTTTTGGTGGTCGCGTGCTGGGTGATGCCCTGCCGAAGTACCTCAACTCCCCGGAAACCGATATTTTCCATAAGGGCCGCCAGCTGTACGGTCTTTATGAGGCGCAGCAGGATAATGCGGAACCTCCGCGTCTTCTGGTCGTCGAAGGCTATATGGACGTCGTTGCGCTGGCGCAGTACGACATCAACTACGCGGTTGCGTCGCTGGGTACCTCCACCACGGCCGATCATATTCAGCTGCTGTTCAGGGTGACCAACAACGTCATCTGCTGTTACGACGGTGACCGCGCTGGACGCGATGCCGCCTGGCGTGCGCTGGAAACCGCGCTGCCTTATATGACCGACGGGCGTCAGCTACGCTTTATGTTCCTGCCCGACGGTGAAGACCCGGATACGCTGGTGCGTAAAGAGGGCAAAGCGGCGTTTGAAGCGCGGATGGAGCAGGCTCAGCCGCTCTCCACGTTTTTGTTTAACAGCCTGATGCCGCAGGTTGATTTGAGTACCCCTGACGGGCGCGCGCAGCTCAGTACGCTGGCGCTGCCGTTAATCAGCCAGGTGCCCGGCGAAACGCTGCGCATCTATCTGCGTCAGGAGTTAGGCAACAAGCTCGGCATTCTGGATGACAGCCAGCTTGAACGTTTAATGCCAAAACAGGCTGAAAACGGCACGGTTCGCCCCGCGCCTCAGCTAAAACGCACAACCATGCGTATACTGATAGGGTTACTGGTCCAAAACCCCGAACTTGCGCCGCAAGTGCCGTCGCTGGCGGGTTTGAACCACGAAAAATTGCCCGGACTTGGCTTATTTTCAGAACTGGTCAACACGTGTTTGTCTCAGCCAGGTCTGACCACCGGACAACTTTTAGAGCATTATCGCGGCACAAAAGAGGCCGCTACCCTTGAAAAATTGTCGATGTGGGACGATATAGCAGATAAGGACATTGCAGAAAAAACGTTCACCGACTCGCTCAACCATATGTTTGATTCGATGCTTGAGCTGCGCCAGGAAGAGTTGATAGCTCGCGAGCGCACGCACGGCTTAAGCAGCGAAGAACGCCGGGAGCTCTGGATGATTAACCAGGAACTGGCGAAGAAATAAGGGCGGCGGCGCCGGGCGGGCGGGCGGGTGGCGCCGGAAAGGCAAGGAGTCAACGCCGGACAGAATTTAACGGCTTAAGTGCCGAATATCGATCGGGAAGCCCCCGGCAGCCGCACTGAGAGGCAGCGGCAAAAATATAAGTACGCCCTCGCTTTAAAGGTTGGCAGCCCCA
>JBCNOW010000009.1:0-128186 GCA_039593635.1 Enterobacterales bacterium
TCCTGGTCAGTAAAAACCCCGGCTAGCCGGGGTTTTTTATTGTCTTCAGTATGGCGTCAGCCCTTTCTCCTGCATCACGCTGCGCGCCTTGTCGCTCTGCAGGTATTTCACGAACTTCGCCGCGGCCTGCTGCTGCTGGCTGCTGCGCGTGATGACCGCACCGTACAGCGTATCCTGCTGTGCCGCCGGCGGAATCAGTCCCACGATAGTAATGCCTTTCACCGCCTTCAGCTCGCTGTTCTGCTGGAAGCCCAGCTCGGCTTTGCCCTGCGCGACCGCCTCACCCACCGGCGTGGCCGGAATCACGGTGATCTTCGCCGCCGTTTTCGGGCCCAGCTGCAGCTTATCCAGCATCTTGCTCTGAATATATTTGCCGCTGGCGCTGTCAGACACGGCGATACTTGAGGCGGAGGTCAGCACCTGTTTGAACTTCGCGACGGTACTGATATCCGGCGGCGTGGTGCCCTGCTTCACCGCCATGGCAATGTACGAGTGCGCCAGCACCTGATGGCTGGCGCTATCCACCCATTTGGCCTGCTCCAGCGGCTTGATGGCGTAATCCACCATCACCAGCACGTCGGCGCTTTCATGGCGTTTGAGGCGATTCGGAATCGCCTGCGGCGTGTCACCCATCGACGGCGCCGCTTCCAGCTCAATGCTGTCACCGCTCTGCTGCTGATAATCCTGCTTCAGGCTTTCAATTACCGGATACATACCGCCGGAACTGAATACCTTCAGCGTTGCGGCCTGGACGCCCGGTTGCGCCGCCAGCAGCAGTGCCGCCAGAACCATGGTGCGTTGCTTCATCTCCCTGCTCCTTTTTTTGCGTGGAGCATCCGGTGTAGCCAGAAACAAAACGATGAACAACGTTATTACCTGATGAAACAGAGCCAGCTCACGCCTTATTCTGTAACCAATCATGAAGCTGGCGATAAGCGGCGACCATCTTTTCCAGCGAAGCGCGGTTTAATCCGCTGGGATTGGGCAGCACCCATAAACGGGTTTCGCCCAGCAGCTGCGGCTGCTCGCCCCATGCCACGTTGCGCTGACGAAACGCCTTCTGAAACGCATCCTTACCCAGCACGGCCAGCGTGCGCGGCTGAAAGCGCAGCACCTTTTCCTGCAGACGCGCACCGCCGTCGCGCAGCTCCGCGCCCGCCAGCTCGCTGGCCAGAATGGTGGGGCGCTCTACCAGCATGGTGATGCCGCAGCCGGTCTCCAGCAGCCGCTGTTCCTGCTCCGGCAGCAGCTGTTCGCGGGTAAATCCGGCCTGATGAATCACCTTCCAGAAGCGGTTGCCGGGATGCGCAAAGTGAAAGCCGGTATGCGCCGAGGATTTGCCCGGATTGATGCCGCAAAACAGCACCTGCAAATCGGGTGCGATGATGTCGCGGATGTCGTGATCGCTCATGCTGTCACCAGCCCGGCGCGCAGTTTGACTGCCTGACGCGTCACCTCCAGCATCTGGCGCGCTTCCGCTTCATCGGTGCAGGCGCGCGCCAGCGCCAGCGCACCGACCATTTCGGCCTGCATGCTGCTGGCGATGCTCTCCGCCTGCGCATGTCCCAGCTGCTGCAGCGCCTGTACCAGCTGACGCCGCACCGCTTCGCGCTTCGCCGAAAACAGCGCCCGCGCATCCGGCGGTAAATGCGCCACTTCGCTGACCAGCGCCGGTATCGGACAGCCCTCGCCCGGCGCGCCACAATGCTGGTCCGACAGATAGCGATCGATCCACTGGTTCAGCCGTTCAGCCGGATCCTCTATCGCCAGCACGGCGGCAAAACGCTGCGCCGAGTCGGCAAACATCTCGCTAATCACCGCTTCGACCAGCGCTTCACGCGAGGCAAAATGCGCATAAAACCCGCCGTGCGTGAGGCCGACGCGCTTCATCAGCGCTGCCACGCCAATGCCTTCGGTGCCGCATTCGCGCATCACCACCGCCGCTTCTTCCAGAATGCGCTGCCGCGTGCGCGCCTTATGGCTTAGCTTTTCCATCGGTTGTTACCCTGCTCATCGTTAATGGCAATCAGTGTAATTATTACGATCGTCATATTCCAGCTTGACGATAGATATGATGGTCGTCATATTATCAGCACACCAATATGACGAACATCATACAGAGGGCTTTCCCATGTCACACCAACTGGCTTTAATCACCGGCGCTTCCAGCGGTATCGGCGCAACTTACGCTAAACAGCTGGCCGCACGCGGCAACGACCTGATTCTGGTGGCGCGCGATGCTGCACGTCTGAGCGCACTGGCGCAGTCGCTGCACGAAGCGCACGGCGTGGAAGTCAGCGTGCTGGCTGCGGATCTGACGCGCCATGAGGATCTGGCGCGTATTGATAGCGAGCTGCGGAACAATACGCGTATTACCACTCTGATCAACAATGCGGGCATGACGGTGGAAGGCGAGTTTATCGACGCCAGCATCGACCAGACACAAACCATGCTGACACTGAACGTGGTGGCGCTGACGCAGCTCTCTCACACGGCCGCACAGGTTTTCCGCAGCCGCAACGCGGGCACTATCGTGAACGTGGCGTCGGTACTGGCGCTGGTCAACGAACAGGCAAACGGGGCCTACAATGCGACGAAAGCTTTTGTGCTCTCGCTGACGCGGAATATGCAGCGTGAGCTGGCAGGCCATAACGTACGCGTGCAGGCGCTGCTGCCGGGCCTGACGCGCACCGAAATCTTTCAGCGCACCGGGCGCTCGGTGGATGACCTGCCGGCAGAGATGGTGATGGAGGTCGACGACTTAGTCGCCGCCGCGCTGCGCGGTCTGGATGACGGCGAAGCGATCACCATTCCTTCGGTAGAAGATATGGGCCTGTGGCACAGCTTTGAGCAGGCGCGCGGCGCCATCCTGCCGTTTATCTCGCTGAATAAGCCCGCCACGCGCTATCGCTGAGCCAGCGCATCCTGAGACAAGGCAGCAGCAAGCCTTGTCTCAAAAAACGCGACAGCAGTGGGCGCTTATTGCGCGCATCTGTCAGGGTTGCGGGATTTTTTGCTGTGAGATCAAGGACTCAGTGATTGCGGGAATTTTCACCAACCGATTGAGCAACGCTGGATCGCCCCACCGAGATACTTTATAATCCCCGCTCCGCTGGCCCCTTAGCTCAGTGGTTAGAGCAGGCGACTCATAATCGCTTGGTCGCTGGTTCAAACCCAGCAGGGGCCACCAAATTATCAATGACTTACCTCAAAAGCTACCATTAAGCTGGTTTTCCAGGATACTTATAGGATACCGGCCTGAAGTAGAGCAAAGTAGTGATTCACCCACCCTATATTCAGTCAATTTTGCTTTAAGCTAATTTCACCCTAAGGCTACTTAACGCTCAGGCCATCTGTGGCATAAAGCTCTTCAGCAAGCGCAATGTCCGCTTTGAGCAAAAGCGGACATTGACCAGTCAGTTAATTCCCGTCGGGTTTGAAATGCGTATCCGCCAGCCCTTATCCGCCCCTTGTTCCATCACCTGTGTGGCGACGCCGCAATCATCTCTTTGAGTGCCGTCTTCTAATGTCGTAGTCAGCGACCATTTAATGATGGCAAGAATAAGGTCACCTGAAGGGATAAGAGTATGGATCTGGTTTCTGATAATTGGCCTTGATGCTATCAACGTGGTAAAAGCCATACGCAATGCATAAGGATCAGTTTCGATGACAACATTGCTGGGCATTCTCATCGAGGCACGGTTACTGAAAACAGACATCAATGCGTCAATATTTCCGGCATTAAATGCTTCATCAAATGCAGCAATGGTTTCAGCTGGCGATCGATGGACAGTATCGCTCCTCTCAACCGAAGCTGCGAAATTGGAAATGTATCCTGCAATTTCTTGAGGTGATTCCAGCGGCGAAAGATGTCCTGTGCCATGAACAATCATCATTGCTGCGTGAGGAATGCGAGGCAGCAGCTCTCTTTGCAACGTTTCCGGGGTATCGACCCGGTCCAGCTCTCCTGATATGACTCTTACGGGAACATTAATGGAGGCAACTGCACTTGTAATGTCTTCTCGCATGGCGATGTCGGGCCAGGCAGCCTTCGCTTCAGTTCCGGCGCTCAGACTGTCTTCAATGACCTGCTCACGGAGCGCCGGGCTAAGCGGCCTCGACGTCAGAACATTGTCGATAACAAACTCGACTGATTCACGGCTGCTATATGCACTGGTAAGCCTGTCGCGATCTTCTTTAGAAAGCATCATGGGCGAAGGAGGAGAGGGTGCAATCAGCATTAGCCCTTCAAGGCCTTGAGGCCGACGGGATGCCATCAATTGGGCAACTTTTCCTCCCATTGAGTGGCCAATCAGGATATATCGCTTTAGCTTGAGCGCGGCAATGACGCCTTCAGCATCACTTGCAAGGTCCGCAATCCGGTATCCGGACTTCGGCGCATCTGATAATCCCCAGCCACGGTGATCGATAGCTACCGTGCGATAGTGATCAGGTAACTGTGATATCACGCTCTGCCACGTTCGGGATGATCCGCCATAGTAATGCAGGAACACCAGTGCAAGCTCACCGCGACCATGTTGCTGTACATTAATACCTGTATTGTTCACTGTAATTTTCATTATTTCATTCTCCTCATGGTTTAAAACAATGTTAATTACAGTTCTTATAAATGATAATTGGCTGAATAGTGTTTACAGTCGATAACCATATTATCGAATGGTGTGCGTAATGGACAAGTTTACCAGTATGCGAATTTTTATTGCGGCAGTTGAGGAAGGCAGTTTTGCTGCGGCCGCAAGACGTTTTAAACTTTCATCAGCCATGGCAGGAAAACATGTCAGTGCTTTAGAATCCGATTTACACGTGCGGCTTATTCAGCGCTCTACACGCCGACTGAGCCTTACGGATGTTGGTCAGCGATATTATGACCGCTGCAAAGTGATTATCGAGGCTCTGGATGACGCAGACAGGGAAGCCAGTGACATTCAGGCCACTCCCCGGGGATTGTTACGCATCGCCGCCCCTCTTGCCTTCGGCGAAATGCATTTGGGGAAGATTGTGTCACGCTACCTTGAGCAATTTCCGGAAGTCAGTGCAGGTGTTGTCCTTGAGGATAATTATATTGATTTGCTTGAGGAACGGATAGATGTAGCCATACGCATAGGACATCTGGACGATCCGACGCTTGTCACCCGACGTCTGGCACCCTGTAAAATGGTTTTATGCGCATCAACAGACTTTCTGAAAAAATACGGCATGCCTGAAACGCCAGATGATCTCTCGCGTATGCCGCGCCTGGCTTTCAGCCAGGCAATTTCTGCCGGAGACTGGACAATCTATGACACAGATAACAGGCCACACACTATCGAAAGCCGTTGCCGGCTCACATCAAACAATATCCACTTGTTAATGGAAGCGGCCTTGGGCGGTACAGGGATTGTATATGGCCCCTGTTTTGTTTTTCGAGAGCACATAAGGCAGGGCCAACTTATTGAGCTGCTGCCAGATTACCGGACATCAGAGCTTACCATTCAGGCAGTGTATCCGAGTGCGATGCGCATTCCATTTAAGGTTCGCACTTTCGTTGATTTTATTGCTGATGCTTTGAAAGCGAAGCCGCTTTAAGAGTGCGGGTACTTGAACAAACATAGAATGATGCCCGCTTTTAGCACAACGCGAACGTTATTGTTCCAGCATTACGTCTTTACCTTGGCTTTACAAAGCTTATTCTACCTTCAAAACAGCAACTGCCATGCGTCTGTTCAGTCAATGGCGCAGGAAAGCTATCAGACCTGAGCTGGTAGCAGTGGACAAAGCCCCCCTGTTAAGTCGGGTGATAAAATGAAGGTGGCTGGCCGGTAACCCGACGGAACATCGTCGCGAAGGAAGAACCATTGTCATAGCCGAGCGACAACGCGACTTCGTTTACCGGTGTTCCCGTTAGCAGCATTGCCAGCGCGCTGACCACACAGGCTCGCTGACGCCAGGCTGAAAACGACATGCCGGTTTGCTGCTGAAAATGGCGACGAAATGTGCTGCCGCTCATAAACAGCGCGCTGGCCCAGCGTTCTGCCGGATCGTGAATGGCTGGCGCAAGTAAAAAAGCCTGACATAGCCTCAACAGCGCGGGCTGCTTCGGCAAAGGGATCTCGAGCGCGCGCACTGGCATTGCCGCCACTTCAAGCAGCATTAAATCTATCAGCGCCCGATCGCGTACGCTGTCATAGCACGGCGGCAAATCAACCGCCTCCAGTAGTAGCTGCCGCAACAGCGGCGATACGGCAATCACTTCGCAGCGGCTGATGTTACGCAATCTGGACGCGCATGCGGGTTCGATATACAGGCTACGCGTCGTTACGCCTGTGAACTTGACGGCATGCAGGATTTCGGGGGGGATCCATACCGCATGCTGGGGCGGCACCACCCATTCCCCGTCCCGGGTTGAAACGTGCATCAGGCCGGTTGCGCCATACAGAAGCTGCGCACGGCGGTGCTGATGTTGCGGCAGGAAAAATCCCTGCGCATAGTCGTTGCCGAGCGCCACAACATCGCGATTCAGCCGATCGAAGCCGTCAATTTTCTCGTTTCGCATATCCGTCCCCATCTGACCAGTTTGCAAGGGTAATTGAGCGCTGCGCAAATGGGAAGCGGGCCGCTGGAGCGATATGCTGCTGCCTCACTTGTAAACGGGACACCTCCTTGAACGAATTGCTGATAATAGTACTTGCCGGCTTTACTACCGGCATAACCACGGTCCTTTTTGGCTTCGGCGGCGGCTTTGTTGTCGTGCCATTTATTTATCAGTTGCTGATGCGGCAGCCGCTGCTGGCAGGAAATGCGATGCATATTGCCGTGGCCACCTCGACAGCGGTGATGATTTTCAACGCAGGCTGGGTTAGTTACCAAAACTGGCAAGCGGGCAGGCTTTCTTCAACCGTCTTGTTTCCGCTGCTGTGGTTTATCGCCACAGGCGCGGTAGTCGGTTCGTGGTTAGCGGGAATGATAAGCGAGGCGCTGATTCGCGCGCTTTTTATCCTTTATATGCTGGCGACGATTGGGGATTGTCTGTTACGCAAAGGCTTCTTCAGCGGCAGCGCGCCGCGTCGTTTATCACTTATGACGGTTACCGGTGGCGGTATGCTAATCGGCATGATTGCTGCACTGCTGGGCGTTGGCGGCAGCGTAATGACGGTGCCACTGTTACGACGACACGGCCATGCAATGCGCGCGTGTATTAGTGCGGCCAACCCGCTTTCCCTGCCGGTAGCGCTGTGCGGTGCGATGACATATGCGATAAGCGGCTGGCATAAAATTCAGGCAGGCGGATTTTTGGGATTTATCAGCCTGAAAATCTTGGGCTTGCTCCTGGTGACCGGCTGGGCGGGTATTGTGTTCAGCCGCCGGGCTATCCCCGCCGTCCCCGATGTCTGGCACGCGCGAATCTACGTGATGCTGCTGTGCATGGTTCTGGTAGTAATAGTGCTTTAGGCAAACCTTGTTTTGCTGATTTGGCTGCTGTTACAGAAGCAATAATTGTATGAACATCCGTTACTGGCCCAAAGCGGACATTCAAATAAGTTTCCCTGGCAAGCCATGCTGTCAAGCCAGTAACATGTGAGTGAATTAGCTATCTTTCCCTCACTCGTCTTCCTTTCTTACTCCTCGCGGCTTTCGCGTTAATCGGGTAGATATTCTCTGCGGAGCGGCTCTGCGCAAATGCCCGGGTTACGTGCAGCTCAATGTGTTTCATACCAGTGGCACTATGGTCGCGGGCATGCAGCAAAGTAATCAAACTGAGTTTCGTTGAAACAGTGGTTACTTGCCAAAACAGTTCACGTTCAACACATCATTTCCATCAAGTCTGCCATGAGAACCTGTTAGGTGGCCTTGCAGTAAATTACAGCCTGGTTAACCGTTACCTTTTTCGGCAGTTTTGAAAAGTTTCGCGCTTACGCTTGTGAGGATGGTCTAGTGTGCCAGGATGGGTATGTCTGCATAAATAAAACAATCTCGCTATCACTCCATTAGCCCCTTACGGGGCTTTTTTCAGCGACGCATTCACAGATGTGCGCTGAGATGGTCACGGATGTTCTTTGCAAATTCATATTGTGTAGCCATTGGCAATCAGAAAGCATGTATGCATTCATGAGCCCCCATCACGCCCACGCTTGTTTTTAAGAATCGCCTCTCAGTCCGGTAAATTTGGGGTTTGAGCATGGGCCCCATTTTCAGTATGTAAGCAGGAAAAAATTGTGGCGAAAGGGATGTTGGCCCCACTCCCCCACCTGGCCCCCACTTTTTGCCCCATATTCCTCTGAGAGTGAATGACAATATTTTCGCCGTCTAAAGAAGCGCACCTTTCTGAAGATTAAAAAATGTGCCATGCATCTAATAACCTGAGAATAAAAGTGGATCTGGTTAATTAGAGGTGTACAAGGTTAGCCGCCTTTGATTCAGGCGCAGCAAACTCGGGCGGAGAGAGAACGTGATAAATAAAACATACATAGCTGTTCTCACGACACTGATAATTAACGCAACAGCAGCAAGTGACCAGCTATCAGAACAATACGACCTACAGTTAAAGCCAGCCGCCGCTCCAACTACCTGTCAGCTGTACTGGCTCAAAGCAATACCAAATTTATCTGCTGCCGGGCTCACAGCGTCAAAGCATCATCCATATTGCCGCGCAAAATACATCCGATGTATCACCTATCATGGCAGCAAAAAGATCGGACCAGGCATGACACAATGTGGCTCATGGAGAGATTATTGTGATGCCCAGGGCGTCTGGCCAGGCCCACCATACCTTTTCAAAGATAAGGATAAAAATGATGAACTTCAAAACTGCCATTAATATCGATGAAGCGACCTGCCAGGAGCTGATCCTGAAGGAATGCAATTCCGAATGGACGATTGTCACTTATGTTGTTGCCGACGTAATGACAGAGACCCGGGAAAAATTCGGGAAAATGGAAGGCGATCTGGCTATAGAAGAAAGGCTGAAATATCTCGCCTCAATCGGTATGATTGAGATAGATGATCCAAGCCAGCGCTACGGGCGGTACAACGTAAGGCTCTCAAAAACATACAGAACAAAGTAGCCATGTATGCTCTTCATTGCCAATGATGCCCTCAATATCAGGTGTAACTGGCAGTTTTTCACCTGGATGTTCGAATGCACGGGTTCTGGCTGCTCACTATCCCTCCTCCTGACGCAGGCCAGCCAGTATCAGGGAAATGTATTCCCCTCAACGCTTCACCTGAAACTCTGCTCACCTAGCAGCCCAAAGGCGCTGACGCCCTGTGATTCTTCGATTTCACCTGTCCAGTTCTGGTGGTGTTATAAAATTCCCCTCTCCTCGGCGATTTTAAAAATGCATGAGTGAAAGGCACCACAAGTGGTTTAAATTTGACCAGGCAGCTCAGCCTGGCAGGTGAAAACCATTTTTATTTAATTATTTCATAATCTTACAAACTGGTCTAATGACACCCCCACGAAAAAAGTGTACAGGTGATCTTGAATATTAACCTTTATTATCAATAATTTAATTGACCTGCCGCCGCCACCATGAAAATGCAAAAATCAGCCGTTTTCCGCGGGGCCGCCGCCTCGTGGACAGGGTACCCCGCCGGGAGGACCCGCTCATTTTTCCACATCCAGCCAGCCACAGTGATTGATCATCAACAGGCTGGTGGTCGGTTTAGAAAATGAAAGACAGGCCCGAAAGGGTTTTACCCAAATAGTGCAAAACCTTCGGGCTGTTGCAATGACTTCTCAGTAGGGGCGAACTTTCAAACACAGCCTAAGCTTCTGATTTGTTCGGGACCGTCACTTTGTCTGCCTTTCGAGAGCTGGCAGCCAGAAGATTTATGAGTAACTAGCTGATTTTACTACGGGTGGTCACAGTGACCACCCGCATCCTGACGCTCAATCCAGCCCCCGCCCGTTTGAAGACAGTCCTTCTCTTCGGCCAGGCATAAAGCTGTAAGCTGATGTTTATCTTATCCCTCCTCACTTTGAGGGTGCAGGCCATGCTCTATGTAAATTCATATTTATGACGATTGTATATGTTCGATACTTCCCCGGCGCGCTCAGCCAGCATTGGGCAGGTTAACTGCTCAGGAGTCGATAGTTTTGTCTGAATAAGGTTTTAACCAAAAAGTGTAAAACCCTAAGCAGCGGCATTGCTTCTCATTTTGGTAATGCTCAACTAGAACTTAAGTCGTTGATATTTTCATTGACCGTCACTTTGGCACCGTTCGGGAGTGTGTCGACGGATTACCCGATTAATTACACTCTGATTTACGTATATAGGGTACTAGCGATTTCTCGCCTCACTCACTATCGTGCCCATAGTATGAAGATGATCCAGATATGGATCATGCCTCAGGCTTGAACCGTTAACATGACTTATATTGAGGATGTCCACCAGCCTGACTTTTGATATCACCAGCGCAACAATACGTTAAACGTACGCTTGAAACTGGACACCAGTAGTCTGACTGCAGCCACCTTCTTCTTCTTTTAGGCTTAATGACCGCTATGGGCGGATAACATCGAGCAACAGCAATGCTGAGTTGAAAAAATGCTTAACTTGGATAGCATTGTGCGCCGATTGATTGAAGATGAAAAGCTAACATGGCCCTTTAAGTTGACTATCAGCAAAATTTCTTCCTGTAATATATTGGTGAAATACCCAGCTTATTTTTAAAATGCCTGCGCATGCTCAACGGTGAAGAAAAACCTGATTCGATGGCGATAATCTCTATCGGTTGATCGGTTTTTTCCAGATAACGTTGTGCCAGCGCCAGGCGCTGATTACATAGCCAGTCGCTAAAACAGTTGCCGGTGGTTTGCTGGAAACGGCGGGAAAAACTGCGCGGACTCATTAACGCCTTTTGCGCCAAATCTTCTAATGTCAGTGTATGTTTTAAATTTTTGGTCGCCCAGGCCAGCGCATTCATAAAACAATCGTTAGCAGTGGAATCATGAACAGGTTGTTGAATAAACTGCATCTGACTGCCCTGACGATGCGCCGGTACTACCAACATGCGTGCCACATTATTGGCGATATCCGCACCACATTGCTTACGCACCAGATGCAGGCAGCAGTCGATACTGGCGGCGGTGCCGGCTGAGGTGACAAACTGTCCCTCATCGATATACAACACATCGCGGTCAATCGCCACGTCCGGATAATTCTGTTCAAATTCTGCCATCCAGCGCCAGTGAGTCGTAGCACGTGATTGCGTCAGCAAACCGGCTGCGGCGAGCACGAACGCCCCAAGACACAGCCCGATGATGGTCGCGCCGCGTGCGGCAGCCTGCTGTAATGTTTCGATCAGTAACGCAGGAGGCTGCACGTGAGGATCGCTCCAGCTCGGCACAATCACCATATCCGCCTCGCGTACGCTCTCCAGCCCATGGTCAGCCAGAATCGAAAAACCACTGCTGGTCTTTAACGGAGCACGATGCGCGGCACAAATCATGAGTTCGTAATACGGGGTACCATCTTCACGCCGGGCGTTTTCAAACACCGCGCACGGCACCGAGAGGTGAAAAGGAATGATGTTATCGAAAACGATGACACACACTTTTATCGTGTCGGTTTTTTTTGGCGCGAAGTGAACGCTATTTGTCATCTGTGCTACTCCTGGCGATGTCGATGATCAGGGATAATTACTGGCAAAGGAGGTCATCCCGATCTCCCCAATGAAAATGGATACTCATTTATGAAAAATTATATTGCTTCAGGTACTTTTGCACTAATGATGGCTATTTCCGGTACGGCCAGCGCGGACGAACGCAATGCAGAGCGTGCCCCAACGATCCGCACTATGAGTGGCGCAACGGCCACTACATCACTTACAGGCCACCAAACAGCGGTCATCGTGATTGATATTCAAAACGAATATTTCCCGGGCGGAAAAATGCCGATTCCGGATGGCATGAAAGCACTGAATAATAGCAAGCGCATCGTCGAATTTGCACATAAAAATAATATGCCGGTGTTCTTCGTTCAGCATGTCGGTGAGGCTAACGGTCCGCTGTTTGCCAAAGGCAGCCGCTTTGCCGAATTCCACAAAGATCTGCAGCCAGCTAAGGGCGACCGTGTGATAACCAAAGCGACACCGAGTTCATTTGTCGGCACCGATCTCAAAGCACAGCTGGACAATCTGGGTATCAAACAGCTGATCGTCACGGGCTTAATGACCCATATGTGCGTTTCTTCCACAGCACGTGACGCGGTTCCGCTGGGCTTCTCTGTGATTATTCCGGAAGATGCCACGGCAACCCGCGATTTGGCCACTTGGGATAACAATGTCGTGGATCACAACGTTCTCCAGCAGGCCGCGCTGGCCGGTGTAGCCGATGTGTTCGCGGAAATTAAAACCACCGATACGGTGCTTGCCATGCCGGTAAAGTAAAACCGTAATTTTGAACAGCGTCTTTGGCGATTATGGGGATATAATATTAACTCCATTGACCTTGTTAAAAAACGGGAAATACTGGCAGCGGAGCTATCCAGATGACCTTCTCCGGGTTCCGCCGTGCTCTCGGCTCTACGAAAGAAGTTAGTGAGCGCCTGACACCGGTCTGTGCTGTCCCTTCCGGCGGGCATAATCAGACCGGCTTCCCTCATAAAACTACCGCTGTCGCAGAGCGTGCCTTCCTCCCTAGAACCCACTGTTAGTCTTCCCACTTTAGCGCCATTAATATCGCCTACACTTTGCTTTCACCCGGCATGTATCGGGGCTTTTCACGATAGCTTGCCTGATTAAGGTTTATCCAAAAAGTGCAAAACTTCAGGTAGTGACAATGCCTATTTTTTTGCTTATAAACCAGCCAGAGTTTAACTGGTTGATTTTATAATTCACCATCAATTTGGCCATTTGACCAAAATTGAGTTATCGAATGTAGTATTAATGCTATATTTTAGGAGCGATACCACACCCTTCAACTATCTTTTAGCCTTAAATAAGCCCAATTCAGATTAGCGAACAACTTCTCTTTCTCTAGCCGCTTTGATATGCAATCAAAAACACAGCCAAGTTGTATTTTATTACCCCCTCTTAACACCTATTTAATATATGTGTTACCTGAGGTGGGTATGGTATGGTTCTTTCCATGGTCATATAATAACTTCCCCACTCTTCAAATAAGAGACTTCTAGTTAATAAAAATAATTCTCATATTCAATAAAGTGACACCACGAGTGCAAATAACATCCACAAGCCCGAACAGCAGGTTAATACCGCAAGCCAAGCGGTTGTGCGAAGGTCGAGGCATTTTTTTTTGACGTTGTCTGGCTTTGAAATGTTCATTTTTCTTTCCTTAATAAAAGGGAGCATGTTTTTGTGTTTTGTTAATCTCATTTTGCCGGACTGAGAGGTACGTGAAAATGAGATGTCAGGTGGCGATATGTATGAAAAGGACTACATGAATTGAAACACAATTAAAAACCGGAAAAGTCTCGTATTATTGAGTCGTGTAAACAGCGCCCTCCTGTAGGAGGTTACTGGTTTGTTTGTAGTCCTTGTACTACATTTTGCTCAGAATCAGCGAGCGTATCCGATTGTTGTTACCTGAAAATGGTTTACTATCATTGCACCATCCTCACAGTCACCTTCCAGGAAGACTATGGCTAACATATTGATAATAGACGATCATCCAGTGGCAAGACTTGCCGTACGCATGCTGCTTGAGAAAGACGGACATACTATAGTCGCGGAAGCCGGTGAGGGCTATGAAGCGCTAAGGCTTATCAGAGAATTAGAGCCCGACATGATTATCGTCGATCTTGATATGCCCGGTCTGGGGGGAATCGAACTCATCGGAAAACTGAGAACGAATGATTACCGCGGAGGCATTCTGGTACTGACCGCGCGTGATGACGAACATTACCTCAGCCGCTGTATGAGCACCGGTGCCGACGGCTTTGTAGGAAAAAAAAATAACCTCGAAGAACTGGGAGATGCTGTCCGTGCTGTCATTCGGGGCTATGGCTATTTCCCGCTGAACCGGAAGGACTCAGGTCAGACACGACTGCCATCCGGTGAAATAATGATTATAAAATCTCTGTCCAACCGGGAGTTACAGGTTCTGCAGTATCTGGCCCGGGGAAATAAAGTAATAGAAATTGCCGAGAAGATGCATATCAGTAATAAAACGGTGAGTACCTATAAAACCCGCATTCTTTCCAAGCTTGAGCTAAGTACGACGCTTGAACTCATTGATTTCGCCCGCCGGCATAACCTGGACTAAAAAAAGTGAAACGCCTATTCCTTATAATAGTCTTTTTTTATCTTACACTTAATGCCAGCGCTGCCGTTATACCCACTTCTGAACCGCTGCAGATGCTGAGCAGAGAAAAATATGACCCCCGAGTATTTCAACTCAGCGATTCAGACTGGCGCTGGCTGGGAAAAAAACGATTGCTAAAGGTCGGCGTCTGGCGTCCCGAAATACCTCCAATTGGTATGTTTACCCAGGATGGCAAGTACGAGGGGATGACCGCCGATTACCTGATGCTGGTTTCGAATTATCTGGGGGTAGGGATTGAAATTGCAGACTATCCTGACCGGCAAAAAGCACTTAACGCGCTGAGCAATAACGAAGTGGACATGATTATTGATGCGTCGGGTAAAACGCCGCCGTTTCGCACAGAACTGAGCTTCACTCAGCGGTTTATTCCCGATCATCCTGTACTTGTTCATAAAAAGTTTCAGCCGGAAAAGCCTTTCAGCTATCAGCCCGGCATGCGCCTCGCCATCGCAAGATGGTACGTTGATGATACATGGATCAATGAAAATTTTCCCGGCGTCAGAATTATGCACTTTGATACTGATGAGCAGGCGCTGGCATCCGTTGCGTTTCAGAAGAATGACTTCTTTATCGGCAATCTTGTTACTACCTCCTATTTACTTGACCGCAATTACACCAATTTCCTGGCTTTTCAGAATGTCTATCCCGAGCGGGATACGGGGACTCGCTTCATTGTAAGACGCGATGAGGACGTATTACTGCGGACGCTCAATTCCGCCCTCAGCGCCATCCCGATGGCCCAGTCACAGGTTATTATGCAGCAGTGGAGCGAAGGGTCGGAGATGTGGCGCCTTCGTAAACCCGTGTCGTTTACGGAGCGGGAGAGGAAATGGATTGCCCGGCATCGTAAGGTGAAAGTCTCCGTTAATGCCTTTTATGCTCCCTTTACGATGACCGATGCCAGCGGCAATTTTTACGGCGTAACCGCCGACATTTTAAGGTTGATCAGTCAGAGAACAGGTATTGAGTTCATTCCCGTTCCGGCTAAATCACTTAAGGCCATGCAGCAGCAAATCGATCAGGGTGAGGCGCTGTTCATCGGAGCACTCAGCCATAGCGATGAGCGAAACGATAATTTGTTTTTCTCACGCCCTTACTTTAAATCCCCTTTTGTAACGGTGATGAAAGAAGGCGCCAGCGATCGTACTGAGGACCGCAATGATTTACGTGTTGCACTGGTAAAAGGCAACCCGTTGACTTCAAAGCTGCTGAGTGAACACCCGGGCACGCGACTGGTCGAAACGCCGAATGCGAGTGTAGCCATGCAGAATGTGGTTGAAGGCAATGCGGATGTGGCGATACATACGCTCTACGGTGCAAGTTACATGATTAACCGCTACTTCCAGGGACAGCTTAAAATTGCGGACAGCATTGATGCGCCGGATGGTGAGATAAGCTTTGCCGTTTCCCGTAATCAGCCAGAGCTACTCAGAATACTCAACAAAAGCCTGGAAAACATTTCCCCTTCAGATATCAGTGACATCATCAAAAAGTGGCAGATACGCCCCGACGTTCGTTTAAATACCTGGGAACTCTACCGCAAGCAGTTCTGGCTGGTCTCAGGTGTGGCAGGGATTATTGTGCTCACCTCGCTTATCTGGGTGTTTTACATGCGCAGGGAAATTGTGGCCAGAAAGAGAGCACAGTCTGGCCTGCAGGATCAGCTGCGCTTTAATGAAACCCTCATCAATACGCTTCCGCTACCGATATACGTAACTGATCTGGAAGGGAATCTCCGCCTCTATAATAAGGCAATGAAAGGTTTCTTCGCAGGCTCAGATCACGCCTTTTCTGATAAGGCGCTGTGTAAAGAAACGCATCCGCTGCACATGCTCTGGCGTAACGTTACGCAAAAAATTGGAGAGTCCGGGGACGCCTCGCATCCATACGTTGAGTATGAGCAGGTGTTTGATGGCGAAAGACAACGTAGCGTTATCCATTACGCGGTTACCTTCACTGACGGTACCGGGTTGCCGGGTGGTTTTATCTGTACCTGGATGGACATGAGTGAGCAGGAAGAACTGAACAGCGCCCTGATGGATGCACGTGAACGCGCCGAACAGGCTAACAGGGCGAAGAGCACCTTCCTCGCTACCATGAGTCATGAAATCCGCACTCCGGTCAGCGCCATTATCGGGCTACTCGAACTGGCCGTGAAAACCAGACAGTCGAATGAAGATAAAGAGGACACAATCCGGGTAGCCTGGGAATCGGCCAGAAGTCTGATGGGGCTCATCGGCGATATTCTGGATATGGCGCGCATAGAGTCAGGCAGGCTGGAGCTGGCTCCAGAATGGGTCAGAACAACCGATTTACTTCCTCCGATTCTCCGCGTTTTTGAAGGGCTTGCAAGACAAAAAAGCCTGCAGTTGAAAAGCTCGCTGCCGGCGGTTTTACCTTATGAGGTTTTTGTTGACCCCCTGCGATTCCGGCAGGTTTTGTCAAACCTGGTGAGCAATGCCATTAAGTTTACTGAGAAGGGACATGTAGACGTCGATCTGGATATTCAGTCGACCGGGGATAGTGGCCGTGTTTCGCTGTGCGTCAGCGTCCGTGATACCGGTAAGGGCATTTCTGATGACGAACAGGCCGATATTTTTGACCCCTGGGTTCAGGCGCGAGCTGGCAGAAGTCAGAGCGGTTCAGGTCTCGGTCTTGCGATATGTCTGCAACTGGTCCGGATGATGGGCGGCGATATCAGGATGCTGAGTGAGCTGGGCAAAGGGACAACCGTGTCGTTCGATATTCCCGCTGACGTTCACATGGAGCGAAGAGAAGCTGAAGAGGTAGTACTTCCGGAGACGGTTTCAACACATAGAGCGTTACATATTCTTGCAGTGGATGACCATCCCGCCAACCGGATGCTCATGAAGCATCAGCTGCTGCATCTTGGCCACACCGTCACGGAAGCGAAAGACGGACAGGAAGCCTGGGAAAAATGGCAGATCCGGCGGTTTGATGCTGTTATCACCGACTGCAGCATGCCCGGGATGGACGGTATTGCGTTGACAAAACTTATCCGTCAGCATCAGACCGATCACGTGTTTATTCTGGGACTGACGGCGAACGCCTGGCCGGAGGAACGTAATAAGTGTATGGAGGCCGGCATGGATGACTGCCTGTTCAAGCCGCTTCAGCTTCCACAACTGCAGGGGATTCTCAATAACATTGCTGATCAACTGAGCACGGCTGACCCACAAACCACGCAGTTAAATGATCTATTAAGCCTGAAAGACCTTTCAGCGCTCACGCACAATGATCCCGCCATGCTCTGTGAACTGCTTTCAGTGACGCTTAAAAGTAACCGCGATGATCTGAAGCTTGCAGAGGATTTATATGAACTGGAGGACTGGCCGGAGCTGGCAAGGTGTATTCACCGGATGTCAGGGGCTGCACAGATTATCGGAGCACGTGATGCTGAACAGAGTTGCAGGAAGCTGGAAGCACTTTGTCTGGACGTCACTGCAACGCCTGAACATATGCCTCAGGCATGGAAAAGTGCATCAAATGATGTTGCGCGGCTGAATGAATGCATTGATGCGTGGCTTAAAAGTGCCCGCCAGTAAGAGGGGCTCGGCCCCTCATTTCAGTAAGTGTGGTAGCCAAGCTGCTCAAACACTTTTTTTAAATCACTCATACTGGAACAGCCATACTTTTTCATAATTGAACATTTATAGTGGCTGATAGTTTTTGCGTGGAGGTTGGTGGCTCTGGCAATCTTTTTCAGGCATTTACCCTCAGACAGGTATCTCAGTACCTGTATTTCGCGCTTCGTTAATCGCTCGATGGACTCCGGTTGTTCATTATGAGGGAACGGCGTATTTTTTACGGGGACAACGGGGACAACGGGGACAACGGGGGCGACCGACATTGCAGGATATCTGAATTTCGCGTACAGGAAAAAATCACGCGAAGTCACGACAAGTAAATCCCGGTGATATCGTCGCAATGTGTTGACAGTGACCTGGCTGGCGCGATTGATGATTACCATCATTTCAGAGAAAGGATGATTTGCCGATAATCTGTCCAGCAGCGTAAGCTGCTCCTCAAAGTTAAGGTTTAAACTATGGATGTCAATAATAATCAGAGCAACCGTTCGGTTAAAGTTTGAACGAGTAAATCCTGACGATAATTGATAGAAATTAAACTCTGAGCGTAATGAATAAAATATTGCCTTGACGCCCTCATTGAAATACCTGTCAGTAGACAGAATAGCTATCATTATTATTCCCTCCAAACAGGCAATCATAAAACCTGCCTGACAGGCAATAAAATAGGAATATGCCCCTGAGTTTGTCGTCAAAGTCTTACAGAGATGGTTTTTTGTCCTCAGGTGGCTCTGACCAGCGGTCTGGACTTAAATGCCAGTAAAACGATAAGCCTTATAACAGGAACCCGAAAAACCTGAAATTAAACGCATCAAGAGGAAACAAAGCGAGTAATACTTCTCAGTCTGCGCATATTGTTGAATGCATCCGTGCAAGGCTCTCAGAGAGATTTCCAGACGTTTTGTTGATAACACCTACACAAATGACGGAAAAGGACTACAAAACAGGTCCTGATGGATGACACCTCTCACTCCCTCGTCCGAATGATTCAAACCGAATATTCGCGCATCATAAACCTCATCCCGGGCAGATCGGGGATAGTTATTCTGAGACCAATGACATGATCATGATGACATGTCGGGTTATGGGAAAAGACTTATTCAGACTGAAATAAGTCACATTATCAGCTGCACAACTTAAATCTGGATAAATTATGAAAACCAATATTCTCGCCTTCGCCATCATTGCTTCATTATCTGCGGCGTCAGCCCAGGCTGCCGACGGCACCATCAATTTCAACGGTACCATCACCGATGATACCTGTGATATTTCCACCGCGTCAAAAACCCAGACGGTTAACCTGGGTACCATCGGCAGCAATTCGTTTTCTGCGCCGGGTACGGCTTCCGCAGCTACCGGCTTTACCGTAGTGATGACGAACTGCCCGGCGACGCACAGCAACCTCTCAGTGAAATTTGATGGCACCCCGGCAGGCGGTGACCCGGCGGTCCTGGCTCTGACGGATACGCCAACTAAAGCCACCGGCGTGGGCATCCAGTTGCGTGATGCAGATGGCTCCGTACTGCCGCTGTTTGCGGATTCTAAACCTGTCGCTATCACTGCAGGCAACGCCACTCTGAACTTCAGCGCGGCCTACGTCTCTACCGCGGCGACTGTAACTGCCGGTGAAGCCAATTCAACGGCGAACTTCACCGTTAATTACAACTGATTTCATACGATGTCTGCGCCGCACAGCAGCGCAGACATCGCCTTCTCAATTATTAAGACGAGTGAAAACCATGAAAAAACTAACCCAGGTCCTGCTGCTGTCAGCGATTTCACTGACTTCTCTTGATTCATTGGCGGGTGTTCAAATTGGCGGTACGCGCGTCATCTATAACGAGAAAGAGAAGGAAGTATCAGTTCAGTTGCGTAATCCCGATAATAAAGCCTTCCTGGTTCAGTCATGGACAGAATCAGAGTCAGGCACCCCCGATAAAACCTTCGCGGTAACACCGCCTTTATTCAGGCTTGATGCAAAAGAAAATAATGCCTTACGTATTCTTTTTCGTGGGGCGTCGCTGCCCGCCGATCGTGAAACGCTTTTCTGGCTGAATGTGAAAGCTATTCCTTCAGGCAGCCAGTCGGGTGAAACCAATCAGCTGCAGTTGGCCGTCAAGACCCGAATCAAATTAATTTACCGCCCGGCCAGCATGGCTAAATCCAGCCCGACTGAGGTGGCAGACCAGCTTAAATGGAGCCAGTCCGGCAACACGCTGACGGTAAAAAACAAAACGGCTTATTACATGAACTTTTCTTCCGTGGTGGTCAACGGCACCGAACTTCAGAATGTGACATACGTTGCGCCCAACTCCAGCAAAAGTTTTGTGATGAACACAAAGCAGACAGGCGGAAAAGTTGACTGGAAAGTATTTAATGACTATGGCGTTCCGAGCCAGACATACAGCGGTAGTTTCTGAAAACAGGATCGGGAAATAAAAAATGAAATGTATGCCAGAGAGTAAAAATAAGCTTAATTTCAGGCCTGTGGCAATAATGCTGATATTGGCACCTTTTATTTCTAAGGCGTACGCTTCTGATTATTTTAACCCGGCACTGCTCGAGCGTGTCAGTGAAGCCGCTGACACGCCAGATTTGAAACAGTTTGAGGCGGGCGGCCAGGCAGAAGGAACGTACTACGTTGAAATCTATGTCAATGACGTCTACGTCGATTCCGCCGATGTCAGTTTTACAAAAAACCCGGGTGACGATAATGGCCGGCTCTCTCCCTGCCTGACGGCAGAGATGCTCAAACGTTACGGTATCCGCACCGAGGCGTTAACCCGCGAGATGAATTCTGAGGAGAGTTGCGTTGATCTGTCTGGGATACCCGATGCGTCTGCGACGCTGGATTTCCGGGCGCAGGCTCTGCGGATCAGCGTCCCGCAGGTCGCACTGGCTGGCCCGGTACGTGGCTACGTGTCACCAGACAAATGGGATGACGGACTGACCGCAGCCATCATCAACTACAGCCTTTCATCAAGCGATAATTTGGCCCGGAATGGCAAAGGCAACAGTGGCTCAACGCAGTACGCCAGCCTGAGACCGGGGCTAAACTTGGGAGCCTGGCGCCTGCGTAACTATTCAACGTATCTTCGTAGCTCAGGTGAGAATGGCCGCTGGGAGAGCGCATATACATATGCACAGCGCGGCATTACGTCGCTGAAAGCGCAGATGACCCTTGGGGACACCAGCACGCCCGGCGAAATTTTTGACAGCGTATCGTTCCGGGGCACACAGCTGGCCTCAGACGACGAAATGGTACCTGAGAGTCTTCGCGGCTACGCGCCAGTGGTGCGCGGCATTGCCCGGGGGGATAACGCGGAACTGACCATTCGTCAGAACGGCTTTGTGATTTACCAGTCGTTTTTACCCGCAGGGCCCTTTGAGATTACTGACCTGTATCCCACCGGCGGCAGCGGAGACCTGGACGTGACAGTCAGGGAAAGCGATGGCAGCGAGCAGCATCAGATTGTGCCCTTTGCCTCGCTTCCCATCCTGCAGCGCGCAGGCCACCTGCGCTATGCCTTCAGCGCGGGGCAGTATCGCAGTTATGAGAACAAAGTTGAAAACAGTCGTATTTTACAGGGCACGCTGATATATGGCCTGCCTGCCGGCTTCACCCTGTATGGGGGAATGCAGGCTGCTGACCATTATCGCTCAGCCTCCTTGGGTGGCGGTAAAAATCTGGGCGACTGGGGAGCAGTGTCCACTGATGTGACTCAGTCCGTGAACACGATGGAAAACGGTGACACCGCACGAGGTCAGTCGATGCGCATGCGATACAGCAAAAGCCTCGCCACCACAGGAACCAATATCGCTATTGCAGGTTACCGTTATTCAACCTCTGGTTATTATACGCTCAACGATGCGCTGGATGTCCGTTACGGCAGCGGTGATTTCTACTATCAGGAGCGCCGGCGTAACCGGGCAGAGCTGACGTTAACGCAGAATCTTGGTGACTATGCCGGCTATGTTTCTGCATCGGTGGTGCGCCAGGATTACTGGGGGAGCAATCGTAAAACAGATTCCTGGTCGGTGGGGTATGCCAACAGCTACCGGGGTATGGGCTACAGCGTCAATTACGCCTACAACAAAGACGTTTCGGCTTCTCAGCAGAATACGTCAGACCGTCTTATCTCGCTGACACTGAGCGTCCCGCTGAATCTGTTATCAGGCACGACTTACGCCGGATATAACTTCAGCAGTAGTCAGGCTGGCGGAACAAATCAGAACGTATCCCTGAGCGGGACCGCTCTGGAAGGAAACAGCCTGAGCTGGTCAGTAGCAGAAGGCTACGGCAGCAAAGCGCAAGGCAATTCTGGTTACACCCGGGCCAGTTACAAAGGCACGTATGGCGAACTGAACGGCGCCTACAGCTATAACGCGCAGGGACACAACGTCAATTATGGCGCGCAGGGCACGATTGCGATTCACGCTGATGGCATTACGGCGGGCCAGAGCGGCGGTGAAACCCTGGCGCTGGTTAAAGTGCCCGGAGCATCAGGGGTGAGAGTTAATAACCAGGCGGGCGTGAAAACGGATTACCGTGGATATGCGCTGGTTCCGTTTGTCAGCCCTTACCGTAACAACGAGCTGGCCCTGAGCACGGAAAGTATGCCGGACGACGTGGATGTGGCAGTGACCAGCCGGAACGTCGTGCCGACCCGCGGTGCTCTCGTCCGGGCAACGTTCAACGCGAAGGTCGGCCAGCGAGCGTTGATCACCCTAAAACGTTCTGACGGCAAACCCGTGCCGTTCGGCGCCACTGTCAGCTACGGAGAGGACGGGAATAACTCTGCCATCGTCGGTGATCAGGGTGAAGTCTACCTCAGTGGCCTGAGCAAAAAGGGGCAACTGAGCGTCAGATGGGGTAAGGGGGTGGGGCAGCAGTGTAAGGCCGGTTTCACCTTACCTGACTCAGCTCAGTCGCTGGTTGATATTGTGGCAGTCTGTCGTTAATTGATTCGGAATAACAGATGAAAAACCTTAAGTTGAAAACAGTGCGTATCGCACTGGCCTCATTGCTGTCTTTACTGAGTTTTGACACCTTTGCACTGGTGAACTGTCATTTTGTTGCAGGGAGAGCCGAGGGTTCAGAAACGGTCAGTTTTGGCGATATTATCATCCAGCGAGATGCGCCGGTGGGAACCGTGCTGGGATCTATTAATCTCTGGCAGCGTTTTCTCAGCAGGGGGAATATTGCGGACTGCCCACGCACGGGAAACTATGCGGCTTCAATAGATGTTGGAAGCGAGTTCAGCCGGGTAACTTTTAATGGCCAGGAACTTTTTGAAACCGGCGTGCCGGGCATTGCCATCAGAGTCAGAGGGATCAACACCAACAGAATGCCAAGGCTGAGCGGAACATGGTGTACACTATTAACTACAACCAGCAGGTTCTGTGCACAGAGTTCCTGGGGCAACTCCACAAATGGCTATAATATTATAGAACTCGTAAAAATCGGAAAAACCGCCAGTGGTGTGATAAAACCGGGTGAGATCATGATCAGAGGTTTTAATAACGGTGAGGGACGTGTATTCACTACGAACCTGTCCTCCTCAAAAATCACCACCGTTGCCTGCTCGGTGAAGAACACCAACATTCAGGTGAATATGAATCAGGCTAACGCTACCGATTTCAGAAAGAACGGCGGAACGGCAGGCAAAACGGATTTCCAGATAGACCTAAATTGTGATGCATCGACTAATGTTAACGTCACCATTGATCCGGGTGCAGCAGGTGCGGAAAACAGCACGACGGGCATTCTTAAGCTGGACACCTCTGCGGGCCAGACGGCGAGTGGCGTCGGACTCCAAATCCTGTCGCAGGGCGTGCCTGTGCAGTTTGGCCGCATGATGCGTGTCGGAACGACCAGCACGGACGGAAACTATGCGGTCCCTTTGCAAGCGCAGTATATTCAGACAGGCTCCAGCATCACTGCTGGCCAGGCGAATGCCAGTGCAACCTTCACCATGACCTATCAATAGAGTGGACATTTGTAGCAGACAGCGCCGGGAAAAACAGTCGTTAGATGTCCTCTACTCATTCATAAAAATTGACAGCAAGCTCCCCTGCCAGATAGTCATAGCAGCTGCGTGCATAACGCAGATAAGCCGACGTACTGGACACGGGGAGCTTAATTGTCCGTGGGGAAACTTCCGTCAGGTTTTCCAGTAATCCGTCAATATGATAACCGGCCAGACAGTATAAACCATAATATTGGTGCCGTTCCGGACAAGAGTTTCTCCCAGCTCTTTGGGACATTCCTGCGTTAATGTTCTGACCAGAGGACGACACATGTTGGCTACGTCAAACCTGGCTTCAGTTAATACTGTGCGTGCCTGATAGCTGTCTTCGACAGGAAATGTGCATGTCTGGTGTTGTAAATACGCCCCCTTCCCCCCCTTTTTCACCCAATACACTTCCCAGTAAACCCAGACTATTTTGAGAGTTACGTGAATGTCATGCATACTGACTGATTCCCTTATCAAAATAGTATTCAGGGAATACACTGGCTACCCGTAATCTGCAGAATAAAAAACCGACTGCCTGCCTTCTTGATGCGCGGCCTGATGCATCACATTTCGCTATTACCCGGCTACAGAATCCTCATCTTCCCACCTGGATAAAGAGATAACGAAGTCATGTTGCTTCGGCCAGCACCGACGTGTGTTTATTTATTAGCGAAACCATCGCCAGGGATAAGCGATAAACAGCACACTCAGAAGTTTAACGGCGGGAAAAAGCAGGAATGTGGATTCACCGGCTATGAAGGCCTCTGAGACAAAGCGTATTCAAAGACAACTCAATGCCGGCTATGAGCGAGGCGCGAACGTTGTTAATTTCCGTAATAAAAATCGCCAGAGTCATTGTTTAAAAAATCAATTTGCTATTTAGCGATCTTTATTTAGTGAATGCAGGGTGCGATCTGAGTTGAATGCCGCCGGCGATAATTTCCCAGAGCCCGGCGGTTTTTTGCTATATACCGCCGTCACGACTCAGTGATAATTAATGGTGAAAACCGCTTTGCTGTTGGCTGTGCCGGGAGTTACGCGGGTTTCGGTCTGGTAATAACGTGCCAGCATCGGGATCGTATGTGTACCCTCTACCACGCTGTCTACTTGTTTAACATACGCTTTAGTAAGATCGAACGGAACCGGTGAAGGAGCAGCGGCTTCACCGGTTGCCAGTTGAATACCAATTCCCCGGGCGCTTTCTGCTGCACCATCAAGTTTTAAGATGCCCTGCTGCGCGTCAATGGCACCGAAAGTGGGTGAAATGTTCATTATAAACTTGTTAAGTGTTACCAGACCTGGCGTCTCGGTTCCGCCTACGGTATAGATTGGCGAGCTGTTTTGATCAGGGTAAAAGCCATAAAAGGCCGGACAGTCCGTCAGGGTGATATTAAAAGATTTCCATGGGGTGGTTTTCACACTCCCGTTGAAATATTTATCCATGCTGTAGCTGCCCATGGGAATCGTTACGTCAGGCGTTTTGCAGGTGCCAGCGATGACATTTATGGTGCCACTGAAGTTCTCCCGGTACGCCTCTTTTGGCAGTCCCGTCACGCTTCTTGAACCTTTCACGTCCAGAATAACCGTTGGCAGCTGGGCGCCATTTATTTGACCGCCTGCAATGGGGCCAGTTTTGACAAAAACCAGCGAAAAATTATTACGGATCAGCACAGAGCTCGCGCCAAATTGCGTTGACGGATAAGACCATTTAAACAAGGGTGTAAAGCCAAGCGGCTGCCCCTGGCTTGACGTTGTGCCATCGTCATTCACCACAGCCACGCCGATACCCAGTACCGAGGTCTGGTAAAGCATGCCCGCATATTTCCCCCCCCAGCCGGGGACCAGTCCTGGCGTATTCGTCACGCGTACGTACTGCTCAATGTCAAAGGGCAAGGCAGGGTCGGTGGTGTGACAGATAAGCTGAGGGGTTTTGCCGCCTTCCGTGTTTATCCGCTGGCGATGAATGATATCACCTACAGCTACGTCAGCGCCCACCGTGATGTTCTGCGTGGTTAAACGGATGGTGGCCACCAGTGCCTCACGCCCGCTCGTAAAGTCACAGTCGTCAGCCCTCGCCACGTCGGCGAACAACCCGAGAGAGACGGCTAATCCGTAAGAAAAAAAATTTTTGATCATGATTTTTTCAGCTTTTTCCGTTGATTTCATTTCTCAGCGCCTCCGGACTAGCCGGTGAAGGCGCTGCAGATGCGGGTCATTTCATTCAGGGTGCCCGGCTTTTTGCCTTTACTGACCGGAATACGATACTGCAGCGTGCATTTTCCCTGAGCGCCTTCGGCCCAGCTGACTGTCAGGCTGCCACTCTCCTCTTTCACGCGGGCATAGATCTGCCCCCCCTGGCCGACGCTCCCCACGCGCTCTCCCCGTGAGTTCTGCACATCGGCTCCGAACGGGAGCGGCTGATTTTTGTAGCTTCCACTAATTAACAGCGGCATGCCCCGCTGGCTGTTAAAGTTAACCTTCACCACAGCACCCGCCCATGGGGCAACGCGCTGCTGTGTATTTTCCAGCTCGATATCTTCAGGCGCATTTTTTGGATCAATCTGGATGTCATTAAATTGGTAAGGATTCAGATACGGCACAGCCGCATAACCAAAGCGATCGATCTCAATGCCCGGATAGCCTGACACCTGAGCCCCTTTCGCGCCTTTTGCTTCAACCAAGGCCATGGTTTCGCCAGTGTAAGGAGACATCGTCACGCCACCAGCGTGCGCCACCAGCGTGCCTGATGCACCCAGGGAGGTGCTGCGGTAACCTGCTCCCTTCGAGATACCGCCATTAAGGCTGGTTACGGGTGAGCGATACTGCCCGTTCAGAGAGCCGCTGTCTCCGGTACGCATGTCATGACTTGCCGTCGCACTGTAGCCATACTGATTGTCGCTCCCCAGGTTCCCTGAAAGCGTGGCCTGCTGTGCATTGCCACCGCTGCTGTCGCGATTCCAGTCCATGCGCACATAAGGCTGATGGTCACCATCCGACCGGCTCAGAGGAAAACTCACCGAGAGCAGATAGGTCGTCTGCTGCGCGCCCGTTCTGGTCTGCGCGCGCCCGGCGCTCAGGCCCCAGCTGACCGCTTGATACTGATTGTTGTAGCCAAACTGGTACTGCACGTCGCTGCCAGGCTGATTCCAGTAATTCTGTACTGACCCGCTTACATAAAACTGGCCAAAGTTTGCAGGCAGCGCCTGCGATGCGGTCAGGGTTGCGCGGTTTTTAGCCCGGTAAAGGCGATTCAAATCCACGCCGCGATTAACGGCCTGTCGCGACTGCATCGCCGTCAGGAAGTCCATGTATCCGGACGTGGAGAAGCGGTATGTTGCCAGTGACAGGTTGCTGCCGGTGTCCGTGAGGGTTTTGTTCCAGCTGAGGCGGTAGCTTTGGCCACTCATGCTGCTGCCTTTTTTACCGAGCTGTGTGGCGGCCTGCGTGATGTCCGCGGCCACAGCGCCGGCAGGTGTTGAAACTGCCGCGCCTGCCAAAATAGCGTAATAGTTTTCACTCAGCTGAAGCCCGCTGTAACCGGTCAGGTTGTTCGATAAACCATACTGAAGGGTGCCCTGGTAGAACGCAGGACTGTCATCAACCAGCTCGCTGCGCAGCCGTCCTGCCGTCACTGAGAACTGCGCATTACCCGGACGCAGCAGCTGTGCGACTGCAGCATAGGGTACGCTGAACCTCTGCTGAGTGCCGTCGGCCTCAGCCACCGTAACCTGCAAGTCACCACCATAGCCAGTCGGGTAAAGATCATTGATCAGAAATTCACCGGGAGTGACTGTGGTTTCGTAGATAACATTCCCTCCCTGACGCACCGTCACGCGGGCGTTCGTGCGCGCGATGCCGCGAATGTCAGGCGCATAGCCGCGCTGCGAGGCTGGCAGCATGCGCTCATCTGAGCTTATCTGCACACCGATGAAGGGAAGCGTGTTAAAAAGCACGCCAGACGTGTTTGACTGGCCTGCAAGTAAGCGGCTTCGCAGCGTGGTGAGGTCATGCTGAACGTAAGTATTAAGGGCGGCGTAACCGTCCTGTCCGATCCCATGATTCCAGATTCCGTTATGACGCAGATACCAGCCGTCAACATTCAGGCCGGCGTTCAGACTGGCATACATGGAATTGTCGCTGCTGCCGCGATAGCTGTTCTGCCATGTATTAACGCCATAGCTGACAAACCCGCTGTTGATGCCGCGGTCCCAGAGCAGCGGGTCAACCTCGCCCCGGGCGTTCTGACGCAAATAACGCTGTGGAATGGATAGCGTAAGCCGTTGTTCACTGCTGTCGAAACGCACTTGCGCGCCGGGCAGAAGTTCCGCTAGGTCGCTACAGGGCTGAGGCTGTTTCAGAGCATGTCGCATCGGCTCAGGCAACTGCGCATCATTTAAAGCAATCGCTGCCAGTAATTCTGGTGACAGACAGGGTATGACGCCTTTCTCTGTCTGGAGAAAAGTGACTTCCTGCAGCGAGAGATACTCTTCAGCAAGGTAAACGGAGACCTGATAACGGCCTGGAGTGGCGCTTGAGCCTGCGGAAAAGCGGCTCAGATCATTGTTCGTAGCACCAAATCCTTGCAGGAAAACGGGATCGAATTCGACTTTTTCTTCGACATTTGCCGCCAGAACGCTGCCGTTTACCACGAGGGCGGTGCTGATAAGGGCCCATCTGACTGACCAGGCAAGCTGACCTGCCCGCGGCGTGGTGTTATCTACTGACATAGCCTGCCCCTGACTCCTGTTAAGTCCCGTTTATCCAAGAAAATAATGATTTATTTGATAACGACGTCGCTGATGACGATGGCACCGTAGTCGTTGACCCATTGAACGTTTAGCGTCTTACCGCGTGCAGCACCCGGAACGTTGAACAGCTCAGAGCCAGCAGGCGCGATCATTTTCCCTTCGGCGGGCTTGCGGGTGTCTCCTTTGATGCCGACCCGAACCAGCGAGACGTGATATGGCGAAGCGTTTGCAGCCTTGACCTGGTTTCCGGACATGCTCCAGTTGAGTTGCTCTACAGCCTGCGCTGGCGTCCCCTTCAGCCCGGAAGGGCGAAAGAAAACTTTTATGCGGGTGCGGAAAGCCATCTGCAGCATGTTGTCTGCGCTTTTCGTCTTAGCGGGTATTTCCAGCACGTTGAGCCAGAACACACTTTCGCGATCAACAGGCAGCGCCTTGCCGGTATAACTAATACTCAGCGTCTGGCCTTTTTTGGGCTCAATGCGATTAATCGGCGGCGACAACAGGAAAGGAACCTGCAAAGTCTGCGGGTTGGCCTCGCTGTTGCCGTCATCGAGCCAGCTCTGAGCCAGCACCGGGCTGTCCCCTTCGTTAGTTAACTGTACGGAAACGTTTTTCTCCGCCTGCGGATAAATGACGCGCGTGCCGCCAATCACAATACTTGCGGAGGCAATGGAGGAATAAGCAGACAAAAAAGAAAGAAAAAGTGCGGGTATCAACGCCCGGCGGGTAACACTGAACATGAGTTCCCCTCACAGTGAATAAGGGGCCGGAGCCCCCGGATGTTATTTGTACTGAATGGAATAAACGACGTTGCTGACGACGGTGCCTGCACCTGTCGCATCGGTCGCGTAATAACGAACTGCGTAAGGCAAATTCGCGGTACCGCCTGAGACGTCGACGTAAGTGGTGTCGTTGACCTGCGCCGAGTCGCCGATGTTGATGGGGGCCAGAGTGGAACTTGAGCCATCCAGCAGTTGCAGCTGGACGTTGCTGGCAGTGCCTGAGCTGTTCAGGCGACCCGATGTCAGATCCACCGTCGGACCCGCTTCAAAAAAGGCCGATGCCGTGGTCAGCGTTCCCGCACAGTTACTGAGCGCCATATTGAACTTCGTGGTGCCGCCGGTTTTACCTGCTGCATCCAGTTGTGTAACACCCATGGTTGGCAGTTTTACCGTGGCGCTTGGACCGGAACCGTTAACCGAAACGTCACAGGTGGTGGCCGTCAGCTCTCCGTTAAAGGTAATGGTGCCTGTTGAAGCGGCGTTTGCGTTCGCTCCCAGTGCCAGTAACATGAGCGCTGAGGCAGCGTAAGCAGTTTTTAATTTGTTGTTCACTTTAATTTGCCCGTAATTTAATTTTCTCGCGGAAGAGAAAGCGGTGTCTGCAGACAGGCAGCGCTAATTCATTCCATTTTCAGACAGTCTGACATCCGCAATTTTTTGTCTGTGGTCTCTGTCTGATGGAAAAAATGATAGGGCGGCGGAGATCAGGAAAGTATCGGAAGACTGGTGAGAGAATGTATGAATTACCTTCTTTTTTTGTCAGATAAATCTGCTATCTGTAGTCCTCAACCTACATACCATGAGTATCATTCTCTACCACTACAGGCAGACAGCAGATCGGGAACACAAGCCTCATAGGACAACAGCCTTTTTACAGGTCTGAATCGCCACAGTTTAAATAGATACCTCAAAGCTATTTAAGATTACTTAAAGAGAGGTGCCCATGAACGGTAAACTTTATCTCGGAGAGTTTAAAGTCGAAGCAGTAAAACAGGCTTTAAGCGTGGACATTCTTTTTCTACCGTTTCAACACGTTTTGGTATTACAACCCACAGTCTTTACGCCTTGATAAAGAACAAGGGCCGGAATTCTCAACCAATAAATAGCAGCAACGTTTTTTCAAACGCACGAAAAAAAAGAATAGTACTTTAACTGTCCACCTCTCCACTTTTTGCTTTTTTTACTTTATTTTCATGCTTTTAATGGGTGGAGAGTTGTCATTCAAGTGTCCACTACTCTCCACCCATTCCTCAGACTCTCCACCTGTTCTTTCTGCATTTCAGATGGAAGGTGGAGACTGTCCACTCTGACTCTCCACCCCTTAACTCTTTGTTTTAAAATAAATATATAAATAATGGGTGGAGAGTTAATAATTAACCACCCACCCATTAAGTTATTGTTATAAAAATGAAAATCTCTAAAAGTGGAGAGTAGTGGACACTTTTTTAATTTATTTATTTTTCCTGTTCTCCAGCAGCAAAAGGTAACCACGCTTCAGCATCCCGGCTGAGCGTGAGGTTAGAGCGCATATGGCCCCTGGTACTTTTCCTGCGAAGATACGCTTTACCATACTCAGCCATGGTGCCGAGCATGTCCGTGCCGAAGCGCGTCAGAGATACCGGCTTGCTCAGCCCGTTCGCCCGCATGTAAGCCATGTAGGCCATGTAGGCCATGTAGGCCATGTAGGCCATGTAGGCCATGTAGGCCATGTAGGCATGATAGAGATAGCGGCGCGGGCTGAACGGAACAATTTCTGCGTTGCCGATAAACATGCCGTCACACTGCGGTGAAGCGGTCAGGTAACCGCAGAAATCCACCAGCGAATCGCACTCGCGCTTGATGGTAAGGGCCTCCCCGGACGTCTGCTGTTCAGACAGCAGCTGACGCGCCTCCTGCTGGTCAGTAAAGCGGGTAAGAAGGTGGCGGATGATGACCGGCAGCTCAGCCTCTATCTTTGCCGTCATCAGCGGATCGCGTTCGTCTTCCGGGATGACCCGTGAAAAGTTGAAAATGACCCGGCGCCGCGATATGCCCCCGCTGCGATCGCTGAAGGTCGGGGCGTTATTGTTGACGGCCAGAATTACGGCCGGGATGGCGTGGAGTAGTGCGATTTACGGCTAACATATTCGCAAGTTATTGAGGGAATAATAGAGCATCTCTGCCCCTATTCATGGACAAAGCTATAAAGATTTTACGGTGATAACAGCGGAAAGAAGCACACCGATGAAGACCAGCTCGAAAAGTACCAGCAGCAGTAGCCTTTCAAACTTTCCCAGGCCGGGATGCGACAGGATGGCATTACCTGTGCTGAATGCTGTCAACACCATACCCAGTGTAGAAGCCACTAAAAGACTCCAGAATATGATCGGATGCCAGTCTAAACCTTTTAGTTCCCGTTGCCTCAGAACCGCAGCCATCACGACTGACTGTAATAGTCCCAGCGCTATCAGGCCAGACGTTTCGTTTGCGATTTTGCAGTAGTCAGACAGAAAATTTTTCATACCTTACCCTTAGTTTTCATACAACGAACCAGCATAGTAGTCCTTTCACTTTAAAGGCTTTAACCTGGCCACATTCAGGTTCTCCTGACAACCATTTCCTTTTCCGGCCCCCACCACGCCCCCACTTTTGTCTGCCCCCACCACGCCCCCACCTGTTTTTTGAAAATCCCCTCTCAGCCCGGTAAATTCGCGGGTTTGAGCATGGCCCCCACTTTCTGTGTGTATACAGGGAAAAAGTGGGGGCGGAAGGGGTGTCGACCCCACAGCCCCCACCTGGCCCCCACTTATCCCCCCACATCCCTCTGAGAGTGAATGACAATATTTTCGCCGTCTAAAGAAACGAGCCCTGCCTTTGTCAGCTTGCTCAGCCAGCGGGAAAAATGCTTGCGGGTATCAATGCCCATGGCTTTCAGGTCATCAATGATGATGGCCTTCGTACAGGCCTCACCGCGTGCATTGCGGCTTCTGACTGACTGCCATATGGCCAGATGATTATCACTGAGGTTTGGCACGGCAATTAAGTCCGGATCGCTTTCCTCAGCTTCACGGGCGACATCCCGCACGGCCAGTGAATGAATCTCCTCACCCTCTTCATCCGTGAACAGCCTGACCGACTGCAGGTCGTACGCCCGGCGCTTAGGCTCCTCGGCGTCCTTCATCTTGGTACAGGTGAGGATGAATGCGATTTGCTCACCCTCGCGCTTTACCTGAAACTCAGCGTCCAGCGCCGCGCGGAACGCGCTGGAGCCCCGCGCCCCTCTGGCCTCGTCTTTCCCTGAGTGGTGAACCACCAGCACCGTGGCGCCGGTCTTCCGCTTAATGTCGTCACAGCCCTCAATGAACGCCCCCATATCGCGGGCGTCGTTCTCATCGTTGCCGCCAAAGCAGCGCGCCAGGGTGTCGATGACAATCAGGCGTACCGGCAGCCCCCCATCAGACTCAATCTGCTTCGCCGCCAGGATGACCTCCTGCACCTCTGACTGCCGCACCGGAAAGACGGGGCGGTTTACCAGCCAGACGTTCTCCACGCGCTGCTGATAAACCTGCTCCCAGGCGCGGATGCGGCGCGGCACGCCGATGCCTCCCTCACCCACGATATACAGCACCGCGCCGCGGTTAACCCTGTGGCCTGCCCAGGGGAGGCCCGCCGAAATATGGCAGGCCCAGGAGACGGCGAGAAAGCTTTTGAACGAGCCGCTGGGGCCGTAGATGCTGCACAGCGCCTGCGCGGGCAGGACGTGCTTCATCACATAGTCCTGCCGGGCGTCAAAACCTTCAAAGCCGCTTGATAGCTAAAGACTCCTCAGAAGTCTGCTGTTCAGACAGCAACTGACGCTATTCCTGCTATCAGCAAAGCGGCTGGAAGATTACTGGCAGACTGCGCCCGGAGGATAATTTATTCGCTGGAGTCCTCAAACCACCAGTTGAAAAAGCATTCAGTAAATGGTTTCATGATTCATAAATAATTATTCACTATTGCTGCATAAGGTCAGATACGTTGTCACTAGAGTCTGCAGAATGGTTTAGCCGAAATGGCATAGAGTGTTCTCGGATCAGAGCCCGTAATTCGGGCTTTCCGAAGCATCTTCACGATGAATATGTCATCAGTGCAAACCTGACGGGGGTAGAGGAAATCTGGCTGGCGGGGAAAACCGCCTATGTTAAAAGTGGTCAGGTTACCTTATATAATCCGGGAACCATTCAGGCGTCGCGTTTTGATACTCAAGCCGTGGAATTCATCAGCGTGCACATCCCCCAGACGGTGATAAAAATGCTTGCGAATGAGGACAATCTCAGTAGCGCTCATGAAGCCCCTGTTCTGCGAGAAGGCATAATCAATAACACTCGCCTGTTTAACACGTTGTACCGTTTTGCAACATCAGCCCGACTGGCGCAGGGGGCAGATGAGGAGCAGCAACTGATTTTACTTTGTGGTGAACTGCTTGAGACACCAGCTCTACTTCATAAAGGTAATGAACAGAAAATCAGTGTAGTTATCGAGTATTTACAGGAGCACCTCAGCGTAAAACCTCAGCTGGAGATGCTCGCGCAGCTGGCGGGGATGAGCAAATATCATCTTGTTCGCTTCTTCACCCGGCATACGGGTATGCCGCCTCTGCAGTATCATATGCAGCTTCGTCTGCACCATGCCCGCGACCTGCTTCGCAGAAACGTGCATCCGCTCGATGCGGCGATAATGTTGGGATTTTACGATCAGAGCCATTTCATTAATGCATTTCGCAAAGTGATGGGAATAACACCCCATCACTATGCTTCGCAGGTCAGATCAGGTCACCATAAACTCCCGATAACCTGACACAATCACGTAAAGCGCAAAATAGCTAAATATGAGCGCTGAGGCTATGTAGGAATATTTAAGCAGGCGATGGCCAAGCAGTTTGCCTCCAAAACTCCCTACCAGGCACAAAACACAGGTCCAGAACATTCCCGCGATGAAAAAGCCACTCAGAAACCAGGACGTTGCCGTAACGTTGTGCTGGCCCATCCGGGATATCAGCGCACCGCCCACTGTCGCAAACCACAGAATGGCCGTGGGAGAGGACATGGCAAGCACCACGCCCCGGCCAAATTCACGCAGCAGCGGGCGATACTGATGGGTTTCGCTCACGTTAATCTCTGAGGCCTTCCTGAAGGCGGCCACCAGCATTTTGCCGGCGAACCATAAAAGCATCGCACCACCGCCAATCCACAGTATCCAGCGTACTGCTTCATACTGCAGCAGTACGGCCATTCCCGCCAGCGCCAGCAATGCATATGCCAGGTCACCCACACAGGTTCCCATTCCCAGCCAGAAACCATGAAAATACCCGCGTTGCATGGCAAGGGTAATCATGGCGATATTGGCAATTCCGATATCAAGACATAGCGAAAGGCTCAGTAAAAAACCATTTGAAAACTCGATCATAACGTAAAGCCTTTAATCTTCTGGTCGTACTCGATCATGTCGACAGTTTTACCCAGCCGGTTCAGCAACAGATCCGCCTCTTCACGCTGATGGTGAGGTGAATAGCATTGCAGGAATGCCAGGGCTGCCTGTGTATCATCCTGCAATACAGAACGTGTCATTGCTGTTGCCAGTGCCGTCAGAGCTGGCTTCACCGCGCTGAGTTCCACAATATAATGCGTCCCACTCCAGTTCAGACACTTGTGTTCAGTCAGCCACTTGAGCTGTATGTAGGCCGCTCCTGCATCAGGATAATCACATGGGCCGCGGCGCAAATATCTCAGCATTTCCAGCAGGAAAATTTTTAACTGCAACGTCTCATTCAGCTGTAGAGCCTGCCGGGAAGTCTCTGTCAGGCACATCAGCAGCCCAAAGACATCGGCCAGTGCTTCCTGCACAACCATTGATCCCCATCTGTCCTGTTTACTTAATTTGCCAAACATCATCTTTTCAAGGACAACGGAATGCCCCAGATCATGACCGCGGAACCAGGCGATCAGGTGGCGGGAACAGAGGGCGCTGTCCGGTATAGCTTCATGCTGCCAGCCAAGCAGGGAAGCCTGGGGCCGGGCAAAGCGTTCAAACAGGTTCAGATAGGTATTTGCAAACACAATGGTGCGCTTCTGGGGGGCGTATTTCACCCCTTCATCCTCAGGGAAGAAATAAGCGAAGTGCTTGGGATAGCTGTTAGCTTCGCCAGCAATCGCAAACAGGTCGACAATTTTGTAGCGGCATCCAGGTAGCGCAATCAGCCGCTGGTCGATATGATTTTGCAGCCAGCTCAGGTTGTCCGGAAAGAGCTCATCCACCACATCCGATACTTCCTGCAGCCCGCGATCAGGTAACCCAAACCAGGCGGAATAATGCTGCGTGCGAGATTTACCAACCCACGTAGACATATAGCCTATTCCCTGCACCAGTTCCTGTTCATCCAGTCCAGCTATCTGCGGGAGAAGCTCCTTTGCTGTGCTGGCGTCAGAGAGGATTTCTGCGCGAAGCTGCAACGCTTTACAGGTATCCGGATCGTCAAATTCCTGAGCAAGCTTGAAACAAATAATGCTGAGCTTTTCTTCAACAGACTGAAGCAGCGTACTCCCGGTCCGTGTAGAAACCGGGTGAATATGACTGGCCGCCTCTGCAAGACGCGTAGCCTGATGGATAAGATCCAGCGCAGCGGGCGAAAGCGAGTCAGGTAGAGGGATATCCATCATGTGGATAAGATATGAGTCAGCAGCAGGCCAGAACGGTGTCGTAAACATGAAATTCCCTTCCATTGTTAGTAACGAGAGGTTTACTTAACCATCGCATGTGGATTCGGTATTGGAAGGAATTGCGCGAAGGGGGTCGGAAATAACGGTTCACTTCAGAATCCTAACCGACTACTTTGCTGCGCAGTAAATTAAAGAGTGTATAAAAAAGCATGATCAAGCGGGGTCAGGCGGTCTAACGAAGTGACAGAACGACAGGAGACATTACACCCGGGAGAATTGCCCTGCATCACATAAATCAACAGAGTTCGGTTAAAGGAACGTCAGCTACTGGCACAGAGCATGCGTACGCGCTGCAGGGTCCGCTATGAGCGAAAAACGGACGTTGCTAACAGTGTTCTGAGTAAATCAATGGAGAGCAGGTCAGTCAACATCTGGCATAAAAGAAGCTTAATGAAACTCCCACGCATAACTCTAGAGCTCGCAGAATCATCATCATCTCAATAGAGCTGGAATAAAAGGTGTGACCTGGCTGGCGAAACTTCAGGCAGGCTGGTCCCATTGTGTTACACTCAGGGCAGGTATGATTACACACTTCAGCAGATCAGTGCTGCTACTGAAATTAGACATAGATCGTAGACTCCCAATAGCAATAATGCTTGTCCGCCGCGACGGACTCTTACCGCCAGGCAACAGGAAGATTGATATGTTTAGAAGTGAAGAAGAAATGGTCAATGTCGTCATTGGAGAAGCCATATTATTGCTGCTTGAGGACGACGATGTAATCAGCGTGCAAATCTTGGCTCAAAAGCTCAAACAGATGCTTGTAGCTGAGAAAGAGGCAGCTCGTCGTGAAATCATCAGAGAAGCAATCAGGCAGACCGAAAGACTTCTTACCACATCCCAATGTTTCGATAATTACAGTGCTGAAATTAAGCTGTTATTGCGAGAATTGCCTTGCCAGCAGAATATTAGGCTCTAGTAGTTATCGCATCTGTTAGGTTCTGCCTTACTCATTCAGTGTACCCGGCGATTCAGCATCTGAATCGCTTTTATACTATTTTCACGCACATGCCGATCCGCGGTGCTTTTGCTGAGCAGTTCCAGTGCATCTATCACTTCGTCTTTCCCTACGGTGGCTTTCTGACAGAGCAGTCTGCGGATAATGCTACCAATGAGCTGCAGTGATTTTTTATTATCCTCGCCCGAATCCATAAATCCTCCGATAAACGAAGCAGCAGTAAATATAGCATTTGTCAGAGGGGAGGTAACTGTGTCCGTGTCAGTGAGCTGATAGCTTTCATAAACTATTTGTGGCAAAGAAAGTTTTTAAAAGGGCTAAAATCTACGATTGACTTTCGCGCAAACTGGCCCCCATGATGCAAGCAATGTCCGCTTCTGGCACAAAGCAGCCCACGGCTATCTTCCTCAGATAGCGATGCTCTGCGAATTTTCTCCTGAACTATCCCCAGGGTGTTTTTGCATTCACCGCCCTGAATTAACCTCTTTTGCCAGCATTTGAAGTTTCGCCTTTAGCCAGGGGGTCGCGCCCCGCTGACCGCTGCGTTTATGCGAGTAAATTTTCACTTCAAACGTGCGTATCGAGAACGGTAATGGAAAAATCTTGATATTCACTGCCGTCATCAGCTTTTCAGCGGCAAAACGGGGGATCGCCATCAGCAGGTCGCTTTCCGCAACGATAAACGGTGCGCTCAGCATCGACGGCGTTTTGATCGCAATGTGCCGGGTATAGCCCAGCTGCTCAAGCCGTAAATCCAGAACGCCCTGCTTCTCATTCCAGGGCGTCACCACAAGGTGTCGGGCCGCGAGATAATCCTCCAGCGTCAGCCGCGTCCGGCTTGCGTTGCTGATGACCACATACTCATCTTCAAACCAGCCGATCTCCTCCAGTTCCGGATGGCGGATATCATCCGGCGTGCTGAAACCGAGCGCCAGATCCACTTCGCCCGCCAGCAGTTCCGTCAGCGCCGGGCTGTGCGGCAGATAGCGCAACTCAAAACGCAAACCGGGGGCCGCATGCTGCAGTTTGTGCATCAGGGCGGGGAAAATACACAGCGCGGTAAAATCCGTAATCGCAATTTGTAGACGCTTTCCGTACTGTTGGCCGCGTCAAACTCCGGCTGCGGGGTCAGCTCCTGATTAAGGAATGACAATGCGGAAGCAATGGAAGGCGCGAGCTGAGAAGCATACACGCTGGGGGACATACGATGCCCTTCCCGGAAAAATAGCGGATCGTTAAGCGTGATGCGCAGACGCGACAGCGCATGGCTCAGCGCCGATGTGCTCATCGCCAGCTCATCGGCTGCCAGGCGAACGGAACGGTGGCGGTAAATGGCGTCAAAAACGGGCAGCAGGTTTAAATCAAGACGTCTCAGCGCCGGATGCATAATATTCATCATTTGTTGATTTCATTGCACTTAATTCTTCGGACAATACCCCGTATGCTTAGCGCCATCAATTCGCCAACCATGCAGCAATGACAGGAAAACCAATGAGCATCACCCTTCGTCAGGCCCGCCCCGAAGATGCGGCGGCCATTTACGCCATGATTTATGAGCTGGCGGTGTATGAAAAAGCGCCGGAAGAAGTCGTCACCACGCCGGACGAGATCCGGGAAACCCTCTTTGGCGCAGGCAGTAAAACCGAGGCGTTGATCGCTGAGTTTGAAGGTAAGATCGCCGGCTATGCCGTGTTCTTCACCAGCTATTCGACCTGGCTTGGACGCAACGGTATTTATATGGAAGACCTGTATATTTCCCCGGATTATCGCGGTAAAGGCGCGGGGAGAGCGTTGCTGAAACATATCGCGCAACTCGCGGTAAAACGGCAGTGCGGTCGCCTTGAATGGAGCGTACTGGACTGGAACCAGCCCGCCATCGATTTTTACCTGAGCATTGGCGCGCTGCCGCAGTCCGAATGGGTGCGCTACCGTCTTGATGGTGAAGCACTGCTCAAATTTGCCGAATAAAAGCTCTTTATATTAAGAACACTTTTCGAAGCGGGGTCGTCCATTTCTATGATTATCCCGCCTGTACTCTTATTAACGCGAACGCTTTAGACAGCCATCTTAGAGACAACCTGATAGTCTTTCACTCTCTGTGGACAGGCATGACAATTTTTCCTGCGATCGCTGACTGGCAAACGGATACTTTCACTGTCCGCTTCTGGCACAAAGCGGACATGCGGCGTGAAGTTAACTGAGCAGTTATTATTGTCAGAGTAAGAAGCAGTTAAGCTCGCTGCCGGTCGCCTGCACCTAAATACGCTTCACTTTTCGGACAGATAAAAAGCAGCAATTCTGTTTTAAAACGCACGAAAAAAAAGAACAGTGCTTTAACTCTCCACCTCTCCACTTTTTTCATTTTTTACTTTATTTTCATAGTTTTAATGGGTGGAGAGTTGTTATTCAAGTGTCCACCACTCTCCACCCATTCCTCAGACTCTCCACCTGTTCTTTCTGCATTTCAGAAGGAAGGTGGAGACTGTCCACTCTGACTCTCCACCCCTTAACTCTTTGTTTTAAAATATATATATAAATAATGGGTGGAGAGTTAATAATTAACTGTCCACCCATTAAGTTATTGTTATAAAAGTGAAAACCACTAAAAGTGGAGAGTAGTGGACACTTTTTTAATTTATTTATTTTTCCTGTTCTCCGGCAGCAAAAGGTAACCACGCTTCAGCATCCTGGCTGAGCGTGAGGTTAGAGCGCATATGGCCTTTGGTACTTTTCCTGCGAAGATACGCTTTACCATACTCAGCCATGGCCCCGGGCATGTCCGTGCCGAAGCGCGTCAGAGATACCGGCTTGCTCAGCCCGTTCGCCCGCATGTAAGCCATGTAGGCATGATAGAGATAGCGACGCGGGCTGAACGGAACAATTTCTGCGTTGCCGATAAACATGCCGTCACACTGCGGTGAAGCCGTCAGGTATCCGCAGAAATCCACCAGCGAATCGCACTCGCGCTTGATGGCCAGGGCCTCCTCAGACGTCTGCTGTTCAGACAGCAGCTGACGCGCCTCCTGCTGGTCCGTAAAGCGGGTAAGAAGGTGGCGGATGATGACCGGCAGCTCAGCCTCTATCTTTGCCGTCATCAGCGGATCGCGTTCGTCTTCCGGGATGACCCGTGAAAAGTTAAAAATGACCCGGCGCCGCGATATGCCCCCGCTGCGATCGCTGAAGGTCATGGCGTTATTGTTGACGGCCAGAATGACGGCCGGGATGCGCGTGGAGTACGGCGGCTTGTGCTTGGGGTCGATCGCCACCTTGTCCCCGCCCGTAATGGCCTTGATGCCGGCACCGTCGCCGGCATAGCGGGTCATGTCCGGCATGATGATGAGCGAGTACCCCACGATGAGCGCGCGCTCGCGCGGGTTCTCCAGCGCGGCCATGCTGGCTGAGACGGTGTTGCCCTTCCCCGCCAGCATGGTGCAGATTTCGGCCATCACGCTTTTTCCGCTTCCCCCCGCCCCCGTGACCTCAAGGAACAGCTGCCAGTCGTAGCGGTTGGCCATCACCATATAGAGGGCGGCCAGTATCCGGTCGGCCTTGCGCGGATGATGCCCGGCGCACCCGTTCAGCCACTGCTGAAAAACAGGCGCGTGCCCGGCCAGCGTCTCGTTCTGCACCGCCGCCGTGAAGGTGACGTCGCTGGCGATAAGCAGCCAGTCACCGGGGTCGTGCGGGCGAAAAATCCCCTGCCGGGTGTCGAACACTCCGTTACGGAAACCGATAAGATGGCGGGACGGCGCTCCCATCACCGGCAGGCTCAGCTTCATGGCGTCGACGGCATTCTTCATGGCCGGCATGGAGTAGGCCGTTTCGCTGTCGATAAAAATGGCCGCCATCTGGCGCGCCAGCGCCCGGTCGCTCAGCGGCTGCCAGACGATGCCGTTATAGTGATGCACCACGTCTGAATCAGCATCCAGCGCCAGCTGCCCGCTGTAATGCTCAAGAAGCACCCCGCCGCGCTGGCTGGGCCCCATCTGGGAAAGGGACAGCCCCGCCTGGCGGGGAGCTGCCGGCTGCTCTTTACCGGCGGGAAAAAGGCGGTTGATACGTTCTGAATCACACAGCAGCGCCTTGACGGCCTCCCCGCCGGTGTAACCGGCAATCAGGTTCATCCGCGTCTGACGCTGCTTCTTTGCGTCTGTCTGGCAGAAGCCTGCCTCACACAGGGCTTCATAGCTCATGCCGCTGCCCGGCACAAAGTCTTTCATTTTCTGCGCCAGCCGGCCGTAGCAGGAATGTTTATCGCGGTGCCGTGAAGCGGCCTCACGGGCCGCTTTTTTATCAACGGGATGACCATTCACCCACAGGTAGATGCAGGTGAACAGCGCGTCAGACAGGGTTTCCGTCTCCGTTTCCGTCACGCTCATTTCGGTATCCCTCCGCTCATCTGGAATTTGCCAATCAGCGGGTGGTACCAGTACGCCGAGCCGTACTTCCGTTTGGCCGCACGCAGCACCAGACGGGCCGCCTCACGGAATTTTTCGTCCGGCACCAGATAGCCTCCGGCCCTGTGCCGCACCAGCATCACGCCGGCGTTTTTTGCCAGCTCCTCCGCCTTTTTGGTCGAGATGCCAAACTCAGCCGCCAGCGTGCTGACCGGCGCCATGCCGGGCGGAATGGTACCGCCCTGTGAATCCACCAGCGCGTTCAGGCTGGCCTCCAGGTCCCCGACGCGCGCAGTGAGCGCCTCTACCCGGCTGGCCAGCTCGTTAAACTTCACGTTACTGATCATGGTGCTTTCCTCCGTCAGCCCTGAGCGCGCGGTAGATCTCAAAGTTGATGTCGCAGGCCAGGCTGATGAGGTGCCGCAGCTGGGGCGAACACTCCTGGCAGGCCTTGTCCATAATCACCTCAAACAGCGAGGTGGCCATCTCGGCCTGGAATTCAGCCTGATCTAAATCCATGGGCTCACGCATTTTGGACCTCCTGAACGGGCAGCGGGTCCGCGGGAGAGAGGGCAAGGCAGCGGACAGCCTGCTCTGAGCCGGCGCCGGTGCAGAGACGGAGCGGGGGTACAGACCGGTCCTGACGCGAAACGGCCAGGAAGCGATACTGATATTTAGGGCGAGTTTGGGTATGCTTGTTCACAGCCATAACTGTTACCTCAACTAACGGTTTGGTAAGACGCCCCGTATGTGTTGCGAGCACTGCGGGGCGTTGCTTTGTATGGAAACGAAAACTAACATGGTCGTTACCATGTAATAAAATATAGGAAATGGTAATTACCATGTCAACACAAAGTGAGAAGCGTTCTCCCCAATACCAAATGCGTTTGCATGAGGACTTCAGGCAACAATTAGAAGAAGTTGCTAAACAAGATGGTGATAATACGCTTGCGACCTGGATTAAGCGGGTACTTCGCAAAGAACTCCAGTCAAGAGGCATCGAACCTAAAGGCTGACTATTGATGCAAGAGAAAAGAACTAAGCGCAATTTTGATCGTTTGAATAGCACTGCTAAAAACATTCGGTTCGAAGATGAGCTTTTGGAGCAAATCGATACTGCCGCAGGATCTGGTAAGTTCAGCTCCTGGGTTAAAGAAGCATGCCGAGAAAAACTAGAGCGCCAGGAAATCGAACCCAAAGGCTGATCACCATACAGAACATCAGCAAGTGCATAAATTCCGGATGCCATATCAAACTCATCCCGCCAGAAGCATGTGAAGGTTCGCTGAGTCAGCATGGGTAGCCTCACATGGTCTGCGTACGACGCGTGGACGCCAGATAAGCGTCCAAATCTGACTGAAAATAAATAACCTTGCGACCGACTTTGTAATGCGGAATTTGCACCTTACCGGTGCTGGCCCAGTTAGCCAGGGTCTGGGGCGTAACCCCCAGATAGTACGCTGCCTCTGACCGGGTCAGACGGCGGGGTGTTTTCAGGCTGAGAGGGAATTGCATGAGTATCACCATCAATATCAGTTGAAGACTGATGGTGAATATCTATCGCCGGAGATACTGTGTGTAGCCTCAGAACGCGCTTTGATCGGATCCGAACGCGCTATAAGGGGATCATAACGCGTTATGAGGGTATGACCAGCCGAAAAGGCGGATACGGGCGAACTTTGGAAGCTGGCCCGAGTTTCTCCTCTTTAATCCAGCGTGCCAGCGTCTCTTCACTGACCTGTCCTTTCAGATGGCCATATACTTTTTTGATCATGGCATTTTTAGGGGTGTGTGGATAATGGCGCCAGGTTTCAGACATTATCGCGATCACTTCATCTGCATGTTTATTACGCCGTCCTGAAGCATTCCTGCTGTTATGGCCGCTATACACTTCCCGACGGAACTCTTCAGACTGACGCAGCTTATTCATGGCGACATCAATAAACGTTGCGGTATCGGTCTGTCCCAGGATGTCGAAAGACTTCAGAACAGGAAGGAGTGAAATGGCTGTGTGGTAGTGCTGTTCAAGCAGAAGCAGCAGATAGGATTTAAGAAGGGCCAGCCGGGCACGGTCATAGCTGCCTTTCGCGAGGTCCATACACCAGAGCGGATCTGAAATTTCGGTGATATACGTCCTGCGGTCTGCATCACTGAAGGACAACGCCTGGTAAAACATATTGATATAACCTGTCACCGGCTCTGCCATAGCCAGCTCTTCCAGCTTTTTTGTCATTTCCGCTTTAATTTCATCAATCATTTTCTGACCTCATTGACCTTTTCTGAGAGTGAGAAAAGCAGTCTTCGTTTCTCATCATCACTGAGGTGTTCCAGCGCTTCTTTCAGCCGGGCATTCAGGCCTTCGGGCTTATCTGCTCTCCCACTGTAGCCCAGGATGGCATGCTCGATTTTTGCTGCCGGTGCCTGCAGTTCATCCGCACCAAAGTGCAGATACCCCTGCGTCACATCGGCACTGCGCAACGTTCTGTGATTCATCAGCCGCTTCAGGATATAGCTCCCCACCCCGGCCAGCTCCGCCACAGTGCCGTAAGTTCGTCTCGCGTCATGCCACTTGAACGGGATGGGCTGCAGGTTGTCCGGGTTGGGGTCAGGAACCGTTGACCGGCTGATGCGCCCGGTGACATGGCGGTATTCTTTGATGGTGGTCTTTATGCCTGGGAAGACCAGAGGATGATCTCCGCGCCGCGCCGCAGCGCGTCGGCGGAACAACGCCAGCAAGGTACGGGTGATGGGCAGTTCAAGCGGGTCGCCGTTTTTTGTAGTATCTATCCAGAAGTAGCGGCCTCCCAGGTTAACGCAGGACCAGGCGAGACCGAATATTTCGGACTTCCGCAGGCCTGTGAACGTGGCCATCTCCACGGCATCACACACGGTCGCTGCGAAATCATCACGTTCACGCTCCGCCTGCTCCCTCACCGTCTCTATCGCAGATAACCAGCGACCAAGATCATGGGTACGGATGCGGTCGCTTTTCCTGACCGTGCCATGCCATTTCCGCTTGGTGCTGAGCACCAGTGTGGGTGGATCGGGAAGCAGGGTTCGCCCTTCCTCATCCCGGTAGTGATCGTGTGCGAAACGGTAAACCGCCCTGAGTGCGCGGGCCCATAAGTCCGCCTGCGCATGACTCCCCTGCCCGGTGCCCCGTCGGAGGGAACGCTTATCCGCACCATACCAGACCGTGCCATGCGTGATGGCTTTATGACGGGCTTCAACGCGATCGCGGGTGATGTAAGCCAGAGGCTGTGAGAGCCAGTCCCCTGAATAGTTGCCCAGAATGCTCCGGTATTGTTTTGCGGTGGCCGGCTTCAGGCGATGCTCGCGGCTGAGAATATAGGTGTTCAGGGCGTCCTGCAGGGTGACGGCTGCCCGTTCGTGCGTGCGCTTCTGAATATTGGGATTCTGACCGCTGAGGGCCATACTGCCCATAACCTCCAGGGCTTTCGCCCGGGCATTCTCCACCGACAGCGCAGGAAAACGCCCCAGCGTTGCCCGGAAAAACTTGCCGTTTTTCTTGCGGGATACACAGAAACTTTTCGTGCCGCTGACGCCGACACGGATCCGTAGCCCGTTTACGACCGTGTCGCCATACTCCACCTGCCCCCTGGCAGCAGGGGGCAGCTCTTCCAGCCTGGTTTTCGTGAATTTGAACGTTTCCATCCAACCTCCTCGACCACACGATCAGGGTATCCTGCGAATCGCATGGTCCAGCCAGGATACCTATAGGATTCCCCGAGAGCGTATTTGGAATGATTTCTGGTTATTTATACAGCGGTCATTATATTGGGAAGGTATTGAAAAGTATAGAGGGGTAAGTTTACGTAACTCATTGATTTTACACTCATAATCGCTTGTTCGGTGGTTCGAACTTAGCGAAGGCAGCCAAACACTTGTTCATCTAATTTTCTCAAGTCACCCTTAAACGGGTGGCTTTGCTATTTTGACTTCAACAATAGCGATACAAGGTCAGCGTTTTTTGCTGATACAGTTAACCAATGCGCAGCACCCTTCCTGTTTTCAACCTGAAATCACCTGTTTTGCCAGCCTTTCCGACTCACGCTGCCATTGTGTTAACAACCGCCTGTTACAGACCACTACACCACAATCCATCTCGCTAACCTTCATGCAGCCTCAATTCCCTACAGAACCACACATTTTGCACACCAGGCACAGCACATCCCAGTGACTCCCCTCTGCTTGACTGCTAAAATACCCATTCAAAAATCTATTCATCTATCTATTCATAAAGCGATTCAACACTATGTCTACGCATGCGGAAACCGTACGTCAGCTTCTAAATAGCGGGCCGATGACAGGAAGGCAACTCATTGAAAAAATAGGTATAAGCCAGCCTACGCTTTCCCGTGCGATTAGAGAACTGGGTGATGACATCGTCAAAATCGGGGCGGGTCCATCTATTCAATATGCCCTGCGGGATAAGTTTCGCGGATTCCGCTCGGCCCCGATTTACCGCGTTACCGATGAGGGGCAAATCAAACCTCTCGGCGAGCTGATTCCGGTTCGTCCGGAAGGGTTTGTGATGGTGCAGGCGGACCAGAAAAGCTTTCACAGTGACGGGCTGCCGTGGTGGCTGTTTGACATGCGACCGCAGGGCTATCTCGGCAGAGCCTATGCCTTAACTTATGCCAGCGGGCTCGGTCTGCCGGCGAATCCCGAACAATGGGCGGACGCAGATGTCGTCAGAGCGCTGCTGGCGCAAGGTCATGATGCGATCGGCAACCTGCTGATCGGCGAACAGGCGCGCAGCCGTTTCCTGGAAATGCCCGAACCGACTCCCGTGGAGCGCGAGACGGTGTATCCCGAGCTGGCGCGGGCCGCGGGCGCTGGTGAGGTGCCGGGCTCATCTGCGGGTGGCGAGCAGCCCAAATTCTGCACCTACACCGAACGCGGACATGTGCTGGTGAAATTCACCGCAGCAGATGACAACCCAGTCAGTGAACGCTGGCGCGATCTGCTGATGGCTGAACATCTGGCCCTGAAAGTGCTGGGTGTTGAGACCGACGTGTTTGATATTAAAGGGCAGCGCTTCCTCGAAATCCCTCGCTTCGATCGGGTGGGCAAAATGGGCCGTATCGGCGTGTTTTCGCTGCGGGCGCTTGATGCGGAGTTTGTCGGCAATGCCAGCGCAAGCTGGCCGGTCCTCGTCAACCAGCTTGTGGCGGAAAAGTGTGTTCAGCCGGAGGCCGCCAGCAGCACGGCCCGGCTTTGGGCATTCGGCATGCTGATCGGCAATACCGACATGCACGCCGGTAACCTGTCATTCATCAGTCGCCATGGCCGTCCTTATCATCTCGCGCCAGCTTATGACATTCTGCCGATGGGCTTCGCGCCCAGAGCGGGCGGCGCCATCGTGAATACGCTGCGGCCAGCGACACTGCCGGAAGTGGTCAGCAGCGATATATGGCGGGAAGCACTGGCTTTGGCGGAGGAATTTTTGTCTCTGGCGAACAGTTGCGATGGTTTCTCAGCGCGTTTTGCGCCGTGCCTCGCCGCGTTACAACAGCATCTGGATGAGGCCCGAGCGCGCATCGCCCGACTGGGCTAAGCGCGTTTCCTCATTGATAATTTCTTCAAAGCTGCATCCTCGAAACAGGCGGTGATTAACCGCCTCGCACCCGTTTTTCGCTCCCGCAACTTTGCAAAAGTAAAACGATCGGTTTACTTTTTAAGGTATGCGTAAAAAACAACATATCCTGAACGCTGCCGAGCGGCTGTTCTACAACAACGGTTTTCATGCCACCAGCACCGATTACATTTGCCGTGAGGCGAAGGTCTCCACGCGTACGCTCTATCAGCACTTTCCGTCGCGCGAGCGGTTAACTGCCGCGGTGATGACCGCGCGCCGGCAGCGCTTTGCCGATTTATTGTCACAGCCAGACGATCCGGCGGCCATCAGCCAGCTGTTTTCGGTGCTGGAACAGTGGATGCGGGCGGAAGGATCGCTGGGCTGCTTTTTTGCCAAAGCGTACGGCGAGTATGCGGAGCTGGATGCTGAGCTGGCGGCGCAGGCGCTGGATTATCGCTACTGGCAGCGCGGCTACATCCGTGCCTGCGTGGCGCACTCGCACAGAAATTCGCCGTCAGCGCTGGCCGATGCCATCTGGATATTGTTTGAAGGAGCGATTATGGCCGGGTTGATTGACGGTCCGCAGGCCGCGGTCAATGCACGTCTGGCGGCTGAGCAACTGATGGCGAATACGCCATGAAAGCCTCACTCCGCCTGACGCTGAGCGGCTTTATGCTGATTGCCGTGACCTACGGACTGGCGCGTTTTGCCTGGGGAATGATGATGCCGCAGGTGGCGCAGCAGATCAGCTTCAGCCCGCGCGCATCGGGCATGCTGGCCGCCTGCAGCTATCTGGCTTACTGCCTGGCCACGCCCGGCGCCACGCTGCTGCTGGCGCGCTGGGGCGTGCGCAGCACCGCGATGCTGGCAGCGCTGACGGCCATGCTCGGCTTACTGCTGCTGGCCGCTGCCAGCAGCGCATGGCTGATTGCCGGTGGGCTGTTTATCGCTGGTCTCGGTGCCGGGCTGGCTTCGCCGGCGCTCGCCAGTGCCGTGAGCCGGCAACTTGACGCGTCGCGGCAAACCGCCGCTAACACGCTCATTAACGCTGGCACCGGCGCGGGCATAATTGTGTCAGTGCCCATTTTTATGCTGATGCCCGGCGGCTGGCGCGCGGCCTGCTGCTGTTTTGCCGCGCTGGCGTTAATCAGCCTGCTGCTGGCACGCTATTGCCTGCCCGCCGGTCGTGCCGATCCACAGGGATCGCCGGTTGGCTGGCGCGATCGGTTGCACAACCGCGCGCTGCAGCGGGTGATCATCATCGCTTTTCTTAGCGGTGTCGCCAGCGCGGCGTGGTGGTGTTTTGGACCGGATGTGTTACGCCAGCACAGCCTCCTGAACGAGGGCCAGGCCAGTATGCTGTGGCTGGTTAGCGGCGCGGCCGGCATTCTCGGCGCACTGACCGGCCCGCTGGCACGCTGCATCGGTATGCGTCAGGTGTACTGGCTGGCGCAGCTGGCGATGGCCGCACCACTGCTGTTGCTGGCGGCGCTCACCCACTTTAGCTACTGGCTGGTACCGGCGGCGGCACTGTGCGGCGCGGGATACGTCACGCTGTCGGGTATTCTGCTGGTTGCGGGTGCCGCCGCCACGCCACAAAATGCGGCCTCTGGCGTGGCGGCGGCGTTTCTGACGCTGGCGATTGGGCAAATTGTCGGGGCGATACTCTTTGCGCAGATCTACAGCAGCAGCGCCGCTGCGGCACTGCTGCTGTTCGCTGCCATCCCGGTTGCGCTGCTGTTTCTGATACCGGCTAACCCGCCACAGCGCGCTGACGCTTAACGTCCGGTGGTGAGCCAGCGGCTGAGGATGCCGGCACTGGAGTAGCCGCGAATGATCGCCGCGTAGCTGTCAAAGCGATTGCTCACTTCGCTTACCTGGTTGTTATACAGATCGCTCTCGGCGCTCAGGACATCCAACAGCGAGCGGCGTCCGAGGTGATACCACTGATCGAAAAAGTCTTTGCGGATGCGGTCAGACTCGACGATCAGACTCTTATACAGCGCGGCGCGATCGGCCATCGAATGTGCATCCTGGCTGGCAGCGCGCACGCGATTCTCCAGATCGCGCCGCTGCTCCTGCACCTGCTGACGACTGGCTTCGGCGCGTTTAATCGCCGCAATCTCCTGCGCGTTGGTTGAACCACCGCGGAACAGGCCCCAGCTAACGTTGATTCCGGTTTGCCACGCCTGCTGGCGACCGAGCTGATCCTCACGCGTGCTTTTGGTTACCGTCCAGTTGAGTTTTGGCAGGCCGGAAGCTTTAATCGCCTCCGCTTCTTTAAACCCCGCTCGCGTTTCCGCATTGGCGCGCAGGATCAGCGGATGATAATCCAGGCTGGCCAGCTGACGATTGAGATCGCCAAAATTCATCGCCCAGCGATCGCTGGCTGGCAGCGTCACGCGACTATTGCCCATCAGGCGGTTTAGCGTGATTTCGACATCGCGCGCGCGCGACTCGGCATTCTCCAGATAACTCTGCGCCTGCAGCAATCGGCCTTTGGCCTGCGTCAGCTCGCTGCGACGACCGGTATCTGACTGCACAATGCCGCTCAGCATGGTAGTCAGTTCGGTCATGCGCGCCACGTACTGCTGGCTGATGGCAATGATCCGCTGCTGCTTGTTCCACTCAATCAGCGCGTTGCTGACCTGCATCGCCAGCTCTTCACGCTGCGCCTGCGCCGCCTGCTGCGCCGAGGTCACGCGCTCTTCGCGGCTCTCGATGGTGCGGCTGGTCTGACCGAAATCAATCAGGTTGGTCGCCATCGACACGCCGAGCGCCGGCACGTTGCTCTGACTACCGTCGCTTTTTACCCCGCCACCAAACTCTTTGGTCGCCGAGCTGGCGCTGACATCCAGCTGCGGCCAGCGCTGCCCTTTCGCCTCATCCACGCTGGCGGCGGCGGCATCGGTCTGCGCCACGGACGATTTCAGCGCCGGGCTGATGCGCCAGGTGATGCGCGCGGCCGAGAGGAATTTCTGCCGCAGCTCGGATTCAGCCACGGTTTCATCCACTGCGCCGCTCAGGCTGACCGGTGAACGCGCCACGGCGGCATCGGCGGCAGTGGTTCTGGTTTCCGCTACTGGCGGACTGACATAACTGAACTCGCTCTGTGCTTTTACTTCTGCTTCATTCACCGGCACCGGCGCAGGCTGCTGTGGGTTGAAAGTGCGTACCGATTTCAGCAGCGGATTCGTCTGCCTGGGTTCCGGCTGGCGCTGCTCCTCCGTCAGAAAACCGCCGCCCTGTACCGGCTGCACTGGCGGTGGTGCAATCGGCGCTGCTGGCGCTGGGGCCGGTGAAGGTGCCGGCGCTGGTGCCGGCTGAGCGCGTGGCGCGGCGACCGGTGGTGCAACCGGCGCGGCCTGAGGTTGCGTAAACATCGGTTGCGGTGCCGGCGCGGTTGCAAAGCGCTGGACTGGCGCAACGGGCACGCGCTGTACCGGCGCGCTACGTACCGGTGCCGCAGCGGGGGCGGCCGGGCGATGTCCGCTCATCTCGGCAAACATCATCAGTTCACTGGTCGAATCGGCCATTACGCTGATGGCCGGGGCCATCATGACCGTAATGCAACCGGCAAGCAAAGAGAGGCGCCGCGCCGCTGCGCGACGGTGCATATTATTATTTTTCATGGTTATTAACGCTCGCGGAAGGCTTCTTTCGCCTTAAGTACCGGCTTCAGCAGGTAATCAAGGATGGTTTTCTCGCCGGTGCGGATTTCCACCGTGGCCACCATGCCGGGAATGATCGGCAGATCTTTGTTGCCTGCGTGCAGCGTGCTTTTATCGGTGAGGATCAACACGCGGTAATAGGTGTCATCCGGTCGGCCGGAAGCGGCTTTCTGATCGTCTTTCAGCGTATCCGGACTGATGTATTCCACATGGCCATCCAGGCCACCGTAGATGCCGAAGTCGTAGGCGGTGATTTTCACCTTGGCTGGCAGCCCCGGACGCAGGAAGGCGACATCAGAAGGATGGATTTTGCCCTCCACCAGCAGCTGCTCTTCCAGCGGCACGATTTCCAGGATGTGCTCACCGGGCTGAATCACGCCGCCGATGGTGTTAACGCGCACGTTTTTCACGGTGCCGCGCACCGGTGCGGTAATGGTGGTGCGCTCGACCACGTCCGCGCGGCCAATCAGGTTTTCGCTTACCTGGCTGAGTTCCAGCTCCAGCCGCGCCAGCTCGGTGTTGGCATCCGCCTGGTAGCGGTTACGCCGCTCGACAATCTGCGCCTGGATGTCGTTCGCCTGGCGCCGCATACGCAGCAGCTCCACCTCAGACAGCAATCCTTTCGCCGCCAGCGGCTCCGCCAGGCGAATTTCACGCATCGACAGGGCATAGCTGCGCTGCAGTGAGTTAATGCTGTCGTTCAGCGCGCGCTTGCGTGATTCATAGGCTTTGGTCTCCTGCGCCACCACGGCGGGATCGCTCTTCACCTGCTCGTCAAATGTCAGCGGCTGCGCGTAGGCTTCGGCACGCAGACGCGCAATGCTGCCCTTCAGGCCAATCACCTTGCTCAGCGCCTCACGATAGCTTGATTGCGCACGCGTCGGATCGATTTTCAGCAGGACGTCGCCCCGGTTGACCACCGTGCCTTCACGCACGTTCATTTCGTCGAGAATGCCGCCTTCCAGACTCTGAATCACCTGCTCGCGGCTGCGGGAAATCACTTTTCCGTCGCCTTTGGTGATCTCCTCCACCCGCGCATAGTTTGCCCAGGTGAGACCGATGCCAATCACCGCGATGATGATCCACATCACCAGTTTCGATCCCGGCGTGGTTTGCGACAGCAGGGACGCCTGCACGTCATTCATGAATTCGGCATCCGCAGCGGAGAGATTTTTGCTGCGGCTGCGCCATGGCATTAACTTGATCATACTGCGGCCTCCTCTGCCGCGGCGACGGCGGGCTCTGACGTTGCCGAAGCATCGTTAGCCGGCGCGGGTGCGCGCGCCGCCTGCTCTACCGCCTGACGCGGCGGCTGGCGGGTTTTACCTTTACCTTCCAGCGCGGCCAGCACCTGCTGTTTCGGGCCATCCGCGACAATTTTTCCGTCCTCAACCACGACGATGCGGTCGACCAGCGCCAGAATTGACGGACGATGCGTCACCACCACCAGCGTGTGCCCGGCGGTCGCGACTTTCAGGTGTGCTAGGAACTGGCTTTCGGTCTTGCAGTCCATGGCGCTGGTCGGTTCATCCAGCAGCAGCAGTTTGGGTCTCGTCAGCAGCGTTCGCGCCAGCGATACCAGCTGACGCTGACCGCCGGACAGACCCTTCACCCCCCTCGCCGACCGGCAGGTGGATGCCGCGCGGATGGCGCGCCGCCACCTGATCCAGCCCCGTCAGACGCAGCACGCGCAGCAATTCATTCGCGGAGGCATCCGGCCGGCCAATCATCACGTTTTCGCGCAGGGTGCCGTAGAACAGGCGCGCATCCTGGCCGACAAAGCCCACCGTTGTTGCGCCAGTCGGCGGGATCGATCTGGTTCACATCCAGACCGTCTGCTGAAGAGCTGCCCTTTCACCGGGTGATACAGACGCGCCATGACGCGTAACAGCGTCGATTTACCGCTGCCGATTTTGCCGACAATCGCCACGCGCTCGCCCGGCTTGATCGTCAGGTTGATGCCTTTGAGGATCTCCGGGTTGGGCTGCATCGGCGGTGCCGGATAGGAGAAGCTCACGCCTTTCAGCTCAGGGAGATCTCGCCGGTCAGCGGCGGATCGGTCAGGTAGGTTTTGCTGCTGTCGCGATCGACCGGCATCTCCATCAGTCTGTTCAGCGAGGTCAGCGCCGCTTTGGCCTGCTGATAACGCACCGCTAAACCAATCACCTGGCCTAGTGGGGCGGTGGCGCGACTGGCCAGCATCACGGTGCCGATCATCGCACCCAGGGTGAGGGTGCCGGCGTCGATCAGATAAACCCCGGCCACCACCAGCATCACGGTCTGAAACTGCTGCAGAAAGGTCACCACGCCGGTTGCCAGCGTCGAATAGCGTTTTGACTTCATTGAGTTAGCCGACTGCAGCGCGCTGAAGTTCTCCCAGCGGCGCTGCATATGCGCTTCACCGCCCACGGCTTTCAGCGTTTCCATGCCTTCAACCGACTCAATCAGCACGCCCTGTTTCAGCGACGCATCGCGCAGGTTCTCTTTCATGATGCGCGCCAGCGGCCACTGGATCAGCGGCGCTGACGATGATGATCAGCGGGATCATCAGCAGCGGAATAATGGCCAGCGGACCGCCGATGGAGAAGATCACGCCGACGAACATCAGGATAAACGGCAGATCCGAAATGGCCGCCAGCGTGGCCGAGGCGACAAAGTCACGCACCGATTCAAACTCGCGCATCTGGTTGGCGAAAGTGCCTGAAGAGGCCGGTTTATGCTCCATCTTGACCGCCAGCGCCTGACGGAACAGCATGCTGCCCACCACCAGATCCGCTTTTTTGCCCGCCATGTCCAGCAGATGTGCCCGCACAAAGCGGGTAATGGCTTCGAAGATCATGGCGATGGTGACGCCAATCGCCAGCGACCACAGCGTAACAAACGCCTGGTTCGGCACCACGCGATCGTAGACGTTCATGGTGAAGAAGATGCTGGAGAGTGCCAGCACGTTGATCAGCACGGCGGCAATGGCGGCGCTGCGGTAGTAGCGGCGATAGCGCCACAGGGTACTGAACAGCCAGTGACCTTTGACCTCCGGCAGCATTTCACTGGCGCGCTCATCCAGTACCGCCGCCGGTTTCGCCATCACCGCAAAGCCGGCGTAAATCTCGTTGAGCTCCGCCAGGCTCATCTCCACCGCTTTATCACTCACCTCCGGCATGATCAGCTGGAAGCGCAGCTCGCGCTGATTCTCCTCATTGGTGTGAATGCGCCGCGACAGCACAATGCAGCCGCCGCCGTTCTGCCGCAGCAATATCATCGGCATCAGCTGATCCGGCAGATCCTGCAGGCGGCGTTCGACCATGCCGCCGGTAATGCCAGCGTTCTCCAGAGCGGTCATGGCCTGCGACGGCGACAGCAGCGTCGCTTTTGGCAGGCCGGCGACCAGCGCCTCTTCACTCTTCTCGCGTTTATAGTGTTTGCAAATCCACGCCACGCTTTTTAACAGCGTGTCATCCACGGTGGTTTCGATACGAGCAACAGAACGCGCATCCTGCTCCACGGCATTCTGCTTCTGGTCCATCATTTCCCGACTCCTGTAAACCTGACAAAAAACGGTGGACGCATCGTCCACCGCAGACTTTTCTTTGAATTGGGAAAATTCTGACAGAAGGCAGCTTTCAGGCCGTCCAAGACTTGTCTCAAACGGTGGAGAATATTTATGAATAAAGTGGGCAAAGCCCGATTGAATGCGGTCTGGCGACCGATCAACTGCAGAATAATCGCGGCGCTGTTGAGCGCTGTCCTGGGCGTGTTATCTTAGCTGCTCGCTTTACTGCAACCGGACAAAGAGCAATGGCAAAACAGCGGGTAGGTATCGTATTTGGCGGCAAGTCGGCCGAACATGAAGTGTCGTTACAGTCGGCCAAAAATATTCTTGAGGCGATCGATAAAGACAAATACGACGTGGTTCTGCTGGGGATCGACAAACAGGGCGAGTGGCATCTCAATGACGCTTCAGGCTTTCTGCTCAACGCCGACAATCCGGCGCTGATTGCCCTGTACCGCTCCGGTGAAAACGTGGCGCTGGTGCCCGGCAGCCGCGCGGAACAGCTGATTACGCGGCAGCAGGCGCAGCCGCTGTCGCAGCTGGATGTCATCTTCCCGATTGTGCACGGCACGCTGGGCGAAGATGGCTCGCTGCAGGGACTGCTGCGCATGGCCAATCTGCCGTTTGTCGGGTCGGATGTGCTGGGTTCCGCGGTCAGCATGGACAAAGATTTCACCAAACGCCTGCTGCGCGATGCCGGCCTGAAAGTGGCGCCGTGGCTGAGCGTCACCCAGACGCAGCGCGCGGCGCTGGATGTGCAGGCGGTGATCGCGCGCTTTGGCCTGCCGCTGTTTATCAAGCCAGCGAATCAGGGATCATCCGTTGGGGTGAGCAAAGTGACGCAGCCGGACGAATTCGACGCGGCGCTGGATCTGGCGTTCCGCTTTGACCGCAAGGTGCTGATTGAACAGGGCATCCGCGGCCGTGAGATTGAGTGTGCGGTGCTGGGTAACGAGGCGCCAGAAGCCAGCCCGTGCGGTGAAATTGTGGTGCACGACGCCTTCTACTCGTATGACACCAAATATATCAGCGAGAGCGGCGCGCAGGTGGTGGTACCGGCTGACATCAGTGCGGAAGCCAGCGAGGCCATTCGGGCTGTAGCGATTACCGCGTTCCAGGCGCTGGAGTGCTTTGGCATGGCGCGCGTCGATGTGTTCCTCACCGAAACCGGCGACATTATTGTCAACGAAGTGAATACTTTACCCGGCTTCACCAACATCAGCATGTATCCCAAACTGTGGCAGGCGGCCGGCCTGAGCTACAGCGATCTGATTACCCGCCTGATTGAGCTGGCGCAGCAGCGGCATCAGCAATCCAGCCAGCTGAAAAGCAGCGTGTAACCTGCGATGGCGTGGCTCAGGCCACGTCATGCGCCATGCTGCGCGGCGCGATTGCCGGTGAGGTCTGATTGCGGCCGTTGCGCTTGGCAACGTAAAGGTGTTTATCGGCCGCCGACACCAGCCGGTTGATTACCCCCGGCCATTCACGTTCGTTAACCGCACCGCCGCGCGCCAGGCCGAGGCTGACCGTCACGGTCACGGTGTTGCCCTGAATCCAGAACTTCTCTTTCACCATTGCCTGACGAATCACTTCGGCCAGCTGAAACAGCTGGTTGTGGGTGTAATCAAACACCACCACCACGAACTCTTCGCCGCCAAAGCGGCACACCAGACCGCGACTGCCAACCACGTGCTGAATACGGCGCGCAATTTCCTCCAGCACGCCATCGCCGGCATCATGGCCGAAATTATCATTAATGGCTTTGAAGTAGTCGACATCCAGCATAATCACGCCGGCTTCACGCTGCAGGGAAAACGGCTGCTGGCGCAGGTTTTCATACAGGCCGGAGCGCGACAGTAGCTGGGTGAGGAAATCGTAATTGGCGCGCAATGCCAGGCGATGGTTAAGCTGCCGAATGGCGTCCATGCTCACCGCCACCAGCAGCGGGCTTAGCGCTACGGTGGCCACGCCCAGCCGTGCAGAAGTGAGATGGCTGATGGGCAGCAGCGAATCATCGCCCTGAATATTCATCACGCCGTGCGAGACCAGCACGATCTCGGTGATGCCGGTGAACAGAATCACCAGGCTGGTGATCGGAATCGGCAGAACAATGGCACACCAGATCAGCGCCGGTACCGGGAAAGTCAGGCTGCCCGCGCCACCAATCAGCGCCCCCACCGTGAGCGACAGCGCCACGGCGAGCAGCGGCAGCAGCCTGGCCGGGTGAATTAGCGTCCGCAGCGGCACGCTGCGCAGCGGACGCGTCAGCATCACCGGCAGCAGCATCAGCGAGGTAGAGAACTGCTCGCTGAACCAGTCGGCCCACGCCACCACAAAGCGCGCGTTGAAGTCGATATCCTGCGCCCACGCACCCCAGGTGGCGCAGGCTGCCGCGCCGAGCAGGCACGCCGGAAAGATGCGCATGGCGTTGAACACCTGGCTGTTTGCGGTTGGCGATTGCAGATGCTTAATCAGCATGCTCACTGACACCAGGATAAACAGGATATTGGCAAAATTAATCGTCACCGCTGGCAGTGCCCAGCCGGAAAAAACCGTATCGTTGAAAATCATGGCGGCAAAACACACCAGATAACTGGAAGTGGTGTGTAAAAACGGGTTGCGCACCATCAACCCGGCGATAAGGGCATTCACCGGCCAGAACAGGGAAAACTCTTCGGGAATACGCAGGTGGCTGCCAACAAAGCAGAAGAACAGCGTAATAAGACACAGCGAAAGAGCATTCTTTTTAACATTATTCTCTTCAAACAGCTTAACGCGCATACGTCTGAACCCTGTAACCTGAAATCGCTGCCATCCGTCGCTGGCATCAGCAATCATTTAACCTGAAAAATCCGTGCGATAATTCGCTAATTAAACCGGTGTTAGTCGCCCTGCTCTGCGACTGAGCGGCGCTCACTCTGCCATGAAAGCCAGAGACGAGCTACCAGCCCCGCCGGCAGCATGTGAAACAGGCAGGCGCAGTGAGCGGCAATTATGCCGTATAAATAAAAAAATCGGATATCCGGGATATCCGATTCTGGCGAAAAAAACTGCATGAGTGCGCGCGGGAACGTTATTTCACCGCCACCGGCCACTGGCTCAGCCGGATGCCGCGCTCACCGGCGCTATCCCCGAAATCCTGCAGCACCGCTTTCACGTCCGGATCCATATACTCGGCGTTATCGTGATCGACAATCACCACGCTATTTTCCGGGATCTCCGCCAGCAGCCCCTGCAACTTCGGGTTGTGCATAAAGGTCAGGTTTTGCTGAAAGCGCAGCACGTAATGGTCGTCATAGCGGGTAAGCTGCAGCGCGTTGCGGTGGCTTTGGTAGATGCTGCACAGAATCTGCGTCGCGATACCGATACCAATCCCGGCCAGCATGCCAAACACAATGATGCCGCCGATGGTGGCAAGAAACGGCACGTACTGCTGCGCGCCCATGCGAATCTGTTCGACGAACAGGCGCGGCGTTGCCAGCTTATAGCCGGTATACAGCAGCACCGCCGCCAGGCTGGCGAGCGGAATCGCGTTAAGCAGGGCGCTGAACCACAAGCCACAAATCAGCAGCAGCACGCCGTGCAGCAGAATCGACAGTTTGGTTTGGGCACCCACGCTGACGTTGACCGAACTGCGCACAATCACCGCGGTAATGGGCATCGCGCCGAGCAAGCCAGCGGTCAGGTTACCGATGCCCTGCGCGAACATCTCTTTATTCGGTGACGGCGCCGGATGCTGCGGACGCAGTTTTTTCAGCGCCTCCTGGCTGAGCAGCGTTTCAAGGCTGGCCACCAGCGCCAGCGTAATCGCTACCACCCACACCGACGGATTCTGCCACGCCAGCCAGTCTGGGGTTTCCAGCTCCGCCACCAGCGCCGACATACTGTCGAACGCCGGCAGTACGATACGCGGCAGGCCTTCGCCGAGGCTGGGAAACAGGCGATCGCCCAACACCGTGGCGAGGCAGCCAAACAGCACCGCCACCAGCGGGCCGGGGATCCAGCTCAGCGCTTTAACCGCTTTGATCGCGGGCGTGGTCCACAGCCACAGAATCAGCAGCCCGCTACCGGCCACCAGCATCGCGCTGAGCGAAAACGCAAACTCCCCGCTGACCAGCGACTGCAGACCGGCATCGCTCGCGGCGCCCAGCGCTACCGGAATCTGCTGCATAATCAACAGCAGGCCAATGGCCGCCAGCATCCCTTTAATAACGCTGCCCGGCACCAGCGAGATAAAACGACCGGCGCGCAGCAGGCCGAGCATACACTGCAGCACGCCAGCCAGAATCAGCGCGGTGAGAAATGCGGAAAAGCTGCCGAGCGTCTGGATTGAGGCCACAACAATGGTCACCAGCCCCGCCGCCGGGCCGCTCACGGCAAAGCGCGAGGGACTGAGCGCGGTAACCAGCAGACCGCCGATCACCCCGGTGAGCAGACCGGCAAAGGGCGGCAGACCGCTGGCCTGCGCGATGCCCAGACACAGCGGCAGCGCCACCAGAAACACCACCAGACCAGCAGGAATATCCTGACGAAGCGTTTGCAGATTCATGATGAGGGTTCCTCTGACGATTGCTGGATTAACTCTTTCAGATGGCCGGACTGCAGGTCATAAACGCAGCCAAATACATCCAGCTGCTGTCCGGCCTGCCAGGCCTGTTGCACCGGCTCGCAGCGCACCAGCTGGCTAAACTGGGCGATGACATTGGCTTCAACCAGCTGGTTAAGCTTACTGCTCTCCTCTTCCTGCGCGGGACTGGCGTGATACGCCACCAGCCCGTGCTGCAACGCGCGGCGCAGCGCGGCAATGCGCCGGGCAAGCGCCGAATCCTCCTGCGCTAACGGGCTGGCAGGCAGACCCAGCGCCGCCTGCACGCCGCCGCAACCGTAGTGACCGCACAGCACAATGCGCTCGACGCCGAGATAAAAAATCGCGTACTGCAGTACGCTGAGAAAGTTGTCATCGTCCGGTAGCACCATATTGGCGATGTTGCGGTGCACGAATAGCTCGCCCGGATGCGAGCCGGTCAGCACTTCTGCCGGTACGCGACTGTCGGAACAGCCAATCCACAGGGAGTGGGGTTTCTGCTGATGCAGATATTGTTCAAAGTAATCGGGATTACGCTCGCGGCGCTGGAGTGCCCAACTGCGATTTTTCGCTAATAAGGGTTTAAGGGTCGTCACAATTATCTTCTCTCTGTATCCGCAAATAGCGCTTCCGGGCAAATAAATGCATGGCGCAGCACGGTTTTGGCGTTCTGTGGCAGGTGAATATGGCGCTTTCTCACAGAAATTGGTTATAGACGCTTATGAATTGATTTGCACCAGGAATATTTCAGCCCGGCAGAAGAAGCGACCTTATGTAAAATAAGTGTCAGCAAATGTCATGGCAAAGTAAGTTAATGCAAGTGACGCAATCAGCAGGAATTTCATTAAAAATAAATATAATCAGTCTATTAATATGATTTTTTAAAACGCATTTCGGATGCACTGACAAATATATACACGTAAAACTTTTGCGCCTTTACGCTGGTATGGTGGATTACGCTTTGCTCGCTGAGAAAAATCCTAATTACTAAATTTATGAATAGTGATATCCGCTGGCTTTAACGTTATTCGCGATGATATTTCACTGAAGGCGGCAGAAGGATTAAGTAAGAGATCGGGAAAATGATAAGCAGAATAATAATTACAAAGAAACGTAAATATCAATGGCGCTGACTGCCTGCGATAAGCGCCCGCCAGGGCAGGCGCTATTTCGCTTGACGAATTATTTACCGTTCCAGGCTTTCATGCGGGATTCACGCACCTGCAGCTGCTGTTCCGGGGTTAACTTATTGTAGTTTTCAGCCATGCCGCTCTCCCAGTCGCCGTACAGTGGATTGGGCAGCACAATGAACTGGGTGCCGAAACGCTGATGGTTGAGCGTGACAAACTGCTGGCGCTGGGCGTTGCCCTGATGCCAGGTGGCACCGCCGAAGTCATTCAGGTTATCGCCGATATACAGCACCACGTTGTAGCCGGCGTTTTTAATCGCGTCGAAACGCGCCTGTTTATTGGAGTTGCCGGTACTGAGACGCACGGTTTTGTCGCTTACGCCGCTGAAGCCCAGCTTGTTGAGGTTATCGACCGTGGCCGCGTAGTCTTTCTGATCGCGGTTCGAGACGTAGAACATGGTGCCGCCGTGGCTATTCACGTAGTTGGCAAATTCGACGGCACCGGGCACTGCGGTCGCCTGGCGCGCCTGCGTCCACGCTGACCAGGTTTTACCGGAGAACGGCTGGCCGTTTTTTGCCTGCCACGCGCTGTAGGCGCTGTTATCGATCATGGTTTCATCCAGATCGACAATCACCGCTTTGGGTTTGCCGGTGAGCGAAGGAGCGTTATCAAACGCCATGCGTGCCGTATTGAACGCCTGCCAGCTCAGCGCCTGATACTCGCCAGACTGCTGGAACCAGTTGACTGCCAGCACCGACTGCTGACCAAGTTGCTGCTGAGCCTGCTGTTTTTGCGGTTGGGCACAGCCGGTGAGCGTCAGGGCAATCAGGCCTGCTGCGGCCAGCCAGGAGGTGTTTTTCATCATGTCGTCCTTAAGTGATTATGGTCAGTTTTTGTAAAGCTTTAAAAATGTAGCAGTTAACGTAAGCTGTGGGCAGAGGAAAACTGGGGTCAGGTCACAGGAGACACTTATGGATAATCGCGGGCCGCGCTCGGCGCTGCTGGAGAGTCAACGCTGGCTGGAGTATGCCTTTCAGCCTGCCGGTCAGCCGGCACCGGCCGCTGCGGCGTACGGACAGCAGCGGCACAGCGCAAAAGTGGTGCTGGCCGGACAAAACCGGCCGCCGAAAAGTTGTGAATCCGATGGAGTGATCAGTGACGATCATCAGCCGGTTGCGGTTTACACCGCTGACTGTCTGCCAGTGCTATTTGCCGATGTGAAAACGCATCAGGTGGCGGCGGTGCATGCCGGCTTGCAGGGTACGCTCGGCGGCGTGCTGAGCAGTGCCCTCGATCGGCTGCTGGCCGGTGGCGCAACGCCGGCATCCCTGCTGGTGGCGATCGGTCCGGCGATCGGCCCTTGCTGCTATGAGCTGGGCGTCGATCGCATCGCACAGATGCAGCAGCGCCCGGACCTGCCGGCGCTAAGCTGGTCACAGCAACAGCCGCATAATCCGCAGGCAATCCGACCTCAGGCACAGGCGCATCATCAGGGAGTATGGTTTGATTTGCCTCAGCTGGCTCAGAGCCTGCTGTTACAGCGCGGCATCCCGGCGGCGCAAATTGATCGCGTGGCGGTGTGTACTTATTGCATGGCGGAGGCAGGTTCGAGCTATCGCTATAACACCCATTTTGACAGCGGCTATCAGTCACGTTTCTCGTGGATTCGCCGCCGCGCGTAAGCACGCTTCACCTCCCTGTGAAGCACGAGCCTTAGTGAATGATGGCGTTGAGCGCCAGCACACCGGCGAGGCCGAGGATGGAGATCAGCGTTTCCATTACCGTCCAGGTTTTCAGCGTTTCAACCACGCTCAGGTTGAAATAGCCTTTGAACAGCCAGAAACCGGGATCGTTCACGTGCGAGGCGATCACGCTGCCTGAACCAACCGCCAGCACCATCAGCGCCGGATCGGTATGGGTGGCGGCAATGATCGGCGTTACGATGCCGGCGGTGGTGATCGCCGCGACGGTGGCCGATCCCAGCGCGATGCGCAGCATTGCCGCCACCGTCCAGCACATCAGCAGCGGTGACAACGACGATCCTTTCATCAGATCGGCGATGTAATTACCGACACCGCTATCCACCAGCACCTGCTTAAAGGCGCCGCCGCCGGCAATGATAAAGACGATCATGGCGATGGCGGCAATCGAATCGCCACACATATCCATCACCTGCTCCATTTTGCGCCCGTTACGCAGACCGAGGGTGAACACCGCAATTACCACGGCGATAAACAGCGCCACCGCCGGGTTGCCGATAAATTCAAAGAACTGGCGCAGCGCATTCTCTTTCGGCATCGTCAGTTCGCAAACTGCCGCAATCGCCATCAGCACCACCGGAATCACTGCGGCAAAGATGCTGATAAAGAAGCCCGGCATCTCTTCTTCAGTGAAGATTTTAGGGTTATACAGCCCTTCCGGCGGCGACTTTTCGAAGCTTTTGAGGAATTTTGAAAAAATCGGGCCGGCAATGATCACCGTCGGGATGGTAATGATTAAGCCGTACAGCAGCGTGGTGCCGAGATTAGCACCAAAGATGGTGGCAATGGCGGTTGGACCGGGATGCGGTGGCAGGAAGCAGTGTGTCACCGACAGCGCTGCCACCATCGGCACGCCGACGTACAGCAGTGGCAGTCCGGCCGCCGCAACGATGGTGAACACCAGCGGCAGCAACAGCACAAAGCCGACTTCGTAAAACATCGCCAGGCCGACGATCAGCCCGGTGACCACCAGCGCCCACTGCAGCCGCTGTTTACCGAACGCGGCAATCAGCGTGGTGGCCACCCGCTGGGCAGCGCCGGTATCGGACACCAGCCGCCCGAGCATGGCACCAAAGCCGAGGATCATCGCCAGGCCACCAAGCGTGGAACCAATGCCTTTCTGAATCGAGGCCATCACATTGAGTGGCGTCATGCCTTCGGCGATACCTACCACCGCCGAGACAAACACCAACGCAATGAAGCCGTTGACCTTGAAGACAATCATCAGAACCAGCAGCAGTATCACACCCAGCACAATTATGGTTATTGGCATTTTTTATTATCCTTAGGAAGACAGAGGGGTGTTTAAGGTTTAGGCGCGCGCCGGCAATTACGCCAGCCGCGCCACGGCATTACACGGCGACGCGCATACCGCCATCAACAAACAGCAGATGGCCATTGACGAAATCAGATGCGCCCGACGCCAGGAACACCGCCGCGCCAATCAGCTCTTCCGGCTTGCCCCAGCGTGCGGCCGGTGTACGTTTGGTCAGCCAGCCGGTGAAGGCCGGATCGTCAGCCAGCGTCTGGGTCATCTCGGTGACGAAATAGCCCGGCGCAATGGCGTTAACCTGAATATTGTGGCGCGCCAGCTCCACGCACATGCCGCGCGTCAGCATAGTGACCGCGCCCTTGGAGGCGGCATACGGCGTGATGGTGTCGCGGCCCAGTTCGCTCTGCATCGAGCCGATGTTGATGATTTTTCCGCGCTGACGCTGCACCATTCTTTTCGCCACGGTTTGTGACACCAGAAACACCGCTGTCTGGTTGACGGCAATCACGTCGTTCCAGTCCTGCTCGGGAAACTCGAGAAACGGCCGGCGGCGCTGAATGCCGGCATTGTTCACCAGGATATCAATCGCGCCCCACTGACTTTCAATCTCCGCCACCGCCTGCTGAACCTGCGCCGACTGCGTGACGTCAAAGGCCTTCGCCCGTGCGTGATAACCCAGCTCGCGCAGTTTCGCCGCGCCCTGCTCTGCGCCGCCCTCGGTGGTAGCGTTGATGATCACTTCCGCGCCCGCCTCCGCCAGACCGCGCGCCAGCAGAAAACCGATGCCGCGCGCCGAACCGGTGAGCAGCACACGCTTGCCCGCCAGGGAAAATAGCTGACTCATACTGACTCCTTAAAACGTTAACTGGACTTTCGCCGCCCGGGTTTTATCACCGGCAAACTGCAGCGCCGCGTCGATATCCTGTAAGTCATATTCTCCGCTGAACAGCGGCAGCGGATTGACCACGCCGCGTGCCAGCCAGTCAACCGCCGTATTGAATTCGTGGGTGAAACGGAAAGAACCGACCAGATTGATCTCTTTGGCGATCAACGTCATCAGCGGGAAATCCGGAATGGTGCCGCCCATGCCAACCTGCACCAGCGTGCCTTTGGCGCATACCACGTCGAGACAGCGCTGCAGCGAAGACGGATGGCCGGAAGCCTCGAAAGCGACATCGAAAAAGCCTTTATCTGCAAGGTAGGGGGTGAAATCACCGTCAGCAGCGTGGAGCACCCCGGTCGCGCCCATCTGCTGCGCCAGGCTGAGCGAGCGTTCGCTGATATCGCTGCAAATAATCTCGGCAGCTCCGCGGGCTTTGGCAGCGGCGGCAATCAGACAGCCAATCGGCCCGACGCCGGAAATGAACACGGTTTTGCCGCTCAGATCGCCCGCCTGCTGCGTGGCGTGGATGCACACGGCCAGTGGTTCAGCAAACACCATTACGCTGTCATCGGCCTCCTGCGGAAACGGCACGCACTGCGCGCTATCGACCACTTTGTATTGCGTGAAGCCGCCATCCACATGCGGCAGATACATGGCGCTGCCGAAAAAGCGCATTGAGGTGCACTGATTTTGCTGCTCGCGCAGGCAGTATTTACAACTGCCGCACGGCTTTGAGGGATTGACCGCCACTTTCTGGTTGGGCTGGAGCTGCGGATCGTCGCTCTCCACCACGTAGCCGATCACTTCATGGCCGAGGATCATCGGCATCTTCACTTCGAAGCTGCCGACTTTACCTTCCTGATAGTAGTGCAGATCGGACCCGCAGATGCCGCCGCGCGTGATGCGCACCAGTGTGCCGGTGCCGTCCCACTGCACCTGCTGCTGTGCGACGCTGACCTGTTTTTTGCCGGTAATGACGCAGGATTGCGTTTCAATGTTCATCGTAGCCCCTTCAGTGCTGTAGCAATGGGGGCTATCACAGCGGGATACGGCCGGCGAAACTGTGACGAACATCACTCAAAGCGATGTTACAAAACGGCTGTTACCGGGAACGTGATGCAGAGAGGCGGAAAAGCAGACGGCGGCCATCCCTGACCGCCTTAAAGAAGGATTAGCTGCCCGACATCAGGTCGTGGCTGTATTTGAACAATTCCGAATCTGAGCGCAGGCCGAGCTTTTTCAGCGCCGACTGCTTTTGTCCGCTGACGGTTTTGCGGCTGCGTTTAAACTTCACGGCAATTTGCGACACGCTGAGCCCATCCAGAAAACAGCGCACCACTTCTACTTCGCGCGGGCTGAGGGTTTTGACCTTCTCATACATATTGCCTTTGCTGGAGAGATCGAGGTTTTCGTTGATGGCGTCTTCATTCATCACGTAGAGGTTTTCCACCTCGTACGCCACTTCCTGTGACAGGAATAGCCGCCCCTGCGCCACCTGACGAATCGCCTGAACGATCTCCTGCATATTGTGGCTTTTTCCAATAAAGCCCTTAACGCCGGCGCTCAGCACCATTTTGACAATCGCCGGACTCTCCATGGACGATGAGATCAAAATCTTTTGCTGCGGATAGTGATTTCGCAGCTGTTTCACCAGGGCCAGGCCATCCAGTTCACGCTCGCCCAGCAAAAAGTCCAGCACCAGCACATCCACCGTGGTGCTGCGCAGCTGACTAAACAGTTCATTACTTGAAGACCAGGTCCCGACCAGATGAATATCGGGTTCGTGTTTCAGGCATAACTCGAAAACGGTACGAACCATCGGGTGATCATCAAGGACAGCGACACGCACCTGTTTATTATGTGCATATACCATTCTTTTATTCCTTTATTACAGTCTCAATTTTGTCCAGTACTGATAACCACACCAGTGAAAATGACCTGAAAGTATGCGCTGACCGCTGCAGAGAAAATCGCCTGCAACGGTTTAAACCAAACGTCACCAGGTTAACAAAAATTAGAATTTTGCTTACGCGTTTAACTTATTACCGCTAATTAAAAGGTAGTTTTACCGGATGAATGGACAGCAGCGGTTAGCGGCCCCGGAAAAACTGCGAAAATTCTGACGTAACTCTGCGAATGGACCACATAAGAATTGTCTTGAAAGGTCATTTAATGGATAAACCGTTGAAATTTTTGAAATCAAAGCAAAAGCTACACTTAAAAAAAACCACAAATGTTAACAGTAAGTTAAACATTCGAGAATGGTCGCAAAATATCACGAATGCTGTATTAGATAATGCACGCGGGAAAAATCTCTTTATACTCCGTTTCCCTTATGAGCATTAATGACTTTATTTCTTCAGGAACGCACGGTGTTTAATCCTGTTAATTTCATCCGTCTGGCGGGCGTGATCCTGTTTATTTTTTTTGGCGGCGCGCTGCAGGCGCAGGTCAAACCGTTGCAGCTTTTAGCGCGTTACGACACCGCACAGCCCGCGCTGCAGCTGGCGGAACCCATCTCTTCTGCCTTTAATAATAAAGTGATTAAAGTTGCGGTGGCCGGTAAAGCACAGCCACCGCTGTATATGGATACCGATACGCGCCGCTTTGAAGGCCTCAGCGCCGACTACCTGTCGCTGATCCAAAGCATGCTGGAAACCAGCATTGAGCTTTATCATTTCCCCAGTTATAGCGCCGCGCAGCAGGCGGTGCTGAAGGGCGAAATGCATATGCTGGCGATTTACGTCGCCCAGCCGTCATCGCAGTCGCAGCCGTTGCTGGCCAGCGCCCCGTGGATGCTGGATTACAGCGTGATGGGACTGAAGACCGACAGCGACCTTTTTCTCAATAACGGCATGCCCGAGCAAATCGCCTGGTCAGGCACGCCGCTGCAGCGCCAGTATCTGGAAGAGACATATGAAAACGCGCAGCTGGTGCGTTTCCCGGGCTACTATGATGCCGTCGCTGCCACCGTTTATGGTCAGACGGCGCGCGTCTGGGGAAACGCAGCGACGCTGACGCACCTCAATCGCTACCAGTTTGCCAATGCGCTCACTATTCTGGCCGACGAGCATACAATTCCGCTCAACGTCGGATTTGGCATCAGTCCGCTATATCCTGCGCTGGCCGAGGCCATCAACCAGGCGCTGCCGCAGATTCCGCTGTCTATCCGCATGCAGATTGCCAAACGCTGGCAGCTCGATCCCCATCATGTACTGCAACGCAATCCGCTGGCGCTCACCGCCGACGAAGAGCAGTGGCTGCAAAACAATATTCACATCGAGACCACGCTGCCGGTGGCGCAGGCACCGCTCAGCAGCCGGACAACGGCAGAGCAGTTTCGCGGCATGGCGCCAGACGTGCTGGAGCTGCTTACCAGTCAGACTGGCCTGAATTTTGTGGCACATGCCAGCCATGAACACCCCGGCGGGCGACCTTTGCCCAAACTGTTTCCGCTGGAAATTTTTGAACCGCAGTTCGAAGCGCAGTCGCCTCTGATTACGCGTCCGTGGCTGGTATCGCATTGGGTAATCATCCGTAATCAGCAGCCGGGAAATATCATGGCGCGCGATACCTTTCCGTTTGGTTCGGCGCTGATGCTAAAAAATGCGCGGATGAAAAGCTGGCTGCAGGAGCACTATCCGCACCTGTCGGTCAGCGATACCGATCGTCCGCTGGATGCGCTGCGCCAGCTGCTGGCGCGCAAGGTCGATGCGGTGATCGTGCCGAAAATTTTTGCCGACTACCATCTGCGCAACCATTTTGGCAGCGGGCTGATCGTCGAGGGTACGCTGGGCGCCGATCCCGCGCGCTTTGTGATGCGCGTAGAGCCAGGCAATGAGACGCTGGTCAGCATTCTCGATAAAGCGCTGCTGGCCATCCCGCCGGAAACGCTGTTTAAGCTGATGGCGCAGTGGCGTCAGGCGGAACCGCCGTTTCTCAGCGGCTCGTGGCAGAACTATAAGCAAACGATTCTGCTGATTGTTTCGGTATCGCTGGGATTGATTCTGTTGATCCTGCTGTGGAACCACCATCTGCGCAAAGTGATTCAGCAGCGAATGCAGGCAGAGAATGCGCTGAAAAATCAGCTCAATTTTACCCACACGCTGTTTAATGACTCGCCGGTGGCAATGTACATCCGCGATAAGCAAACGCGGCTGGTGGACTGTAACAATGCCTATCTGCGCTTTTTGCACATCAAACGCGACGAGGTAATTGGCAAACGACTGTCGGACGTATTCAACACCAATAACGCCAGCATTCACACCATCGAAGATGGTTATCAGCAGACACTGCTGGATGGTGAAGCGGTAATGCGCGACGTCCAGCTGATGTTTGGCCAGCAGGCCTTCCATCTGTATCACTGGACGCTGCCATTTCGCGATCGGCTGGGGGAAGTTGCCGGGGTGATCGGCGGCTGGGTCGATGTCACCGAACGTAACGCGCTGCTGCAGGAGCTGCAGCTGGCCAAGGACACCGCAGACAAAGCCAACCGATCCAAAAGTGAGTTTCTCGCCAGCATGAGTCATGAGATCCGAACGCCGCTGCATGCCATCATTGGTCTGCTGGAGCTGGAAACCCGCTCGCAGCCGTGTGAGACGCTGTCCGAAAATATTCGCGTCGCCTACAGCTCGGCGCGCGCGCTGCTGTCGCTGATCGGCGATATCCTCGATCTATCGAAGATCGAATCTGGCCAGTATCAACCCACGCCGGAAACCGTTTACCTGCCGGATGTTATCGATCAGGCGGTGACGCTGTTTCGCAACAAAGCCGAAAGCAAAGGGATCGATCTGCGCGTAGAGATGGACATCGCGGCCTATTGGGTACAGACCGATCCGCTGATGATCAACCAGATCCTGTCTAACCTGTTGAGTAACGCTATTAAATTTACCGATCGCGGCAGCGTAACCGTGGTGCTGATGCAGGGGATTGGCCAGGAAGAGGAAGGTTGTGAGTTCGTCATAGAAGTGAGCGATGACGGCTGCGGCATGACCGAGGAGCAGCAGCAGGCGATTTTTGAGCCGTTTGTCCAGGTCGGAGAACGTCAGCAGCAGCAGATTGGCACCGGTCTTGGCCTGAGCATCTGCCGCAATCTGGCAGAGTTGCTGGATGGCGAACTGATTGTGGAGAGTACGCCAGGTGAAGGGTCGGTGTTCTCCTTCTACTTCCGCGCGCCGGCCGGCGAACCGCGCGATCAAACTCAACCGCATCTGTCACAGCCGCTGGTCACCGACAAGCTGTCGGTGCTGGTGATTGATGATCATGCGCCTAATCGTCTGCTGCTGGGTAAACAGCTGGAGCTGGCGGGCCATCAGGTGGTGGTGAGCGAAAGCGCCGTCGAAGCGCTGAAGCTGTGGCAGCAGGATCCGCTGCGCTTTGACCTGATCATTACCGACTGCAATATGCCCGGCATGAACGGGTTTGAATTTGCCCAGGCGCTGCGCCAGCATGAACGCCAACATCATCTGCCGCCGATCACGCTATACGGCCTGACCGCCTCCGCCGAGCAGCACATCATGCAGCGCTGCCTGCAGGCTGGCATGAACGACTGTCTGTTCAAGCCGCTGAATCTGGATACGTTGCTGGCGCAAATCACCCACTGTCCGCGCCGCACGCCAAACGCGCCTGACAGCGAGGCAGCAGCAGTGACCGGGCAACCTGTTGCTGATACCGCCGTCGCCGCGCTGCCGGCCCCTGTGGCGGTCCCGACTTTTGCGCCGCTGCTGATGCAGCTGGCTGAGCGCGATCCTGCCAGCTGCATCACCCTGCTGGAAAGTATTCGCACCAGCCACGATGAATTGCTGGCGGCGCTGCAGCAAACCACTGATGCTCACGCGCTGTCACAGCTTGGCCATAAGCTGAAAGGCGGTGCCAGCATTCTTAATGCCAGCGCGCTGATGGAGCTGGGGCGCAAGCTGGAGAAACACCAGCAGGAAAGACACGATGTCGCGCAGCTGATTGCCGCCATCGCGTGCGAGATAAACACCGTCAATGAAACATTAATTATCTTTGAACAATATCGGCTGAAAAATCAGCAGGTTTTATAAAAACATAATCTTATCAAGACATTTCTCGGTTCGCCGGGATAAGCCGCCAGACATAATGTCCGCCAGCGCCATCATGTCGGTGTCGTAAAAGGGAGATCTATGTTTAATGCAAAAATTCTCATCGTTGATGAGCATCGCCTTGTTGCGGCTGGGGTGCAGGCTTTATTATTAATGAATGGCTTTAATTGTGTCACTACAGCAAACACAATTAATGATGGTATTGACGATGTTATTCATCAGCACATCGACATCCTGATTTTAGATCCTGATTTCAAAGAGAAAAATGGCATCGCCTTTTTACGCGATATCGTAAAATCTAAAACCTGGATGAAAGTCATTCTGCTCAGTCAGAGCAGTAACAATCACCTGCTTATACAATCGCTTAGTCAGGGCGCTAACGGCTTCGTGTCGAAATACGACCCGATTCAGACGCTGATCGCCGCCATTGGCTGCGTATTTAATAATGTAAATTATCTGCCCGGCGATATTCTTGACCGGCGCCAGCGCTATGTGAATGAACAGGATATGCTGTCGCGCCTGACCGAGCGGGAAACGCTTATTTTACGTCAGCTGGCGCAGGGAAAATCCAATAAAATCATTGCCTGTGAATTAGGATTAAATAACAAAACTATCAGTACTTATAAAACTAAAATTTTTCAAAAGCTCGAATCAAAGAATCTGGTCGATATTATCGAACTGGCACGGCGAAACGGTGCCTGCTGAAGCCAAAATCAAGACCAGTCTTGCGGATTAATTCGACTGAGGCATGGCATCATCACCTCGTCCTCACCCGGGATTGTTATAGAGATTGAGTCATACAGGAATTTATAACCACAGAGCTAATTTATTAGCCCAATCTTCATGCCATTACAGGGCGCGCAGGTTTCTTCCCGTGCCTGGCGAAAGTGGTCCGATACTTTCGTCTGCGACTTGCCGCCCTGCTTTTTTTTGATGTTTCTCACAGGCTGAGCGCCGCAAATTTCCAGCCCGCACTTTTCCCGCTAGAGTTCACTCATCCGACCACTCACTGAGTAAGTGATCATGACTGAGCGTTATCCGCATCTGTTTACCCCGCTGGATCTGGGCTTTACGCAACTGAAAAACCGTTTCCTGATGGGCTCAATGCACACCGGTCTGGAGGAGCATGCCGATGGCGCACAACGCCTCGCCGCCTTTTACGCCGAGCGCGCCCGGGAAGGCGTTGCGCTGATTGTGACCGGCGGCATCGCGCCTAATGCGCAGGGCGTGGTGGCGCAGGGCGGAGCCATGCTCACAGACGAAACGCAGTGCGGCTGGCACCGCCAGATAACCGATGCAGTACATGCAGAGGGGGGCAAAATCGCGCTGCAGATCCTGCACACCGGCCGTTACAGCTATCAGCCGCGATCTGGTGGCGCCCTCGGCGTTACAGGCGCCCATCAACCCGTTTACACCGCATGCACTGAGCGAAGCGCAGATTGAACAAACCATCGCGGATTTTGCGCGCTGCGCCCGGCTGGCGCAGCAGGCCGGTTACGACGGCGTCGAAATCATGGGTTCCGAAGGCTACCTGATTAATCAGTTCCTGGTCGCCCACACCAACCAGCGCGACGACGGCTGGGGCGGCGATGTGGCGCGGCGGCAGCGCTTTGCACTGGAAGTGACGCAGGCGGTGCGCGCCGCTGTCGGTGATGCCTTTATTATTATTTTCCGCCTGTCGATGCTCGACCTGGTGAATAACGGCAGCTCGCTGCAGGAGACGCTGCAGCTTGCCACGGCGCTGGAGCAGCGCGGCGCGACCCTCATCAACACCGGCATCGGCTGGCATGAAGCCCGCATCCCCACCATCGCCACCTGCGTACCGCGCGCCGGTTTCGCCTGGGTGACGCAGCAGCTGCGGCCAGCCCACGTCAGGGCGTACCGCTGGTCACCACCAACCGCATCAACCATCCCCAGGTGGCGGAAGAGATTGTGCGCGACGGTATTGCCGACATGGTGTCGATGGCGCGGCCGTTCCTTGCCGATGCCGCGTTTGTCAGCAAAGCGCAGGCGGGCCAGCCTGACGAAATCAATACCTGCATCGCCTGTAACCAGGCCTGCCTCGATCAAATCTTTGCCGGCAAGGTCACCTCCTGCCTGGTCAATCCGCGCGCCTGTCACGAAACGCTGATGCCGGTCATCGCCGCCGCGCAGCCAAAACGGCTGGCGGTGGTGGGTGCCGGTCCGGCCGGTATGGCGTTCGCGCTGCAGGCGGCGCAGCGCGGCCATCACGTCACCCTGTACGAAGCCGATGCGCAGATTGGCGGCCAGTTTAATATCGCCCGCCAGATCCCCGGCAAGGCGGAGTTCAGCGAAACGCTGCGCTATTTCCGCCATCAGCTGGTAGCCGCAGGCGTTGAGCTGTGCCTGAATCATCGCGTCAGCGCTGACGAACTGGAACAGGCGGATGAAGTTATCATCGCGACCGGCATCACACCGCGCCAGCTGGCGATTCCGGGCATCGATCACCCCAGCGTGCTGAGTTATCTTGAGGTGATACGCGACAAAAAACCGGTTGGCCAGCGCGTGGCGATTATCGGTGCCGGCGGCATTGGTTTCGACACCGCGGAGTTTCTGCTGCAGCACGCCGATCGCGAGGAAGACTTCTACCAAAGCTGGGGCATCGATCGCAGTCTGCAGGCGCGCGGCGGTTTAGTGCGTCCACAGCCGGCTCCTGCCGACCGCCAGATCTGGCTGCTGCAGCGTAAATCTGGTAAGCCGGGCGCCGGGCTGGCGAAAACCACCGGCTGGATCCATCGCGCCAGCCTGCAGGCGCACGGCGTGCAGATGTGGGGCGATGTCGAATATCTGAAGATTGATGATGACGGGCTGCACCTGCGCCATCAGGGGGAAGCGCTGACGCTGGCGGTAGATAACATCGTGGTTTGCGCCGGTCAGGAACCGCTGCGTACGCTGGCGCAGGCGCTGGCCGCACGCGGCAAAGCCGTGCGGCTGATCGGCGGCGCCGAGGTCGCGCAGGAGCTGGATGCACGGCGCGCCATCGCTCAGGCCACTGAGCTGGCGCTCAGCCTGTGATTAACGCAGCTTGACTGAACGCAGCACCACAAATTTGGCGTTAGAGGCCACCAGCTCGCAGTTGCCAAACAGCTTCTTCATTTTCTGATGATAGCCAAGGTGGCGGTTACCGACGATGCGCAACTCGCCGCCATACTGCAGGCAGCGTTTGGCGTCACGCAGCATCTGCCACGCCAGGTGGTCGGTGACCGCGTGCTGCTGATGGAACGGCGGATTACACAACACTGCGTGCAGCCGGTCCGACGGAAAACCGCTCAGCACGTTGTTAACCCGAAACTGGCAGCGTGCCAGATCCTGTGGCCGGTTGAGCTCAACGTTAAGCTGGCTGGAAGCCACCGCCATGTAAGATTCATCGACGAACAGCACCTCGGCCTGCGGATTCTGTTCCAGTGCCTGCAGGCCGATCACGCCGTTACCGCAGCCGAGATCGACGATTTCGCCTTCAATATCGTGCGGCAGGTGTTGTAGAAAGAAGCGCGCGCCAATATCCAGCGCCGCGCGGGCGAACACATTGGCGTGGTTGTGGATGTGATACGGCGTCTCGTCGAGCGGCCACACGGTGGTCGCCGGCACGTCCGCCAGCGCCGGGGCGCTGAAATGGCTGTAAATCAGACGCGCTTTTTTCCACGCCAGCGAGGTTTTGCTCTCACCAAGAATGCGTTCAAACAGCTGCAGCGTGGAATTATGGATATCTTTGGCTTTACCGGCCGCCAGAATCAGAGTATCCGGCGTGACGACCGTCCGCAGCGCGCGCAGCTGGTGCTCAAGCAGTGCCAGTGCTTTGGGCAGCTTAATCAGTACCGCCGCCGGAGCAGCCGGCAACGGCGCCAGGCTATCAAGAAAGTGTACCGACGCTTCATCCAGACCGTTGAGACGCAGATTCTGCCGGGCGGCCTGCTGGCTGAGCCACGAGTCGCTGACGTGCCAGATTTCCCGATCGTTCAGCCCGCAGGTCAGCGCGCCGAAGCTGTCATTGAATACCAGCACCGGGCCTGCCGGCAGCGCCTGCTGCAGCAAATATTCATCTGCGGCGTCCCACGCCTGTAGCGGGCTCTCTTCACGCATCGGCGGGAAGCGCTGAAGCGTCAGCGTGCGATCGGTCAGTTCAAGTTGGCTCATGGAATCTCCGGCGTGGTACACTTTGCGCGATTTTCGCCCTGAAAAGGGGGCGCAGTATACTGTCTTTCGTCGGGAATCCCAATGTCATTAATCTATCTGCAGGGTTACCCTGAAAACATCCTCGAACAGGTGCAAGTGCTGATTGATAATCAGCGATTAGCCGCCTTTTTGCAGCAGCGCTATCCCGATACGCACGACGTCGTCAGCGACCGCGCGCTTTATAACTACACGCAGGCGCTGAAAAACCGCTATATGCGCAGCGCGCCGCCGGTCAGCAAGGTCATCTGGGATAATAAAATCAAAGTGATGAAGCATGCGCTTGGCCTGCACACCGCCATTTCCCGCGTGCAGGGCGGTAACCTGAAAGCCAAGGCCGAAATTCGCATCTCGACCTTTTTCCGCCTCGCGCCGGAACCCTTTCTGCGCATGATCGTGGTGCACGAACTGGCGCACCTGAAAGAGAAAGATCACAGCAAAGCCTTTTATCAGCTGTGCTGCCACATGGAACCGGACTACCACCAGCTGGAGTTCGATGCGCGCCTGTGGATGACCGAACAGGCGCTGCGCGGCAACGCGGCCTAAAGAAACTCCTGCGCTTTCTGAATCAGACTGGTTTTGGTCAATGCGCCGAGGAAGCGACGCTCCTGCGCATTATTCAGCACCGGTAAACGCTCCAGCGTCACGCGCGCAAACGCCTCCCAGCCTTCACGCATGCTCTGGTGCTGGTAAATGCAGGGGAAATTATCATCCATCACGCTGCTGACCGGTGAATCCAGCGTGATCTCCTGTGCCAGCACTTTGCGCGAAATGTCATGAATTGATACTACGCCGAGAAACTGACCGGCCTGATTAATGACGTAGACGTAGCGCTCGCGCTTGAGTGAACTCACCGCCAGCGCCTGCCCGACCGATTCCGCCGGCTGCAGCGCCGCGCCGGGGATAATCAGCTGATCAACCCGCATATTATCAAAATCATATTTCGCTTCTGAACGATTAAGGTGATGGCTTACCACCGGATAGGTGCTGGCGGACTGCAGCCGGTAGACCAGCATTGACGCCAGTACCGAAGCGATCATCAGTGGGAACAGCAGGCTACTGTTGAGCGTCATCTCCAGCACCATCAGCATCGCCATCAGCGGCGCCTGACTGACCGCTGCCAGCACCGCCGCCATGCCCACCGCCGCATACAGCAGTGTATTGCCCACCGGCAAATGCAGCAGCACGCCAGTCTGCGCCAGCGCCACGCCGAGCAGCGCACCAATCAATAATGAGGGCGTGAACAGGCCGCCTACCGCGTTGGAGCCGACCGAGAGCGTGGTCGCCAGCATTTTCAGCACCAGCAGGCCGAGCAGACCCGCCAGCAGATAGTTGCCTTCAATGATTTTCACGATCACTTCATAGCCGTTACCGAGGATATCGGTGGAGATCAGCGCCAGTAAGCCAACCGTAAAGCCGCCTGCGCCCAGCCTGAACGGCAGCGAGTGCACGCGGCTGAATAACGCTTTGCTGCGCGCAATCAGCTTGATTAACAGCCAGCCTGCCACGCCCGCAGCAAAACCAATGATTACCGTCATCAGCAGGCTGGTGAGGTCCATTTGAAACAGCGTGTCTGAGAGCGGATAGAGCGCACTGCGAAAGCCCAGTGACCACATGGTCATTACCGCCACTGCCGAGGCGATAATCAGCGGTATCAGCCGCTGTAGCGCAGAGATGCCAAACGCGATTTCCGCGACAAAAATCGCCGACGCCAGCGGGGCGTGATACACCGACGACAGACCGGCGGCCGCCGCCATCGCGACGATGTCGCTGTTGCGCATATTGAGGGACGCTGGCAGCCAGCGCCCCAGCAGGCTGCCGCTCAGCGCCGACAGCTGCACCATTGGCCCCTCTTTACCAATCGATGCCCCGCTGCCGATACTGGCAATCGACGACAGCGCGCGAAACAGCGAGGTTTTGGTGGGCACCGCATCCAGCCGCGCGTTAATCACTTCAAGGTAATCGGTTTTCACCGTCTCCTGCTGCTCAATCGCCACCGCGTAGCGCAGGAACCAGCCGGCCAGCAGCCCGCCTGCGCCCACCAGCAGCGGCCAGAAGATCCACGGCCAGACGTGCATCGCGACCGTGATTTCGCTGTCGCTGTGAAACAGCAAATGATTGATGAGATCGATAATGCCGCGAAACGCCAGCGTGACCAGTGAGGCCACCAGGCCCACCGGAATGGCGATCAGCAGTGTGGTCCAGTTCAGTGCGTGTTTGCTTCCGCTCACCCGGCGTCCCCGCATGTCGGTTAAAAAAGGGTTTGGCATCATCATATTGGAATGCGGATCGCAGGATCAAATTTCGCCTGCCTGCGCCGCCAGGGAACATGCTACTCTGCCGCTTTCAGAGTGCAGGAGAGCCAGCCGTGATACGTTTCGCAGTCATTGGTACGAACTGGATCACCCGCCAGTTCGTCGACGCCGCCCACGAAACCGGCAAACTTAAACTCACCGCCGTCTATTCCCGCAGCCTTGAGCAGGCGCGACGCTTTGCTCACGGATTACCCTCGTGCCGCCTGACTCTTTACCTCGCTTGATGAGATGGCGCAAAGCGACGCCATTGACGCGGTCTATATCGCCAGCCCGAACTCCCTGCACTTCCCGCAAACGAAGCTGTTCCTCAGCCATAAAAGCATGTGATCTGCGAGAAGCCGCTGGCCTCGAACTTTCAGGAAGTCGAAGCGGCGATTGCGCTGTGCGCGCGAAAATCAGGTGGTGCTGTTCGAAGCGTTCAAAACCGCCAGCCTGCCGAATTTCCTGCTGCTGCAGCAGTCCCTGCCGAAAATTGGCAAAGTGCGTAAAGCCTTTATCAACTACTGCCAGTACTCGTCGCGCTACCAGCGCTATCTCGACGGCGAGAACCCGAATACCTTTAATCCGGCCTTCTCAAACGGCTCGATCATGGACATCGGTTTCTACTGCCTGGCCTCTGCGGTAGCCCTGTGGGGCGAGCCGCACGGCGTTACGGCCACCGCCAGCCTGCTGGAGAGCGGCGTGGATGCGCACGGTGTGGTGGTGCTGGATTACGGCGATTTCAGCGTCACGCTGCAGCACTCGAAAGTGAGCGATTCCGTGCTGCCGAGCGAAATTCAGGGCGAAGCCGGCTCGCTGGTCATCGAGAAAATCTCCGAATGCCAGAAGGTGAGCTTTGTGCCGCGCGGCGGTAAAGCGCAGGAGCTGACGCAGCCTCAGCATATTAACACTATGCTCTATGAGGCAGAGGTCTTCGCCCGTCTGGTGGAAGACAACGAAGTGAATCACCCTGGGCTCGCGGTGAGCCGCACCACGGCGAAGCTGCAAACGGAGATCCGCCGCCAGACCGGCGTGGTGTTCCCGGCAGACGGGTGAGGGGGCGTGAGCGAAGACGTATCGCGTAAATATGTGTGTAATGAGGATATTACAGCGCAGACCATTGACGACGAAAACAATGCTCGGGTTGACATATTTTGTTACGCTGCAAAGGGGAGTAACTTCTTCGCCGGTGGATCGTCATTACGATGCGTGCAAAACCGCATCCGGTCGCCGGGCAACCCTCGTGGTTGTAAGTGAGACCTTGCCGGAAGGCGAGGTCTATGCATAAAAAGCTAACGGCTATCGTCTTCTGACCATAGCCGTTTTTGTTTTTTATGTGTAAGGAAAATAGTATGCATTCTGTCGGCACTCCAATGTTGTGGGGCGGATTCGCGGTTGTCGTGCTCATCATGCTGGCGATCGACCTCTTTTTGCAGGGTCGTCGCGGCGAGCACGGCATGAGCGTCAAGCAGGCCGCCGTCTGGTCGCTGGTGTGGGTTAGCCTCTCACTCCTTTTCTGCGCCGCCTTCTGGTGGTATCTGGCCTCGACCGAAGGCCGTGCGGTGGCCGATCCTCAGGCGCTCGCCTTCCTCACCGGCTATCTGATTGAAAAAGCCCTGGCGGTTGATAACGTCTTCGTCTGGCTGATGCTGTTCAGCTACTTTGCCGTGCCTGCGGCCCTGCAGCGCCGCGTGCTGGTATACGGCGTGCTGGGTGCCATTGTCCTGCGTACCATCATGATCTTCGCCGGCAGCTGGCTGATTACCCAGTTCGAATGGCTGCTGTACGTCTTCGGCGCGTTCCTGCTGTTCACCGGGGTCAAAATGGCGCTGGCGAAAGAAGACGATACCGGTATCGGCGATAAGCCGCTGGTGAAGTGGATCCGCGGCCATCTGCGCATGACCGACAAGATCGAGAGCGAGCACTTCTTCGTGCGTAAGAACGGCCTGCTGTTTGCTACCCCGCTGCTGCTGGTGCTGATTCTGGTCGAGCTGAGCGACGTGATTTTCGCCGTAGACAGCATCCCGGCAATCTTCGCGGTGACCACCGACCCGTTCATCGTGCTGACCTCTAACCTGTTTGCGATCCTCGGTCTGCGTGCCATGTACTTCCTGCTGGCAGGCGCGGCGGAGCGCTTCTCAATGCTGAAGTACGGCCTGTCGGTGATCCTGGTGTTTATCGGTATCAAGATGCTGATCGTCGATTTCTACCACATCCCGATCGCCATTTCGCTCGGCGTGGTGTTTGGCATTCTGATCGTGACGCTGATTATCAATACCTGGGTTAACCGCCAGCACGATAAGAAGCAGCAGGCTTAATGCGTTTTGCCCGGTGGCGCTGCGCTTACCGGGCCTACAACGTCACCCCGTAGGCCGGGTAAGCGCAGCGCCACCTGGCATTTTCGTTAAGCAATAGTTAAAAAACATGACGTACCACGTAAAATCCAGCATTTTACGCTTCCGCCTTTCGCTGCTTTCCCTGATACTCAACCAGGCAAACAAATACTTACATCCGGACATAAATGTGCCTTAGAGCACAGCCAGGATGGAACGCAATTTCACTCAGGAATAACGTATGAGCACACAATCACGCGGTCTGTTCGCGCGCCTGGCGCAGGGCAGCCTTGTAAAACAAATTCTGGTCGGGTTGGTACTGGGTATTCTGCTGGCGATGGTGTCAAAACCTGCCGCGGAAGCCACGGGGCTGCTCGGTACCCTTTTCGTTGGCGCACTGAAGGCCGTCGCACCGGTACTGGTGCTGATGCTGGTGATGGCGTCGATTGCCAACCACCAGCACGGACAAAAAACCAACATTCGCCCGATTCTGTTCCTGTATCTGCTGGGAACCTTCTCTGCGGCCTTAACGGCCGTTGTGTTCAGCTTCCTGTTCCCGTCCACGCTGCACCTGACCAGCGCGGCCGGTGATATCACGCCGCCGTCCGGCATTGTCGAAGTCCTTCGCGGCCTGCTGATGAGCATGGTCTCTAACCCCATCACTGCGCTGATGAACGCAAACTACATTGGCATTCTGGTCTGGGCGATTGGTCTGGGCTTCGCGCTGCGTCACGGCAACGAGACCACGAAAAACCTGGTGAATGATGTGTCGAACGCCGTGACCTTTATGGTGAAGCTGGTGATTCGCTTTGCGCCAATCGGTATTTTCGGGCTGGTCTCTTCCACGCTGGCAACCACCGGTTTCGACGCGCTGTGGGGCTACGCGCAGCTGCTGGCGTTGTTCTGGTCGGCTGTATGCTGCTGGTGGCGCTGGTGATCAACCCGCTGCTGGTGTTCCGGCAGATCCGCCGCAACCCGTATCCGCTGGTGCTGACCTGCCTGCGCGAAAGCGGCGTGACCGCCTTCTTCACCCGCAGCTCGGCGGCGAACATTCCGGTCAACATGGCGCTGGCGGAAAAGCTGAACCTGGACCGCGACACCTACTCCGTGTCGATCCCGCTGGGCGCGACCGTGAACATGGCGGGAGCGGCGATCACCATCACCGTGCTGACGCTGGCGGCGGTGCATACGCTGGGTATTCCCGTGGATCTGCCAACCGCGCTGCTGCTGAGCGTGGTGGCGTCGCTGTGTGCCTGCGGCGCATCCGGCGTGGCGGGCGGTTCGCTGCTGCTGATCCCGCTGGCGTGCAATATGTTTGGCATCCCGAACGAGATGGCGATGCAGGTGGTTGCGGTCGGCTTTATCATCGGCGTGCTGCAGGACTCCGCTGAAACCGCGCTGAACTCCTCTACCGACGTGCTGTTCACCGCCGCGGCCTGTCAGGCGGAAGACGCGCGTTTAGCGAAGAACGCCCTGCGAGGTTAACAGCAAAACGGCAACCCTGAGGTTGCCGTTTTTAGTGTTTGTGGGAGTGTTTTTCCTTCCCCCGGGGGGGGGGCCGCTGACCCATTAAAGCGTCACACCACTCTTAAAGATCGCCAGCTCGCGGAAGTCGTTCTTCTCATTGCAGGTCTGCTTGCCGTTGGCAAACTCCACGATAGTGTCCACAAACTCCGTCAGCAGCTGCGGCATCGCTTTGCCGTGGATCAGCTGGCCCGCATCAAAGTCGATCCAGTGTTTTTTCTTCGCCGCCAGCTCGCTGTTGGTGGCGATTTTGACCGTCGGCACAAAACCGCCGTACGGCGTACCGCGACCGGTGCTGAACAGCACCATATGGCAGCCCGCCCCTGCCAGCGCGCTGGTGGCGACCGCATCGTTACCCGGTGCGCTCAGCAGGTTCAGACCGTGCGTTTTCAGGCGTTCGCCGTAGCGCAGAACATCCACCACCTGGCTGGCGCCCGCTTTCTGGGTGCAGCCGAGGGATTTCTCCTCCAGCGTGGTGATCCCGCCCGCCTTGTTGCCCGGCGACGGGTTTTCATAAATCGGCTGATTGTGGGCGATGAAGTACTGTTTGAAGTCATTCACCATGGTGACGGTTTTCTCAAACGTCTCTTCGTCGCGGCAGTGGCTCATCAGAATGCGCTCCGCGCCGAACATCTCCGGCACTTCGGTCAGCACCGTCGTACCGCCGTTGGCGATCACGTAGTCCGAGAAGCGGCCCAGCATCGGGTTGGCGGTGATGCCGGAAAGGCCGTCAGACCCACCGCACTCCAGCCCAAACTTCAGCTCGCTCAGCTTGCCCGGCTCGCGCCTGTCGTGGCGCATCACCTCATACAGCTGATGCAGCAGCTCAACGCCCGCCTCCACTTCGTCGTCCTGATGCTGGCACACCATAAAGTGCACGCGCTCAGGGGTCAAATTCGCCCAGCGTGTCGCGGAAGGCATCCACCTGGTTGTTTTCGCAGCCGAGGCCAATCACCAGCACCGCGCCCGCGTTCGGGTGGCGCACCATGTTTTGCAGCATGGTGCGGGTGTTATTGTGGTCATCGCCCAGCTGCGAGCAGCCGTAGGTGTGGCTGAACAGATGCACGCCGTCGGTGCCTTCGGCATCGTTGGTCTCTTTCAGGAAAAGCGTCTGAATTTGACGCGCAATCCCGTTCACGCAGCCGACGGTCGGCAGGATCCACAGCTCGTTGCGGATCCCCACCTCACCGTTGGCGCGGCGGTAGATCTGCACCTCACGATCCGCCGCCTGCGCATTTTCGTGGGGTAAATCAGGTTGATAGCTGTACTCGTCCAGATCGCTCAGATTGGTGCGCGCGTTGTGGGAGTGAATCAGCTCGCCGACGGCGATCGGCTGAGTGGCATGGGCAATCGGCAACCCATATTTAATCACCTGCTCGCCACTGTTGAGCGGTTGCAGCGCAAACTTGTGGCCGCGCCCGATATCCTGCTGCAGCGTAATCCGCTGTTCTGCGACGATAAGCTGGGTGCCGGCCGCCAGATCCTGCAGCGCGACGGCGACGTTGTCGCGTGAATGTATTTTGATTGCCTGTTGCATCGCGTTATCTCAGTTGGCTAAGGGCCGTCCGCATGCCGTGGACGAGAATGTTGTGCAGCTGCTGGCTGACCGCCGTAACCAGACCGGGCCGCTGGGTTAAATCTTCGCCCCAGTGCTGCGCGTCGCTCAGTACGTCGCTCACCAGCTGCTGCGGGGTGAGTTGATCGGTGAGGACCGCCGGCCACAGCCGGGCAAAACGCTGCAGCCAGTGCGCGTCATCCTGCAGCGGCCACTGCCGGCCATCCTGCTGGCCGCGATAAAACGCCAGCAGCGCGGCAAAGGCAAAGGTGAGGCGCGGCGGCCAGTCGCCACGCTGCTGCTGCGCCTGCAACAGCGCCGGCAGCAGGCGCGTGCGGAATTTGGTCATGCCGTTGAGCGCAATCGCCAGCAGCGCATGGTGAATAAACGGATTGCGAAAGCGGCGCTGCACCGCATCGGCAAAGGCGTGCAGCTCGGCGCGCGGCAAATCCAGCGTCGGGATCACCTCTTCGCGTAGCAGGGCGTCGACAAAAGCGGCCAGCTGCGCATCATTCATAGCCTCGCCCACGCTCGCCAGCCCGGCCTGAAACGCCACCGGCACCAGCGCAGTGTGCGCCCCGTTGAGGATCGCCACCTTCTGCGCTTTGTACGGCGTGATGTCATCCACCCGCCTGACGGCAGGCGCCAGCGCCGTCAGCTGCAGCTCGTGCATCAGCGCATCCGGTCCCTCAAGCACCAGCTGGTAATAGCGCTCCCCGGCCACCAGATAGCGGTCGTCATAGCCCAGTTGGGCTGCAATCTGTGCGCCATCCGGCGGATAGCCGCTGACAATACGATCCACCAGGGTGTTGTAAAAGGCGCAGTGCTGCGTCACCCACTGCGTAAAGGCCGCTGGCAGCTGCCACTGCTGGCAGTAACGCAGCACTAACGCGCGCAGCGTGTCGCCGTTATGGTCGATCAGCTCACACGGCACGATCAGCCAGCCTTTATCGGCGGCACCGGCAAAGTGCTGATAACGCGCCCACAAAAGCTGCGTCAGTTTGCCGGGAAACGACGACGCGGGTTGATCCTCCAGCCGATCCTGTTCGGCATACGCGATGCCGGCCTCGGTGGTGTTGGAGAACACAAAACGCATCTGCGGCGCGCGTGCCAGAGCCAGGAATTCTTCGAACTGCTGATAAGGCTGGATTTCACGATTGAGGCTGCGGATCAGCCGGGTTTCGCTGAGCGGTTCCCCGGCGTCATTCAGCCCGCGCAGCAGCGTGGTGTAGAGGCCATCCTGCTGATTGAGCGTCTCCGTCTGCATCCGGTTGCGCGGTCGCACCACCACCACGCCGGCATCAGTGCCCTGATGTTCATTGAGCCAGTCGAGCTGCCAGTCGATAAAGGCACGTAAAAAGTTGCCTTCGCCGAACTGGATCACGCGTTCGCTATAGCGTGCGCCGGGGAAATCGCGGCGGTTGAGTCGCAACATGTCGCTTCCTTGAAGATGAAATCGGTCAGCTAATGCGCAAAAGTTATCATACCAATTTCAGCGACAGGGAGATTTGTTTGCCAACTGCGTCACATTATCCATCATTGCCATACGGCGAAAGCCGGCGTGCCTCTTATTTTCATCAACTTAAATATATGTATATTCTATCAATTAAACATCAAACCTGAGCAGGCGCGCAGGTTCTTAACTTGCCAGATGGTATAACAGCTTCAGCGCTTTGCGACATTGCAGGGTAAGTGGTATAACAACTTACCGTCTTTCACAGAACCGAAAAATCATGGACCTGAACGAATCCCGCCGCCTCTACCAGCAACTCGCCAGCGAACTCAAGCAGCGTATCGAAGCGGGCAGTTATGCCGTGGGGGCAAAGTTACCGGCAGAGCGGATGATTGCGGAGTCGCACCAGGTGAGCCGCACCGTGGTGCGGGAAGCAATCATCATGCTGGAGGTGGAAGGCTACGTCGAGGTGCGCAAAGGATCGGGCATTCATGTGATCAGCGACCAGCCGCAACCGCGCGACAGCGCCGCCGATCAGCTGGAGTTTGCCAGCTATGGCCCCTTTGAACTGCTGCAGGCGCGCCAGTTGATTGAGAGCAATGTCGCCGAATTTGCCGCCACGCAGATCCGTCCACAGGACATCGTGGCGCTGCTGGCAATTCAGGAAAAAGCCCGGCAGGAAGATCACGCGCGCGATTCGACATGGGATATGGAGTTTCACGTGCGCATTGCCCAGGCCACCCAAAACAGCGCGCTGGCCGCCATCGTAGAGAAAATGTGGCGGCACCGGCTGCATAATCCTTACTGGCTCAAGCTGCACGAACACATTGACGCGCGCCATATCACCAGCTGGTGCGACGATCACGACCAGATTTTAAAAGCGCTGATGCGCAAAGATCCCGCCGCCAGCAAACTGGCGATGTGGCAGCATCTGGAAAATACTAAACAGATGTTGTTCGACGCCACCGCCGATGATTTCGAGTTCAACGTTGACCGCTACATGTTCGCAGAAAATCCGGTGATCCTGCCCTAAAGCCGTAATGGCTGAAACGCTGCATTTTCAGGCTAAAAAGTCAGTTAATCTGCAATAGTGTCAGCTCGTGTAAAGCTCCTTTTGACCATCTGCGTCAAAAGGTAAAACTCCTGTGCGACCGCGACTTTACACTGTCTGAATCCCGCGATTTTTGTTACAGTTATCGCCCTTTTCTTACCCTTTGCGACAGGGCTATAAAAAGTCGCTGATTTAACAATCAATTCTGGATGGATCCGGAAATCCTGCTCAGGTGGCATACCTAAAATGTATAACTTAACCCGCCTGCGCCTAAGCCCCTCACGGGCACGTTTAACAATGATGTTCAGGAATGATTGATGGATATTTTGCAAGCATTGCTGCATGCCCTGTGGCAGCAGGATTACGAAATGCTCTCCGACCCCACGCTGGTGTGGGCGATTTATGGCGTGTTGTTCATGATTCTGTTTCTCGAAAATGGCCTGCTGCCCGCCGCGTTTCTGCCCGGTGATAGTCTGCTGATTCTGGTCGGCGTACTGATCGCGAAAGGCACCATGAGCTTCCCGCTCACCCTGCTGGTGCTGACCACCGGCGCCAGCCTTGGCTGCTGGGTCAGTTACATTCAGGGCCGCTGGCTTGGCAATACGCCGACGGTGCAGAAATGGCTCTCCCATCTGCCCGCGCAGTATCATCAGCGCGCCCACAGTCTGTTCCACCGCCACGGTTTGTCTGCACTGCTGATTGGCCGCTTTATCGCGTTTGTCCGTACCCTGCTGCCGACCATTGCCGGCCTCTCTGGCCTGAGCAATGCCCGCTTCCAGTTCTTTAACTGGATGAGCGGCTTCCTGTGGGTGCTGATTCTTACCGTGCTCGGCTTTGCGCTGGGGAAAACACCTATTTTCCGCCGCTATGAAGATGAGCTGATGTTCTGCCTGATGCTGCTGCCGCTGGTGCTGCTGGTCATCGGTCTGGTGGGTTCACTGGTGGTGCTGTGGCGTAAACGTCAGGCGGGTCAGAACGGGAAGTCACAGTAATGACAGGGTTGCGTAATTTTCCCAGGCGTTTACTCCCCTGGCTGTGCGCTGGCGTGCTGGCGCTGCTGGCTATCGGCATTGTGCCCAAACTGATGCAGCATGAAACGGTGGTGAAGATCCGCGTGGCACACAGCGGCACCAATCTGCCGGACGGCTTTTATCTCTATCAGCAGCTTTCGGCGCAGGGCGTGCGGATTAAAAGTATTACCTCGGCAGGCGATGCGCTGGTCATTCATTTTGAGAATGAAGAGCAGAGCCTGGCGGCGCAGAAAGTACTGCGCCGCCTGCTGCCACAGGGCTTTGTCGTGGCGGCGGGTCCGCAGGCGTCACAGCAGGTGGTGGACGCTAATCGCCCCACCTATAGCTGATCCCCGCCGTCGGGTTCACCGCCCGGCGGCACCTCAATCCTCGCTATCCCCGCGTGTTTTTTGAATTTTTTCGTCTGCTGTCTATTCTTAAGTAAGCGCGAGCAGACGACAAGCTGGGATGCCCCTCCTGTCCGGTTTGCGACAGGTCGTCAACAATGGAAGGTAAAAACCTGATGAAACAACAACTACTGCTGGGTGCGATTCTTTTCTCTCTCTCGGGTTCACTGCTGGCAGCGGAATCGCTGTGTCAGCAAAAACAGCAGGATATTCAGCGCGAAATTGAGATGGCGAAACAGCACGACAACCAGCGCCGGGTCACCGGACTGGAACGCGCACTGACCGAAGTCCGCGCCAACTGCACTGACGAGAAACTGAAATCCGCCCACGCTGAACGCATTGAAGCTCAGCAGCATAAAGTGGCTGAGCGCGAGCGCGAACTGCAGCAGGATCGCCAGGAAGGCAAAGACCAGGAGAAGATCGGTAAGCGCGAACGGAAGCTGGAAGAGGCACGCCAGGAGCTGAAAAAGCTGCAGGCCGAGCCTTATTAATCGGACTTAAATAAATGATGTAATGGAGAACACCATGGCTAAAGACACCACATCTGAACATCTGCGTGCGGAACTGAAAAACCTTGCCGACACCCTGGAAGAAGTGCTGAGCAGCTCGGCTGATAAGTCGAAAAGCGAGCTGGATAAACTGCGTCACAAAGCACGCGGTGCCATTGAGAGTTCACGCGAGCGGCTGGGCGAATCCGGCGAACGCATCGCGCAGACCACGCGTGAAGCGGCGGAAAAAGCGGACGTCTACGTGCGTGAAAATCCGTGGCACGGCGTGGGTATCGGCGCAGCAGTCGGCGTGCTGATCGGCATCCTGATTTCACGTCGTTGATATGAGCGAGAATCAGAGCCACGGCCCAGGCAAAGGGGTCTTCAATGTAGGTCAGCGCGTGGTGACAACGCTGGTTGGCATGGTCGAGACACGCGTGCGGCTGGCCGTTGCCGAGCTGGAAGAGGAAAAGGCCAATCTGATCCAGATGCTGATCATGATAGGCCTGACCATGCTGTTTACCGCTTTCGGATTAATGAGCCTGATGGTGCTGATTATCTGGGCGGTGGATGCGCAGTACCGGCTGATGGCGATTGCCATCACTACCGGCGTGCTATTCGCGCTGGCGCTGATTTTTGGTTTATGGACGTTGCGTAAATCCCGGCAGTCCACGCTGTTGCGCCATACGCGCAAAGAGCTGGACACCGATCGCACCTTACTCGAGGAGCATCGCTCATGAGTCAGCGTGAACGTGAAGCACGCATTCATGAATTGCTTAATCAGGTACAGCAGCAGCGGCTGGATCTCAGCGCTGCGCGCCGCGACTGGCTGGAAAGCACCGCGCAGTACGATCGCGGCTGGCTGACGTTTCTCAGCCTGCGCCGCTATCTGGCGATTGGCAGCAGCGCGCTCGCCATCTGGTCGATCCGCAGCCCGAACCGTATCATGCGCTGGGCCAAACGCGGACTCGGCCTGTGGAGCACCTGGCGCATGATCAAATCGGCGATGCCGCCACGCTAACTTCCTCACCTTAAACCGGATCGAAAAGGTTCGGTTTTCCTCCTTCAGAATTCCTGAATAACATCGACAGTTTATCTCGCTTACAACTATTGCTGCGCGCGACTATCATCTCCCTCCATCAGCCCGACGAACTGTTTAACGCGGTTTAGCGGGAAAATAAACCCGGCAGGCCAACAACCTGCGCCAAAAACCTTGTTGGAGTAAATGATGAAAAAATTCGAAGACTCAGGCCTGCTGCTGGCACGCGTATTAATGACCATCCTGTTTATTACTGCCGGCTGGGGCAAAATCACCGCCTATGCGGGCACCGCACAGTATATGGAGGCGATGGGCGTGCCGGGGTTCCTGCTGCCGCTGGCGATTCTGCTGGAACTGGGCGGCGGCCTGGCGATTCTGTTCGGTTTCCTGACGCGCTCCACCGCGCTGTTCACCGCGGGCTTCACCCTGCTGACCGCGTTCCTGTTCCACAGCAACTTTGCGGAAGGCGTGAACTCGCTGATGTTCATGAAAAACCTGTCCATCGCCGGTGGTTTCCTGGTGCTGGGTCTGGTGGGTCCGGGCGCCTACAGCATTGACCGCCTGATTCGTCAGCGCTTTATGCCAGCAACCGCACGCTAAGCACACAAGCCGTGCAACAGCACATATACTGAATAGCAGGGGCGGGGATTTTCCTCGCCCCGTTTTTTTATCAGAAGGAGGAAGCATAATGGGACAACTGATTGACGGTGTCTGGCATGACACCTGGTACGATACGAAGTCAACCGGTGGCCGCTTCAAACGCACAGAAGCAGTCTGGCGTAACTGGATCACGGCAGACGGCAGCGCCGGGCCAACCGGGAAAGCCGGCTTTGCCGCCGAGCGCGATCGTTATCATTTATACGTTTCGCTGGCCTGCCCGTGGGCGCATCGCACCCTGCTGATGCGTCAGCTGAAGGGATTAGAAGAGATGATTTCGGTGTCAGTAGTGCACCCGCTGATGCTGGAGAACGGCTGGACCTTCGACGATGACTTCCCCGCCGCGACCGGCGATTCGCTGTATCAGAACGAATTCCTTTATCAGCTCTATCTGCATGCCGATCCGCAGTACAGCGGGCGCGTGACCGTGCCGGTGCTGTGGGATAAAAAGCAGCACACTATTGTCAGTAATGAATCCGCCGATATCATCCGTATGTTCAACAGCGCCTTCGACGCGCAGGGCGCTCGCGCCGGCGATTACTACCCGCCCGAGTTGCGTGACAAGATCGACGAACTCAACGGCTGGATTTATGACACCGTCAATAACGGCGTCTACAAAAGTGGATTTGCCACATCACAGTCGGCCTATGATGAAGCCGTAACCGCGCTGTTCCATTCGCTGGCACGGCTGGAGCAGATTCTGGGTCAGCATCGCTATCTGACCGGCGATCGCCTCACCGAAGCCGATCTGCGCCTGTGGACCACGCTGGTGCGCTTTGACCCGGTCTACGTGACCCACTTTAAGTGCGATCGTCATCGCATCAGTGATTACCGTAACCTGAATGGCTTCCTGCGCGATATTTATCAGATGCCGGGCATTGCCGATACGGTAAACCTGCCGCACATCCGCCATCACTACTACTGCAGCCACAAGACCATCAATCCGAACGGCGTTATTTCGCTGGGACCGGCTTTTGACTGGGATGAGCCGCACGGCCGCGGTTAACAGCTGGCTTACGCATGCCTGCCCTTCTCTCCCACCATTGGGAAAGGAAGGCAGGCAGTATTGCGCTGCCTCAGGCAAATTTGATCAACACCATCCCGGTCAGCAGCAGTGCCACGCCCAGCCAGCCGCGGGTGTTCAGGCGTTGTCCGAACAGGATCCAGCCTGCCGCTACGGTAGCCACCAGACCGAAACCGCCCCACAAGGCGTAGGCCACCGAGAGATCGATCCCCTTCACTGCCTGCGACAGGGCACTGAATGCCGCCAGGACAGCCACCAGCGATACCACGCCATACAGCGGACGACGGAAGCCGTTGGCGTATTTCAGCGCGATATTCGCCACAATTTCCAGCACGATGGCCAGCGCCAGCCAGGCCAGATGCACGACATTAAGCGTGGTCATGACGCAGCTCCTTACGGCTGAATGTCCCCGCTTTGATCAGCGCGATACCCGCGATCAGCGTGATCAAACCCGCCGCCTTCATCACTGACAGCGCCTCGTCAAACAGCATCACGCTGAACAGGGTGATAAACAGAATACCGACGCCTTCCCACATGGCATAAGCCACGCCAAGGGCAATACGTTTAACGGCAAAGGTGAGGAAGATGTATGACAGGGCGATCATCAACAGCATAAAAATATAGCCGGCGCTGCCGCCATTGACGCTGGCCCATTTCATTGACACGGTGCCTGTAATTTCGGCAGCAATCGCTAACGCTAATAAAATCCAGTACAGCATGATTTCTCTCCTGTGAGAAATAAACGCCATCCACGCGCAAACAGCAGCGTGATAGCTGAAAAAGATAAAAAGCTAAGAAGGAGAGAAAAAACTACAGCGCGAAGCGCCAGTGCCGATCGCTCAGTGAGCAGCAGAAAACGCAGGTGGGTGAAGAGGTTAATACGTAAAGTGTAACGAAATGGTTATCCATAATTTTACAACTTATCCACGTTGTTGCTTTTCCCGGTGTGGATGAAAAATTGTCCTCAGTAGTTGAACTCGCGCCTATTCTGGCACAGGAAAAAGAATGTTTTTGCGGATTTGCTTTTCTTTACGCAGGGAAAGGGGTTTTTGTGCGGTTTTATCTGGCTTCGTGCGGTTTTCTGCCCTCACCCTAACCCTCTCCCATGGGGAGAGGGAATAGGTAGGTGCGATTTTCTGGCTACGTGCGGTTTTCTGCCCTCACCCTAACCCTCTCCCACGGGGAGAGGGGAATAGTTAAGTGCGGTCTGGCAGGGCGAGCACTCAACTCGCCACACGCACAATCGGTCCCTTCTCCCGCTTGCGGGAGAAGGTTAGGATGAGGGACAGCACGCACTACCCCCAAAAACAAAACGCCCGCAGATTCTCACCTGCGGGCGTCTTTGATAAAAAGTTGAAACTGACCGATAAGCCGGGTTCTGTCGTGGACAGTCATTCATCTAGGCCAGCAATCGCTCACTGGCTCAAGCAGCCTACCCGGGTTCAGTACGGGCCGTACCATGTGAACCCCTATTTGGCCTTGCTCCGGGTGGAGTTTACCGTGCCACGGACTGTTGCCAGCCGCGCGGTGCGCTCTTACCGCACCCTTTCACCCTTACCTGATCCCACTTGCGTGGGCCATCGGCGGTTTGCTCTCTGTTGCACTGGTCGTAGGCTTGCGCCCCCAGGCGTTACCTGGCACCCTGCCCTATGGAGCCCGGACTTTCCTCCCCTCTGCCCGTCTCCCCCGAAGGGGACGACGACAAAGCGGCGACTGTCTGGTCAGCTTCGGCGCGGGATAATAGGCGATCCGCCCGCGTTTGTCACGCCTCTTGCTGCTCCAGCGCATACTTATACAGCGCATTTTTCTTCACGCCGTGGATCTCCGCCGCCAGCGCTGCCGCTTTCTTCAGCGGCAGTTCCGCCTGCAGCAGCGCCAGCGTGCGCAGCGCATCGGCAGGCAGCGCATCTTCCTCCGCTTTATGGCCTTCGACAATCAGCACCATCTCACCCTTGCGGCGGTTTTCATCCTCCTTCACCCACGCCAGCAGTTCACCCACCGGCGCACCGTGAATGGTTTCCCAGGTTTTGGTCAGCTCGCGCGCCAGCACCACGTAGCGGCTCTCGCCCCAGACGGTGACCATATCCTCCAGGCTTTCCAGCAGGCGGTGGGTGGATTCGTAGAAAATCAGCGTACGCGGCTCCGTCTCCAGCGCTTTTAACGCATCGCGGCGCCCTTTGGATTTGGCGGGCAGAAACCCTTCATAGCAGAAACGATCGGACGGCAGACCCGCCGCGCTCAACGCAGCAATCGCGGCGCACGGCGCCGGGCAGAGGCACAACGCGAATACCGGCTTCACGGCAGGTACGCACCAGGTGATAGCCCGGATCGTTGATCAGCGGCGTACCGGCATCGGAGACCAGCGCAATGTTCTGCCCCTCTTTCAGCTTCGCCACCAGCGTTTCGGCTTTTTGCTGCTCATTATGATCGTGCAGGGCGAACAGACGGGCGTTAATGGCGAAATGTTGCAGCAATAAACCGGTGTGGCGGGTATCTTCCGCCGCAATTAAATCAACAGCTTGCAATACGGTGAGGGCACGTTGGGTAATATCAGACAAATTCCCGATAGGAGTAGGTACAATATAAAGCTGGCCTTGAGAATTATCTGCCGTTTCGTGTTGTTTCATTGTTTCGTCCGTATTGCCGATTTAATATTGAGCATTGCGTAAAAAAAATCACTGGATACAGTATGGTACCGTTAACGTTTCTTCGAAAAAAAGCCACGCGCAGCGTGCCGCTTCTGCTCGCAGCACTGATATTTGCAGGCTGTGGCACTCAGGCACCTGACCAGAGCACCGCCCATCTTCAGGGCTCCGCTCAGGCTGATTCTGGCTTTTATCTGCAACAAATGTCGCAGAGCTCAAATGATACCAAGACCAACTGGCAATTACTCGCCATTCGTGCACTGCTGAAAGAGGGCAAAACCCAGCAGGCTGCCGAGCTGTTCGGCCAACTGCCGAAAGAGCTTAACGATACCCAGCGTCTTGAGCAGAGCCTGCTCTCTGCCGAGCTGAAGGTCGCGCAGAAAGACTATGAGAGCGCGAAAAAGATCCTGGGGAGCATCGACCTGAGCGCGCTGGATAAAAACCAGCAGGCGCGCTTCTGGCAGGCGGGCATCACCGCTGAGCAGGGGCGCCCTTCCCTGACGCTCCTGCGTGCCTTGATTGCCCAGGAGCCGCTGCTCGCCGGTGCCGACAAGCAGAAAAATATTGATGCCACCTGGCAGGCGCTTGCCTCGATGACCCAGGATCAGGCAAAGGCGCTGGTCATTAACGCGGACGAAAACGTGCTTCAGGGCTGGCTTGATCTGCAGCAGATGTGGTTTAACAACCGCAGCGATCCAAAAATGCTGAAAGCCGGTATTACCGACTGGCAGACCCGTTACCCGCAGAACCCGGGGGCGAAAATGCTGCCAACCCAGCTGGTAAACGTGCAGAACTTTAAGCCAGCATCGACCAGCAAAATCGCGCTGCTTCTGCCGCTAAATGGTCAGGCGGCCGTGTTTGGCCGTACGATTCAACAGGGCTTTGAAGCGGCGAAAAACGGCACCTCGCCGGTGACGGGCAGTGCGGTACCGGTACAGGCGGCCCAGGCGGCCAACGTAAACGACGTTGTCAGCCCCTCCGCCGCAGAGACCAGTGACCTGACCACGGCGCAAACGCCGGCGCAGGGCACAATGCAAAACCCGGTTACCGCACCGACTACCCCACCAGCTACAGCAGCACCTGCGGCACAGCCTCCGGCTGAGACACAAGCGACGCCTGCACCTGAGGCAACAGCAGAACAGCCTCAACAGCAGCCTGTACAACCTGCATCCCAACCTGCCGCTCAGCCGCAGGCCGTGGCGACCACCAGCGCGAATCCTGGCGCTGAGCTGAAAATCTACGACACCAGTTCGAAACCGCTCGATCAGGTGCTGGCGCAGGTTCAGCAGGACGGGGCGAGCATCGTTGTCGGCCCGCTGCTGAAAAATAACGTGGAAGAGCTGATGAAGAGCAACACCACGCTGAACGTGCTGGCGCTCAACCAGCCGGAGCAGGTTCAGAACCGGGCCAATATTTGCTACTTCGCGCTTTCTCCGGAAGATGAAGCCCGCGATGCGGCGCGTCATATCCACGAGCAGGGTAAACAGGCTCCGCTGCTGCTGATCCCGCGCAGTACGCTTGGCGATCGCGTGGCTAATGCCTTTGCCGACGAGTGGCAGAAGCTGGGCGGCGGCATCGTGCTGCAGCAGAAATTCGGTTCCGTCTCTGAACTGCGTGCGGGCGTCAACGGCGGGGCGGGTATCGCGCTTAACGGCAGCCCGGTTTCCGCCAGCCTGCCTCAGCAGCAGAGCGTGACCATTGGCGGGCTGACCATCCCTGCCCCACCTACCGACGCGCAGATTAGCGGTGGCGGTAAAGTGGATGCAGCCTATATCGTTGCCACGCCGCAGGAGATCGCCTTTATCAAACCGATGATTGCGATGCGTAACGGCAGCCAGAGCGGCGCAACGCTCTACGCCAGCTCCCGCAGCGCACAGGGCACCGCAGGCCCGGATTTCCGTCTGGAAATGGACGGCCTGCAGTACAGCGAAATCCCGATGCTGGCGGGCAGCAACCCGGCGCTGATGCAGCAGGCGCTAAGCTCCGTACGTAACGACTACTCTCTGGCGCGTCTGTATGCGATGGGCGTCGATGCATGGGCGCTGGCGAACCACTTCACCCAGATGCGTCAGGTGCCGGGCTTTGAGCTTAACGGCAACACCGGCGATCTGACCGCGACGCAGGACTGCGTGATTAACAGGAAGTTATCATGGCTCAAATACCAGCAGGGGCAAATCGTCCCGGCCAGTTAAGCCGTAAAGAGACCGGCGATGCGTGGGGAGTTAAAAGCGCGTCGCTGGCTTGAAGGCAAAGGACTGCGTTTTATCGCCGCTAACGTCCGCGGGCGCGGCGGCGAAATCGATCTGATCATGAAAGACGGTCAGGTCATTGTGTTTGTAGAAGTGCGCTATCGGCACGCTGCCCGTTTTGGCGGTGCTGCCGCCAGCGTGACGCTCGCCAAACAACATAAATTATTACAGGCTGCTGCGTGCCGCTGCGCTGTGGCTTGCCCGCCATAATGGGAGTTTTGATACTGTGGATTGCCGTTTCGATGTGATAGCCTTCACCGGAAATGAGATCGAATGGCTGAAAAACGCTTTTGGCGAAGACGCATAATTAAGATTTAAAAGGGATAACGTGCTCGAAAGAATTAAAGTGTGCTTCACAGAAAGCATCCAGACTCAGATTGCCGCGGCGGAAGCCCTTCCGGACGCGATCTCCCGCGCCGCGATGACGCTGGTGCAGTCCCTGCTTAACGGCAACAAAATCCTCTGTTGTGGCAACGGCACCTCAGCCGCCAACGCACAGCATTTTGCTGCCAGCATGATCAATCGTTTTGAAACAGAACGTCCCAGTTTACCTGCCATTGCACTTAATACCGATAATGTGGTCTTAACAGCGATTGCTAACGATCGTCTGCATGACGAAATTTACGCCAAGCAGGTGCGCGCCCTGGGGCATGCCGGCGATGTGCTGCTGGCCATCTCCACGCGCGGCAACAGCCGGGATATCGTCAAAGCCGTGGAAGCCGCCGTTACCCGCGATATGACCATCGTCGCCCTAACCGGCTACGACGGCGGTGAGCTGGCGGGTCTGCTCGGGCCGCAGGATGTGGAAATCCGCATTCCGTCTCACCGTAGCGCACGCATTCAGGAGATGCATATGCTCACGGTGAACTGCTTATGCGATTTGATCGATAACACGCTTTTCCCTCACCAGGATGATTAAGGAGTTCTTATGAAGGCTTTATCGACCCTCGCAGTCCTTATGTCTGCATTACTGCTTCAGGGATGTATTGCTGCGGCGGTTGTGGTCGGTACCGCTGCGGTGGGCACCAAAGCCGCGACCGATCCGCGCACCGTGGGCACGCAGGTGGATGACGGCACGCTGGAGCTGCGCGTCAACAGCGCGCTGTCGAAAGACGAGCAGATCAAGAAAGAAGCGCGCATCAACGTGACGGCTTATCAGGGCAAAGTGCTGCTGACCGGCCAGGCACCGAATACCGAGCTCTCCAGCCGCGCTAAACAGATCGCGATGGGCGTTGAGGGCACCACAGAAGTCTTCAACGAAATCCGTCAGGGTCAGCCAATCAGCCTGGGGACGGCGTCTTCAGATACGTGGATCACCACCAAAGTCCGCTCCCAGCTGCTGGGCAGCGACCAGGTGAAATCCTCCAACGTGAAAGTGACCACCGAAAACGGCGAAGTGTTCCTGCTGGGTCTGGTGACCCAGGATGAAGGGAAGGCGGCGGCGGATATCGCCAGCCGGGTGAGCGGCGTGAAGCACGTCACCACCGCCTTTACCATTCTGAAATAATGCCACAGGCGGCCAGCAGGGCCGCCTTTTTTACACCGGAATATCAATCACCAGCGCGCGCAGCGGCGTTTCCGCCTGCAGCGTAATCTGCGCCTCTTCACTGACAAACGCCCCATCGCCACAGCGCAGCTGCTCCTGATGCGCACTGCTGGCCCGTACCTCAAGCGCACCGTGAATCGACTGCAAATAGGCGCGCGGTCCGTGCAGCGCCAGGCTGTACTGCTCGCCCGGTGCCAGCGTGACCTGATGTACCCACACCTGCTGGCGCAGCTGCAAACTGCCGTCCGCGCCATCCGGTGATGCAATCAGTACGTGGGTTTGCTGCGGCAGCGCGCGTTTTCTGCACCAGCGGATTTTCCCGCTCCGGGCAGGCGTCCAGCCACAGCTGCATGCGCGTCAGCGTTTTGTCTTTGCTGAGGTTATGTTCGCTGTAGCTGATGCCCTGGCGGGCCGACAGCAGCATCGCTTCGCCCTCGCGCGCCACCAGGACATGATTGCCTTCGCTGTCGCGGTATTCTGCTTCACCTTCCAGGATCAGGTTCAGGATATCCACTTTCGGGTAGGTGCGCGGCTGGAAGGACGCACCCGGGGCCAGCACTTCCTGATTCAGCACGCGCAGTGAGGCGTAACCCAGCAGTTTAGGGTCAAAATAGTGTCCAAAGGAAAAGGTGTAGCGGGCCTGCAGCCAACCGAAATCGGCTTGTCCACACTGCGGACGCGCAGCGGGTTGTCATCATGCTTTACCTCCGACGCACTGCGGTGAGAATCCACCACAGGCTTTATACGTAAAACAATGGTAAAGGTATGGACGCTGCATTGTTAGCCAGATATTCTGCCCGGTATGTTCAAATTTACTGAATGAGAACGAGATGGCTAAAGAGAGAGCATTGACGCTGGAAGCGTTGCGCGTGATGGATGCGATTGACCGGCGCGGCAGCTTTGCCGCGGCGGCAGATGAGCTGGGGCGCGTTCCGTCTGCGCTGAGCTACACCATGCAAAAACTGGAAGAAGAGCTGGATGTGGTGCTGTTTGACCGCTCCGGCCATCGGACCAAATTCACCAACGTCGGGCGAATGCTGCTGGAGCGCGGCCGCGTGCTGCTGGAAGCGGCAGATAAACTCACCACCGATGCCGAAGCGCTGGCGCGCGGCTGGGAAACCCATCTGACGTTGGTCACCGAAGCGCTGGTGCCGACCGAAGCGCTGTTCCCGCTGGTGGAGAGGCTGGCGGCGAAAGCCAATACGCAGATTATCGATCATCACCGAAGTGCTGGCCGGGGCGTGGGAGCGTCTGGAGCAGGGCCGGGCGGATATCGTTATCGCGCCGGATATGCACTTTCGCTCCTCCTCGGAAATCAACTCCCGCAAGCTCTACAGCGTCATGAACGTGTATGTTGCCGCGCCGGATCACCCGATTCATCAGGAGCCGGAACCGCTGTCTGAGGTCACGCGCGTGAAGTATCGCGGCGTGGCGGTGGCGGATACCGCGCGCGAACGTCCGGTATTGACGGTGCAGCTGCTGGATAAACAGCCGCGTCTGACGGTCAGCAGCATGGAAGATAAACGCCGGGCGCTGCTGGCCGGTCTCGGCGTGGCGACGATGCCTTATCCGTTGGTGGAGAAAGATATTGCCGAAGGCCGGCTGCGGGTTGTGAGCCCGGAGTATACCAGCGAGGTGGATATTATTATGGCGTGGCGCCGCGACAGCATGGGTGAAGCCAAAGCCTGGTGCCTGCGTGAGATTCCAAAACTGCTGGCGAAACGCGGCTGATTTCGGGGCTGGCGGCCTTTCGCCCTCACCGCAGCCCTCACCCCAGCCCTCTCCCGCACGCGGGAGAGGGAGCCGTCCGGGCATGGTTTGAGGGTCAGAATTCAGTCAATCCACCGGGCGCTGAGAATCAGCGCCTGAACTCACACGCCGCTGGGTCGGTCCCCTCGCCCGCTTGCGGGAGAGGGTTAGGGTGAGGGACAAACCACACCCATCCCCATCACAACCGGCTCAGACAATCCATCGCCACTGCTTTAAAGCTGACGAAATCAGCGCAGTCGCGCAATCTTGTCACCGCCCTTTCGCGCAGGAAGGTGACAAACAGATCGTAAATCGCCATCGCCTCCTCGTATTCACTCTTACTGATCGCCAGCAGAAAAATTACCGAAGCCGTCTCATCGCCCCAGCTCACGCCGTGCGGTGCCAGCACGGTATAAACCACGGTTTTTTTAGCCAGTAATCCCAGCGAGTGTGGCAGCGCGATCCCTTCGCCCAGCATGGTACTGACAATCGCTTCACGCTCTTCGACCGAAGGATAAAAATCAGCATCGACATAGCCCTCCGCCTCAAGCCGATCGCACAGCAGGCGGAACAGCGCCGACTGGCTCATTGGCCGGTCGAGCACCATGAAATGCTGCGCGTCGAAGTACTTCTCCAGCATGTAAGGCCGGGTGCGATCCACCAGCACCAGCTTGCCGAGCTGTTCCAGCTGAAACTCCGTAGGGAACGGCGACATCATCACTACCGGCTTGTTCTTCTCGCTGAGCCGCGCGGTTGAAATAACAAAATCTTCATCAATGTGCGCACGCACTTCGTAGTCACGCTGCGACAGCCGCGCCGTCACCACCAGCTGCGGGTATTTGCGCAGCAGCAGCGCCTCGATCATGCGCAGCGTGGAGTTGCCGCTGTCGCAGACCAGCAACACCTGCGGGTGTCGCTGGTAGCCGACATCGTAATGTCGCTCCAGCCCGACGCCGATGTGCAGCACCAGAAAGCCAATCTCGTTTTCGCTGATGGTATACGGCGTGTATTTGCCCCAGCTGGTGACGGCCGCCAGCGTCACATCGTAGGCCATCGGATAGTGCTGCTTGATGTTACTCAGCAGCGGATTGGGAATGTGGATTTGATAGCGCACGCGGGTGATCATGGTTTTGATGTGCGTGAGCAGATCGGCGCGCAGCTGCTCATCCTGCTGCAGCCGGTAGTTGTAATGGGTGTTGATGTAGTTAAGCAGGTAATCCACCAGCGCATCCGCGTCATCGGCGTTGATGGTGCTGGGGGCCAGCGCCTGAATCTGCCGCGCCGCAATATTAACGCGCAGCCAGTTCTCTTCCGCCTGCGAGATGCCTTTGCCCACCAGCGGACGCATCAGATTAACCAGATCGTGCGCCGCCTCGCGTATCTCCTCGCCAACATCCTCCGCGCCGGGATCGCTGAGCGGGAAGCCTTCGCTGATGCGGCGCACCGCCACCGCGCAGTAAATCAGCAGATAGCGCTCGCCTTCATCGCTCAGCCGGATGGCATGCTGCATGAAACACTGCGCCAGCAGCGGCTGCAGCTGCGCCAGCATGCCGCTGTGCAGCGCCTCGACCGTCAGCAGCGGGCTGTCGGGTGTCTGCTGGTCGATTTGCCACAGCAGATCGGTCAGGCAGGTGCGAATCGCCGCCTCGCTACCAAACAGTTTCATACCGTAGCGCGGCTTGGTTTCGATGTTGAGATGATAGCGGCCCAGCCACTCGCGCACTTCCGCCATATCGCTCTGCAGCGTGGCGCGGCTGACGAACCACTCTTCCGACAGATCTTCCAGCTTGAGCGAATACGCGGCGGTGAGAAAGCGGCTCAGCAAATAGCGCACCCGATCCTGCGAGGTGCGCGGCACCCGCAGCGGTGCCGCACTCTCCTGCTGCAGGCGGCCGAAGCGTACCGCGTCGTCGATTTTTAGCTGATAGCCCGCGCCGCGCGCCAGCACGAACTGAGCGCCGTGCTGTTCCAGCAGCGCATTGAGCGCGGTGATGTCGGTGCGCACCGTGCGCGTTGAAACGGAAAAACGCCGCGCCAGCTCATCCTGTGGCAGCGTTTCGCTTTGCAGCGCCGCGAAGAGTTGAGCTAAACGCTGATTGGGAAATCTCACGGAGCCTCACCTGTTACTCATTTGTTACAGCAGTTTCTTGCACGTTGCCAGAAGCTGACGCACATCTTCCGGGCGCGTGTCGCCGCTGGCTTTGTCGATAATCGAGCTGTAGATATGCGGGATGATTTTGCTCACGCCCGCGTCCAGGGCGATCTGCAGGATCTCCTCATAGTTTTCCAGATCGATACCGCCGGTCGGCTCCAGCCAGAAGTCGTGGCGCGCGCAGGCTTCCGCCACCGCCTGGTATTCGTCACGGCACTTCAGGCCGCCCATCGGGAAGTATTTGATCGAGCTGCCGCCCAAATCTTTCAGCAGGGCAATCGCCGTTTCAACCGGCACAATGCCGTCCGGCGCCTGCGCTGCTCAGCGGGCCGGTGGAGATTTTCACCATGCCCGACGGTGCCGGTCGGAGAGACCAGACCGTTGACCACAGTCTCATTCTGCCCCAGCAGCGCGCGGCTGGTGGCCACGCCGGTAAAGACCTGGTTGACGTGCTGCGGCTGCACCTGGCGGGAGATTTCGCTCACCATCGCCGACTGGTTCGGATCGCCCGCGCCCAGGCCGACGGAGAGCGCGTTATCAATCAGCGCCGCGTACTCACGCATATCGGCAACCGCGCTCGCCACGTCCGGGTAATTTTTGGAGAGCACGCCCACCAGCACATGACCTTCCGCCGCCTCGTAAATGGCGCTGGCGTTCGCTTTTGAGCCTGCCAGCACGTTCAGGCAGACGCGGTCACGGTAAAAGTTGGGGGTCAGTTTCATGCTTTTTTCTCCTGTCCTAACACTTCGCTTATGCGGCGGTACACAATGTTCAGCTGGTCAGCGTTCACGCTGCGCACGTCCGCTTCGATAATCCCTTCGTTGGCCTTGTAGCCACGGAAATAGATGGCGTATTCGCCCTGCTTGAGCGCGTTCACCAGGTCACCCGTGCCGACGCCTGTGGTGGCTTCGTCGAACTTAATTTCGGTGCGGGCGATATCGCGACCCGCGCTGTCCCAGACCACGCGGGCGGTGACGCCGGTCAGGGTGTTGAGCGCGTCGATAAACGGTGTCATCTTCGCCACCATCTCGGCACCGCTCTCTTTGGTGGCCGTCAGGTAGTGTTCAATGGCGCAGGTCAGGCCGAGGATCCCCTCTTTACCCACCTTCATGGCGCGGCCAATGCCCGCCGTCTGGCGTTTCACCCACTCAACGTACTGGGTTTTGCCGATCACCAGCCCGCTGGTTGGCCCTTCAATGGCCTTCGCGCCGCTGTAGATCACCAGATCGGCGCCGGAGCGGTAGTAGCAGTGCAGATCTTCTTCCGCCGCCGCATCGACGATCAGCGGCAGATCGTGTTTGCGCGCCACCACCGCCGCCTGCTCGACGCTGAGCATGCTTTTCTGCACGCAGTGGTGCGATTTGATGTAGAGGATCGCCGCCGTGCGCGGCGTGATCGCCGCCGCCAGCTGATCGGCAGAGCATTCGTTGGCGTAACCCGCCTCCACCAGCTTGCCCGCCGCCCAGCGCCACCATGGTGCCCACCGGCGCGCCAAAGTTCACGTTGTGGCCTTTCGGCAGCACGATTTCGTTGTTCTCAATCGGGGTGACGTGCAGGTTTTCCAGCAGCCAGTCGCTGTCTTTCACCAGCACCGCCGCCACGGACTGGGCAATGCCCGCCGACGCGCAGGAGACCACCGTCGCGCCCTCCACGTCCAGCAGCTTCGCGATGTACTCCCCGGTTTTGTTAACCAGATCCTTCATCTCGAAATAGTGATTCATGCCGTCCATCGCCGCCTGCACCACTTCCGGGCGCGGCGTGGAGACGCCCAGCGCCGTCATGCGGCCAGAGGTGTTGATAACCTGCTTTAAATTATACTTCTCATAAATCGAAGGCATGTTCCGTGCTCCCTTGTTCGGTCATGTAGCCCTTGCCCGCGCGGATCGCGGCAAGCGGCACCAGAATGTGTTCAGCCTGCAGGCTGTCGTTTTCAGCATCCACCAGCAGCGTTGGCTGGCGTTTAAGGGTGAACAGCGTCAGGTCGGCGTCGAGGCCGGGTTCGATACGCCCTTTGCGCGACAGGCGCAGGCCGTCGGCGGCGTTGGCGGTGACGCAATCAATCACCTGCGGCAATGACATGCCGATGGCGAGGAATTTCGACATCACGCTTGCCAGCGAGCCCACCGGGCCATTGATGCGGTTGCGGCAGTAGATATCCGAGCTGATGGTGTGCGGCAGAATGCCCATCGCGATGGCGCGTTTCGCCACGTCGAAGCTGAAGCTCGCCGTGCCGTGGCCGACGTCCAGGCGCACGCCGCGCTTCAGCGCAGACGTAATGGAGGCGCGTAGCTCGCCGGAGGGCGTCAGAATGCGGTTAGGCTTGCCGTTGTAGCAGTGGGTGATGATGTCGCCGGAGCTCAGCAGCTCGGCAATTTCGTCGAGGTTCGGCGGGTTGTTGCCGATGTGCACCATCAGCGGCAGGTCGCCGTTCTCTTTCTGAATGGCTTTGGCGCGCTCCAGCGGCGTGAATGCCGTTTTCACCGACCACGCTGCTGCTCATGCGCGCCTTCAGGCCGACGATAAAATCCGGGTGGCGCTTCACCGCCTGCTTCACCGCGTCGGCGTCAATATTCGCCATGTTGGCCAGCTCGTTCTGGGCAATCAGCCCCACGCGGGAGATGTTCAGCAGGGCAAACACTTCGGTCGAGGCTTTGCGGGTGATGTCATAGAAATCGTCCACGTCGTCGGCACCGGTACTGCCCGCATCCACCACGGTGGTGACGCCGGTGGCAATGCCCACGCTGTCCGGCTTCGTCGTGGTAAATCGGGGAGTTCGGGTAGCAGTGAACGTGGGAGTCAATCCAGCCTGCGCTGACGAATACGTCGCCGTTCAGCTCAACCGTTTTATGCGCGGGGCCGTCTATCTCGCCCATCGCGGCGATTTTCCCGTCCTGAATGGCGATATCGGTCAGGGTATCGTCGGCGAGGCGCGCACGGCGCAGGAGTAAATCAAACATGAGGATCTCCAGTTACAGAGCGCACATGCCGTAGCGGCGCAATTTAATGCGCGATAAATCGCGCCGCTACGGGATTGTGCAGCCATTTAGCGCTTACAGCGAAACCGGGAAGATAGCGCCAAGCATCATTGCGCCGAGGATGGCGCCGCCGGTAATCGGCTTCTGCCAGAGGTAGAACAGCAGCGCGCCCACCAGCGAACCGACGCCGATAGGAATGGAGGCGGTCATGGCGCTGAGGATAATCAGCGGCCCAAGGAAGCGGCCGGAGGCGTTGCCCGCGCCCATCATCACGTCTGCGCCGTAGGTGGAGTTGCTCTGGTTGATGGTGAACTTACGCGCCAGGATGATGACGTAGCCAATCGCCAGACCAATCACCAGGCCGGTTGTCAGCGAGGCGACAATGAAGTTGGTCACCGGGAACATGATCCCCGCGCCCAGCAGCAGCGCCGGAACACCGAGGCCGACGCCGGTCTGGATCGCGCCGCCGATATCAAGAATACCGACCAGCGACCCTTCGATAATGCGGGCGAACAGGAAGCTGGCGCCAAACGCCGCCACCGCGCCGTACACGCCGGTATCAATGCCGGCTCTCAGCATCGCCACGAAGGCCACTTCGTTAAACGCGCCGATGCCGTAGAGGTAGTACATGTGCGTCCCGGCGAAGACGCCGGAGGAGAGCAGGCCAACGAAGATCGGGAACGACCAGTCGGCATACCAAAACCCTTTATTCTGTTCCCTTTCATGTAGAGGCTCCTGTTATTTACCGCTGAGCGAGTTGTGGATCATATCGAGCCAGTTCGGCACGGTCAGATGGAAGGATTCGATCATCTTCATGTCGAAGCCGCGGAAGAAGCCGCTCAGCACGAACAGCAGGACGATAGCCGCCATCATCACTTTGGTGACGTGGTTCCAGCCGCTCTCTTCCACGCCTTTACCGATCAGGATCCCCAGCACCAGGCCCGGTACGGCGTTGCCCATAATCAGCTGCGCCGCGCCGCCGAAGATGGTGGCCCAGAAGCCCGATTTTTTACCCGCGTCGATGGCCGCCAGCCAGAAGATCACCGGCATCACGGTGTTCACCAGCAGGTTTGCCGCCGGCACCAGCACCTTCACGGCGGTGACCTGAAGCGCAGCGGGAACGGAGGAGGCGGTCAGGTTAAGGAAGGTCACGACGATCATGCCGATCACGCCGCAGGCAATCGCCATTTTGCGGGGATCGTGCAGCGTTTCGCCGACGTTACGGTTTTTGATCATCAGTGCAGCAGCACCCCAGTTCGGGATGATGCGGTGGTCAACGTCCTGTGTGAAGGCACCTGCGGCCACGGAAGAGGCCCAGGCGTTAAAGAAGAAGCCTAACCCAAAGGAGAAGTGAGAAGCCGGATCCCCTTCGCAGGAGTTCAGTTCCCCCAACGTACGAAACGCGCCCATCCCCTGAGTGGTAGGCGCATGAAACATGCGTGCAGCCCCGGCGCCAACACCGACGCCAACCAGGCCGCCGATGATGAGCGATTTTATTAATATAATTAAGAACATCAGTCTGCCCTTTTATGAATAATCAGCGTTGCGTGACGAAATCCACCCGGTCGAGATTGATGGCGGTCACGTTGACGGTCACATCCAGCTCCACGCTGTAGGTGCGTCTTTCCCGGCGCAAAAAGAAGAACAGAAACGCTTCTTTACGCACCGCTTCTTGCGCCTGAACAACCTGCACATCCTGTGGCTCAATACGCAGTAAGATATGCGGTGAGGCTTTCATCACCGCGGCCTGAACGTGGTTGAGCGCGTCGGCAAAGGCGCGCGCTTTGGCGTCGCCTTTCCCCTTCACTCTCACCGTGGTTGTGAACTGTTCTTTCATGCTTATGCGCCGTATTTCTTCTGCCACGCCTGCACCAGACGCTCGCCCAGCTCTTCTTTATCCATAAAGCCAAAGCCCAGCACGTTGCAGCCTTCGTTGATGGCGGTCACCCCCTCATCCACGGAACGCATGCCGTATTTGGCTTTGTAGCCATATTTGGTCTGCGCGGTGATGGCACCCGCGCCGCCGCTGCCGCAGAAGGAGATGCCGAAGGTGGCGTTTTCCGCTTTCATCACGTCGCCCAGTTTCATATCCGCCGCCATGCCCGGCACCACCACCGCGCGTCCGCCCGCTTTTTCCACACCGGCAGCCACTTTCTGGCCTTTGCCCAGGCGATCGCCAATCACGACTGTAATCTGTTCCATGTGTTGCTCCTCAATTAAAGGTTGTCTTTCGCCACTTCGAAGTGCACCGAGAGCAGCCAGGCTTCTTCTTCAGGAAGATTGCCAAACTGCGCCACCACTTCACGGGCCAGCTGCATTGAATCAGGCGAGATTTCGTCAAACAGCTCGGCTTCCACTTCCGGCAGCGGCTCGCCGGTCACGGACCGGTGCGCCATCGCGCGAACATGGGAGGTCAGCATCTGCTCCTGTACCGCATTGGCTGCAATGTGGTGCCGGGGCAGGGCATAAACCCCAGCTGGGCCGCGACTTTGATTCATCACCTTATCCGCCAGCGCCTGGATTGCCTCCGGCGTGCTCGGTTTCAGCGGGACAGCATCACTCCTCACCTTGTTACTCCTGTTTACAGCGGACAATGTCAGATAATTCGCGTTGAGAAGAAATTACGCTGTCTGCCTGGGAGTGTGGAGACGCAACATTTCCACCTCAAAGTGGAAATCCCACGGGCGACTGTGCGCCAGATCGCACGATGCACGAACTATGCGAGTTCGCTACCTCGCACGAAAATGCATGAATTTGTTTATGAGGTAAAAATGGCGGGATGTTTTAAAAACGGCTGTGGAAGTGACGCGAGGGGGCCGCGGCAGGAATAAGGCCAGCCTGCAGGCTGGCCCGGTTTATCAACGGAATTTCTTATGGTTGGCGTTACGGATGTCTTCCAGTTTCTTCGCTTCGGTTTTCGCCTCGTCCAGCTTGTTAGCCTGCGCCAGCTGGTCGACAACGTCGATCTGGGCAATCAGTGAGTCCAGACCGGCGTGGTAATCCTTGATCTGTGCGCTGTCAGCGCCCTGACCTTCCAGTTTTTCCGGCGTGGATTTTTTTGCATCCTGCGCAGCGGCACGCATCTTGCCCAGTGCAGCGTGCATTTCCTGCGCGTCAGAGGTTTTCTTCACGACACTCAGCCCGTCTTTCAGGGTATCCATATCCTGCTCCAGGTCAGCCGCGAACAGGCTGGCTGAAGAGAACAGCAACGACAAAGACAACATAGCAATCACATGCTTACGCATAACGTTTTCCTTTAATTATTATCAGGCGAAAAAAAAGCAGCCGCTGTGGGCTGCTTTCATCAAGCGATGTCTTTACTGGCCGGCGATTTTCATTTCCGGCAGTAATACAGAACCACACTGTATATTGCTGCGTGTTTCAATATCGTTACCGACCGTAACGATATTGCGCCACATGTCCTTCAGGTTGCCGGCGATGGTAATTTCGCTCACCGGATACTGAATTTCGCCGTTTTCGACCCAGAAGCCTGCCGCACCGCGCGAGTAGTCGCCGGTGATGCCGCTCACGCCCTGCCCCATCAGCTCGGTGACCACCAGACCGGTGCCCATCTCTTTTAGCATTTGCTCGAAGTTAAGGCCCTGACCGGCAATGCGCCAGTTGTGGATGCCGCCCGCGTGTCCGGTGCTTTTTAGCCCCAGCTTGCGCGCGGAGTAGTTGGTCAGCAGCCACTGGGTCAGAATGCCGTCTTTAACGATATCGCGGCGTTCCGTGCGTACGCCTTCGCTGTCGAACGGCGTGGAGGCCAGCCCTTTCAGCAGGTGCGGGTGCTCTTCAATCGTCAGCCATTCCGGCAGGATCTGCTTGCCCAGCGAGTCGAGCAGGAAGGTCGATTTACGGTAAACCGAGCCGCCCGCGATCGCGCCCACCAGATGGCCAAACAGGCCGGTCGCCACTTCATTGGCAAAGATCACCGGGGCTTTCATGGTGGAGAGTTTACGCGGCGACAAGGCGAGACAGCGTGCGTTCGGCACACTCTTTACCCACCCACTCCGGCGACTGCAAATCGCCCAGCGCGCGGCCAATGGTATAGGCGTAGTCGCGCTCCATGTCGCCGTTCTCTTCGGCGATGACGCAGCTGGAGAGCGAGTGACGGGTTGAGCAGTAGCCCTGCAGCATGCCGTGGCTGTTGCCGAAGACTTTGATGCCGTAGTGGCTGTTGAAGCTGCCGCCTTCGGTATTGGTGATGCGCTTGTCAGCCTGCAAAGACGCCTGCTCGGCGCGCGCGGCCAGTTCAATGGCTTCATCCGGCGTCACTTCCGCCGGGTGGAAAAGATCGAGATCCGGCGCGTCAAACGCCAGCAGATCTTTATCCGCCACGCCTGCGTAAGGATCCGGCGAGGTGTAGCGGGCAATATCCAGCGCCGCCTGCACCGTACGGGCAATGGCATCCGGGCTGAGATCGGTGGAGGACGCGCTGCCTTTGCGATTCTGGTGATACACCGTGATCCCAAGCGCGCCATCGCTGTTAAATTCTACATTCTCCACTTCGCCATAGCGGGTGCTCACGCTAATGCCGGTGGTTTTGCTGACCGCCACTTCGGCGCCATCTGTTCTGCCTGAAGCGAGCGTCAGCGCGGTGGAGACGGCTTCTTCCAGAATCTTACGCTGCGCTTCAACTTGTGAGGTTACTTTCATCGCAAATGCCATACTGTAAGAGAGAGTTAACTGAAGTCTAACAGAGAACCGTTTTTCAGTGCGCGTCTTAACTGGTAACATTAGCCTCTTTTTTTAAGGAGCCTGACATGACTAAGCAGCCCGAAGACTGGCTCGACGACGTTCCCGGTGATGACATCGAAGACGAAGATGATGAGATCATCTGGGTCAGTAAAAGTGAAATTAAACGTGACGCCGAAGAGTTAAAACAGCTTGGCGCAGAAATGGTAGAACTGGGTAAAAACGCGCTGGATAAGATCCCGCTCGACCAGGATCTGCGTGATGCCATTGAACTGGCACAGAAAATCAAAAAAGAAGGCCGTCGTCGCCAGCTTCAGCTTATCGGTAAAATGCTGCGTCAGCGCGACGTGGATCCGATCCGCCAGGCGCTGGACAAGCTGAAAAACCGCCACAACCAGCAGGTTGCGCTGTTCCATAAGCTGGAGCAGATCCGCGATCGTCTGATTGAACAGGGTGATGATGCGGTACCGGAAGTGCTGAACCTGTGGCCGGATGCCGACCGCCAGCAGCTGCGTTCTTTGATCCGCAACGCGAAGAAAGAGAAAGAAGGGAATAAGCCGCCGAAGTCCGCGCGCCTGATTTTCCAGTATCTGCGCGAGCTGTCTGAGAACGAAGTCCGCGCGGACGGTATCCCCTCCCCTCACCCTAACCCTCTCCCCGGAGGGGGGAGAGGGAGACAAAGCGCAGTGCGAGGTAGCGAAGCAGAGTGCCCGGTAGCTGAGGACGAGCGCTGGATGTGACGTCCGCACCGGGCGGCCCCTTCTCCCGCTTGCGGGGAGGCTCGGTAGGGTAGCCCCTTACTCTGCCAGCGGCCGGCCTGCCGGCCCGCTTTCTTCGCCAGACCGTCCAGCAGCTTCTGATGGATCCCACCAAACCCGCCGTTGCTCATCACCAGAATGTGATCGCCAGGCTGAGCCGCTTTCACCACCATATCCGCCAGCGCATCCACGTCCGCACTCCAGTGCGCAGGCTGAATGCAGGCATCCGCCACTTCAGCCACCTGCCACGGAATATGCTGCGGCTGCAGCAGGAAGACTTCGTCGGCACGTCCCAGGGACGGCGCGAGATCGTCTTTGCAGATGCCCATTTTCATGGTGTTCGAGCGCGGTTCCAGCACCGCCAGAATGCGCGCGGTACCGCCAACCTTGCCGCGTAGCGCGGCAAGCGTCGCCAGAATGGCGGTTGGGTGATGCGCGAAATCGTCATACACCGTCACGCCGTTCGCTTCGCCGCGCAGCTCCAGGCGGCGGCGGGCGTTGATAAACGTCCCCAGCGCATTGGCCGCATCCGCAGGCAGTACGCCCACGTGGCGCGCCGCGGCGATCGCCATCAGGCCGTTGTGCATGTTGTGCTCGCCCACCAGGCCCCACTTCACCTCGCCCACTTTCTCACCGTCGAGCAGTACTTCCCACTCGGAGGCATCCGCGTTGAGTTTTTTCGCCTGCCAGTGGCCCTGCTCGCCCACCAGCTCCTGCTCGCTCCAGCAGCCCATTGCCAGGGTCTGCTTCAGGTTAATGTCGTTTTCCGGCAGGATGATGCGGCCCTGGCCTGGAACAATGCGCACCAGGTGATGGAACTGTTTCTGAATGGCCTTCAGGTCGTCAAAAATATCCGCGTGGTCAAACTCAAGGTTATTGAGGATCAGCGTGCGCGGGCAGTAATGCACGAACTTAGAGCGCTTGTCGAAGAACGCGCAGTCATACTCGTCGGCTTCGATCAGAAAGAACGGGCTGTCCCCCAGGCGCGCAGAAACGTCAAAGTTGCCCGGTACGCCGCCGATGACGAAGCCCGGCTTATAGCCGCAGGCTTCGAGGATCCAGGTCGCCATGCCCGCGGTGGTCGTTTTGCCGTGGGTACCGGCAACGGCAACCACCCAGCGGTCACGCAGGACGAAGTCATGCAGCCACTGCGGGCCGGACATGAACGGAATATTGCGTTCCAGCACCGCTTCAACGCACGGGTTACCGCGGGTCATGGCGTTGCCAATAATGACCAGATCCGGCTCGGGATCCAGCTGGCTGGCATCGTAGCCCTGAATTAGCGAGATGCCCTGTTTTTCCAGAAGCGTGCTCATCGGCGGATACACATTGGCGTCCGAACCTGTCACTTCATGGCCCAGCGAGCGCGCCAGCATTGCCAGTCCGCCCATGAAAGTGCCACAAATCCCCAATATATGAATGCGCATACGTCACTATCCTTCTTCAATGTGGCGCACATTTTACTCACATGTTAGCGGGTGTGAAACGCATTTCAGGTAAATCCGTATATTGCTGGCGCGATTCACCACTGCGCTACTATTTGAATATTTGTTAAGATTGTTGGGCATTAGTCGTTTTAGTGAACATACAATCGCTCTACTCACAAAGATGCAGGGAAAGTGTTATGAAAACGTTAGGTGAATTTATTGTCGAAAAGCAGCACGAGTTCTCTCATGCTACGGGTGAACTCACTGCTTTGCTGTCGGCAATAAAGCTGGGCGCTAAGATCATCCACCGTGATATCAACAAGGCCGGTCTGGTCGATATCCTGGGTGCCAGCGGTGCCGAAAACGTTCAGGGCGAGGTTCAGCAGAAACTCGATCTGTTCGCAAATGAAAAACTGAAAGCTGCACTGCGCGCGCGCGACATCGTTGCGGGTATCGCCTCTGAAGAAGAAGATGAAATTGTTGTTTTCGAAGGGTGTGAACACGCTAAATACGTTGTTCTGATGGATCCGCTCGACGGCTCCTCCAACATCGACGTTAACGTTTCTGTCGGTACCATTTTCTCCATCTACCGCCGCGTCACGCCTGTTGGCACGCCGGTGACCGAAGAAGATTTCCTGCAGCCTGGCATTAATCAGGTTGCAGCCGGTTACGTCGTTTATGGCTCCTCCACCATGCTGGTGTATACCACCGGGTGCGGGGTTCACGCCTTTACGTACGATCCGTCACTGGGCGTTTTCTGCCTGAGCCAGGAACGCATGCGCTTCCCGGAGAAAGGCAACACCTACTCCATCAACGAAGGCAACTACATCCGCTTCCCGAACGGCGTGAAGAAGTACATCAAATTCTGCCAGGAAGAAGATAAAGCGACGCAGCGCCCTTACACCTCCCGCTATATCGGCTCTCTGGTCGCGGATTTCCACCGTAACCTGCTGAAAGGCGGCATCTACCTCTACCCAAGCACCGCCAGCCACCCGGACGGGAAGCTGCGTCTGCTGTATGAATGCAACCCGATGGCGTTCCTGGCCGAACAGGCGGGCGGTAAGGCGAGCGACGGTAAAGAGCGTATTCTGGATATCGTGCCGGAAAGCCTGCACCAGCGCCGTTCGTTCTTCGTCGGCAACAACCACATGGTTGAAGACGTTGAACGTTTTATCCGTGAGTACCCGGACGAACATCAGGCGTAAGTAAGCGGGCATTTAAAATGCCTGCGTGTGATGCCTGTCAGTAAATGATTTTCGGTCGCCATTAATGGCGACCCTACAGGTCGATGGCACGGTTTATGTTGGGTGCGCATTTATGCGCACCGGCATACAGAGATTAATTGCAATTTAATCGGCACTACGCCGTTGCCCAGGCTTACTTATTTTTTATTTCTGATTCTTGCCTGTCGATTAATTAATTCACCATTCTCCGCATAATAACGACTCGGCCAGATCTCAGCCGGCGAAATACCAATTGCTTCGGCAATAATTAATTCCCCTTTCGGCCACGGACGCGCCAGCGCATTGGCTAACGTGGTGGAACATAATCCCGCCTGTCGGGATAACGCCGCCATTGAGGTTCCCTTTTTACGCAGCGCCGCAATGATATCGGCCGGATGCCAGTCTGACTTCGCATTATTCACGCAACTCTCCTTAGTTCGCTTATCCATTCCCGTAACGATACTACGTTACTCGTAGTATCTGACAAGCGCTAAATCTACGATTCTCGTAGTCATGAAACCGACCTCCTCGCTGCAAGACACTTTTTGTCGACGCCTGAAACAAGCGCGTCTGGCGAAAGGTTTGTCGCAGAAAGGATTGGGTATTGCCGCAGGGATTGAAGAGTTTTCTGCCAGCGCGCGTATTAATCGCTATGAACTGGGCGTGCATAAACCGGACTTATTAACGCTGCAATTACTGGCGCAGGTGCTGGAAGTGCCGGCAGCCTATTTTCTGGCGGAAGATGATCGGCTGGCCGCAATGATTCTGGCATTTCCCGCCGGTCTGAACAGCGGTGCACCATAAGACGCACCGCGTAAATTACCGCGTTATCTTCTCCCGCGTCGCCATCCATCAGGGCGAACGCAGGCAACGTTACCGGTCATCCCTGACCCCACCCTGATTATGCTGTCGCCACGCGGAACTGTGCCATGGATGCCTGCAACTGCTGCGACTGCGCTTCCAGCGACTGCGTAGCGGCGCTGGCCTGTTCCACCAGCGCGGCGTTTTGCTGTGCGGCTTCATCCATCTGCGTCACCGCCTGATTGACCTGTTCAATACCGCGGCTCTGCTCTTCCGAGGCGATGGAGATCTCCTTCATCAGCGCGGTGACCCGCATCACTTCGCTGGAGATCTCATCCATGGTTTCGCCGGCGCGCGTGGCCATGTCGCTGCCCTCTTTGACCCGCGTCTGAGATTCGCTGATCAACTCACGAATCTCTTTAGCGGCGCTGGCGCTGCGCCCGGCCAGGGTGCGCACTTCGTTGGCAACCACGGCAAAACCGCGCCCCTGCTCACCGGCACGCGCCGCTTCCACCGAGGCGTTGAGCGCCAGGATGTTGGTCTGGAACGCTATACCGTCGATCACGCTGAGAATATCGGCGATCCGATCGGAGCTGTGGGTGATTTCACGCATCTTCTCCATTACGTAGCACACCACTTCCGCGCCGCGGTCGGCGGTATCGGACACGCTACTGGCCAGCTGATTGGCCTGCTGCGCGTTACTGGCGTTAAGCCGGACGGTAGCCGTGAGCTGCTCCATGCTGGCGGCAGTCTGCTCCAGCGAGGCCGCCGACTCTTCCGTGCGCTGCGACAGATGCACCGTGCCCGCGGACAGCTCGCGGCTGCCGACGTCAATCTGCAGGCTGGCTTCACGCACCTGGCTGACCGAGTTGCGCAGCGCCAGCTGCATTCCCGTCAGCGCCTGGTTCAGGCGGCCGATTTCATTATTGGCCGCTGCCGGCAGCGGCTGCGACAGATCGCCGGCTGCAATTTGCTCCAGATGCTGGATCGCCCCGTCCAGCGGACGCAGTAGCGCGCGGCGCAGCAGCAGCCAGGCCAGTGCAATCAGTAACAGGGTCAGCGCGACGGCGACGCCAATCATGATCTTCATCTGCAGTTCATTGTGCGCCGCTGCCGCCAGACGTGCGGCAGAGACTTCGTCGGCATACAGACTGAAGTCGTTCACTGCCTTCGAATAGTTAGCCGACAGCTGCGACAGGTTGCCTTCCAGCACCTGGTAATACTCATCGGTATACTGCTTTTGCAGCGCATCCATCATGGGTGCCATGGCGCCTTTCTGATACGCGCTGAACGCGGCCGCGACCGCATCGGCGAGACTTTTGCCCTGCGCGGTAACGGTACCGGCATCAATAAACGCGGTCAGATGGCGTTGCGAGCTGGCGACATCCGCCTGCGCCTGTTTGGTAACGGTCGCGCCCTCGTCCAGCAGGCCGATTTCAATTTTGCGCACCGCCAGCGCGGCGCTGGCGCGGGCACGCATCAGATCGGCGTTGCTCTGATACAGGCTGTTAAGTTCAATGCCCTGAATACGGTTGATGGCGTCAAGTGACTGGTTGCCGGAATTGATGGCGTAGATGCCCATACCGCTCACTGCCAGCAGCAGCAGCGTCATAAAGGCCAGAAGAGAGAGTAAAGCCGTGCGTATAGATAGCTGTGTGATCATGATAATTCCCGTGCGCTTTAAAAAAGGGAGAATCCAGTAGCCCTAAAACGGAGAGATTATCGGCAGTGACCGGGGGAAACTTTATCCTTCATTGATGGTCAACCTGATTACGATCATCTACGCTTCAGATTTCCTGAAGTTCGTAGCGCTAAAAGCAAGGAATGTAACGATGAAAAAATGGCTTCCGCTTGCCTGTCTGTTCGCGTCCAGCGTGGCAATGGCACAGCAAAACCCTATCGATCAGCAGCTCAATCAATGCCTGAATAAAGAGTCCAGCACCGCCGGCATGTCGCAGTGCTACAGCTCGGCCAATAAGGCGTGGGACAAAGAGATGAATGCGCAATATAGCCAGCTGATGAAGAAATTAACCGGTGAGCCCAAAGACAAACTGCGCAATGCGCAGCGCGCCTGGCTGGCGTATCGCGATAGCTGGACCGAGGCCAGCCGCAGCTATTTCCTCAGCAGTCAGGGCTCCATGGCGGCGCTGTCAGTGGGCGCGCAGGGCGTCAGTCTGGTGCGCAACCAGGCGCTGATGCTGCAATCAATCAACAAAGGCAGTTGCGCCAATCCCGATGATTGTTGATAAATGGGGGCGTTAAACACGCTTAGCGCTGGCCACGGTCAGCGCGCCCATTATTCACGGAGAAACCATGGCTGCCTACGCCTCGACCCTCATTCTTATCTGCCTCGCCATCCTGAGCTACTTCGTCCACAACAGCGCCGTTACCATTTCGATTCTCATCCTGCTGGTGATTAAGCTCACGCCGCTGGCACAGTTCTTTCCCTACGTCGAAAAGCAAGGCATCCAGATTGGTATCATTATTCTCACCGTGGCCGTCATGGCACCGCTGGCAAGCGGCACGCTGCCGGCCTCGTCGCTGCTGAAATCCTTTGCTAACTGGCAATCCATTGTGGCGATTATCGTTGGCGTATTTGTTGCCTGGCTCGGCGGTCGCGGCGTCAGTTTAATGAGCGTGCAGCCGTCGGTGATTGGCGGGTTGCTGATTGGCACGGTGATTGGTGTGGCGTTCTTTCGCGGCGTGCCGGTCGGGCCGCTAATCGCCGCAGGGATTGTGTCGCTGTTTGTCACCACGAAGTAGCCTGCTGGACCATTCCGAAACGCCAAAAAGGGGGCATACTTTCAGAGTCAGTTGGCTATAATAGCCGTCACTCAACTTACGACTAATGAAGGAAAGCCAGATGAGTTTGAACCAGGTGCCTGCGGGTAAAGATCTGCCAGAAGACATCTACGTTGTTATCGAAATCCCGGCCAACGCAGATCCGATCAAATACGAAGTGGACAAAGAGACCGGCGCGCTGTTCGTAGACCGTTTCATGTCTACCGCGATGTTCTATCCGTGCAACTACGGTTACATCAACCACACCCTGTCTCTGGATGGTGACCCGGTTGACGTGCTGGTGCCAACGCCGTACCCGCTGCAGCCAGGCTCAGTGATCCGCTGCCGTCCGGTTGGCGTGCTGAAAATGACCGACGAATCGGGTGAAGATGCGAAACTGGTTGCGGTTCCGCACACCAAGCTGAGCAAAGAGTACGATCACATTAAAGATGTGAACGACCTGCCAGAGCTGCTGAAAGCGCAGATCGCCCACTTCTTCGAGCACTACAAAGACCTCGAAAAAGGTAAATGGGTTAAGGTTGACGGCTGGGACAACGCAGAAGCGGCGAAAGCAGAAATCATCGCCTCCTTCGAACGCGCTGCTAAGAAGTAATTCTTACTGCCAGACACAAAAAACAACGCCACCTTACGGTGGCGTTGTCGTTTTTCAGTACTGGTCTCTGTCTAACCAGTTACCGCTTACAATCCGCGTTAACCCTTCGACCGGACGCTGGTAGACATACATCCACGCACTTCCGTACGGCGTCTGGATCAACTGGCGCGCGTATTCACCGCCCCTGGTGCGCAAGGCATCAAGTTCGGCAAGTGTCGCGTTATCAATACGATAAACTTCACCCTGTACTGTTCCTTCGCCGGGAACCGCGCCTGGATAGTGGCCCAGGCTGTACAACTGGTAGTTCTCGATATTGTAATTCCCCAGTAGCTGGGCATTGGTCATCCAGTGACTGTTGCCTTGCCTGGTTCGTAAACTGCCGTAGACAAATATTCGCATTGCTAAAACTCAAACTGATAGAGCAGATCAAGTGCCTGGTCTACGCCGGACACTGCTTCCAGATATAGCTTAGGCATCAGGCGATAGCGTAACGTGAGTGTTGCCAGTGAGTCAAAGATCCCCACACCATATTTTACCTGCAGACCCGGCAGTACATAGCCGCTGACCACCACCTGCGAGGAGTCGCCCACGCCCTGGGTATCCAGCGCCAGATTGCTGACGCCGAACGTCTCGCCGATTTTACCCACAACCTGACCACTTTGTGCAACCCCCAGGCCAACCAACATCGAGGTCATCGCCGCGCTGTCGCTCTGATCGCTGTCCAGACCCTGTCCGCGCAGCAGGTAAGAGAGCGCCTCCTGCTGCGACATCGCCGGGTCGGAGAAGATCTCCGCCTTCGGTTCGTCGGCCAGAGCCGGTGACGCGCACCCCGGCAATCACATCGTTTTCGGTCGCTTCCGGGTTACGAATCGCTTCGATGTTCACGAAGCGGCTGATCCGGTGGACCGGAGAACAGCAGCTCGCCTTTGCGCACAATCAGATCCTGACCATAGGCGTGGAAACGCCCTTCAGGGATATTGATTTGCCCGTTCAGGCCCAGCCCTTGCTTATCCTGCGCCACTTTCAGGTCGCCGGTGAGCCGCGCCTTCAGCCCAAACGCATCCAGCCGCACGTTATTCCCCACGTGGACAGTCAGATTGCTGTTGATCGGGATCGCCGCGCTCTTCGGCTGAATCGGCTTGAGATTTTCATTGAGCATCACCTCATCACTGGAGACGCCGACAGCGCTTTCCGGCACCTCGTGCACCACGATGCGCGCCCACGGCACATCGACGTTGCCGTCGAGGGTGAACGAGGCTTGGCGTCGCTTCAAAGACCACATCCGGCGAGACGTCCAGCCGCACCATCGGCGGTACGGTAATGCGCACTTTACTGCCTTTCGCAGCAACACGCGCGCGCCAGTTATCCAGCTGGCTCCAGTCCGCGTCGCCGCTCAGGTTGATTTGCCCCTGCTGCGTCAGCACCGAGCCGTTCAGCGTCGAACTCATGCCGTTGAAGTTCATGGCGATCTGGCTGGGCTGCATATCAAACGGCATAAAGTTGCCGTCGATATCCACACCGCTGAGCCGCAGCTGGCCGAACAGCTGCGGGCTTTGTTGCATTCCCCGCCAGCCGCAGGTTGGCATTCAGCGTCCTGCCTTTGCTCTTCTCGCCGCTGCATCAGCGAAAACGCGGGTTGACCATCGCCAGGTTGAAGTTCCGGATATTGACGTTGCCGCCCAGATTGCGCCGGCCCTGCGGATCGGTGATCTGTACGTTGCCGCTCAAACTGACCGTTGTTGGTCAGGCGAATCAACCAGCCGAGATCGGCACGATTGTTACGGAGCTGCGCATTCAGGTTCAGGGTATCGAAGGCCACCGGCAGCGGTGCGCCATTCACCTCCTGCGTCACCTTCACGCCGCGCCCGGAAAGCGTCACCTTGCCCTGCGGCAGCCCCTCTTTGGTGGTGTCCCAGGTCACATCGCGCCTTACCGCTGAAGACGCCGCTCGCCTGCGTGGTATCCGGCATAAACGGTTTAAGCATCGCCAGATCGAAGCGGTTGAGTTCACGACCTGCGCGCGCGCCCCTTCCGCGCCCGCATCAATGGTCTGCGGCACGCACAGCTCCGCGTTGGGGTTGGGCCAGCAGTGCGGCCCGATGGTGGCGCTCTCTTTGCTGTTCAGGTAGTCAATCGTCATCGCGCGCGTCAGGCGCCATTCGGACCCACCGGCGTGTTAAAGCGGGTATTGTTCAGCGTCCCCTTCCAGCGCTGCGTCTGGCGATCGAAGCTGCCGGTCAGCGTGAAGCTGGCCGGAGACCGGCTCGCCCTGCACACGCAGCTGCAGCTCGTGCTGCTTCTCGTTCCCGTCGGCGTTCAGCGTCACCAGGCTGATGTTGACGTCCGGCTGGGAAATAGCGCTCCACGCGCAGGTTCAGGTTGCCGCCGATCTGATCGGTGGATTTCACATCCCCTTCCACGCGAACGCGGGCGGATCTGCAGCTCCTGCCAGCGCAGGTTGCTGGCGGTAATATCCGCCAGCAGCTGCGGCGCCTCCACCGTGCCGCGCACTTTCACGAGCCCTTTCGCCGTACCGCCCAGACCCGGCAGGGCGTTATCCAGATTCGGCGCGTCGATAGTGGCATCCAGATTGAGATCCTTCACCCCCAGCTCGCCTTTGATATCCGCCGTGTTGCGCCCCAGCGCCACGTGCAGGCCCGGGATCATCCACTGCAGGTAACTGTTGCCTTTCAGCGAGCCTTCAACGTTCACCTTGTTCTGCTTCACGTTGCCGGTGAGCTTCAGCTCCGGCACGTCCATCTGCCAGGTACCGCCGTACAGGCTGCCGCGGGTTTTGATCAGACCATCGAGCTTCGACGGCCAGTCCGGCACCTCTTTGGCGGTGTTGATCCCCGTCAGCTTCAGTTCGCCGCGCCAGCTGATCGCCTGCTGCCAGTCGAGCAGCGCGGTCAGCTCGGTTTTGCCCTCCAGCGCCGCGACGGTCAGCTTATCGAGGCTGACCTGCTGTTCGTTGCCTTTAGCATCCAGCGTGATGGTTGCGGGCGGCACCCCTTGCCCCTTCACCGCGGTGCGGAACGAGAGCGTGTAGTCGGTCATCTTGCCGCTCAGCTTCAGCTTCAGGTCATCGGCCTGATACTGTTTTTCGCCGGTAAACGGCCAGTAAAGCTGCTTGCTGACCACCTCAAGATTGAGCGGCAGCCCGGCTTCCGCCAGCTGGGTTTGCGCACGCAGGACCATGTCACCGGGCCGGAGAGATTCACGCCGACCTCCAGCTTCTCACGCATCGCCCCGCCGACTTTCAGCTTCACCTTCTCGCCTTTCAGCGGATCGATATTCAGCGTGCTGTTGAGGGTGATATCCACCGGCCAGTTATCGCGCAGCAGGGCATTGCCGCTGGCGTTGACCTGCCCCTGCTGGGAGTCGATATCCAGCGCATCGAGCTTCATCTTGCCCGTCGATGCTGCTGACCTTCAGCAGCAGACGCGTAATAGCCGCCAGGAGATCGGTATCGCCGGTCAGGCGCAACTGTTCGCCTTTGAACTCCTCAATGTTGAGGTTCAGCGGCAGATGCACATCGGTCATTTCCGGCAGCAGCGGCTTCGGCAAACATCGCTTTCAGCGTTTCGCCCAGCGGTTTCTCTTCCGGCTGCGGGTTCTGGATCTTCGGCTCCACCACCTCTTCCTGCGCCACGTCCGCCACTTTCGGCAGCGCGATCAGCAAGCCCTGCAGGGTGAGGTTGGCGTCAGGGTGAGGTTTTTCTCCTGCCAGCGCAGGCCGGAGGTGAAATCCATCACCGACACGGTGGTGTCGTCGATTTTGATATTGACGTTATCCAGCGCCACCCGGCTAAGGGCAATCGGGTACGGCGTGGAGAGATTCAGCGGGCCGCTCTCCTCTTCCTGCGGCGGCGCGACTGGCGGGCATCATTTTTTTGCTGTCGATCGCCACGTTGACATCTTTTAGCGACAGATCGTTCACGCACAGCTTGCTGTCCCGCAGGCAGCCCAGCTTCACCGCCAGATGGAACTCCCCCGGCGTTCACCGCCACGCCCGGCTGCTGGTATGTTCACGCTGTTCAGCGTCAGATCGCGCCAGCCGCCCGTCACCTGGCCAATTTCCAGCCCCGGCACCCAGCGGTTCGCTGCGTTAAACAGCAGATGCAGCCCGGTCGTCGTTCCCACCAGAAACGCCACGCTTGCCCAGCAGCAGCAGGATAAATCACCAGTACGCCGAGGCTTATTTTCTTCCATAAACTCATAATTCAGGCCCCAGACCGATGTAAAACTGTAATCCGTGTTCATCTTTGTCACCGACCGGCACGGCGAAATCGAGCTTGATGGGCCCGACGGGTGATTGCCAGCGCACGCCCACGCCCGCGCCGGTTTTGAAATCGCTGCGGCGGATATCGTTCACCGCTTCACCGCCGTCAACGAACATGGCGCCCCACCATTTGCCGCTGACGTTGTACTGGTACTCCAGCGAGCCGGTCGCCAGCTTTGAGGCCCCGGTCAGCTTGCCTTTTTCGTCATCTCTAGGCGAGATGGATTTGTATTTGTACCCGCGAATGCTGCGGTCGCCCCCGGCGAAGAAGCGCAGATCCGGCGGAACTTGTTCAAAGTCGCCGGTTTCAATCCAGCCGAGATTGCCGCGCGCCACAAAGCGGTGTTTGTCGTACAGCGTGCGGATCCAGACGTTTTGCGCCTGCACCATCAGAGAAGTCGACGTCCGAGCCCCAGGTGGTGTTGGAGTAATCGATCGAGTAGCGCTGTGAATCGCCCCAGGTCGGCATCAGGCCGCCGCGCGAGCGGGTGCGGCTGATCATCACGCCCGGATAGAGCAGCATGGTGGTGTTGGTGACGTTGGCCTGGGTAAAGTGGTCGAGGCTCCAGCGCAGGTTAATGGCGCGCTGCCAGCCGCTGGAGAGATCCCAGTAGCGCGACACCGCAAGCGTGGTGGAGTCCGATTCGGTATCGTTCAGATCGGTACGTTTAAAGCCGCCCTGGACCAGGTAGTACTGCTCAAGCGGGTTTTTCAGCAGCGGCATTTTGTAGCTGAAATCAAGCTGCTGTTCCGGCGCGGAGAGCTCATTGGCGCTGGTGGTCAGGCTGTGGCCGTAGGAGTTCATCCACGGCTTTTTCCACGTGGCTTTCACCCGCGGCCCGACGTCCGTCGAGTAACCAACACCGGTTTCGATGGTGTTCTCCGTGCGCGGCGACACCACGCCTGCTGAGCGGCAACACTTTGGTTTTGCGAGCTTTATCAAATTCCGGTGCGACAACCACAGAGTTAAACCAGCCGGTGGCGGACAGGCGACGGTTCAGCTCCGCCAGATCGCGCGACTGGTAGTAATCGCCCTTTTTGAACGGCACGAGGTTTTGCAGATACTCTTCACGAATTTGCGAACCTTCAAAGGTCACATCGCCAAAGCGGTAGCGCTGGCCGCTGTCGTAGTCGATATCCCAGAAGGCCTTAGCGTCGATCCAGCGCGACGCCAAGCTGGCTTTTATTGAACTGGCTGTCGAAGTAGCCCTTGCGCAGCGCCACGCTGGTGAAGCTCTTTTTTGAAGTTGTCGTAGTCGCCGTGATTGAGCACGGTGCCGACTTTCGGCCTGCCCTGCTTCACCCACGCCTGATAATCAGGATCGTCTTTTGCGGCGCCTTCCACCACGATGGTGCTGCCGCCAATCTTCACCGGCTCACCGGCGGTGACGCGGGCAATCAGCACCGGACGGCCACCCTGCGGCGGTGCCGGGCGTGATTCAAAGTCGATCTGCGGCTCGTAATAGCCCAGCGCACGCAACCCTTCTCGGATCGCATCATCCACGCGCGCCTGGAAACGGCCGTCGTGCGACACCTCATCACTGCCGATAGTGGACAAGCGCGCCCTGACGTTTTTCTGTAACTCCCCGGTCAGGCCTTCCAGCTGCAGTCGCACTTTGGCTGCCTCAACAGCAGGTGCGGCAAGCAGCAGGCTGGCCAAGCAATAAGCATGAAATCGCGGCACGCGTACTCCTGTTAATAATGCCTGCCCCTATTCCGCAGGGGCGTTAACTCTGGTGGAAAGGGTATCACCACACCTTGCATACCCATCAGCATAGCCGCTCTTTTTTGCGAGCGGCTGCGTAAAAACGGCCGCTAAGCCAAATCGACTGCTATTGTCGGTAAATGTGCGTACCGATACAACAGCGAAGCCGTGCTTCTGCGCACCACCAGCCGCCACTCGGATTAATCCGAGCCGGCCAATCACGCCGCTGGCGGCAGCAATAGCGCTGCTGCTATAATCAGCGACCAGCAGGCCTCGCCTGCACGCATTTCTGCCCCGACGTTAACGTGACTTTGTCGAACTGGCGCAGACATTTTTGGCACGGATAGCCCTGTTTGACGGGTAAGTACCGGATGTACGCCTCTTCGCGCTGCCCAGGCCAAAAATGACAAGTGATTAACCCAACGGATCTTTTATGCTTGATAGCCTGCTTGTCATTCTTTTACTGATCGTAGTCAGTGCATTTTTCTCGATATCTGAGATCTCGCTGGCCGCGTCCCGTAAAATCAAACTTAAGCTGCTTGCCGATGAAGGCAACATCAACGCGCACCCGCATCCTGAAAATGCAGGAAAACCCCGGCACGTTCTTTACCGTGGTGCAGATTGGCCTGAACGCCGTCGCCATTCTCGGCGGTATCGTGGGCGATGCGGCGTTTTCTCCGGCGTTTAACAGCCTGTTCAACCGCTTTATGTGCAGTACATGTCCGCGAACTGGCCGAACAGCTGAGCTTTATTCTCTCCTTCTCGCTGGTGACCGGCCTGTTCATCCTGTTCGCCGACCTGACCCCGAAACGCATCGGTATGATTGCGCCAGAAGCCGTGGCTTTGCGTATCATCAACCCGATGCGCTTCTGCCTGTTCGTGTTCCGCCCGCTGGTGTGGTTCTTCAACGGCCTGGCCAACGTGATCTTCCGCATCTTTAAGCTGCCGATGGTGCGTAAAGACGACATCACCTCCGACGATATTTATGCGGTGGTGGAAGCCGGCGCGCTGGCCGGGGTGCTGCGTAAGCAGGAACACGAGCTGATTGAGAACGTGTTTGAACTGGAATCCCGTACCGTGCCCTCTTCCATGACGGGCCGTGAAAACATTATCTGGTTCGATTTACATGAAGATGAGCAGAGCCTGAAGAACAAAGTGGCGCAGCATCCGCACTCCAAGTTCCTGGTCTGTAATGAAGATATCGACCACATCATCGGTTACGTCGACTCCAAAGACCTGCTGAACCGCGTGCTGGCAAACCAGAGCCTGGCGCTCAACAGCGGCGTGCAGATCCGCAATACCCTGATTGTGCCGGACACCCTGACGCTCTCAGAAGCGCTGGAAAGTTTCAAAACCGCCGGGGAAGACTTCGCGGTGATCATGAACGAATACGCGCTGGTGGTGGGGATTATCACCCTTAACGACGTGATGACCACGCTGATGGGCGACCTGGTCGGCCAGGGGCTGGAAGAGCAGATTGTCCCGCGTGACGATAATTCATGGCTGATTGATGGCGGCACACCGATTGAAGACGTGATGCGCGTGCTGGATATCGACGAGTTCCCGCAGTCCGGCAACTACGAGACCATCGGCGGCTTTATGATGTTTATGCTGCGTAAAATCCCGAAACGCACCGACTCGGTGAAGTTCTCCGGCTACAAGTTTGAGGTGGTGGATATTGATAACTACCGCATCGACCAGCTGCTGGTGACGCGCATCGACAACAAGCCGACCGTGCTGGTGCCGAAGCTGCCCCGGACGCGGAAGAGGAAGTGTCGGCGTAACGTTCCTGCCTCCCACAAACATCAACGGCTCCCATCGGGAGCCGTTTTTTTAACTACTTACTGCATAGCACGTTGGTTAAGCCATCTCAGTTTGCAGACGCATAACCTGACGGTTGACTTCGGACATCACAGACAGGTGCTGTTTGTCCTTCACTTTCGGGACAAGGATTTTGCCCTTATCAAACTCAAAAGCGCCAACATCCTTGATGTACAACCGTCCACGGAACAGGATCTTCACGTACTTCGCCACCTGAAGCGGGTTGTAGCGTTGGAAAATTTTCATTCTTGTATCTCCTGCGAATCATACGCTCTTGCGGTGCCACAATCGGCCCGACTGTCCTGAGCGCAAATTTTGATGCCCAATGACTATAGACCAGAACTACGGTGTTACCCAGTGTGCATAAGTTTATTTACCGTTTGATTACAATTATTCAGAATAATCTTTGCAAAGCGTGACAGAAGCAGTATAAGCCGTCGTTTTTTCATGGATATGTGGCATGGGTTCGCAAAGCTGGCATCCTGCATGCGGGACAGGCACATCATCGCATCGCACTTATGATTAAAAGCGTATGACCAAGTGGTCGGATCACCTGCAAACAATAAGGAAACGCCATGACCCTACGTTTGGCACATTCCATGACAGCAGCCTGGCGCTGCTGCTGCCCAGCCTTGCCTCAGCTCACAACATTTAAGGTTGGCCAGCGCGTACCGCCAGTCGGCATTGCTGACCGGGGAGAATTGATTCTCGACAATGATAAGTTTAGCTACAAACCCTGGAATAGCGCGCAGCTCGCGGGCAAAGTGAGAGTTGTACAACATATTGCCGGTCGTACATCCGCAAAAGAGAAAAATGCCACCCTGGTGGAAGCGATCAAGGCCGCAAAATTCCCGCACGACCGCTATCAGACCACCACGATCGTGAACACCGATGATGCCATTCCGGGCTCCGGGATGTTTGTGCGCTGCAGCCTTGAGAGCAATAAAAAGCTCTATCCGTGGTCGCAGTTTATTGTCGACAGCAACGGCGTAACGCGCAAGGCCTGGCAACTGGAGGAAGAGAGTTCTGCGATTGTCGTGCTGGATAAAGAACGGCCGCGTGCAGTGGGTGAAAGACGGGGCGTTGACCCAGGAAGAGGTGCAGCAGGTGGTCGACCTGATCCATCAGCTGCTGCAGGCGTGATCGCGCCACAGCGGGTGGCGCGCACAGCGTATCAGAACAGAGAGACGCGGAAGCCGGGGTTGAGGAAGGATTCGCGCGGGGTGTAGTCCAGCGGCTTGCCCTGCCAGTCATGAACGTGCGCCCCGGCGGCCGCGGCAACCGCATGCCCTGCCGCGGTATCCCAGACGTTCGTTGGCCCAAAGCGCGGATAGAGCTGCGCCTGCCCCTCCGCCACCAGGCAGAATTTCAGCGATGAGCCAATCGAGGTAGTCTGGTGTTCACCCAGCTGCTGCAGGTACTCCTGCAGCTCGCTGTCGCTGTGCGAGCGGCTGATTACCACCAGCGGCGGACGCGCATCGCGCACCTGGATCTGCGTCGGTGTCGCCGCCCTCTTCTTTCCACGCTTTGCCTTCTGCGCGCAGAGTACATCACCTTCATCACCGGCGCGTAGACCACGCCCAGCACCGCTTTGCCCTTCTCAATCAGGGCGATATTGACGGTGAACTCACCGTTGCGCTTGATGAACTCTTTGGTGCCGTCCAGCGGATCGACCAGCCAGTAGCGCTGCCAGTGCTGGCGCTCATCCCAGCTTTGCGGCGCTTCTTCAGACAGCACGGGGATCTCCGGCGTTAGCGCCTGTAAGCCCTTCAGGATCACCTCATGCGCCGCAATATCCGCCGCCGTGACCGGAGAATCATCCGCCTTTGCTGACCACCTCCATCGGTTGTGCACCATCATACACCTGCATAATGGCATCACCCGCATCCCGTGCGAGCTGACAAATTTTATCTAACATTCTCCACCTCTTTCGGCTGATGCTGCCGCTGAAACCCCGGCAGCCCGTCTCCAGATATTTTAGCAGCTGCGCTGTGACAGCCGCAGCTAAGCGTATTCGCTTTGATTATCAATATCATAGTTCGGTCGTGGCGGCTATGGCGCAATGCTGAAGGGCAGGCACTCCGTCAGCTTACGCAGGAAAGAGGCAAATTTCTGTAAGCCATTCACAAATCTGAAATGATAATGCGTCATGGTATACATTCTTTTGTGTGGCTCCATTGGATCGAAAAAAGGACTCCTCTGATGATTAAGTTTAGTGCAACGCTCCTGGCGACGCTGGTTGCAGCACGCCAGCGTGCAGGCGGCGACGGTGGATTTGCGTATTCTGGAAACCACCGATCTGCACAGCAATATGATGGACTTCGATTACTACAAAGATACCCCTACGGAAAAATTCGGACTGGTACGCACAGCCAGTTTGATCAACGCCGCGCGCGGCGAAGTAAAAAATAGCGTGCTGGTGGATAACGGCGATCTCATTCAGGGCAGCCCGCTGGGCGATTACATGGCGGCGAAAGGGCTGAAGAAAGGCGAGATCCATCCGGTTTATAAAGCGATGAACACCCTGGATTATGCCGTCGGTAACCTCGGCAACCATGAATTCAACTACGGCCTGACATACCTGCACGATGCGCTGGCCGGCGCGAAATTCCCGTACGTTAACGCCAATATCATTGATGTTAAGACCCAAAAGCCGCTCTTTACCCCTTACCTGATTAAAGAGACCGAGGTTGTCGATCAGGACGGTAAAAAGCAGACGCTGAAAATCGGCTATATCGGCTTTGTACCGCCGCAGATCATGACCTGGGATAAAGCCAATCTCGACGGTAAAGTGACCGTTAACGACATCACCGAAACCGCGCGCAAATACGTGCCGGAAATGCGCGAAAAAGGCGCGGATCTGGTGGTCGTTGTCGCCCACTCGGGTCTCGGCGCCGACCCGTACCAGGCCATGGCGGAAAACTCCGTTTATTACCTGAGTGAAGTGCCGGGCGTCGATGCGATCCTGTTCGGCCACGCCCACGCCGTCTTCCCGGGCAAAGATTTTGCCGCCATCAAAGGGGCGGATATCAGCGAAAGGCACGCTCAACGGCGTGCCGTCGGTGATGCCGGGCATGTGGGGCGACCATCTTGGCGTGGTGGATCTGGTGCTGAATAACGACGGCGGCAGCTGGAAGGTGACGCAGGCTCAAAGCCGAAGCGCGCCCCATTTACGACGCTGCGGCGAAAAAATCTCTGGCGGCGGAAGATAAAAAACTGGTCGACGTGCTGAAGCACGATCACGACGCCACGCGCGAATTCGTCAGCAAGCCGATCGGCAAATCCGCCGACAACATGTACAGCTACCTGGCGCTGGTGCAGGACGATCCAACCGTTCAGGTGGTCAACATGGCGCAGAAAGCCTATGCCGAACACTTTGTTCAGGGCGATCCGGATCTGGGCCGCCTGCCGGTGCTGTCTGCCGCCGCGCCGTTCAAAGTGGGCGGGCGTAAGAATGACCCGGCCAGCTATGTTGAAGTGGAAAAAGGCCAGCTGACCTTCCGTAACGCCGCCGATCTCTATCTCTACCCGAACACGCTGGTGGTGGTTAAAGCCACCGGTAAGGAGGTGAAAGAGTGGCTGGAGTGCTCCGCCGGGCAGTTTAACCAGATCGATCCGCGCACAGCAGCAAGCCGCAGTCGCTGATTAACTGGGACGGCTTCCGCACCTACAACTTCGACGTGATCGACGGCGTGAATTATCAGATTGATGTCACCCAGCCGGCGCGATATGACGGCGAGTGCCAGGCCATTAACCCGCAGGCGGAACGCATTAAAAACCTGACCTTCAACGGCAAGCCGATCGATCCGAATGCGACCTTCCTGGTGGTGACCAATAATTACCGCGCCTACGGCGGTAAGTTTGCCGGTACGGGCGACAGCCATATCGCGTTTGCCTCGCCGGATGAGAACCGCTCGGTGCTGGCCGCCTGGATCAGCGCAGAGTCGAAACCCGCACCCACGGCGCGGTTCATCCGGCGGCCGATAACAACTGGCGTCTGGCACCGATCCCCAGCGCAACGCCGCTGGATATTCGCTTTGAGACCGCGCCGGGCGCAAAAGCCACGCAGTTTATTGAGAAGTATGCTGATTATCCGATGAAAGCCGTTGGCAGTGATGAAACGGGCTTTGCAATCTGGCAGGTGGATCTACAGAAGCAGGCAGAGAAGAAGTAGTGACAGGGGCGCCAGACACGGCGCCCGCTGTTTATTACAGGATTTCCAGCAGCTCGACTTCGAAAATCAGGGTGCTGAATGGCGGGATGGAGGCACCCGCGCCGCGCTCGCCGTAAGCGAGATTGTGCGGAATGGCCAGCTCCCACTTCGAGCCTACCGGCATCAGGGTCAGCGCTTCAATCCAGCCAGCGATCACGCCGTTGACCGGGAATTCAGCCGGTTCGCCGCGGGCAACGGAGCTATCAAACACGGTGCCGTCAATCAGCTTACCGGTGTAGTGCACGCGTACGCGATCCTGACGTGATGGGATCGGACCATCGCCCTGGGTGATGACGCTGAACTGCAGGCCGGATTCGGTGCTGCTCACGCCTTCACGCTGTGCATTCTGCTCGAGGAACTGCTGACCTTCGGCCGCCATGGCTTCGACGCGCTCACGACGTACGCCTTCGGCACGCTCGTGGACTTCACGCAGCGCACGGTGTACCACGTCAACCGGAACTGCCGGTGAGTTCCCTTCCAGCGCGTCGCGCAGGCCCGCAAGCAGCGCTTCTGGCTGCAGACCCTGCAGTCCAGACTCTTGCAGCTGCTGACCAACCTGTAAACCGATACCGTAACTTGCTTGTGATTCGACGCTGTCAAATGAAGGGGTCGTCATCTTGTTTCCTTAATCCCGGAGAAAATAGAACCGGCAGCATAACAGCGCAGGCGGCTGGCGTAAAATCTCGCGCGCCGCGGATGACATTTCCCGGGGAAAGAGAAACAATATGCAGGTCAAATTTTTCAATGCTGGCAGGCACTTCGCGCCCGCTTTGCCCATACTATAGAACAAGAGAGCATCCATGGGCCAAATCGCCCCACGACGTCGCAGGACGCGCGCACCGCGTACCTTATTTTCCCGGTTGCAACGCTGGCTGCCTGACAGGCGCGTCACGACCGCCAGCGAGGAGGAGGAAAGAATGGCTTCTGAAACCCCGTCGCGTATACCCGCTGTGCTGCAGCGCATCTGGCATCTGCTGGATAACGTACGCTGGATGGATCCGCTGCCGCCGCTGCACCGACGCGGTATCGTTATTGCCCTGCTGGTGATGCTGCTGGCGTTTCTCTGGCCTGCCAGCACACCGCAGTATCCGGTGGAACGTCCGGCGGAGAGCAGCGGCAAAGAGGTGCCGATGCAGGCGGAAATCTACGATAACAATGCGCAGCCGCCGCAGAATACGACGCCAAAGAGTGATGCCCAGGGCGAATGGCACAGCTATACCGTGGCCTCGGGCCAGACGCTGGCGCAGCTGTTCCGTGACAACAATCTGCCGGTCAATGATGTGTTTGCCATGGCGCGGGTGGAAGGCGATGGGCAGCCGCTGAGCGCGCTGCAGAATGGCCAGATGGTGAAGATTCGCCAGAACGCGCAGGGCGTGGTGACCGGCTTAACGATTGAGACCAGAAACGGACAACAGGTGCTGTTTACCCGCCAGCCAGACGGCAGTTTTATCCGCGCGCGGTAAGCGACA